>JAZSRC010000056.1:0-40768 GCA_045538305.1 Clostridia bacterium | reverse complement strand
GGAAAGCGGTCTGACCAGCGATAGTATGCACCCAATGTCGAAACGAAAGGGCTATCGACAAAACGAAAGCCTTATTATCAAAATGAAAGCTGGACAATCGTTTTGCAATGCACCCACTGAGGGAAGTGGGTGCATTTTCTGATTATGGAATTCTACTGTTTTCGATGTTGCCGGGAGCTGTGACAGAGCAACGCCAGAATACTGCATATTCCCGGGTGCATTAGCCGTTTTGTATTAGTATTCTGCAAGAACAAAAAGAAAAGGACTGAAACCTTGTATCAAAGCTTCAGTCTTTTATAGTGGAGCATAGGAGATTCGAACTCCTGACCCCAACACTGCCAGTGTTGTGCGCTACCAACTGCGCTAATGCCCCGTGCCTTTCGACTGAATTATTATATCACCGAACAAATGATTTGTAAATGGAATTCTATGTTAATTCTATATGTTTCAATAGGAAACGAAAAAGATACGAATTCACAACAGGTATATGCATGAAAATGAATAGAAAGGATGTTACTATCATATCATAAATGATAGGGAAGTGATTGCTTTTGTTTATTGCAGACTCCCATTGCGATACGCTGTATGCGCTGGAATTTGAGAATATTTCTGGCGGAGCAATTATGTCCTCCAAAGATAAGCTGGAAAAAGGCGGCGTCTCTTTACAGACTTTTGCGCTCTTTGCCGGTTCGCGCGAATACATGCATACGCCCTATGAGAATGCGCTTCGCATGCTGAAAAGAGCAAACTCAATCGGCATACCATTTTATACGGGAAACCTTCCTGATAATCCGCCGGATCAAGTGAGCGGTATTTTCTCCATTGAAGGCGGACAGGTACTGGAAGGGAAACTTGAAAGATTATTCGAGTTTGATAGATTATGCCGTATTAGAATGATATCGCTTACCTGGAACTATGAAAATGAAATCGGTTATCCGGCTAAAATCAATAATACGATTGGCTTAAAGCCCTTCGGTTTATCATTGTTAATGGAGATGGACCGCCTTGGCATATATGCAGATGTTTCCCACTTGAATGAAGCTGGGTTCTGGGATGTTTGCGAAAATGCAAAGCTTCCGCCCATTGCCAGCCATTCAAATGCATATGAGCTTGCGGATTCCTACAGAAACCTGAAAAAGAATCAGATAGAAGCAATTATCAAGCGAAACGGCTATATCGGCGTGAATTTCTATCCGTATTTTCTTACGCGCAGGGAAGACGCACAAATTTCAGATATCATCAGGCATATTGATTATATTGCTTCTCTTGGCGGAATTGACGTACTTGGTCTCGGTTCTGATTTTGACGGTATTGAAGTACAACCCGAAGGCCTGAAGGATGCATCCCAGATGGGAAATCTGATAGACGCGCTTTTGAAGAGCAACTACACAGAGGACCAGGTGAAGGGGATTGCTGGTATGAACTTCTGGCGGCTTCTGAAAAACGCGGAAGTAGTCAGAGAGCAAAACAGGTAACCGAATCGCGCCCTTTTGAATACGCTGAAGCAGTACGATAAAGGGAGGCTGATAACGCATGGATCAAATAAACAGTACAGCAAGCTGTCCATCCGGTTCGCTCAGATACATATGGAGATCCGGCGACACGCTAACGCGCGTTGCCACCACTTTCGGAACGACGATCAGCGCAATGATCGATACAAATCCGGCCATCGATTTTATGTCGATTTCCGAAGGTACCGTGGTTTGTGTTCCGTCCAGGCTTCTTACATGCCCTGATTCGAACCTGTACGCCATCAGAAGCGGAGATACGCTTTCCGCCATAGCCGCCCGATACGGAATTACTACCGGCGCGCTGATGGATTTGAACCCGTATGTGGAGCCCACCCAGCTCGCTGTTGGACAATACATCTGCGTACCCAGATCTCCGGCATCGGGAGAAAGCAGTCCGCCCGCGGAGAATCTTTGCAGGATTGGGTCGGAAATCCCAAATTGCTCGTCGATACGGGCTGCAAACAATGCCTGTACCGGCACGGATACCGTACAATGCGGTCAAACATTATACGATATTCTAAACAAATATGCCATTACGTTTACGGAATTTTCCGCCCTGAATCCAAGGCTGGTTGTAAATCCGCTTTTGCCGGGTCAAAGGTATTATTATCCGTTAAAGGATTGCGCGTGTACAGACAGCGGCAGCTATACCATACAGAGCGGCGATACCATATCGTCCATTGCAGCAGCCTTTGGAATCTCAGCATCGGAGCTTTTACGCAGAAACCCCAACCGAACCCCGCAGGAATTTGTACCCGGTACGGAGATTTGCATTACCTTTCCGACCGTTTGAATGAATGTGTGGCAGGGCGAAAGCCCTGCTTGTAGTTATCTCGGAGAAATATATGAAAACAGGTTTAAAACGATTTGTACTTCTGGCAATTGTGTTTATGATTCTTTTATCCGGTTGTTCACCGATTGTTGAACCAGATGACATACCGGAGCAATTCACAATCTATGCCACCTTTTTTCCGGTGTACGCGCTTTCGGAACTGGTATTGGACGGTGTGCCCGGAATCAGGCTTAAACAGCTGATCCAACCGCAGGACGGCTGCCTTCGTTCTTATACACTTTCCGACTGGGATGCCTATCTGATGGCAGAAGCCGATGCGGTAATTATGAACGGAAGCGGGCTTGAATCGTTTTCAGGCATATATTCGCTGTTTGAAGGCGAAGGGCCTGCGTTTATTGACAGTACTTCATCGATACTGCCCATAGCAACCGCGGGAGAAAGCGAAGAAAGCAGTCATCTGGCGGGCGTTAACCCTTGGCTGTTTTTATCTGTTGATGGTGCGATTCAGATGACGGAAGCCATTGCCGCAAATATGATCATGCTGGATCCTGATTATGAAGAAATTTATCTTAAAAACCTCGATTCTGCAAAAAAACAGCTACAGGCGCTGAAAGACGAAATTGAACAAATTATGAATGGAGCAGATATAACCGTTCCTGTAGCGCTTATGCATGAAGGGCTGATCTATACAGCTGAAGAGCTCGGGCTGAATGTCGCCGTTCGGATTGAGCATGAAAGCGGCGCCTGGATGGATGAAAATGAAATGAATCAAGCGCTTTCCCTGATTGGCGAAGCAAATGCAAAGGTAGTTCTGATTGAAAAACAGGCACCCGATTCCATTATACGGGTGCTTGAGGAAGCAGGGATTCAAACCGCGCTTCTTGATACGCTTTCAAACGGCAATGAAGCGCTGGGCTCAGAAGGATATTTTGATGCAATGAAGAACAACGCTGAGGCGATTGCCAATGCGCTATCGGGGAGATAACAAATGAAAAAGGTAATCATATACACTGACGGCGCATGCTCGGGAAATCCGGGGCCCGGCGGTTGGGGCGCGGTTTTGATATACGGGGAAGCGCGAAGGGAGTTAAGCGGATACGATCCTGCGACTACCAACAACCGAATGGAATTGACTGCTGCTATACGTTCGCTTGAAGCGCTCAAAACGCCCTGCGAAGTAGATTTGTATTCGGACAGTGCTTACCTTGTAAATGCGCACATACAGGGATGGATCCACTCATGGATCAGAAACGGATGGAAAAAGGCCGATAAGAGCAAGGTTGAAAATGAAGACCTTTGGAAAAAGCTGAATGAACTGACGGGTATACATAAGGTGAACTTTATTAAGGTAAAAGGGCATTCTGATAATAAAGAAAATACCCGCTGCGATCAGCTTGCAACAGGCGAAATCAAAAAGCATAGAATGTAATTCAGTCCTCCGCGGAAGGCTTTGATTCGTCGTCCCGGAGGATGATTTTTTTCGCGGCAAGGCGCCTTCTTTCGTCGCTCATTGCGGCATAATGCCGCTTGGTTGTATTTACGTCAGCATGTCCCAACACATCGGCAACCAAATAAATGTCGCCGGTTTCGTTGTACAGATTGGTGCCGAATGTGGATCTGAGTTTATGAGGGCTGATTCTGTCCTTCAAAGGCGCGGCAATTCTGGCGTACTTTTTGACCATTTCCTCAATTGCGCGAACGCTCATGCGGCGTCTCTGCATGGATAAAAACAGTGCGTCTTCATGACCGGGCACGGCATTGACTTTTTGTCTTTCTTCAATGTATTCCTTCAAAGGTTTTGCAACTTCGTCGGAAAAATACAGTATTACCTGATTTCCGCCTTTTCGGGTAACCAAAAACGCGCCCATTTCAAAATCGATATGGCTGATGTCCAGCCCAACGCATTCGCTTACACGGATGCCGGTGCCCAGAAACAATGACAGCATGGCAAGATCCCGTTTGCGCGTGATGGCGTGATATTGCTTTTGCTTATCCGTTAAACTGTCGCCGTTTTCAGCGGCGTCCAGCATTTTGGCAACTTCGTCAATCTCCAACCGTCGGATCGGTTTTTCGTGCCGTTTGGGTGGATCAACCAGCGCGCTTACATCGGAGGGTATCAGCTGCTGGCGGAACATCCACTTAAAAAACGATCGCACTGCATAGAATTTCCGCATTTTGCCAAGCTCTTCGTTGGTGATCAACGCTTCTGATTCATCGAGATACAAACTGAGATAATCCATGTACATTACGATGTCTTTTGCTGTAATCAATTGAAGATCTTCGCTTGTCCACAGATTCATTTCCTTGTGGGCAAACTTCGGGTTTTCTTTTGAAAGGTACGTCATGAATAACCGTATGTCATGCGCGTAGGCATAGCGAGTCATCGGCTGTGTGGTATTTGCAATTGATTGTATATAGTCAAACACAACTGACGGAAGTTCAGCCAGAATGCTGCGCGTAAGCTTGGTGATTTCAGCCGTCCGTTTCTGAACATAATTCATTTCTTTTGCCATATCTCTGCTCCATACATATGTTAATTGGGAGTTAACGCAAAAAACGAAGGTAGGGAAGAGGTTTTTTGCGAATCTGCAAACGCAACGTTAGCACATACCGTTCTTTTGAATTGTGTACAGTAAGTATAAAAATAATACTGTACGTTTGAATGTATGATCAGCTGTGAAAAGACATTTCTGACAACAAACAAGCAATCGTCTGCGAACGCTCATTGAAATCGTGATTCAAGCGCATAATGAAACGAATCAAAGCGCAAAGACTATTTCATGAGAGCGCACGACCAAACATTCATCATACGTTATAAAAACATGCCAGAATCGATACAACAATTCGTAAAAGCTGTCTTTAACGCATAGTTGAAGTATATCATGTTCTGTGAATTCTGTCAAGGCGGGATGGCAGTGTCCCCCTCATTCCTCGCATGGAGATATGAAAAGAGTACTTGCTTGATAAATGTATTTGATTCTGATAATAGATAACAGAATGATCAATCGATAACATGATCAGAAGCTGACCTCTTTGCTGGGTATACAAATTATGTCAAAGTGTAATAAAAAATATCCGCAGCGCTGTACTGCGGATATCAATTGATTTAGAATTCTATTTGCCTTTGCTCTCCTCGCCTGTGATCACTCCGTCTATGTGAATGGCTCGGAATTCAGCTCCTTCGGAATTCACGCATTTCATGCAATTGTCGCAAATCTTTTTCGGATCGAGATCGCACATCTGACATTCGCCACAATTCGTGCAGTACTTACCGTCTTCAAGCACGCACATTTTCTTATTCATAGGTATCCATCTCCCGAATCATGAATCGAGATTATTATACACAGAAACATTCCGCCATGCAAGAGAAAATCAGATGAAACCGTTAAATGCAATCGGCAGCGTATGAATGGCTGTCGGAGCCGTGTGAATGGAAGCGGCGTCGGAAATAATCAAATATGCGCACGCAGCAAACGCAACAACGGCAACACAAATAGACAGTCTGGTAAGAGCAGTTATTCGCTTGTTTCTTACCCGGAATATTCTCTGTTTGCTTCTTCTTCCGTTCATTTGGATCGCCACCTCTCGTTTGTTTGTGTTTGTATTATAACAGAACATATGTTCTGTGTCAAGCATTTTCTTCAATTTTCTGAAAAAACCTCTATTTTCCGTTTTGAAATTTGAAAAGCAGCAAACCGCCGATCATTAGCAATAAGCCCGCGAATTTATGCCACGTAAAAGCTATTTTTTCGGATTCCATAATGCCAAACGCATCAATCAGCGCTGCAACCAGCAGCTGTGAAATGAGTATTACCGATATAGCCACCGTTGGACTTAAGCGCCCTATCGCCATCATCACTGTAAGCGTAATCACAAGTCCAAACGCACCGCCAAGAAGATACGGCCATTTAACTTGTGTAATTTCACGAAAATTCCCCTTTCCAAAGAATATCGACGCCAGGAATGCAAGCGCAAACGCCGTACCCTGTACATATGCATTTGATTCCATCAAACCGATTTTGTCGGAAAGCCTTGTGTTCATAACGCCCTGAACGCTCATTGCAGCGCCGGCAAGGATAGCCATCAGATAACCGATCATTTCAACATCACCCTAAAAAAGTATTTGACGTAAAGGGCGAAAATATACGCAAATTCGATATTGTATCGAATACTGCTTTATGTTAAAATGATGACAGCATTTTGATGGAGGTATAACCCATGAGAAAAATTCCGGCAAGACAGGTTCATTTGGATTTTCACACCTCCCCCCACATTCCCGGCGTTGGCGAGAAATTCGATAAAGCGCAGTTTCAGGCAGCTCTCAAGGAAGGCAACGTTAATTCCATTACCGTATTTGCAAAATGTCATCACGGCCTTTGCTATTACCCGACAAAGTACGGCACGGTTCATCCCACTATGCCGGAAGGAATGGATCTGACGGGTCTTATGATCGAAGCTGCGCAGGAAGTCGGCGTTGCCGCGCCGGTATACATCACTGCGGGCTGGAGCGCGCTGGACGCAGAAGAGCATCCGGAATGGCTGATGGTGGACAAAAACGGAAATGCCCGTATGACGAATGTGAACCCCGATGCCCAACCTTCTGAAATCAGGCCCATTACATCATGGAAAAACCTTTGTCTTTCAGGCGTATACGCACAGCATATTTACGACCTGACAAAGGAGATCGCTGAAAGGTACCCTACGCTTGACGGATTGTTCTACGACATTGTATTCCTTGATGAAGCATGCTATTGTCCTAATTGCATAAAGGGTATGCGCGAAGAAGGACTTGATCCGACAAACGAAGAAGATGCAAAAGAATACTATCGTCTGAATCACCTTCGGTTTATGCAGAACTGCGCCGATATTCTGTATGCAAAGCATCCGGAAGCCACGATTTTCTTTAACGGTGGCGCAGAGATCTATCGCCCCGAATACCATGTAAAACAGTCCCATATTGAAATGGAAGATCTTCCGACTACTTGGGGTGGCTACAACAAAATGCCGGCTCGCGCAAGCTTTATGACTCGCTATGAGAATAAGGATTATCTGGGAATGACCGGAAAATTCCACACCTCCTGGGGCGAGTTTGGCGGCTATAAAAATCCGGATGCGCTGAAGTATGAGGCGCTTCTGATGGCAATGTACGGCGCGAAATGCTCTACAGGTGATCAGATGCCGCCAAATGGCGTGATGGACATGGAGACCTATCGCGTAATCGGAAAAGCCTATCGCGCGCTTGAAGCAATTGAGCCGTGGGCATTCCCCGCAAGCTCTACGGCGGATTTGGGCGTTTACCTTTGCGGCGATGACGATGCGGATGAAGGCCTTCACACGATGCTTCTGGAAAGCCATATCGATTTTGATATCGCCATGCCCGGTGAACCCATTGACAGGTTCAAAGCGCTGATTCTGCCGGACAGCGTAAAACTTTCAGAAGAAGAAGCCGCAAGGATTCAGACCTTCATCGAAAATGGCGGAAGCGTTCTTTTCAATTACAAGAGCGCCATTAAAAACGGCTGTTTCCAGATTGATGCAGGCGTTGCTTACGAAGGTGAAGCGATTTTGAGCCCCGATTATTTCCAGCCGGGCTGCGAACTCAGGCTTCCGTTCGGAAACGCCCCGTTCCTGTGCTATCAGGGCGCCGAAAGAACGCGTGTAATTGACGCTGAGGTAATTGGAGATATATATGAGCCGTGGTTCAACAGAACCTACGAAGCGTACTGCTCGCATCAGTATACGCCCTATAAGGACGACAAAGCCGGACACCCTGCGGCGGTCAGGAAAGGAAACGTTATATACCTTGCGCATCCGCTTTGCAAAATGTATAAAACAGACGGCGCACAGCTGTTCAGAGAGGTATTGATTAAAGTCCTCTCCCTCATATACACGCCCAAATATAAGGCGGCCCTTATGAGCGCAGGACGAACGAGGCTTACTTTCCAGAAAGCGGAAAACCGTTATGTGTTCCATGCGGCGTATGCCAGCCCGATTCAGAGAGGCAGAACCTCCGTCATCGAAGATATTCCGCCTATTTATCAGACTCCCGTTGTCATATCAATTGCGGAAGAAGTAAAGCAGGTAAAGCTGGTACCGGAAGGAAATGAGATTCCGTTTACGCAGGAAGCAGGCGCGCTTTCCTTCACAATCCCCCTGATTAACTGCTATCAGGCCGTCGAAATCAAACTATAAACGCGATACCCCGGCGCTCTCACTAGAGCGGAGCCGGGGTATCATTTACTTCATCCGCTTATTTACAGGCTATACAGCCTTACTTTAACACGGTAGCTTCTTTCTTCCATGGGCTCTAGGATTACAAGACTCCCCTCTTCGCGCGCTTGCGCTCTTCCAATCGGATAGCAATTGCCGGGCTCTAAACCCAGTACATAATCCCGAACGCCCATCATTTTCCACTCGGTCAAGCAGTTTAAACTCTCTGTATTGAACGAGATTTCAAGTCCGATGCCGACATCGGGATTTTCGATGCATGCGATAGCGTTTTGTTCCTCAAAGAAATGAAAGTAACACTGTTCCTTGAATAAGGGCGTGGGCTGTAAAATCCGATCCCATGTATCCAGTCCCTCTGCTGCGATTTCGTCTCTGGGCAATACCTTTGAGGAGGATATCTGCAGCTGCGCGTTCTCGCTCAAAAGCGGATAACCGATGTTCATATGATACATCAGCATGATTGGCGTATCCCTGTCGCCCTCATTTCTGATTATGTCCTCAACAGTGAATGAATCCTCAAAATTGGAAATCACAATCTTTCTTTCTAGCGATAGTTTGTCCGAAAAGATTTGTGCGCTGTTCATTTTACCGTACAGTGTGATGCGATCCTTATCAACCGTATAGTACGCATTCTCTGCAGGCGTATTTCCGATGGTTCCGTGCATGGCATGCGATTGCCCGTCTATCGTGCAGGGAACTCCGGCGTTGGAAAGGCCGCATGTTGTCAAAAATCCGGCGCTGAAGGACTTCAAAAAACCGTTATCCTTATCATCAAAATATGCAGGCGCAACATATCCGCATGGTGCAAAATAGCCGCAGTTTACGCCTTTATATTGAAGACGAGAAATATCCATGCCGCGGTCAATGGAGGCTGTAAGGCACAATCCGCGCCCGTTATTCACTTCAAACAGCCGCATCCCGTCTCCCTTTCCCCCTACCAGACGATGTTCCTCTGCGTAGCTCAACTGAGAGGGATGGCCGATGTATGCGCTTATCATTTGAATACCTCCGGTCACATTGTTCTTTTTTACTAATTACGACAATACGATTATACATAAAAGTTGCAAAAGAGTCTACCCTAATAAACTAGGCACATGCAAAAAGTGTTTCTTTTTTACAAAATCCTGCGCATATAATGAGACAGCCTGATCGCTCCCAGTAATTATGAAAGTCATCAGGATAAATAAAAACAAAAGAAAAAGCACTTCAGATGTGAAGTGCTTTTTATGGGCAGGGGTGGATTCGAACCACCGAAGTCTGCGACGGCAGATTTACAGTCTGCTCCCTTTGGCCACTCGGGAACCTACCCATGCTCTGTTGCTGTTTTTAGCGAATATTATTATACAACATAAGCTTTGATAAATCAATACTTTTTTGAAAATATTCGTGATACCCTGTACAATCACCTGAGGATATTTTCCAGAAAATCGTTTTTTTGTTTATCAGGGCCAACATTTGTGTAAACGAGGCCGAATTTTGTATAATCGTATTTCTTTCCGTCTTCCATACTATAGCGATAAAGCTGGGAAACATGCTCCTGAAAGGCAATTTCCGCCACTTCTATCGGTGTTTTTCCGAAAAGTGCGTCATCAGGCGTAAACCAGTTCATGTATATGGTATTTGTATCGCTCAAGTGCAGATAAAGTTTTTCGACAGACCAAGGCCCATACTCAGCCAAAGTATCGGAATACTTTGCTTGATTTGCAGCTGAATGAATTGCCTTTTCAATACACTTTGCAATAATTCTGTGCTGCATGTGGCCATATTCACCGTTTAGATCGTGCGTTACGACAACATGCGGCTTATACTTACGAATAAGACCGGAAAGTATATGGTCGATCTTATTTTCACCGCCCCATTGCTCGTAGCCTGCCCTGCCGATATCATTACTGTCTTTTAGACCAACAATTACAGGCATATTCCTTACGCCTGCTTTCCACAGACAGTTATGAGCTTCCTGAATGCGCGGTCGTCCATTGTTGGTCATATAAACCACTTGTACGCTCTTATTGAGAATCTGTGTATAATACGGAAGTAACCCACCAAACCACAGTACCTCGTCATCAGCATGTGCAACCAACAGCATAATGTCTGGTTCGATAATAGGATTTTGCCATTTCTGTATATCGAATTGATCGGTTCCTTTTCGATATACGCTGATTTCACTTATTTGCGCTCTCTTGTATGTGGTCAATGCAATCTTCCTTGTTTTCTCATCGGTCTGAAGCCAGGTCAGATATCCGCTATAGTATCTTTCACTGTCTTCTATTGATATGCTGTTTCCGTTTTCATCAAACTGTTCATAATCGAATCTTTCAAACGGACGAAACCATTCGATAAGCATGCCGCATGGTTCTTCGTCTGCAGGCAGAACAATTTCTAAGGTACTTTTGGAATAGCTGCCTGTCCAGTAGGAAAGGATGTTTTTATCCATAATTCTGTGTACTTCTGGATCCCACGGGCCAATTCGACACGCGGAGGTGATTTCATAATCAATGCTTTCCTGCGCGTATGCATATACCGTTACCAACAACAATACAAATATGGTGAAAATCATCAGAAAAAGTTTCTTCATAAAACTGCTCTCTTCTTTCGTATTAACAAGTCTATTTCTGAAACTGTAAATATAAAGAAAAAGCTCTGAAACAAACCGTTTCAGGGCTTCAGTGCGGGAAACAGGACTTGAACCTGCACGAATCGTAATGATCACTAGAACCTGAATCTAGCGCGTCTGCCAATTCCGCCATTCCCGCGAAATGCCTTCTCTTTCGAGAAGGACTTGGTGGGCAGGGGTGGATTCGAACCACCGAAGTCTGCGACGGCAGATTTACAGTCTGCTCCCTTTGGCCACTCGGGAACCTACCCACATTTATACGAACCAGAGAAGAGCTGGCGAAGGGACTCGAACCCGCAACCTGCTGATTACAAATCAGCTGCTCTACCGATTGAGCTACACCAGCGAGATCATCTATGAGTCCAATTTCCAGAGGCTCCGGTAAGTAGTTACGATGGCGATCCGGAAGGGGCTCGAACCCTCGACCTCCAGCGTGACAGGCTGGCATTCTAACCAACTGAACTACCGGACCATAATGGGCCTTCAGGGACTTGAACCCCGGACCGATCGGTTATGAGCCGACTGCTCTGACCAACTGAGCTAAAGGCCCAAGTTCTGTCACCTGACAGTAGTGAGAAAAAAGAACGACCTCTACGGGATTCGAACCCGTGTTACCGCCGTGAAAGGGCGATGTCTTAACCACTTGACCAAGAGGTCGTATCCTCACGAATCGGGGCGACAGGATTCGAACCTGCGACCCCATGCTCCCAAAGCACGTGCGCTACCAAACTGCGCTACACCCCGAAGGATCTCAGCTTCTTTTAGAAGCCGTGCCCCGCAAGCGACATTAACTATTATACATATGACATGGGTAATTGTCAATACCTTTTTTTCACTTTTATATGTTAATTCAATATTATGCATTGCTTGCCATTTGAATCAACGGATTCGTTCCCGTAGAACAGAATGCGGTAATACCAATATGTTACGCCGCATTCTGTTCATCATAAAGCAATTAGAGCATCTCACACATAAACTGCATGATCATGTCGTTTGCCTCGGGAAAAAGCTCATGCGCGTAATCGGGATAGATAACCATATCCTTTTCGGATGTAATCGCATTGTAGGCGGCAAACTGCGTACTTGGCGGACAGATGGTATCAAGTAGTCCGGTAAAGTGGAGTACCTTTGCGCGAATACGCGGCGCAAGGTTCAGATTATCGATATAACCGAGCTTTGTAAAAATCTCGTCCTCTCGCTCATGTCTTGGATCAAAACGGCGGAAATACTCTCTCAGCTCCGCATAGGCGTCTTTATCCATATCCATTACCCATACGCGCTTATAATCGCAAAGGAAGCTGATAAGGGGCGCGCAACGATTAAGGCTGGGTGTAAGCGCAGCGCAGGCAAGCGTTAGCGCACCGCCCTGAGAGCGGCCAGTAGCTCCTACTCTGGTTTCGTCCACCTCTTCCATTGCCATTACAATTCTCGCCAATTGAGCGGCATCCAGGAAAACATTTCTATAGTAAAGCTTGTCCGGATCAGGATCGTCAAGGCCGCGGATAATATGGCCATAAAGCGTATTTCCGGGCACCTGAAGATTATCCTCACTGCGTCCTCCCTGGCCTCTTGTGTCGAGCGCCGCTACGCAGAAGCCGGCACATACATAATCCATCTTTCCGGAAAAATCACCGCTGTTTCCTCTATAACCGTGAAACTGAAGCAGTGCCGGGCATTTACCGGTTCTTTGAGCGGGTCGGAGATATTTGGCATATACGGTTGCTCCGCCTACGCCTTTAAACGTAAGGTCAAAGCATTCTGCACCGGGGGCCTGAAACTTGGAGGGCGTAAGGGTACAGTCCGTCCCGAGCGTTTCCATTTCGTTAAGCGCTCGTTCCCAGTATTCATCGAAATCCGCAGGCTTTGGGGAGATACCTTTGTACTCTCTGAGTTTCTCAAGCGGCATATCCAATACGGGCATAGTGTCAACTCCCTTTATTCAGCATTCTCAGTAAATGGGAACTGGCTGATTCTAAGCGAAGTGTATCCGTACGGTACAAGCTCAATCGTTTGTACTGTTTTTTTCTTGACAACGGGCTGGATGGGCGTTGGTTCGGCATTTTCACCGTTCTTTCCCCAGCCTTCTGCTTTCCCCATTTTGCAAAGCACTTTTACCGGCGCTTCTCCTGACTTAAACGGCCTCTGCGCTTCTTCACCAAATACCGCTTTCATGGGTTCCGAGCGCAATATAGCCCAATTCCATTCGTCTTCGGTTGTTACCTGCCAAAGCGGAGCCTGATCGCTTCCTCCAATACGTGTCCAGTTTTCTTTGGGCTGATAGGCCATGAGTATCGGCCCAAGTTCCACTGCTGCGGACTGGTGGTTCCAGCGAGTTACTCTGGGTTCCATGGGGAGCTCGAGCTTAACGATATCGCCGTTCCCCCATTTTCTACGCACGCAGGTTACCTCGTTTGCGCGAACAGACATGATTTCGCCATCCGGGAGAAGGATGCTGGGCTGCTTTGCCCAGAACGGAACGCGCAGATACAGAGGGAATTCTACCGGACGCTTTGTGCTAACTTCAATTCTTACAGTTTCCGAGAAAGGATAACCGCCAGACACCGTCAAACGAACGGGAACACCGTCAATCATCGTTCTGACCTTGCAGGGGGCATAACTGACAGCAGAAAGGCCATCGTCGTTTGTTGCATACCAGAGAGAAGAAACAAATTTCGGCCAGCCCTGATGGCAGTTTGCCGTACAGCAGCCATAATTCGGTTCCAGACCAAAAAGATTTGCATCCTCGCCGTTGTTATACCATGCTCTATTAGCCTTTGTAGCCGCGATCTGATTTGCCTGCTGATCATATTGATGCCCCATGGTATCGGCAGTGAAAAGGGCGGGCAGGGCGTTGTATGCGATCTTTTCAAGGATGTCGGGAAGATCGGCGCCAAAGTTGCCGCAGCCAAGGAGCGTTTCAATAGAATACATCGCTTCCATTATGGCGCAGCTTTCTGTTCCCTGCGTCGGGCTGGAGCCATTTAAGTGTTCGTCACCCGTAAACATTCCGTAAGCAACACCGTGATGCTTCATCAGCTTCTGCCAGCCGAATTTAAAGCCGCCCTGCTCTTTGAAGCCGCTTTTAAACATATTGATAACGCCGGGAGTTTTGAGGCCCATAGCAACGTTGACAACATGCGACTGATGATAATACGTGTGGAAGTACGGATGTTCGGTTCCGTAAATACCGTCTTCCTCCTGCATTCCCTCATTCAGTCTCACCCATGAAAGGGATTTGGAAAGCGCCTGAACATTGGGAAAGGTATGGAAAATGTTCGGCCAGTCAAGCGTTTGCGACTTCAGCTTTTTGCAAAGCTCAAGCAAGTATTTCTGTCCCGTGATATTATAGAGGTTCAATGCAAGGAGCATATTTTCGCCGCCGCGCGCGCATGCCCAGCCTTTAAGCGGTTTAGTATCAAGATTCTTATACTGATATTTAAAGAAACGATCCATCAACTGGAGCACACGCTTATCAATCGTGGCGGTAAAATACTGATACAGCGCCTTTAAGCAAATCATAAGCGGCCAGTAATCGTCATTTTTCTCCGGGCCGAACCAGCCGTCCTCGCGCTGGCTTGCAATGATCCACTCAATATAGTCCATGGCGCTTTTTTTCAGTTCTTCATCGTCCAGTCCCCATGCGAGAGGAATCAGGCCGTCCAGATAATACGGCGCACGCTCCCATGAATCTCCGTCGCCGCCCAACCAGCCGCAATTATTTCCGACATCGGGCCAGAGTTCACGCAGCTGACCCGTGATTCCCTTTGCCTGCGCTTCCATCTGTGCACGAAGCCACCCATCAGGATGAATGGAGCCCAGTGAAAGCGGTGCCAGAGTATTCGGCGTTAAAGGTGCGCGATTAAATATCGATTTCATTTTTTGCCTCCCCGCGTTTGAGCGCCTTTGTTCTGAGGTTTGATCTCGTTTTCAAACATATGGTATTCACATTCGATTTTTCCGTTATAAAAACGCCTTCTTCGGCTTGCGCGTCGGCCATATTCTCTTTCAAAGCCCATGTCCGCTGAGAAAGCGTATACATTCCAGCCGGGACAGCGCTTGGAAAGTTCTCCAAGCTGTTTGGCAACAACATGAGCGACGCGTCTGTCGCCGATTCTTTCGCCATATGGCGGATTTGCAATGATAGCTCCCGGTTCGCCCTTTAGCGTAACCTCGCGCATATCCTTGACGCTCAGATCAATTCTGCCGGAAAGTCCCGCTTGGCGGATGTGCCTGCCGGCAAGCTCAATTGCTTCCGGATCAATATCGCTGCCTGCGATTTTAATCGGCCGATCAGCGCACTCATCATACTTACTTTGTGCTTCGCGGCGCACTTTTTCGAGCTTTTCTTTATCGACAAACGGCCATTTCTCCATAGCGAAAGGACGACGAAGGCCCGGCGCACGGTTTAATGCAATAAAAGCGGCTTCAATCAAAAGCGTTCCGGTTCCGCAGCATGGATCGTACAAAGGCTGCCACGGATGCCAATTGCTGGTAAGCACGAGTGCAGCAGCCAACGTCTCTCTGAGTGGCGCTTCTCCGTTCCAGGTGCGGTACCCACGTTTGGAAAGAGGTTCTCCAGATGCATCAAGCGAAACCGTTACCTTATCGTCACGGATGGATATGTCAATCTGAACAAGCGCTCCTGATTCCGGCAGCCAGTCTCCGCCGTATTCGTCCTTCAGGCTTTCTGCAATTGCCTTCTTGGCAATCTTCTGACAATCTGAGGGACTCATCAGCGTGCTTTTCACACAATGTGCTCGGATGGGAAAAGCAGTATCGTAATCCAGATGATCCGCCCATTCAATGGATCTGATTCCAGTAAAAAGTTCTTCAAAGCTTCTAGCTTCAAACTCTCCGACGATGAGGGAAACGTGATCGGCGCATCTGAGCCACAGATTTGCCTTCATGCCCATTTCCATGTTTCCTTCAAAAGTAGCGCCGCCGACATTCAGCACGGTTACGTTTTCCGCGCCAAGGCGCTTGAGATCTTTTCCCGTTAATCCTTCCATTCCGAAGGCTGCGGATGCAATCCATTTCATTTTCATATACCACTCATTTTCATATTGATCAGTTTATTATACTCTTTTTGCCCTCTTGCTTCAATATCTGAAATCAGATATGGCGCAGAATGAAACAAATTTAATATGCGGCTTCCAATATATGTACACGTTTTTCTTCATACGCATAAAATACGATCGTCATTTCGTGTAAAACATTGACAAATTAAATGTAATTGCATATACTTGTTATATTCTATAAAAAGGAGAGACGATCATGAAAAAGTTATTTGCTCTTGTTCTGGTACTTGCCCTTTCCCTTTCCGTATTTGCTGTCGCAGAAACATCCCCTTACACGAACTATACGCATCCCGTGCTAGGTTACACGGTTCAGTATCCGGCCGATTGGTTTACGATCGACTCCGAAACTCTGGTTGAGCTTCTTCCGCTTATGACCGAAGCTACCGGCGGGGCATTTGACTATGAATCTTTCGCTGATCAGGTAATACAAACCAATATGGCTATGTTTATGAATGAAAAAGGCGACAATATCAATATTACTGTTCAGAGTATCGGAATTCCCGTAACTGCAGATACGCTTCTTCTGCTGATGGGCGATTCTCTCATCGCCACCTATGAATCCATGTTCGAAAACATTGCTTTCATCGATAAGGGTTCTGTTTATGAAACGAATGGCAAGCAGTATGTTCAGCTGATCTACGCTTACAACATGGTCGGAACCAACATGACCGGTTACCAGTATCTTACCTGCGAAAGCGGTAATATGTATACCTTCTCCATGACTTCTGCAACCACGGATACTGCCGAGCTTGAATCCTATATTGCGGTTCTTGACAATATGCTTGCAACCTTTGCCGAATAATCGAATACAGTTGACACAGCTTAATCCTCTGCGTATAATATAGGATGTTGTATATTCAACATCCTATATTTTTTAAGGAGTGTTTTTGTGGAAGGCCGATTTGAGCGTTTTTCTTACATGATTTCAGAAATATCCCGTTATTGGCATAAGCTTGCAGCAGACGAAATGGAAAAATACGGTCTGAAAAGTGCCCATGCCATTTATCTGAATGCGCTGAGCAGCTTCGACAAGGGAATAACATCTGCTCGCCTATGCGAAATATGCGGAAAAGATAAGTCGGATGTATCGAGAATGATCACGATACTTGAAGGCAAGGGGCTTTTAAAGCGCGAAAATGAAAGGCAAAACCAATACCGGGCGCGACTGATTCTGACAGAACAAGGAAAACGCGCTGCGGATCAGGTTAAGAAGCGCGCGCAATTGGCTGTAGAGATTGCGGGCGCAAGCCTTTCCGATGTAACACGCGAAACGTTTTACATGGCGCTGGAAACCATCGCCAATAACTTAAAACAAATCAGTAAAGACGGTTTGCCGTAAAGCAAACCGTCTGATGTATTGTTAAGCGGTTAGTATTTTCCGATTTTCTTGATTTCCTCTACGATCACACGGAAATTTTCAAGAGAAACGGTATTGGGTATAGAATGATCGGAGGAGAATATAAATCCTCCGTTTTCTTTTAGAACCGGCACGATTCTGTCGATTTCGGAGATGATCTTTTCCTTATCATCCCAAAGCACTGCGTTTATACCACCCTGAAGCGCCAGTTTTTCGCCATATTGCTGTTTTAAGGCAATCGGATCCATACCGGCTTTTATTTCCAGCGGATTTAAGCAATCGACGCCGATTTCTACCAGATCGTCTATGCGAGTCATAATATTTCCGCAGGAATGCAGATTGGCGTAAATGCCTTTGCTGTGCGCCCATTCAACGGCCTTTTTGTGATAGGGCTTCAAAAGCTCGCGGTACATTGCATTCGAAAAGAATGTATTGCCCTTATAGCCCATATCATCCGGCCAATAGATGCAATCAAACCGATAGCCGGCGTCCCATATGCGGTCAAACAATGCGATACAGCTGGTAAGGTACGTATCGAACATATCCTTAACCCATTCCGGTTCCTCATGCATCGCGATCAGAAGCGTTTCCGTGCCTACCATCCATGAGTGGGTCACATCAAAACCGAACCAGAAATTTGCGCTGATCCATCGCCCTTCGCTGATCCACTTCGGATATTCCTTTTTCAGATACGCCCAGTTGATCCGATCGTCATCAAGCTTCATGCGCCTTTTTGCATCTTCCCATGCTTCGGGGGTTGTCACCGTAAAATCAAGGAAATGCGGTGTGGAATCCAGCGTTTTGAAGCTTTTTTGGGTAACGCCCCATTTTGTTGTATAAATCCTGTAGCGATCGGTTTCCTCTATGATTTTTTCCTCATACCTAGGGGTAATATCTACATAGATCCCGGCAGTTTTGTCTATGCCGAAATACTCCGTCCAGTCCGCATCCGCAGGCATTCCTTCGTTCTGCCAGCGTTTGAAAGTGCCTTCCCAAGGAATGTCCGTAATCGGTACGCGATCGGCCTCCTTATGCTGGTACATTCTGAGGAAACGTTCTTTTGATGTCATATCAATGTCTCCCTTGATTCAAGAATTAGACCGACAACAGCTTCAAAACGCCCAATTGCCGTTTCTGAAGATTTCGACTTCTTTTCCGTCCTTGGTGATTCCGGTTACAGAAAGATCTTCAGTGCCAATCATGAAATCTACATGAATCATGGATTCGTTTACGCCGGCTTCCCGTATTTCCTCAAGCGTCTTTTCGTGATGATTGGGGACGCTTTCTGAATACCCGCGGCCAAGGGCAAAATGGCAGCTTGCATTTTCATCAAAGAGCGTATTGTAGAAAAGCAGACCCGTTTTGTTTATCGGGCTGTCAAACGGTACAAGCGCGCATTCGCCAAGCATAGAAGCGCCTTCATCCATATGAATCATTTTCTGAAGTCGTTCATCATTTTGCTCCGCGTGCGCTTCAACGACGCGGCCGTTTTCAAATTTCAGATAGAAATTATTGATCAGCGCCCCTTGATAGGAAAGCGGCATGGATGAATACACGATCCCCTCCGCAACGCCCTTTTTGGGCGTGATAAAGCATTCTTCTGTAGGAATGTTTGGGTTAAAAGCAACGCCGCCTTTTGTGGTCTCTATAGCCCCGCAGAACAGGCCTCCGTCAATCATACCGACCGTCAGATCAGTTCCGTTAGAAGCTTTATACTTAAGCGCAGTAAGCGAAAGTGAATTCAGATATTCACAGCGGCTTTGCACATCCGCGTTATGCGCCTCCCAGGCCATGATCGGATCGTCGTTCACTCGGGCAGTTTCAAGAATTGCTTCCCACAGCTTTTCCATAGCGACGGTTATGCGATCATTCGGGAACACCTTCTTTGCCCAAGGCTTGCTGGGAACAGCCGCAATTGTCCACTGCGTTTTTCCATCCATAGCATCCCTGTAGGGTTTGATGACCGGGTATTTGGCCTGCTGTCCTTTGCTCATTTTCTGAACGTCAATGCCTTTTAGTCCGTCGGGATCCGGAGAAATAATGCTGATACGCGCCGGGAGCACATCGGCTGCGAATTTTAATTCAGCCTCTTCGTAGCTGTCAACCGTCGAAAGCGTTTTCATGCTTTGGTATTTTACGTGATGCTTGGTAAGACTGGACATATTCCATTTTACATGAACCTTCCTCGCGCCAAGCTTATAGAGTTCCTCTACCACCATACCGACGAATTCAGGCTGATCGAGTCCGGCATTCAATATAACGTCCTGCCCTTTCTGAACGTTTGCGCCCATTTTCGCGATCAACTTTGCGTATTTTTTCAATCTGCTTTTCTGCATGTATGAATCCCCCGCTCTGTTTTGATTTTCGATTGATATCAGTTTTATACATCCGGTTTCAGTGAAGGGTGAACGATAACACAATGCCAACGTTCATGTTTTATCGGAAAGCGATTGTCATGATCATAAAGAGAATGATGCTTGCAAGCGTAAGCGCCGATAGCGCGGAGGAAATATCGCCGCGCTCCTCCTCCACATCTGCAAAAACAGGCAGAACGTACGGAGGCGGAAGAATGAACATGAGCACCAATGCACCAGTGTGCATGATGCCGCCGAGGACAAACCGGTCAAACAGATAGACAATTCCAAGGGCTATGCCTGCAACCAAAAGCCTTAATGCAATCAGTTTTCCGGTTTTCCGCCAATTGATCGAACCGGGCGCAAGGTCGTAGCCAATGGTAAGGAGTATAACGGCGCTGGTCGGAGCAGCGATAAAATCGGATACGGAATCGAGCACGCCGGATATACCGCTTGGTTCAAGGGCTTTATACAGACCGCTTACGCCAACAACAAGACCGATCAGAATACCCCAAACAGTTGGCGCATGGATCGCCTCGGAAAATACGCTCTTCAGATTCCCCTTACCTGCAAGAAGCGCTTTGTACACCGTAAACACAAAAAGCACTTGTCCAAGATCGATCGATGCAAACGCATCCGTCTTTTCTTCGGGGAACAACAATGCAAACAAAGCATAACCAAGCATGCCGGCTTCAAAACCGGTAGCAAGATACGGCGAGAGCTTACCGGATACGCGCATGGTCTTGCATCCGATGCGGCCGAGCAAAAGCATCAGTACGCAGATAACGAATATTGTTAAAGGCGTAAGCAAGCTGTTGATGGTGTATTCGGCCTTTGCAAACGCCGAGAACATAACAAACGGAAGCGTAATGTTTACAACAAAACTCTTCATATTGCTGATTCCCTCGCGGGAAAGCAGGTTCTTTTTCCGTGTGAGCATGCCGATGGCAAGTACAATAAATACCGGTAGCGCTTTTGAAAGAATGGTTGTGAGCGTCTGCATGAAATGCCTCCCTGTATGATATATACTGAGTATTCCTTATACCCGTTAACTTTTTCTTATTCACCGTATGTTTCAGTATAAAAAGCATACGTTTTCATTCTGTCAGAACTTTTTTAGTGCCTTGCGTCTTTCGTAAAACTCTTTTTGAAGCTTTGGAACCGTTTCGTCTGCTTTCACCAGGCGTATTGCTTCAATCAAATCAAGCTTGGCCGCTTCAAGTACCTTTTCTCCTTTTTCTCTACTTGCCGCAGAAGGCGTACCGGTTACCTGTTCGGGATATTTACCATACCACCAAAGGCCGGTATGAACTTCCTTCAGGTGGTCGTGCATACCTTTTGAAAGGATGGGCTCATCAAACTTCTGATACTCCATTTTTACGGCATCCGGCGTTATGGCCATCATAACGCTGGTTTCTTTTTCGTCCGCATGTCCGCCGGCAGGCGTATCCCAGATATCGGAAAGCGCCCGGACATGGTCTCCATGCGTATCGAAAACAGAATATACGGTATAATCAGTCTCTCTGTCGCATTGCGTCATCTGGAAATAGTGAAGCCAATCCGTGTTTCCGCCATGTCCGCTGACAATCAGTATTTTTGTAAACCCATTCAGCGCAATCTGATCCAGCAATGTTTCAAGCATTTTATACAGCATTTCACCGGGAAAGTTTACAGTGCCATGGAAGCAAGAGGCTTCGTGCACCTGTCCGAACCAGTATGGCGGAAATACCACGCAAGGTTCTTCTTCTGCTGCCATAACACAAATTCTATGCGCTGTCAATGCATCTGTTCCAAGCGGAAGGTGCTCTCCATGTCTTTCGAGGGATCCAATTGGAAGAAGGCATACCTTTTCTTCCTTTGCCAGCTTTCGAAATTCCGGCGGAGTCAAATGTTCCCAGCGTACCTTCATAGTCATCTTCCTTTCCCGTCTACCATAGCAGATTGACAAAGCCCATCAGAAAGCCAAGCGCTGCTCCAAGGTAGACGATGGCGTTCAATTCCCGTTTCATGATTCCAAAAATCATTTTTTCAAGCTGAGCAGCATCAAAAGAAGCAATCTTGTTTTCTATAATCACATCAATCTTTACCTTATCAAGCAAGCTTCCCAAATGCCTGGTAATGATCGTTTCATAGAGACCGACAATCTTATTTGCAATCTCCGGAATCTTTGCTGCATATGCTCCAGATATGTCCGAAATTTTTCGGGACAGAAAATCCTTTTCCATCTCTTCTACCTTTGAGCGTATCATTTCCGGTCCCTTTTCCTCGATCTTTGCGTCAATCATGCTGGTTATCGCGCGTTCAATGCCTGCAGCGCCGCCAAGAAGCGCAAGGCTGATACCAAAAATCTGAAGCTTTTCGCTGGCAGCTTCCATGATCGCATGCGATACGATGGTACCAATTCCAGCTTTTCGTATCTGTATAAATATGGCGTCTGCCATCATGTCCGTAAACTGATCTTCAAACAGCGCGATTTTTTCGGGCGCAAATCGTGTTTCCAGTTTTTCGCGGATAATAGTTTCATCCTGAAAAAGATTGGTGAGCGTGCTTTCCACGCCTCTTTTTAATGATTTTACGTTTTCTTCTTTCAGCGCTTCTTTTTGTATTGTTTCCGCATTTAGAAGCTGTTTACTGATTACGCCGCCTAAGGATTTTGCAATTCGTTCCTTTTGCGATGGAATAAGCCCCGGTGTGAAAGGTACATGCCATTTACCGATATACAGAGGTTTATGCGGGTGAAACAGCATTTTGATCGCTAAATCGTTTGTAATATAGCCGATTACGCCGCCCACAATGGGCGCAAGAATGATTTTAAGCATGGGCGTTTCCTTTCAAAGCAAAATTGGGACTCATTGTATGAAACACGCGCCTCCTAAAAAGGAGGCGCTCACAACGTTGTTTTGGTTTTACAGGCGCTTTTCAAGCTCTGCTTTACGCTCTTCATATCCGGGCTTTCCGAGAAGCGCAAACATGTTCTTTTTATAAGCTTCTACACCGGGCTGATCAAACGGATTTACACCCAGAATATAGCCGGACAGGCCGCATGCTTTCTCGAAGAAGTACACCAGATAACCGAAGTGGTAAGCATCGGCTTCGTCAATTTCGATTATGATGTTGGGCGTACCGCCGTCCATATGCGCCATCAGCGTTCCCTGATAGGCCTTGGAGTTTACAAACTGTACGCTCTTTCCGGCAAGATAGTTCAGTCCGTCAATATCCTCGGCCGCTTCTTCAATATAGGCTTCGCTTCTGGGTGTATTTACCCAGATGACGGTTTCAAACAGGTTTCTGGTGCCGTCCTGAATGAACTGACCAATGGAATGAAGATCGGTAGAGAAGTTAGCAGACGTCGGGAAAATGCCCTTATTGTCTTTTCCTTCGCTTTCGGCATACAACTGCTTGAACCATTCGCCCATCATGGTGAGAGCGGGTTCATAGTTTACAAGAATCTCGGCGGCCTTGCCTTTGCGATAGAGGATGTTTCGTACGGCGGCATACAGAAAGGAGGGGTTTGTATTGATATCGCCGTCAAAGCATACCTTTCGGGCGTCCTGCGCGCCCTTCATCATTCTTTCAATATCGATTCCGGCTGCCGCAATGGGAAGCAGACCCACACCGGTCAGCACGGAGAATCGTCCGCCAACGTCATCCGGTACAACGAAGGTTTCATAGCCTTCAGCATCGGACAATGCTTTCAGTGCGCCACGCGCCTTGTCGGTTGTGGCATAAATACGTCCCTTGGCGCCTTCCTTGCCGTACTTCTCTTCCAGCATCTTTTTGAAAATGCGGAATGCAATTGCGGGTTCGGTAGTGGTACCGGACTTAGAAATGATATTCACAGAAAAATCGCGTTCGCCGATGATCTTCACTACATCGTTGATGTAGGATGAAGAGATGCTGCTGCCGACGAAATACACTTCGGGAATGTTCTCCTCGCGGATGCTGTTGTACATCTGGCCTTTGCAGAACTCGATGGCTGCACGAGCGCCAAGGTAGGAGCCTCCAATGCCGATTACCACCAGCACTTCGCTGTCGCCCTGAATTTTCTTTGCGGCCGCCTGAATGCGTGCGAACTCTTCCTTATCATATTCTTCAGGCAGGTCCAACCATCCGAGGAAATCATTGCCGGGGCCTTTTCTGCTCAAAAGAAGCTCGTTTGCCGCGTTCAGAGCCGGAGTCATATACTCAATTTCACGCTTTTCAATAAATCCTTTAACGCCGGTCAGCTTTACATTCATAGCCATGATATTGTCACCATCCCTCTATATTATACGTCACATTCTTATCCAAACTTTATTATATCTCTTTTATTGTGCTTAGACAAGCCTTTTCTGCCGTTTTCTGCTTCTTTTAGGATTTATCCGACTATTTTGAAACATATTTGTAAAACACTTTCTATGCATTTTCGTGTAAAATACAGGTAGTATAAATGAAAGGTTGTTTTGAATGAAAAGAGTATTCATGCTGCTTTTGATACTCGTTCTGATGCTCCTTGTAAGCGCATTGGCGGAGGATGAAATTCTTACGGGATACCGGTCTGATTTTTCAAACGATTTTGACGGCTGGTACCCGAGAAGCACAGGCACGGCGGAACTGGAAAACACAGGGATATTTTTGAAAATTACCGGACGCACAGCCGCTTGGAATTCGCCCGGACGCGATTTCAACCTTACGCCGGGTCAGAAATATGAGTTCTCGTTTGCCGTAAAGCAGAACGATGTTGACAGTGCGGAGTTTATGGTATCTGTTGCCCATTCGAAATTTGGCATCGAATCTTATGAGAATCTCGCAAAAGCAACGATGAAGCGCGGCGTTTGGACGGTGATTTCCGGAACTTACACACCTGCTGCGTACGACAACTATATACTGTATGTTGAAACGGTAGCGAACGGAACGATAGATTTTATGATAAAGGATATTTCTGTTGAGCCTTCAGGCATCATTTACGATCACACGCTTCCATCCCTCAAGGATACTTTTAGTGGGTATTTCGATTTTGGTTGCGCGCTTAACAATACGCAGCTGCTGGATAAGCCGCGCATGGAGTTTGTATCGAAGCAGTTCAATATTATTACCCATGAAAATGAGTTTAAGCCGGACGCTGTTATTGATATCTCCGCCTCAAGGGCATTGGCCAAAAGCGATGAAACAGCGGTAGCCGTTACATTTACAAGGGCAAAATCGCTGCTGGATTACTGCAAAAACAACGGTTTAAAGCTGCATGGGCATGTGCTTGTATGGCATTCGCAAACTCCGGATGCATTTTTCAGAGAAGGCTATTCCTCCACCGGCGCTTATGTAACCAGGGAAGTTATGCTCAAAAGAATGGAAAACTATATCAGGCAGGTTTTTGAGTATACCGAAACGAATTATCCGGGCGTTATCGTATCCTGGGATGTGGTAAACGAGGCGGTAGCAGATGCGGGCGGCGTACTGCGTAAATCGAATTGGACAAATGTTGTCGGGCAGGATTTTGTGAATCGCGCATTTGAATATGCCCGTAAATACGCGCCTGAGGGTACGCTTCTTTACTACAATGACTATAATACACCCATGGAACCAAAGCTTTCAGCAATCTGCAAGCTTCTTGACAGCTTAATTGCAGACGGTACTATCGACGGTTACGGTTTCCAAGCGCATTATTCCGGGAACAGCCCCGCACCTTCTTCCGTAAGAAAGGCTTTTGAATTGATCTCCGGCAAGAATCTGAAAATCCGGATCAGTGAGATGGATGTTGGAATTACCGATAACAGCGATCTTCAAAAACGCATTCAGGCATACCGCTATAAGGATCTGTTTGAGATTTTCATTGATTATGCCGATCATATTGAAGCTGTACAGCTATGGGGTGTAACGGATGACCGCAGCTGGCGCTCGGACGAATATCCGCTGTTGTTTGATGAAAAAGCAAGGCCGAAATACGCATATTACGCAGTTCTGGAAACAGCCGGGATTACAGAATAACAGTATCGTACGCAAACATTCCTATGCTTTCTATAAAAGAGAAACCCTTGCCATTTGGGCACGGGTTTCTCTTTTAATATCGGTGTTATTTTGCTTTTTTCCGATTTAAAACTTTTACGAAAATAAAGCGGAAGCAAATCATATACAATATAAACAGCACAATTACGCCCAGCGGGTACAATACTTTATTCCCGGATACGAGGTTAAACAGAATGTCGTACGGTGTTCCGTCGCCTCGCACAAGGAACATATAGTTTGTTTCTAAAACAAGGTTGACACAGTAAGCCACTATGCCGAAGGCAATGATAATCCCGTGGCTGATCAGGGAATTCTCCTTTTTCATAGACGCCATGCCGCTGATCATGATATACAAAGAAGAAAATCCTGCTATGGAATGGGTAAGACCGGAATTGACATTGTCAAATGAAAGCACCGGATAACACGCGTAATTCTGACCTGCACCATAGGTTCCAAGTACAGCGCCCAAAACGCCGAACATACAAACAAAGTCGAGGGCGGCTTCCCTGATTCTTCCCTTTGCAAAGGAAGCCAATGGAAGCGTAATCAGTTGTATGCTGCACATATAAAGCGGTAATTCTTGCAGCCATGCTCGAGGATTACCGCCAACCGTACATTTCAGCACGATTTTTGAAATCTCGAAGAGCTCCATCAGTATGGTTGCTATGATCAGAACTTTGTTACGCTTTTTATTCGACTTGTTTCTGTTTCGCTTTCCAAGTACAACCGCCAGCGCAACCATAACAGCCATCAGTGATGAGACAAATGTCAGATGCTGCCAAGAGAGATAGCCTTCCGGTACACGCGTATAGCCATTAAATCCGAAAAAATCAGCAAACATTCGTAACACAGCTTTCATTTTTTCTTTCAATAACTGTATTCTCAGCCGAAGGGGATTGTACATCAATGGCCTTTATTTGTCAATGACGTTTTATGCCCTGTTTTTTATCAATTTTGCAGGATCGTATTTGTCAATCAGTATTATGTACCTTATCAGCAGAACTGCGCTTGCCAAAAGCCAACCCGTACCGTCCGCAATACACGCAGATGTATAACCGATAGACTCTGTAAGCAGGTAAACGCAAAAAAGGCGCATACCAAGCTCTGAAAAACCGGAGATCATCGGCGTTATCGACGAACCCATACCCTGTATAGCCGGTCGGTAGATAAACATAGCATGCAGAAACGGTAAAAACAGAAGCGAACAGCGCAGCCAATAAACACCCATTGATAGAATCTCCGTTTCATTAGGGCCGATGATGATTCGTATCATGACCGGCGCAAGTAACCAGAATACCGCTATCGATAAAACGGCAAAAAGCATGGATAATACCAGTGTATCCTTGATCCCTTTACGAATACGACCAAAATTGCCCGCGCCAAAGTTCTGACCTGCATAAGTAGAAACAGCGCCTTCAAAGCATCCTCCGGCCATACTGATCACGGAAAAGAACCGGTTTGCAGCTGCCATACCGCCAAGCACAACGATACCGAATTCATTTACCACGCTCTGGACGGCGAGTCCTCCAACCGCAATTACGCCATCGCGGATCATAGGAGGCACGCTCATATACAAAAGCTGTTTTACACTGCCGTCGACCCGCAAATTTGCCCTCTTGGGAAAACTGTATTTGCGTATCATCAAAGCAGTCAAGCAATATAGGAATGAAACAATCTGCCCGATTACCGTTGAAAGAGCCGGCGCGATTGCTCCCATACCAAATACCTTTATAAATGCAAAGTCGAGCGCAAGATTGATCGCAAAGGAAACGATCATTGCGAAAAATGGTGTATTACTGTCCCCCATTGCCCGAAGCGCAGATGCCGCCCAATTGAATAAGGCAAAAAATATAAGGCCGGCCTGTATTACGACCAAGTATTCGGAAGCATCCTTCCAAAGCTCCGTCGGAAAATTCAGAATTACCAAGAGCTTTTCAAGCAATATGAGTATTACTGCGCTAAAGAACAGCGCCGATATGCATGTCAATATGCATGAACGCTGGTTTGCCTTTTTAAACTCTTCACTTAAGCCCGCGCCAAACAGGCGGGATAGCACAACACCGAAACCATGGGTAATTCCCAGAATCATATTTTGCGGAAGCCAGGCAATAAAACCGGCCGCAGTAATTGCAGAAAAAGCGTTTATTCCCAAAAATCTTCCAGCAATAATACCATCGGCAAGGGAATAAACCTGCTGCAAAATAGATGTAAGCATAATCGGAAAAGCGAAGCGAAGGATTTGCTTTAACGGCTTTCCTGTTGTCATATCGATTCCGCTCTGCAAACCGAATTCTCCCCTCTTCAGAATTACAATATGTTTATGCTTTCACAAATCGCGGCGCTTCGAACACAATTCCGTTGTCAAACAGATAATCTAAAAAGAGCTTCCAGTAACAGGGCACGATTTTCTCTGTATCATCGTGCGCATGCATAAGAAGTATATGTCTATGACCTTCGCGGAACAATGCCGCCCCATATTCCGGATTTGGATCAAGAATTTTATCCCATACATTTTGAAGTGTAAACCCTTTTTCCCTGTCAATTTTGTATTCCTCAAAATCAAATGTCCAAAATGTATCGATATCCGTTTTCAGTTTGGAATTTTTCCACCATTCATAGGGTATATCGAGGTCATACACTTTATCAAATCGCTTTTCTCTCAAATACATATCAATCGCCTGACGGTTTTCGCCGCCTTTATCGCCATACGGAAAGCGAAACGGTCTGACCGCACGTACATAACCGCACTTTTCGTACAGCTTATCAAGCACATCTTCACACCTTTCAATTTTCTCAATGCATTCACTCAGCGTCATTTCTGAAAAATGCCTGTGGGAATAACTGTGATTACCGAGGAGTATTCCGCTTTTAACGGCATACATTGCTTCTTCGTGATGTCGTTCAATATTTTCTCCTGTAGCGAACAGAATCGGCTGAATGCCTTTCTCCTTCAGATAATCTACAATTGCTGGAGTATTCTTGGACGGTACATCGTCAATCGTCAACAGAGCCGTATTCATATTTCCTCCCGCACCGTTTATTTCTGTTTTCGATACTAACATTATTGCAACCAAATGTCAATAATGCTTACCACCATAAATCCATAAACCTTCAATAGGAGTTTATAGCCTTTTCGTGTATTGTGGTTTATGGGTTCTGAAATATAAATGCTGACCCTATCTTTGTAAACGGGCCAGCATTCTTTCAGAATGAATGAATCTGCTTTTTTCTTTTCATGAATTCTTTAACATACTTTGCATTTATGTCGCCGATATCTCTATGATGATCCTTCATATAACTTCCAACAATCATGCCGTCGCAGTAGGCACATGTTTCTGAAAGTGTATCCGGCGTTACGCCAGCGCCCATAATCAAAGGAAACTCTTCTATTGTTTTTCTGAATTCAACTACCTTACCAATGGGCGTAGCGATTCCTGTGCCTTCTCCGGTAACAACAATGGCGTCGCATCTTTCCATACCCAAAAGCAGATCTTCCTCCTGCGTTCTGCCCGAGTTTACCGGCTGATATTTGAAGCGCACACCGCCAAGTACGACTGCATTGGACTGGCTGCGCAGTTCATTCAACTTTTCTTGATATTTCAAATCCTGCATCGGCCTCAAGTGACCGCAAACAGAATCAATCTGAATAAACTTTGCTTCATACTTATTTGCCAGTTCAAATGCTTTTTTATAATCCCCAAGAATATTTACACCGTACACAACGCTGGGATATTCCTGCTGAAGCCAGGCTAGCACCGTTTCGCAATCATAAGCAGATCCGAAATAGTTTTCTACCAGCAGCGCCTCTACCCCATTTTCCAGATAACAGCGCGATTCCATCTTTGCACGCTCAAGCATTGTCATATTTGAATCGCCCTTCAGATGGAGCATTGCCATTACCGGCTTCTGATCCTGAAATAATTCTTTGAATTTCGTTTTCATATTCGTTCTCCTTTAATCGTATTGTATCCTTACTTCATGAAGGTATTATACCATTCTTCCAAATGCTGAATTGCAAGCAGTTTCCGTTTCCAATATTTTAGAATAAACAAGATCTTCACAACCATTTATGAAAGATTACTTGCACTTTAATATGCCACATGTTATAATTTGCAAGTTATGATTCGTGATTGGTACTATCAGGAGGAATGATATATATGCGTATTGAAAAAGACTCTCTGGGTCCTGTACAATTGCCCGACGACGTATACTATGGTGTGCAGAGTATACGCGCACAGCAGAATTTCCCTCTTTCCGGCCAGTTTATGCAGCCAGAGTTTATCGACAGCCTTGTTGAAATCAAAAAGGCGGCTGCCATGGCAAACTATAAAGCCGGTTCTTTGCCGGTTGAGTATCGCGACGCAATTGTCACTGCCTGCAACGAAATACTGAACGGTTCGCTCAGAGATCAGTTCATAGTAGACCCCATTCAGGGCGGAGCCGGTACTTCCGCCAATATGAATGCCAACGAGGTTATCGCTACGCGCGCAACCGAAATACTGGGCGGCTGCAAAGGCGAATATATTGTACATCCGAACGATCATGTCAATATGGCGCAGTCTACCAACGACGTATTCCCTTCTGCAGGCAAACTGACTACGCTCAAGCTGCTCAACAAGCTCATACTCTCCCTCGACAGCCTGATCTCTGCATTGTACAGCAAGGCAGAAGAATTCAAGGATATCATAAAGCTTGGACGAACTCAGCTGCAGGATGCGGTTCCGGTTCGTCTCGGTCAGGAGTTTGCCGCATATGCTAACGCGCTTTCCCGCGGGGTTTCCAGAATTCGTCATGCCAGAAAGGAAATGCTCGTACTGAACATGGGTGCTACCGCAATTGGTACGTCCATCAACGCCACTAGGGAATATGTTGACAATGTTTGCCATGTCCTTGCGTATGAGCTGGGCGAATCCTTCGTACAGGCGGAAAATCTGATCGACGCTACGCAGAATCCCGACGGTTTTGTAGAGGTTTCTTCAGCAATCCGCAATTGCGCACTGATCATGTCCAAAATTTCCAACGACCTTCGCCTGATGTCTTCTGGCCCGCGAGGAGGCTTTGTTGAAATCAAGCTTCCTGCCCGTCAGCACGGTTCCTCAATTATGCCCGGTAAGATCAATCCCGTAATGCCCGAGGTTGTGTCTCAGGTTGCTTTCCGAATCGCCGGTAATGATGTAACCATTGGTATGGCAGCTGAAGCCGGTCAGCTCGAGCTGAACGCCTTTGAACCCATCCTTTTCCACTCTTTGTTCGAGTCGATCAATCTGCTCAGGCGTGTGTCTGGCGTTTTTGAAAAGTATTGCATTGAAGGAATTGAAGCCGACAAGGAAAACTGCATGCGTAATCTTATGAATTCTACTGCTGTTGCAACTGCGCTTTGCCCGGTAATAGGTTATGAGCAGGCAACCGACATCGTTAAAACTGCGCTGCATGATCGTCGCCCCGTTCTTGATGTCGCTACCGAAAAGCTCGGAAAGCCTATGGAAGAGATTCAGGAGATTTTCCGCACCGCCATTGAAAACTGCTGATATTTTAACTGACTAAGTATAGTTCAGCGAACCTGATTGCTGCAATCGTTTATTTAAGACCTTTTAAGCTATATGGCTTAAGAGGCTTTTTCATATCTATTTCCACTTTAAATCATTATTGTATAAGTGTACAATCTCCAAAGCGACCGGTACATACTTGATTTTGTTTGCCGGATATGATAAAATACTGATTCACATAGTCCGCATTATGAATACAGGCAAAACGCGCATGAATTTACGCATCAATTCACGCGGTTTTCTATGTAAAATACTTTTAGGAGGTTCTGTTGTGATTACCAGTGAGAAAATCAAGAATAGCAAAAAAATCGTACTTCTTTGGCTTATTGTTATCGTTGCTTTCGTTGTAACTTTTGTATCGACGTTTTCTCAATACAGCAAATATAAGGAAGCTCAGGATTATGCTGCTTCTATCATTGTTCAAACACAGGACAAGTTTCGTAATAAGACTATAGAACCGGAAACCGTGCGGGCTATGTACAGACATTTACAGTATTGGTATCAGGGTATCGGATACGTATACAGAGATGTGGATAAAAGCATTGCAAAAATGCTTACCGAAGAAGGATATGACTGCTATTACGCTTCTGAATATCTCAAATACACATCGTATGCAGAGTATACCACCGCGAATTGTATTGAAGGATATATAGTCAGTGCAGCTTTGTTCTGTATTGTATTGCTGCTTAGCGTACTGTATATATCCTCCGGCAAGAAGACAATGGTAATTGAAGAGGATCATATTACTGCTTATAAGGGAAAGCGTCCTGTAAAACAGTTCCTGATCAAGGATATTATGAGTATTGACAATAAGAGTCTCAAAGGCCTGAAAATTCGCGGCAACGGATTTACATATAAAATCAATCACGTGAAGAATCGGGAAGAGATCTGTTCTGTCATACTTGTAAAACTCCAATCCGCCAGTGCGCCTGCACCTACTGCTGCATTGGAAGAAGTACATACTACAGACGAAATCAAGAAGTACAAAGAACTGCTGGATTCCGGCATCATCACTCAGGAGGAATTCGACGCCAAGAAAAAGCAGCTTCTCGGTTTATAAAAGGTGCAAGTGAAAACGAAACCGGAAAGGCGCATACATACATCGTTTCTTCTGCGAATGAATCCAGTGCTAACGAATAAGAAATGGCTCGATGTTCACAGCATTGAGCCATTTTGTTAAATCCCTGACAGTACAGAAGTCGACGTATTATTCATTGTCTGCAAATGTTACCACATATGTCCCTGCAATCATCACCAACAATGCGACGACAAAGCTGATCGAAGGAATCTCTTTAAAGATCAAAAGCGACAGTGCAACTCCGATGAAAGGCGCGATAGCATAGTAAGCGCTTGTCTTTGCCGCCCCCAGCTCTCTTTGTGCATATATGTAGAATACGATAGAAAGGCCATAGGCTACAAATCCAAGTAAAAGAGCAAACAGTATGCTGATCATGTCCGGGAATGCTTCTCCGATGCTGAGCGCTATGATCAAAGAGCCCAGGCCTGAAAAGATTCCTTTAATCACAACGATTTGAAACGGATTCTTTGAAGAGAGCTTTCTTGTGCAGTTGTTTTCAAAACCCCAGCAGATACAGGCAATCATAACAAATATGGAACCTGCCGAGAAAGAAAAGCTGCTTATATCCTGTATGGAAAGAATCATGCTCGAAAGGGTTACAAGAACGATCCCAATCCACAATTTCTTCGAGATCGCCTCTCCAAAGACAAACAAGGCGATCAAAGAGGTAGCGACAATCTCGAAATTATTCAAAAGGGAAGCATTTGCGGCAGAGGTCTTATTGATTCCAAACATCAGCGCAATCGGCGCAGCTATATCAAGAATCACCATCCCGATTGTATATGGCATCTCTTTTCTGGTCAGCTTCTGCTCACGGGCTGAAGAATGATCCCGATTGATTATGATCTGTAAAACAGCCATGCCCATTCCGGCGCCAAGATACAAAAACGCCGCCATCATTGCTGCCGATATTTTGCTTATAAGTATTTTCGATAAAGGCGAGTTCAATGCATAAAATGCAGCGGCAAGAATCGCAAACAGAATTCTGCGGCGCTGCTTCTCCCCCATACTGGTCCCTCATTTCATAAATTGATCGAGCGCAGTGTTCAAATCGGTAAGAACCTTATGATCTCCCTGCTCTATTGCCTCTACAACGCAGTGGGATATGTGCTCTTTAAGAATCTCTCTGCCAACATTGTTGATTGCGGATTTGACAGCCGCAATCTGTGTAAGCACTTCACTTAAATCGCGGTCTTCTTTAACCATTCCCTTAATCGCTTCAAGATGTCCAATGATTCTCGACAGTCGATTGACAATTGGCTGAGAATTATGATGATGTGTCATGTTTTCCCTCCATAACATCCCCCTATGGGGGTTATTGAAATTGTATCATATATACGCATTATTTGCAATAGATGAATGAATATAATCACTATTTCTAAGCTAATTGGTAATGCAGATAACACTGTGAAGCCTTGTTACCATCTTCATTTTTGTTAAGATTGGCTCGACGAAAGTACCCTTTACTTCCATTTGCTTAAAAGAAAAAGCGCCTCTTTTTCAGAAGAAGCGCTTATGAGAGGGAGACTGATCCAATTCATATGAAAACTCAGAGGGGCAGAACTGTGTTTGAACAACAGTATCCTATTAACGAGTACAATCATTTCGATAAAGCTTATCCGGATATCAAATCTTGTATAGCTTGCTCCCCTCTTTTTCAGGGCTGATATATGAACAGTATCGGCTTTTCAGGCATGGCCGAAGGAGCGTGATCGTATAGCCTGCAGCGGGTAATTTCTTCATTTGCAAGCTTTGCAAAGGTTGAGTTCCTGTTTGGATGAGCAATCTTTGAGAGGCGAACGTATTCATTGACCAGTGCTTCAAGCTCTGTAAGCTGCGAGGCATTCGGCTGATTAGGCATGTTGCCCAGTCGTTCCGACAATACGCTGCTTACACCGATGCGCGCCGTCTCATATGCCATATAACGCACGAGTTCTGTATTGTAGGTTTCCGTAGCGGTGTCTACCGTTCCGATCATAAAGAGGTTGAATACGCTCTGATACAATTTATAGGCTCTTCCTATGAAGGTCTTTTTTATCAGTGCGTCTTCAACTTTTCCGCCTACCATTGCGACCATTGCATCAATAAAATAGTCGTGCAGAAGATCGGTACTCAATGCGTATTGAGCAATTGTAGCAATATAGGGATCGTTTTGATTTTCGGCAAGCACCTTCAAGGCAGCCTTTTGCTCGGGTGCTAGATGACTAAAGAAATCTTCCAACAAAGCGCCAACGAAGATTACATCGAACACGGGCAGAACCATATCGATATAATCTGCGACTTCATCGGTAATCTTTGCCCCGCCTCTTAGCCACGGTTTGAACTTCTCCCATGCTTTTGTTCCGGCGATGCGTTTAAGCAAACTCTCGAAAAAATCATCGACAGTATCGATTATGGGCAAGTCATCTATATCGTCAAAGAACTCTTCAAATGCTTCCTTCTGCTCATCCGTCATTTCTTTGTAAAATGTATGCTTATCGCTAAATACATTGCGCACTTTAATCAGCTTATCGATCATGCCAGTTGCTTTATTGTATTCTTTCAGATAATCCACATATCCTAACGCGTCTGCAAATGCCTTTAAGGAATCCATTGCGGGCATGCTGCGATGCACAGATCTGTCGTAATGTCTGAATTGATCCACGATATCCAGTTCAAGAATCGCTTCAAAATCGATCAGCATATCCACGCCGCCTAATGCGAGCAAGGTCTCGTCATAGTTCCGATAGAGTTCGTTTAGCAGTTCATATCGCAGCGTCTGATAATCAAACTGGCTGTTTTCATAGGAAGATACATCGTGAAGGTAGTTATCCCATAGCCGCACATCCTGGTAGTATTCATAGACCGCTTCTTGTGAGGGAAGCTGACTAAGCCGCATTTTGTCCGGTGTAAGAGCCTTGTGATAACCATACTGTGCAGGGTTTTCCAGCGGCAACAGGGCAAGATACCCTGCCGGGATATAAACAATTTCTTCCTTATCCGGAAGTTCGGTGCGTACATTGCCGGTAAGAAATGCAGGTGAAATGTTGGTCACAGATACCTTGCTGGGAATTGCAGTCAATACATAGCCGGAATCAAAGCCCATCACCTGCACCGGCGTATTAGCAGCAAGTGCTCCTGCAGCTTCTCCTTCCTTCGTATTGTACCAGGCACATTCGCTCAGTGTGTAGCACCAAACTGCAGTTGGAAGAATGCCGTCTTTAATCGAAACTTCATTCACAGGGAAAACACCTTCGGTAATGCGTTTTCCGCAGGGGCAATATCCGCTCAGGGTGAGCTCATGGGGTACGAGCCCGCTGTTCGTTTTAATTGCGCCTTCTTCAATGCAGTATGCCTTGCAACGGGAGCAAACCCATGCTTCGTGTGTAACTTCGCTCTTTATATGCTCATCCTCTAGCCCGTCGTCGCGGTATTTGATTTCTACATAATCAGGCATTGCAATATGAGCATATTCATGGTAGCAATGTTCTGGAATCTTCTGGATCGTCAACGGTCCATCACCGGAAACAGCAATCTGAGCGTAGGCGATCGTTTCCAGTCCCATCAGTGCAGAAACGGTGTACACACCTTCTTTTGCGGGAATGAAACTGCAGCTGGCAGTATTCTCGGTTAATTCAGCCGTGGCTACTTCTTCGCCTTCGATAATAAAACGTACAGATCCGGATCCATAGCCTGTCGCCTGCAAATCAAGCGTTATTGTTTCACCAAACAATGAGATGTACTGATCGACCGTGAGTACGCCATTTTTTTCCTCCAACGCACCAATTGCGACCAGCGCGCCTTCGCTGGGAGGGTATACCGTGTAGCCCTGCTCTTTGGCCCATTCGGCTGCAGGGCATCCATCATAGGCGACAATCCAAAGCTCATCGTAAGCCGAAGGCTCATCTTTCCATATAAACAGAGAAAGGTCCTGTATCGACGTAAGGCTGGAGGGCAGCTGAATGCCGCGCAGCTGGTTGGTCGGTATCGCCATGTCGCCAAGAGTTGTAAGTCCGCTGCCCAGACCAAAGAATTCGCATTGTTCGCAGCCATAAAAAGCGTATTCGTCAATGGTTTTTACACTATCAGGCATGATGAGCCTCTTAAGCGTATTGGAATCGCCAAAGCAGGCATATTCGACTGCAGTAATTCCGTCCGGCACAGTAAACTCCGTATCCTTTCGGGAAAGACCAGGATAGCGAACGATACTATTTATAGCGGTGTTATACAAAACGCCGTCCTCAATGCAGAAGACGCGGTTGTCTTTGCTGATAGAGAAGTTCTTTATATCAGCGTTTGAGAAAACGTTACCTGACATATACTTCAGGTTTCTTCCGATATACACTGATTCCAATGCGTTACAATCGAAGAAAGCGTCGTAATCGATTTCCGTTACGCTGTCTGGCAGAATAACATTCCGAAGGTTGGTGCATCCGGCAAAGGCATTTACACCAATATAATCTAGCCCTTCTGCAAAAGTAATCTCTTTCAGGCTCAGACAATCCGCAAAAGCATTATACTCGATGGATAGCAGAGATTCCGGCAGCATCAGCGTTTTCAGATCGCAGCCGCTGAACGCATTTTCATCAATTCTTTCGATGCCTTCACTGATGACAACTTTATCTACGCCCGACAGGTTCTCAAAGGCATACGGGCTAACGTCATATACCGGATATCCATCCACATAAGACGGAATGGTCAGCTTTTGCTGCGATTTTCCTGCATAGCCGACAATATAGGCGCTGTCATCGGTATACAATCCATAGTAAAATTCAGACTCTATATCAAGGTAGATGGGATAGCCATCATTATCGTAATACGCTGCATCAGAATCGCCGTAATAATCATCGTCGTATCCATAATAATCTTCGTCGTATAGGTCATATAGATCATCAAGGCTGTCAACGCCCATCAACATCATCAAGTCATAAATGTCTGTAAGGCCGTATTCCTCCAGAAGCGCCAACAGAAACAGCTGTAGTAGAAAATCATCTTCCGCTTTTGATGTGGGCGCATATGTCCCTGAAAGAATAAAAACACACAGGATCAAGGCCAGAAAGCGTTTGAGTCTGTTACCGATCGTCATCGCTGTCTTCTCCCCTTTATGTCACCATTGCATGGTTCAAGCATTATTTTCTAAAATCAGTATATCATGTAATCCTCTTAAGTTCAATGCTGTTTTTACTGTCATATATGCGCCATTTGATTATCCTCTCTTTTACATATATTATTTCGTCATGATAATATAAACGCCCACCATATATTTGATAAATCATATCAAATGACTATAATATTTGATCATAGAAACACTTTACTGCGTTGTGATACGAAGGACGCTCGGTGTACATCATTTTTTGAATGGAGAGAATCATTATGACAAAAAAAGCCGTTGGAATAATAGTCAGTTATTTTGGCTTTCTAATCTATGTCTTATTGGTTATTATCCAATATCGCTCATACACCAGCGTTTTTCAAGGACAAATTTCCATAGGAGATTTCTATTCGACATATAATTGTTCAACGCTGCGTCAATACTGCCGCCGCCGAGACCATAGGGCAAAGTCCAGAAACACAGTTCCAAAAGTGAATTTGAGAAAGAGTATCCAAACAGCGATAGCGATACCAACACCGTAGAAACGATCCGATATAGACAGGAATATATTTGCTCTCCTTGCATATACATACGGTTTTGTGCATTCACTTTTGAAAAACATCTCGTTTGGCAAGAACAACAGTATAAACGGCGACGATCTTAAATCCATGCGTGAAATGATGGGATACATACAGATGCACTATGTGGAAAAAATTCTGGTGTCAGACATCAGTCGTGAAGGCAAAGTCGGAAACAGTACATGTCATTCCCTTTTTCGCAGATTCCTCGGAATGTCCCCGATGAAATATCTGCTCAATTACCGGCTGGATAAAGCAGTAGATCTTCTTGAAAACACATATGCTCCGATGTCGGAGATCGCCGAAAAAACAGGCTTTGCAAGTCCAAGCTATTTTGCCGAGTGTTTCAAGGAAAAATATGCGCTGACCCCTTCTGTTTATACATCTACAATGATTTAAGTGTTACTTGGCTTCAAAGCCTGTGATCCTTGATAACTGAAAACGCCTTTAGAAGGGTGATTTGGCAGAAAGAGGTCAGATTGGAACAGACGCTTACTCTTTCATGCTACATTACAGAATGGATGCAGACTTTCAAGGCGTACAGCGTCAAGCAGTCTTCCTATGATCGGCTCTTGACCTCTGCAAAGGCGCTGGAGGGCTTTACAATCGCTTCTATGCCTATTGGAGAAATAACCTGTATCGACATTCAGCAGTATGTAAATGACCTCACAAAACGCGGCTATGGACTATCAACCATCAAGAAACAGATGCGTATTGTGACGGCTCCGCTGAAACAGGCCTCCGCCCTTCACATTATCCCCGCAGACCCCGGCATTGGCATACGCTTGCCCTCACGCTACAATGTTTCAAAGCCTGAACGCCTGATCGAAGCATACAACGCACAAGAACAAACCGCCCTGCTGAATGTATTATCCAGCGGGCGGAGGACAGGCTATTATGCTATTGCTTTGATGATTGAAACAGGCTTGCGCGTTGGTGAAGTGCTTGCTTTGCGCTGGCAGGATGTTCAACTGACACGCAAGCGCATCAATGTCAGGAATACAGTTGTCAGGCTGGCGAATAAGAAGCAATCCTTTGTTCAGGACAGCGTGAAAAGCGAAAGCAGCCGGAGAACAATTCCTCTCACGCCCGAGGCGATCAACATATTGGAAGAACAATATGCGCGCAGGGTAAATGAATGGGTTTTCGTCAATGACGATGGAGAACGGCTGTCTTACGAGGCATTAAGGTATCAGACGCGCAAAGCCTGTGATGAAGCAGGGATAGAATACCGAGGGGAACATGTCTTTCGGCATACATTCGCCACGAACTGCTATCACAAAGGGATTGATGTGAAGATACTTTCCCGCCTCTTGGGACATGCTGATGTGAATATCACCTATAACCTGTACATTCACCTGTATGGTGATGGCTTTGATGAAATGTATTCTGCCTTGGTGGGAACTGTACAATAGCAAAAGAAAGAACGCAGACTCTCTCGAATCTGCGTTCTCATGGCAGGGGCAGAAGGACTCGAACCCTCAACAAAGGTTTTCGTTCCACGAAGAATAGATTGTTTCACGAAACAGCGTATTCAGCGCATCGAAACCAGGCAACACAACTCTTCCCATAGTTCTCATTACCTCGTAAATACGCGCAATTTCAGAAAGGAGGAATGCATCCAATGCCTCGATATGCGCAATTTTCTCAGCTTCATCCGCTGCTTTTTTGCGTTCCAGCAGATCGTCTACCACAGAATCCAGCGCTTGAGGCAGTGCTGCAGATCTCAGTTCATCAAAAGGAACCGGGGCGGGTGTGCCATGCTTTTCAAGCCATCGGCAGCAAAGCACAGGTCGCAGTACATAGAAGTATTTCTTTGCCTTGACGCATTCGTCCTTCAGATGCTTATGCCAATTACTTTGCGCCATGGAAAAATAGTGGTGCATATTGGAAAGCGGATCAAAAAACGCAGGTATTGTCTGCGCGATACGCTCCCACTCCGGTGTGGTGCGATAGATAATCGGAGAGTATGCCCACTCGATCAGGGACGGATTCGTGCGTCGAAGCAGTCCCAGCGCTTTGCGCAAATCCCAGCCGGAGAAGTCCATTATGTCATCAAGAGGGCCTTCGATGGTATCCCGGATTTCATCCACGCGCACGTAATCTTCCAAACGACGGACATAGATATAGCGCACATCATAATCACTGTCCGGCGAGGCGAAGCCCCAGGCCCTGCTCCCTGATTCTACAGCATAAAGGATTTTGATGTTCCTCTGCTTTTCGATATCATTAAGCATTCGTTCTATTTCTCTGAGCATGAACATTCCCTCCTGATTATAAAAGCTGGTCCTTATGGCAGGGGCAGAAGGACTCGAACCCTCAACAAAGGTTTGGAGAGCGCACAACGGGCGTTCACGCACGCAAACGACGATGGCAAACGCTTCTCAAACACGAATGACGTTGGTTCTTGACATGAAGAATGCCTGATACTCAATCATTGTATCCTTCGGCACTTCAATCTGCTTCAGGCTGTGGCAACGGGCAAAGGCATGTGTGCCGATGCTGCGGAGACGGCTGGGCAAGTGAATGTATTCCAGATTAACGCAGCTCTGGAACGCATGCGCCCCGATTGTCTCGA
>JAZSRC010000084.1:0-74523 GCA_045538305.1 Clostridia bacterium | reverse complement strand
GCGGAGGGAAAAAGGAGAGAAAAACGCCTTGACGAGGCGCTTGATGTTTTGAACTGCGGCAGTCAGGAAGCATTGTTCACGCATATTTTGGATGCCGAGCATACGAGCAAAGCGCAGGCCATGATGGACCTTCGCTTCTGCCAACTTTACTTCCGAAGGTATCCCATACAGGTATCCAAGCAGCAGCATCTTGAACAGCATCTCCGGCGGTACCGCCGGCCTTCCGTTATCCATACAGTATAAGTCCTTACACAATTCGTGTATGAAGCTGAAATCTACCGCTGCTTTGACTTTCCTCAATAAATGGTCTTCCGGCACTAACTCCTCCAGCAGCACCATCTCATATCCCATTTGTTCTTCAGTCTTTCTTTCGCGCAACATCTGTTTTCTGCCTCTTTTCTTTGTTCTCTACTCTATATATTCGACGTCCTCCTTTCATTTTCCTTTTGGTTTTCTACCAAAAAATACAAAGTCTCGCAGTTTTTTCTCTCTGCGAGACTTTGTTGACGGTCTGAATGGAGAGGGCAAACCCTCTCCATTCCTTTATAAGCTCAGTTCATGATCAGAAATGCCGCACCGAAAAACGGTGCGGCATTATTAATGCATCAAATCAGTTTTCGTTTGCTCAGAAATTACTTCGCAGCCTTCCAAGCATCGATCTGACGCTGTACTTCCTCAACGATAGCATCTGCGCCGTTGGCGTCGAGCTTCGCGCGGAACTCAGCAACGATTGCTTCAACTTCTTCCTGGCTCTCGCAGCGGCCGTTTACCAGGTCTTCCTGATACTCAAGCACGATGCTGGTGCAGGCAGCAACTTCGTTTACAACGGGAGTGGTGTCGAATACGAAGCCGAGGTGTGCGGGAACGATGCACTCTTCGTTGTACTTCATCATGTTCTTCATCATGATGTTGTCCTCGCCTACGAGGGACTTGGGAGCGTTAACGATGGTAAGATTGCCAACGGGGGCATTGTACCAGAAGTAGTAGCCACGGTTGCCAACATCAGCGTTGCGGCTGCCTTCGAATTCGAAGGTCATGTCGCCGTCTTCGGTCTTGGCCCAGTGGATGCCTTCTACGCCAAAGCGCATCATGGTAGCAACGAAGGGATCGGTGTTAACGAGCTCGAGGAACATCAGAGCGCGCTCGGGGTTTTTGCAGTTGGCGCTGATTGCGGTGCCTGCAGAGAAGTAGTTGTTGGTCTCGGTCCAGATAACGTCGGCCATCATCATCTTGGAGGTCCACTCTTCGGAGAAGATGTGCTCCTGCATGTTGGTGTAGCCCCAGCCGGTGAAGAAGCAGATGCCATTGGCGGGCTTGCGCATATCGCTTCTGTCAGTCTCATCGTACAGATAGATGCCGTCGGCTACCAGTCTCTGCTTCTGGAGGCAGAACTCAAGGAACTCTTCGGTATCGTAGAAGTTTACGATGGTCTCGGTGTCGTAGCCAGCGAGGTCATTGATGCCTTCGATGTTGGCGACTGCCAGATAGGAGTCGTTCAGGAAAGTCTCGAATGCGAAGTTGTAGGGATAGATGAGGTTGTTTGCCCAAGCGATCGGATAATCTTTCATCTCGGGATAGTTCTCATCGCGCCACTCTTTTACTTCGTAGAAGAGGTCTTCCAGCTCACGGAAATTGGAGTGCTGATAATCAGTGATTTCAATGCCCATTTCTTCGATCATATCCGCATTGTAGATAACGCTGATGAAATAGCCGTTATCCTTCAGAGACGGAATGCCGTAGATTTCGCCATTGATCTTCATGCCTTCCCAAACAGCCTCATCAAACAGAGCGTAGGTGCCGGGAGCATAGGTGGCGAACAGGTCGGTCAGCGGGTAGTAAGCGCCGCGCTGAGACTCGATAACGTAGTCAGACTTGGACTGGCTGCCGAAGCCGATGATGCCCAGGTCGTCGCCGGAGGCGATCATGGTGCCCATCTTCTCTACCCAGTCAGCACTGGACATGTAGGTGATGTTGACTTTGCAGTTCAGGATGGGGAGAATGTACTCGTTCAGAGCGTCATTTACGATCTGAAGGTCGGTGGGCGGGGTGGAACCGATGTACCAGTCGAATTCGCAGTACGGGAGCTCAGACTCTGCAGTGGCAAAGGATGCCATGGACAGAGCAAGCATGAGCGCGAGAACAACTGCCAGCAGTTTCTTCATTGGGGTTTCCTCCTTATATTTTTTTGCGGCACCTGCCGCATGGGTACAAATGGTAATTATCCCTTTACGCTTCCAAGGGTCAGGCCCTGTACAAAGTAGCGCTGGAAGAAGGGATATGCGCACAGAATCGGGATGATGACGATCATCGTACAGGCCATGCGCAGGTTCTGGTCGGGAAGGCGATCGAGCAGCGCAAGTCCGTCGGGCGTACCTGCAATCTGCGCGTTCTGCTTCAAAAAGTCGATGTTGTCCTGCAGGTTCTTAAGCAGCGTCTGAAGCGGAGTAAGCTTCGAATCCTTAATATAGAGCATGCCGGTAAACCAGTCGTTCCAGCGATTGACCACGTTGAAAAGCGCAATCGTGGCAATACCCGCCTTGAAAAGCGGAAGAACGATGGAGATAAATACCTTGAAGTGCCCCGCGCCGTCAATTCTTGCAGCTTCAAACAGCGAATCGGGAATCGTGGAAATGATAAAGGTTCTCAAAATAATTACGTTGTACGCCGAAACCAGCGACGGGAGCAGGAAAATCCAGATGGAGTTATCAATGTTCAGGTAGCGGACGTTCATGATGTATGCAGGAACAAGACCGCCCGAGAACAGCATGGTGAAAAACAGAACCCAGGTATAAATCTTTCTGAACCGGAAGTTCTTGAGCGATATAACGTAAGCATACATCGTCATGACCGTAAGGCTCATAAGCGTACCCAGAATGGTGTGCAGAATCGTAATCTTATAGGACGCCAAAACCTGATCGCCCATCTCCATCAGGTATTTGTAGCCGGCAAGTGACCATTCCTGCGGGAAGAAGCTGAAACCGATATTGGCAATACTGGCCTCAGAGGAGAACGATACGATGATTACCAGCGTAAGCGGTATCAGCATGAACAGCGACACAATGAGGAGCGCGATCGTGAACACAACGTTCCAACCGGTGGAAATCTGATTGAAACGGTTGGGAGTAACTTTTTCCTTTGCCATTCCCGATCCCTCCTTTTAAAACATTGCGCTGTCGGGGTCGATCTTATTGACGACCCAGTTAACAAACAGAATGAGCACAAATCCGACAACCGACTGATACATACCCGCTGCCGTCGCCATGCCAACGTTGGAAAGCTTGGTCAAGGATCGGTAGATGTACGTATCGATAACGTCCGTTACCGGGTAAATGCGTCCGCTGTCCTTGGTGACCACATAGAAAAGGCCGAAGTCGCCGCGGAAAATGTTGCCCATCGCGAGAATAATAGAAATACCAATTACCAGACGCAGATGGGGAATTGTGATATACCATGCCTGCTGACGCTTGGTTGCGCCGTCCAACACCGCAGCCTCGTAGTATTCGCCGGAAATACCGGAAATAACCGCAAGGTACAATACCGTCTGATAGCCTACGCCCTTCCAAGCGTTGATAAATACCAGCAAAAACGGCCACAAGCCACGGTTCTGATAGTAGTCGACCGCTTTATCCTGCCAGCCCGCCGCAACGGCAATCTTGTTCACAATACCGTAATCATAGTGCAAGAACGCGGAAACAACAATCATTACAACCGCCCAGGACAGGAAGTACGGCAGCATGTAAACGGTCTGAAGCGTTTTTGCCAGCATTCTGGAACGGAGTTCAGAAAGCAAAAGCGCCATTGTGACAGCCAGAACCATATTGGTTACTATGAACACGAGGTTATAGCACACCGTGTTTCTGGTAATAACCCAGGCGTCCGTACTGACAAACAGGAACTGGAAGTTCCTAAGGCCTACAAACTTAGAACCGAAAATGCCCGTCGTGATGTTCAGCTCCTGAAAAGCCATCACCAAACCAAAAATCGGTATGTAACAGAAGATTACAAGCCAAATCAGCGTGGGCAGAGCCATCAGGTGCAGGGAGATGTCCTCTTTTTTGAACCACTTCTGCTTTTTCATTACCGGTTGCACGGCATCACGACCTTTCGTGGTATTTTCTTTTTGATAAATGATATTATATCATTGTTTTTCATTTTTTGCAACAGTTAATAGTTTTAATTCTTAAATTTGTCAAAACTGGTTATAATGAAAAAGGCCGACGTAAGCCGACCTTTCATTTAAATTCTTAATACTTCTTTTTCATGGCATTCACATAATCCTGATAACTCTTATAACCGGAAAGAGAAGACGCCCCCGCCTGTTTCCGTCTGGTAAATTCCGACTGTGTAAGTATGTTTGGTTGAATATCAAATACCGTTTCAAGCGTTCCCTGCTGTACTCTCTCGTCCGAGGAGCCTCCCCTGCTTCTTGCATACTTCTGTTCGTCCAGCATTTTCTTATAATAATAATCCAGCGCGTCGTTGTAGGCGTCAAGCTCGTCCAGATATCTTTGATACGCCTGCTTTTCGGCGTCCGTAAGCGCGGACAGCTGCGTTTCAATCAGTCCCGTCTGCGCGTCGTACGCCTTCAGCGCAAGCTCGTACAGATCGGGAATCCCGCCTGTCAGCTTGGCAAGATAATCCTGATACGCCTGCTGCCCGGCGCTTTGCGCGTAGCTGTTTGCATAGCCGCCGGACAGCGCAGATGCCTGACCAATCGCATCGTTCATCGCGCGTTTTCCCATATACATATACTGATCTTTATACCTTTGATACATCGGGTCGGTTGCAGGATCGTACGAAAACGCCTCGCGGCTCAGAATCTGTTCAAGCAGCCGGTCAATCTCAGCGGCATAATCGGAAACATAATCGCCCGGACGATTTGTTTCCAGATATGCCACCCTGCCCGGGGTATCAAGATCCGAAGGCATTGACGTAACGACGCCCGCAGCCAGCCTGGCCCATGTGTTTGCGCCCGCTTCACCGGTAGAAGGAAGCCCGTTGGCTTTCTGATATTCGCTCACCGCCTGTGTGGTCTCCTCGTCAAATACATCTCCATCCTCCAGCTTAAACCCTGCGCCTCTGAGAAGGCTTCTGAGCGTGCGCACATCCTCGCCCGCATCCCCCAGCTTCATAACGGAATACGCCATATCCTATTCCTCCATTCTGATATACTTGTCCGAAATCCACGCAGCCTTATCCTGATACAGAACAGGCGTCCAGCCATTGTCGGTAAGAATCTGTAATCCGTCCCCTCTTTTCACAATTCCAAGCCTGTCATATTCCGTTCCGGGACCTGAGCGGATATTAACGCTGCTTCCGGTAACGATGGCGCGTCGGTTTGTACCTGTTTGATTCGTTTCCACATAATCAAAGTATTTGGTCATAAGCCCCCAATAGGCGCTGTTTCGGCTTAACAGCTTTGTTTCAACAACGCCGTAATTCACACCGCGCGCCTCCACCATTACCCAGTCGCCATCCGTCTTTCCTTCGGTCACGGGGCGTACAAGAAATGCCACGTGCGTGATTTCCTTTTCACTGTCCCCCCAGAAAACCGCCGCGCCGGGCTGCCGCCTCTCTTCGGGAATCATGCCCTTCCCTTTTACAGAGCACCATGACGCATAGTTGTTTCTTGCACGGGTATTGATGCTTACGCCCGTTACATCCTTATAATAACCTTCGGCAAGTCCGTTGCAATCCCACACGCGCTCGGCATTGTTTTTCCAATAAATCGCCTTGGTATACTGATTTCCGGAATATTGATTAAACCACCACGCGGACAGCGTCTTTGGATCCTGTCCTGTAGCACCCATGATATAGCCGTCGCGGGCTTTAACGCGCGCCTGCAGAAATTCTGCAAACGCCGCTGCGGATACCTTTGCCATGTGTTCCCCCCTTTACACCGCGTAACAGCACGAAAGCGATAAATATACGCCGCTTGAAAACGTACTTCCCGTCAGATTCTTTACACGCACCTCGCCGTCGGTATTGACGGCCAGGCGGAATAGCCCGTTATCCGAACATACCGCCATAATCTGGGTAAGCTTTGGTCTGTATTTTTCAGGCAGCACGCCCAGAAGCAAAACTCCGCTGGAGGAGAGGCTGCTTGTCAGCGATACGCCGCCCGCCAGCAGTACAAGCTCCCCGATTCTCTTTACGGACGGCGTTTGCACCTGACTCCACTCCCGGATACCGGAAAACGAAACCGTTTCCCATTCACTCCCCGTTTCAAGCGCTTCCAGTCGCTGGCTTACATTTTCGATTTCCGTCTGGATACTCGATTGCAGGGAGGACAGGAAATCTCCCGAGAAATTTTCCTCGTTCAGGTGAGAAAACATGTACCTCAGGTTTTCATTCAGCTGATACAGCCATGAATGTATTCTTTTGATCGATTCCGCCTGATTTTCCTCGCTGATACTGGGTGCTTTCATCAAAAAACCCATCAAAAACCACTCCCGCTTTCATACGTATGAGCGATCCCAGTGATTATACAATCCCCGCGCCCGTACAGCTTCAGGCATATGCTGTCCGCACGCCTCGCCTGCACGGGAATGGTGCAGGTAAACTCATCGACGGGCGATGCAAACCGGGCGATGTCGAAAAAATCCCTTTCCCCCTGATACCTGACGGCAATCGTCAAACGCGCTTCCTTTTTCATCGAAAACCGGATATGAATACAGGACACATACTGACGGTCGGGCGCACACAGAGCGATAGGACCGGTGACAGCGTACCAGTTAAAATACAGTTCCTGAAGGTGATCCCATGAAAGCTCCGCCCCTTCTGAGTCAAACCACAAGCCCGCGCCATTAACGGCATATATGTTCCCGTCGGCACCGGCCATGTACAGATCACTTCCGGTGCATGCAAAAAAGCGAATCCGTCCGCCGTTTTCTATATGCCATGAGCCCGTAGGCGTATCATATACAAACAAACGGTATTTTGCCATTTCTCGGTCTAACATCGATATATAGTACCGTCCGTCTACAGCGCCGGCGGTTCCGTATGCGTATCTTCCCCAGCCCAGCATATCGGAAATCAGTACGGGAACCGAGCCGTCATATGTGTATACGCCAAGCAAACCCTTATAAAACAATACGCTGTTGGAAAAGGCAATGGAGGCCGATGCGCCAATTTCCACGCCCGGCATACGCGAAGCAGACAATTCGAAATTGGAAGGCTTGGACCCAAAGAGCTTGATAATTTCCTCTTCCTTAAAGAAAATGACGGTGCCCATAAATTCCGCGCAGCCGGTAAATACGCCGGGCGAAGGCACAACCGCCGCATAGGAATCGGTAGAAATGCCCTGAAACACCTCCCAATTTGTCGGATCGCCCAATCGACAGGCGCGTACCTCACGCGTAGTATTCGAGCATCCCCATATGCGGTTTCCGAGAGCACATATGAAATCCAGATCGGGTGCTTTTCTTAAAACGCGAATGTCGCCCGTGATCTCCGTACTATCTGTCCTATGAGCGATTACCACCAGAAAGTCGTCCGTTACTGTCTGAAGCAGATAGCTGCCGCCGATACCCGCATCATCAAGCCCCGAAATCCGAACGCCGTCTCCCGGCAGAAAACCGACGCCAATGCCATTTGCAGCGATTTTGACATAATTTGTCTCCTCGCCATCCGTTCCGTCGGCATTTGACGGCGATACCACAGCCGACGAAACTGCTGTTTCCTGTTCCATATCGGTAAGCTCCAGCGTATCCGTATTCAGTATTTTCTTATCCGGATAAATCACGACATACGCGCCCAGCGAAGCATATGCCTTGTCTCCCGGTATAACCTCGCCTACGCGTACCTTTCCATAAAACAGATATCTTCCCCAGGTCCACACCATTTCGCCATGGTGATACATGCTTCCGACACCGGCGCAGTTTTCAAATTTACTCCTGACCGGACGCTGGTATACGGCGGGATAGCTCCGGGAAGACATGTTCTCTGCATCCTGAAAGTAGCCGTCCGGGACGGTTTCCCGAAGGCATACGCCCTTGAACGCTTTTACAGATTTCCTTTTGGTCTTGATTTTTTTGATTCTTGGCTGCATATATGCCTCCTTCAGACGCTCTTAAGCGCCGTCCCCTTCGGCATATGCGTTCGATTAACATAGTTGGCATAATTCAGCCACGCCGTATTGTGCATCAGCGCGTCATTGTTGAACCGGTCGGTTTCGCCATTCATGTAATCGATCTTCATGAACAGCCAGTAGATGTACATTTCTGTATACGGCTCCTTAACCAGCAGTTCTCTGTCGCCCGCGCCGTTTAGAGATATGCTTTCGTCAAAGCCCTCATGGCTGTTAAGTATCTCCGCTTTTATGCGCCCGTCCAGTTCCCGTAGCCACTCCATCTTCACCTGATCGTCGTACATATTCGGCCGAAGCGCATCCGCCGTCTGGATCGCGTCCATTACAGTCACACAGTTGCCCCCTTTCAAAAAGCGGTCATGGCCGCACGGGCCACGACCGCTATCATGAGTCATCCGCTACATGCTTTTTGCCTTTTCAAGGTAGCTTCTTTCCGCCGTTTCCATACGGAGCACAGCGTTCTCATCCTCTCTCTGGCTGCTCTCCAGCACTTCCGCAATGTATTCGGGTACATCCACGGAAACGCCGCGCTTGATCAGATAGTTTTCGCCATTTACCGACACAAACACATCGCCTGCATAATTCTGGCTGTCCTTAAACAGCTTAATTCGGACCATCCTTGCTTTTTCCGTCATCATAACCCTCCCTTAATTCGCGCTCGCGTTCAGCGCATAACCTGAAGCGCTTTCAATGCGCACCATATACTGCTCTACCAGGCGGCTGGCGCAGCGCGTAGCCTTCCAGCCGACGCTCGAGCGCTGGTTAAGCGGGTCGTCGCCATAGCCGAGCTGTTTGACAATGTGCGTAAGTCCGCCGCCTTCAAGCTCAGTCACTGCATAGGCATGCGCGCCGAGAACAATCGTCGCATAGACGGAAATGCCTTCCTTTCCGCCGACGCCGGGGTAAACGGTATCGCCGCTTGCAGGCGTGATCCCGCTCACAGCGCCGGTCAGGAAAATTATGCGGGAGGTAGTATTTACGCCCTTCACAACCGCCTTTGCATATGCGCCCCCGGCAGTTTTGATCTGAACCGTTTCCCCTACCAGCTCGGCTGCGCGCCCATCCGAAATCGTCTGGGATACAGTCAGCGCATATACGCTTGCTTCGCCAACCGTCGCGGTCGCAGAGGAATTGGTCTGATATGCAGTAATCGTGAGGCTGCGCGACGTAGCGGACAGATCCTTACCTCGGAAAATCTTGGCTTCGCTGCTTTCCACAAATCGCACGCCCGCAAGCCTGCCGATTTCACCGGCATAAATGTTTTCGGGCGTGGCATATTTGTGCGCGTCTATCCATTCCTCACTGCGCATCAGATCATAAGCCACAAACGGATGGACAATCGCGACATACTTATCGTCTATCGGATCTGCATTCATGCCCTTCAGCTGCGCCGCAGCGCGGAAAATGAGATCAGCGGTCAAGCGGCAATTGGCGTCAATATCCAGACGCGAGGTAACGGCAGTCTGCGTACCGTTCAAAACAGACGGCGCATAGATTACATTTGTACCGCCGGCAAGTACGTCTCTGGTGATGGAATCCAGCGTACGGCCTGCCTGTGCGCCCAGAAGTCTGGTAGCCTGCAATACGTTATTGTCTACAGCGCTCATTTCCAGCATATCGGAAAGCTGCACCCAGTCTCCATACTGCATGACAGTTTCGCTTACGGAGGAAACGTTCAGACTGTTTCCAGCAGGCGTAACGCCCTCGGTAATAGGCTTCACAGCTTTTTCAAGGCTGTCGTACTTTCGGAATTCAATGGTTTTTCCGCCACCGGTAGGGATCGGGTATTTATCACCGAACTGATCATGCACAAGCTTGGGCTCGGCAATATCAATCAGCCTCTTTTCGTAATAGGTTTTCATTTCCAGGGAAAGATTATTGCCCTGCGCCGCGCTCTCAGTCGTATTTACTGCAAACAGCTGAAGCTGGATTTTTTCCATAGATCTACGCCTCCCTAATCAAAATATACCTTTTCGCCCCTGGCGCAGCGCCTTTCGATTTCCTCACGTTCCCTGCGCGTCATATTCCTGACGCTAACCGGCGTGATCCGCGCCGCGCCCCTTCCGCCAGCGCCATTTTCTTCCGGACGCATCCCCCGCGTACGGATATCGCTGATCGTTTTCTCCATGGTTTTTTCGGCTGCATAGCGCACGGCGTTTTTCATAATCTCATCCGCATGAACAACCCGATACGCATCCTTCACGTCTACGCCTGCACGCAGAAGCGACTGAAACCGGCTGTTGCCCATTTCCTTGGAAAGGTCGAAATCAGGATTCTGCTCCTTCAGCGCTTGTGCGCCCTTTGTCCACTGATCAACCGTTTCTCTAGCGCGCTTTTCGCGATAAAGCGCCCGGTTTTCTGCCTTCAGCCGTTCGGTTTCTTCATTCGGCGAACCTCCGCCATCTGTGACCATGCGCTCATACAGCTTGTCCCAATCGCTTTCGCCGTACTTTTCCGACAAATGATCCACAATCGGCCTGAGCTTTGCGGCCTGCTCTTTGAGCGTTTTCGTCTCCCTGAAGCGTTTATCAATAATCCGCTTCACGCGTTCATCGAACTCCGCTTTGTATTCCCCGCGGATCATGCGCTCAAAATCGCCCTTTTTATCGGCTTCCGCCATGGTATCTTTGAGCTCCTGTGCGCCGTCGCCCGTGATGCTTTCCGTTTCCGATGTCACAGCCTCCACGATGATTTCTTCCATTTGTTAACCTCCATTCCCATGAATGCGATCCCCGCGCAGACCTGTCAGCGCGTATTCACATGATACAAAACCGGCCGCAACATTTGCTACACGCCCGAAAATAACCATATATTTTCCAAAATACAGCCTAACTGTGCCTTCTGCCACTGGAAAAGGATCGAAGACAGGCGTATAATAGCTATTGATACACACATCTGAAAATATAAGAAAATCAAAGGATGATATCCGCTATGAAAGCTCCCTCCTGGCTTTTGATAATTGATAAAAAGCTTGAAAAACGCCTTAACTCCCAGCAGTTTTCATACAAAAAGCTGCGCGGCATGTTCCTGCCGCTGGTATTGGATCAGCTGTTCATTTTTGTTATCGGCATACTTTCCACCGCCATGGTTTCCTCCTCCGGTCAGGAAGCCATCGCCGCAGTGAATCTGGTACTGGTCATCGGCGCATTGGCATACGCCCTGTTTTCCGCAATCAGTATGGGCGTATCCATCGTGGTTGCCCGCGCAAAGGGCGCAGGCAATATGGAGCGCGTGCGTTCTGCCATCGGACAGGCATCCACGCTGATTGCCTTCATTTCCCTGATCATCACCGTGCTTCTGTATGTGTTTTCGGAGCCGCTCATCGTTTCTCTGTACGGGTCCGCGGACGAAAAAGTCATTCTGCAGGCGGTCAGCTATATGCAGGCCTATTCGCTTTCACTGCCTCCCTATGCGGTATTCTGCGTGATTTTCAACTCCTTCAGAAGCTTGGGCGACGCGAAAAGCAGCCTTATGCTGACCATCGTAATCAATCTCATGCATCTTTTGTTTTCCTTTATATTCATCAACATTCTCCATCTGGCGGCGCTTGGCTCCGCGCTGTCTTATCTGGCGGCGCGCGGAATCGGCATGGTGTTTGCGCTTATATGGCTTCTGCGCAAAAGCAGTCACATGTTCATGCGGCTTAAGCACTTTATCACCTTTGACCGAAGCATTATCCGCGAAACCATGACGCTCGGTATCCCTTTCTCATTTGAGCAGCTGCTGTTCCAGGGCGGAATGCTTCTGGTACAAAGGTATCTGACACAGCTTACCACCACCGAGCTGGCCGCTCACGGCATCGCCTGTTCGCTGTTTAACCTCTATTACGCCTTTGCATACGCCGTTACCGCCATTACCAGCACCGTCTGCGGCCAGTGCGTAGGCGCAAAGCGCATTGACCTTGTCAGAAAATATGCGCGCGACTTTGTGCTGATCGGCCGGTTTGTCATGCTGTTTGCCATACTGCTGATCATGCCCCTGACGCCCATGCTGATGAACCTGAATTCTCCTGCCGAGGAAGCACGTTCCACCATCATGATCGCCCTGGCCATCGGCGCATTGCCCATGCCGATTCTGTGGTGCGATGCGTTTATCCTCCCCGCCGCCACGCGAACGGCAGGCGATGCCACATTCACCTCTGTCATTTCCCTCGCGGCGCTGTTTGTCGGAAGACTCGGCTTTGGCTATCTTTTCACCATTCCGCTGGGGCTTGGCGTCGCCGGCGTATGGCTTGGACAAACAGTTGAATGGCTTATACGAACAATCGTCATGCGCATCAGAATAAACACCAATCATTGGATCAAGGTACGCATGCATAGGGCAAACTGATCATGCTGCTTCACATATCCGGCGCGCCTGTTTCCCTTCATATCGGCAACAGGGACAAGCTGTTCGTTCTTTTCTCATCAGATATTGCCCGAGCATATCCGGTCAACGAATGGGATGCAACCGAAGCAAGCGTGATTACCATTGGCGTAAATGATTGGAATCACATGCTCTCTCCCTGGAAAGCCCCCGCATGCTTTCCCTCCGGCGAAGAGTTCTCAGGCGGCGCAGACGAGTTTCTGGAAAAGGTCCTCAACCGTATCCTTCCGGAAGCTGAGCGGGCAGCGGGGCTTACCGGCGCATACCGCGCCGCATGCGGCTATTCGCTTGCCGGCCTTTTCTCCCTGTACGCGATTACAAAAACCAATTTTTTCCAATCGGCCGCCTCCGTTTCGGGTTCATTGTGGTTTGACGGCTTCCCGGAATACCTTCTATCCCATCCGCCCGTTCGAAGTGATTGCTCCGTGTACCTTTCCCTTGGAGACAGGGAAGCCAAGGTTCGAAACGCACGTTTAAAGGCTGTGGGCGAAAATACGCAAGCGGCGTTTCGGTTTTATCAATCGGTATGCCGAAGGACAATCTATGAAGTCAATCCCGGAAATCATTTTGAAAACCCCGAAGGGCGCATGCTCCGGGCAATGAACTGGTTGTTACATAACGCATAAAAAAACCGGCTTCTGCAGAATGCAAAAGCCGATTTTTTTGTCGTGAAGCTTATGAAATATTTTTAAACTTTTCGAGCGCTTCGTCAATGGCGATAACGCCTTCGGTTCCGCCGGGCATGGACAGAGAACACGCAGCGACTATGTTTCCGTAGCGGATGGCGTCATCCATCCCCTTTAATGTATGAGCCGCATACAACGCGCCTGCGCAAAACGCATCGCCCGCGCCGACAGTTCCCTGAATGTATCCTTCCGGCAGCGGGATGCTTTTCCCATGATGATAAACGCCGTTCTCATCAAGGCCCCATCCACCCTCCGGCGTATGGATGATCACCCAGCGGGATACTCCCATGGCTTTCAGCCTTTGAAGCGCATCTTTGACCGCATCCGGGCAGATTCTGTCATTTTCATCCCGGAGCTCCAGCCCAACGGTCTTGCCTGCCTCAATTTCGTTTACGATGAAATAATCCGTATACTTAAGGCTCGGCGGCACCAGCGTTTGATAGCGGTTCCCCGTTTCGCTTACCACGTCTACGCTGGTTTTTATGCCCTTATCCTGAAGCTTTTTCAGCAAATGCGCAAGCCTCGTTCCATATACGGGATCGGGCGAGTCCATGGTTTTCATAAGAAGAATATATCCGATATGGAAAATATCGCATTCCAGATGCTCAACGTCCACATCATCAATATCGAATTCGTCGCCGGAACCCGGAAAGGTCAGAAACGTCCTTGCCCGGCTTTCCATTTCGGTAATCACATCGGTAAAAGCATTTTTTCCGCGCCGCACAATGCCGCTGGTATCGATATTGGGCTGCGCATGAAAGAAGGAAAGTATGCTGTCGCCATCCGCGTCATCGCCGATCACACCGACAATTTTTACCTGTACGTCAGGATCCAGCCGCGCCAGATCCATGCCCGTATTGCACGCCGCGCCGCCGAAGCTGTCGGAAGTTGACAGGATGTGCGTAAGCTCATGACGCGCGGGAAAAACGCGCACAATCTTGATTTTATCTACAATCATATTTCCGGCAACCGCAATCGTACCCAAACCAATCCCCTTCTTTTCTTTGAATTACGATTCAAGATCGGTATTATCCTGATTGATCTGCAACAGCCATTCAGGCGTGCCTCCGCGGGCAACCGCGCGTTCAATCTGCTTTTCGTGCAGCTTCAGACACTCGCTGTTCGCGGAGATTTTATACAGCAGCCTGGTGACGACTTCCTCAATTTCGCTGCCCTCGGTATAATCCGCCAGTACCGCATAATCGCACCGGCCCTGAAGAATCATATTGTCGCACAATTCCGATTTTCCTTCGGCATGCACGGCAATTGAGGTTCCGCCCTTCATCTTTGTCATTTTCATACACGGAACGTCCGTAAGGCCGTCGCCCACATAGATCATATTGGCAAAGGGTACGCGCCTTTTATACTCGGGCGTGAAACCGTTCAAATCCCTGTCATTGGTAATATCCAGTATTCCCTTATTGATTCTGAACAAATGCTGCGTTTTCTCCGTATAGGTCACCGCCGTGGCGGGCCATTCGGCAAGCCCGTCCTCACCGTACACAAAGGAAGCGGCAAACACCGCCTTGAACGCACCGGCGATGCGAGAGCCCTCAATGATTTCGCGAAGGCCGGAAGAAATGATATAGTGTTCCACGCGCACGCCGGCTTTCAGACCAATTTTATTGATTCTTTCAAACCATGTTTCGACGCCGGGAAAGAACTCCACCTCCCGGCCCAAGCCCTCAAGGGACCTGCGCGTAAGCAGATTGGTTCCCCTGCTTCTTCTTTTCATCATCAGCATATAGGCATGCACGCTGTCCATGCCGCTTTCCAGCTGTACATCCCGACATTCACCCCAGAAATCTTCCGGCTTCATACCGATGCCCGGAAGAAAGCTGTACTCCTGCATGTCCTTCGGACTCAGCGTCTTATCAAAATCGTATATGAGCGCCGCAATCGGCATATCGTTCATACTTTCACACCCTTTCCCTGCGGCCTAAAAAGCCGCCCCACGCGGGGGCGGCGTAGATATAGTTTGCTTAGTTTGTGCTTTTGGGCGCATTCTCGTCAAACAGTGCAATCTGCGTTTCAACATCGGCAATACCGGTAATCGGTAGACCAGCGGCCTTCTGGAACAGCTGCACGGCTGTTTTCGTCTTGCTTCCAAAGTCGCCGTCCACCTCGCTCTTCAGATAGCCGAGCGCGCTGAGCCTTGACTGAAGCTCGGTAACCTGCTGGCCATCAGAGCCTACGGCGAGCGTGGTATAGGGAGGCGGCGTAGTCGTCAGAACGGGCTCCGGCGTTGTATTCTGAATAACATCGATCTTTTCGCCGTTTACAATACCGTCCAGCTGAGCGGGATTGGTTGCGGTTGCGAGCATGTTCACCATTTCGCGCACGATGTCCCAACGCTCGTTGGAAGCCGCTTCGCGTTCTTCAGCGGTCTTACCGGTATCGGTAAGAGCCATCATATCGTTCGTAAGACAATTGTTGATATTGGTCTGAATGGCGCTCAGCGCTGCAATAAACCGGTTATCGTTTACGCTAGGAGCTTCGGGAAGCATCGATGACAGCGCATCCAGGTCCTTTGTTATGGAATCGTTTACGCCTACCATGCTGGAAACGGAGCCGTTGAATTCCTTCAGCTTTTCATTCTGATACTGATTGCTGACGCGATACTGCATCAGTTCAACGCCCTCGGTATACAGGCTCAGCGTTACGCCATCGATGGGTGCAGTCTTGGTTTTTTCGGTAAGGAAGGAAAGGCCTATGATGGCACCTGCCAAAACCGCCACCACAATCAGAGCGGCTACGGAATACTTGACAATCGTGAGCGTTTTCTTTCTGCGATTGTAGGCAAGCTCATCCTCAAAACCGTATTCTTCATCGTCGGATTCGAACTCTTCGGTCTCGCCTTCAAACTCCTCCGCCTCGTCAAACTCGGCCTCAGGCGCTTCCTCGAATTCATCTTCAGTGCCGTATACGGCGTCGACCTCGTCGTCTGCCTGATCCGATTCCGTCATCGGCGGCAGATCGCTCAAATCAAACTCATCTGCTTCCTCGGCTTCATCCGGTACGATGGCGTCGAAGTCCTCTTCAGGCCTGCGGAATCGATTGCGCAGCGAGCGGAAATCAAGCTTTTTCTTTTCGGGTTTGGAGGCCTGCGTTTCCTGCTTCTGCTCGGTCTTTTGCTCCTGCTTCTTTTGCTGCTTAAGCTGTTTTTGAAGCGCTTCCTCGCGAAGTCGGTTCATATAAGAGCGAACATCGTCGCTGATGCCCACTCGCGTATCGAGCTGTATATCGCGCGCGCGGATTTCTTCCAGCTCAGCCTGTTCCTCTTCCAATTCTTTTTTGTCTGCCTGCTCCGGCTTCGGAGGCTTTTTCGCCTTTACGGGGCGCTTTTTCACCTCGCGTACAGGCTTTTCGTCAGCAAATGAAAGGGACTGCGCTTCATTTTCGGCATTCCTTGCCATTTCTGCACGGCGCTTACGGCGCGGAATGGGCGCTTCTTCTGCCGGAAGATCGTTTCCCTGAGCCTGCATATCCTCCCGGTACTCGTCTGCCTTCTGGCTGTCGTACAGGGGTTCGCGTTCCTCCGCCTGCGCATACTCCGGAACCCTCGCACCTGCAGTTGCCCGATATGTAGTGCGCGCATCGACGTCGGCGTCCATGGAGGAATCCGATCCCATAAATGTGGTTTTGGTGTGATTGGCCGGTAAACGTACCGCCTCTCCGGGCTTTGTGCGCACCTGTGCGCCGGTATAATTGTGTCCGTCAAAGCGGCTGTCGCCGATGGCGTTTCCGCAATGAGGGCATGTCGCGGCGTCACCCTTAAGCGTTTTGCCGCAGTTGGAGCAGAACATTTTCGTTCCTCCTCGTTAAAAATATGCAATCCGGGCCTTGTACCCGTTTTACATGCTTTACTGACCTATGTCCGAAGCAGAATACTCCGTAACCGCTGCCGGTTTCTGAACCGGCGGCTGATAAACATCCGGCTTAACTTCGGGAATTATCCAGCTGAAATACAATACCATCAGAAAAAATGCTGCAGCTGTAGCGGCAATACGCATGGGCATCTTTAAAAGCCCCTCATGCCACATAAGAGCAATCCCCACCGGCGGGAGAACCGCCGTCAGCGCCAGCATGACCATCAGTCGCTTTCTGTCCGCAGTTACAGATGCCGGTGTTTTTACGCTTTCCGAATATGAACGCGCGCTGCCTCCACGGGGACGCCGGCGTCTTTCAAAATAATCGGGTCTGCGCGGACCGCCTGCAGGCAGGGGTGAAAAATGAAAACCCTTCATCATTCGTTCCCGCTCTGACGCATAGCCGTCAGCGCCCTGGAAAGCTGATCCGGGCAGGACGTGCCGCCGCGGCACTGAATGCCGGAAAGCAGCTGAATGACATCGTCAATTTTGCGGCCCTCAGCAAGCCTTGCAACACCCTGAGTATTGCCGGTGCATCCGCCTACAAACTGTACGGAAACAATCGTATCGCCATCGGTTTCAATGAGAATCTGAGAAGAACAGGTGCCTTTCGTGCGGTAGGTAAACATGCAAATTCCTCCGATACTTAATCATGTCAATTATACGCCCATTCATGAATCATGTCAAGTTTTGTGCGCGTTTGGCGTACATTACACACGATTTTCGCATGGAAGGCGCTTCTTTTTTATCCGTTATTCTCGGTTTGCGGAAAATTATCCGGGTACATAAACAGCTCGTTCAGCGTAACCATCTCAAAACCGTTCTCTATAAGCACGGGAATGGCTGCGGAAAGCTGCTTAAGCCCCTTGTCGTTCAGCGTGTATGCCAGTATTGCTCCGGGCTCAACATCATTTATGCCGGAAGGCGTATGCACACGCCAGCGAACCACGCCGAAATAGCCGTTTTCGGTAAGCACTTTATGAATGGCCGGATGCAGATCATCGCTCATATCGTTTGTCCGCAGAAAATGCGGCTGATAATCGTTTCCGATAATGGAACGCAGGATACTGGTATGAACGATAATTTCGTTAACCATATCCTCTTGCGTCAAGCTTTGAAGCGCTTTATTGGAATAGGTATGGTTTTCGATCTGATGTCCGCTCAGAATAGCCATCGGCCAGATTCTCATATCGCGGGTAAGCTCCTCGCCCGTGGGGAAGAAGGTTAATTTTACGCCATAGGTTGCGCACAAACCAATAAGTGTATTGATGTTTTCGGAATCGTTCAGCCCTTCTACGGTAATGGCGATTCTTTTTTCATTGGTATTTGCACGATTGAAAACCGGCAGCAGTCCTTCCGTTTCAGCCAGCGGTCTCAATTCATCCGGCGACAGCGTATGCTTCGGCTTAGGCGTTTCCGCTCCCGGATACTGCACGGCGGAGACAGGTGGAGTTACATCCATAATCTGAATGCCTTTGGCTTCCTTGGCTTTATAGTCACGATATATGATCACGCCCAGCACCGCTATAACAATTACCATCACAAACGTGATCAGCCGGTTATAATCCATTTTATACTTTTTTTTCGTATTTTCTTTCTGTCTGATTGGGCCGAATCTGCCATTTCCCATATGTGTTCACTCCCATGACCGCATATCCACTTGTATAATAACAGTATTTATGCAATAAGTCAAGCATAATCGGCTTTCAGGCGCATGCTATGCTTGCTTTTCGGGTGTATTATGCGTATAATAACGGTATACCGAATAAGAACAAACGGAGGAGATCATTATGCGAATTAAGGTAGAGCCCTTCGGACAGGTGCGCACAACCGCCTGCCAGCTGTACACGCTTGAAAACGCTGCCGGCGCGTCGGTCAAGATTACCAACTACGCAGGTGCCGTAGTCGCCATAAACGTTCCTGATAAAAAGGGCGTAATCGACAATGTAGTGCTCGGCTTTCCGTCTGTTCGCGATTATGTAAAAAACGACGGCTATCTGGGTGCATTGATCGGCCCTGTCGGCAACCGCATCGGCGGCGCAGCCTTTGCTTTCAATGGAAAGGATTACGCATTTCCGGCCAATGAAAACGGCGTCACGCTTCTTCATTCCGGCGATTTCGGCTTCCACACCGTCATCTGGGATGCAGTATGCGAAGCGGACGCGGACGAAGCCCGGTTAATCCTCACACATGATTTCAATGAGCGCGATACCGGCTTCCCCGGAAATCTGAAGGTGAAGATCACCTACACGTTCACAAACGATACACAGCTGAAAATCAATTATTGTATTACCTCCGACGCGCCTACCTTTGCAAGCCCGACCAACCACACTTACTTCAATTTAGGCGGCATGTTGCAAAAGCATGTGCCCTCCATTGAACGCGCAAAGATCGAGATTTTTGCTGATCACATGACGGCGGTAGACGCCATTTGCATTCCCGTCAGCACAGTTCCGGTAGAAGGAACGCCCTTCGATCTCAGAAACGGCGTCAAGATTGCAGACGGACATACCCATCAGGAAAGCGACGAACAAATGAAAAACGGCTCCGGCTACGATCATAACTTTGTCCTCTCCGGCGAAATTGATAAAAAAACCGGACTGCGGCTTGCTGCCCGTGTAACAGACGGTAAAACCGGACGTATCATGAAAGTGTTTACCGATATGCCCTGCGTACAGTTTTATGCCGGAAATCACCTGAACCGCTATAACAGCGCTGAACACCGCTACTACAAAGCCCGCCGCGGCCTGTGCCTGGAAACCCAGTGCGCGCCCGACGCCATCCACCATACAGGCGAGTTCGGTTTCGACGTCATGAATATTCTGCCCGATAAGCCTATGAATACCACAACCGTTTATGCATTCGAAACCAAATAAGAGCGCTCCGGGCAAGCATCGAATCTACGCATCAAATAATCCCGTTCACGGCTTCATCTCTTTATGAAACTTTGACTGAACAGGCCAAAAACAAACCAATGGGCCGGCATAAACGCCTGAGCCCATTGGTTTTGTTTTATTTATTTTCGGCTTCCTGATTCTCCGGGAACAGCATGATTCCTACGGAACCCAGGTGATTGCGGAACCAGTCGCAGGAGATAACCTTCTGTTCGTCCAGTACGCGCATTCCGAAAATCAGAACGGAAAAAATCAGCACGATGGCGACAACGCCCTTCAGGAATGTGAGCACATTATGAATGAAGCCCGGTTCGTCTTCGTCGTCATCTTCGTCATCTTCGTCAAAATCATCGTCGAAGTCGTCGTCTTCGTCATCATAATCATCGTCTTCGTCGTCTTCGTCCTCGTCGTCATAATCATCGTCGAAGTCGTCGTCTTCATCATCTTCGTCATACTTGCGGCGGGACTTCTTCTTTTTGCGATTTACGGGTTCGTCCTCATCCTCGTCATCGTCTTCGTATTCTTCGTCGTCATCTTCCTCGTCATAGTCGTCATCTTCGTCGTCTACGCCGTATTCTTCGTCGTCCTCGTCGTCTTCGTCCTCTTCGTCGTCCTCGTCGTCTTCGTCGTCTTCATACTTACGACGGGATCTTCCGAAGCGGAAGCGGGAGGGCTTTTCTTCTTCCTCTTCTTCCTCTTCTTCGTCGTCCTCGTCCTCATCGTAGTCGTCTTCGTCATCCTCATCGTCGATTACGGCGCGTCGGGCGGAAGCCTTTTTTACGAATTCGTCCTCGTCGTCTTCGTCATCGTCATCTTCGTCATCGTCATCTTCGTCATCCTCGTCATCATTCTGATTTTTGGATTTGCGGGATCTCAGAAAGCCGAAAACGCCGCCTTTACGAGGTTTGTCATCCTCTTCCTCGTCATCCTCGTCATCCTCATCGTCATCCTCGTCATCTTCACCGAAAACGGCAATTTCCTTGAGCGTCCTTTTAACAGGTTCCTTCTTTTCTTCAGGCTCTTTCTCTTCCTTTTCGGGAATATCGAAAATATCCTCAGCCGCTTCCTCTGCCTTTTCCGCGGCAGCTGCGGGAACGATTTCTTCCTTCGCATCATCATCCGCTTCGGCGATCATGTCGTCGTCATCTTCTTCGCCGTCGTCGTCCTCATCGTCCTCTTCATCTTCGGCGACGGCTTTAGATTTTTTTCCCTTAGAAAACCATCCGAACAGACCGCCTTTTTTTACCTTTTCAGACTCGTCTTCAAAATCCTCATCATCGTCAGGCACATCAAAAACCGCTTCCTCTTCGTCCTGCGGAGCTTCCTCTTCCTTCACAGCCGCTTTTTCCTGCTGTGCGCGAATACGAATAGGCGTAAACAACTGGGTGGGATTCTTATCTTCTTCCTGTACGGGCTCAGAAGTAACTTCCTCAGCCGGCAGATCCAGCTCGGCGGCAGGTTTCAGTACAGCCTTTTCCATCTTAAGCGCTTCTTCTGCAGCAATACGGGCTTCTTCCTCGCGCTGCGCTTTTTCCATCATCATTCGGCGTTCGCGCCTGGAAAGCACAGGCTGATCGTCAAGCAGCTGATCGTAATCAACCGAAACCGCATTCCTATTATCGTCCATTCCGATTTCCTCCTCCTGCTGATCAGGCGCATGATCGACGACGTTCATATCGGCGTCCGCAGCGTTGTCTTCGTCCGTCCATCCTTCATCAAACCAGGCTGCGTCTTCGCTCCGGGCTTCAGGCGCATCCTCATACTCTGCGTCGGTTTCCTCGTTCTCGTCAATTTCGTCGTCCTCATATTCGTCGGCTTCATTGACTTTTCTGCCGCCGATGAAGCGCTTGAAAACGCCGAACAAGCGCTCCTTCACGCTGGCCTCATCGTCGTCATCTCCGTCGTCATCTTCGTCGTCATCTTCGTCGTCAACGTAAGCTTCGTCAGACAAATCTTCGTCAGCATACTCCTCCGCCGGATCTGCGTTCTCCGGGTACGCATCAGCGCTATCTTCCACCGCAAATTCGGCCTCGTCCACGATATCGTCGTATTGATCATCGGGATCGCCGGAAATATCCATAATCTCCGCGCTGTCCTCGTATACTTCTTCGGTTTCCTCTGCGCTTTCCTCAGGAAGCTCGTCCGTTTCGGCCGCATCATCATCCCATTCGGATTCGGCATATTCTTCCTGCGCCATTTTCTCCATATTATCGTCCGGCTCGAACGGTTCATCATCCGCATCCCAGTCGAATTCTTCCTCGCGCGGCTTCCGCTTGAACATCCCCATCAGGCGGCCCAGAAGGGGTTCGGCTTCAGGGACAGGCTGCTCATCGCCAGCTTCTTCGTCCGGATTGGCGTCTGCGTCAGACTCTTCGCCTTCAGCGTCTTCGGATTCCTCATCCATATCGGACGCATCCGGCTCACTCTGCGCCTTCCGCTTGGAAAATTTATCCTTCAGCAAAGAGCCAAGGCTGCTCAGAAGGGCAAAGGGCGCTTCCTCTTCGGAACCGTCTCCTTCGGCCTCATCCTCATACGCCTCTTCATCGTTTTCCTGAGAATCGGGATCTTCGTCCCATTCGGTTTCCTGAACGCCGAATTCTTCCATCTCCGCCTGCTCTTCGGCTGTTTGAGCCTGCAAATCGAGGGCAAGCCTGCGCATCCGGCGGGAGGTAACAACCTCCTCCTGAACACTTTCGCCTTCAGGCACCGCGCTTTGTGCAACAGGCGCTTCGGCAGCCGGAACCGGCGTATGCCGCGCTGCGCGTTTGGACTCACTGTCCGCCTGAGCGGGAGCCTTCTGCGCCTGCAGGCGCGCGATTGCGCGTTCCTTCGCATTTTCCTCTTCCTTATAGGCCGTTGAATACACTTCGCCCTTTTTTTCTGCCTGACGGCGCTTTCGTTCCTCGTGCCGCTGCTTGAATTCCTCGTAGCTCATTTCCGAAGTTTTTTTATTACTGTATGCCATTTGTAAACCGCCCCTCAAAGCGATGAATATCATAAACAACGCATGCACTTCGATATGCACACGCGTCCATAATTCTGCCTTATCATTATAACATAATTTTTGCCGTTGGCAATACCCACAACGCGGATTTCTTAAAGTTGATTGTAAAATTTGTCACACTTTTGTAATCAGTAGTGCGAACCTGAACGTCATCAGGCGCATACAGATGAACGAAGATCCATTCAAAAAAGGAGGAAACCGTTCATGAGCGCATCGGGAATGATCAGGAAAATACATACGGGCATACACATCCGGCAATCCGGCGTTCCAGGCCAAGGCATACCGCTTCAGCCGCAATCAATAAGCGCGAACCCACCTCAAGCAGCACCGTCCGCGCCTGCCGGTATGTTGATGCGGGAGCCGCCGAAAATCGCCGGCAGGGCTACAGCGCTGCGACAGGTACTCATGAAGCACGCCTCTGCGCGCACATCAAACATATCAAACTCGAAACCAACATAAGCTTCCCCATGAGGGGAGGTACGGACGCATGGGGAAAAATGATTACCGGCGCTCGATGATCATGCTCAGAGGGCTGGAAAAGGGCTATTCGGGACATGCGCGGCTGGAAAAGCGCGTCACGATGGGCACCATGGATTTTGTGGTGCAAACGCCCGACCAGAACGAAAGGCTTGAAGCCATAATGGTCGGGCCAAGGGGAAACACGCTTTCCGCCAAAGCGCTTGGTTCGCTGAAAGCGGATGGCCGCGGGCAGCGCGGGCTGCTTGCGTCTTTCGATCCGCGAAACATATCGGGCATGGATCTTGACAATGTCACCGCAGCCATCATCGCCAGCGTAGATCAAGCGGGCGCGCGTCCTGTTCTGGTCGGCTATGTAAACGGTTCAAAACCGATAAACTGGGCGGAAGTGACCCGCCTGATTGAAGAAATGTTTACGCCTGCGCAACAGGCGCCGCCTGATGTTTCGGAAATGGCAGATACCATACCGGAACCCGTAACGGAAACGGTGCCGGAGAACGCTGAAATGGCCGAACCTGAAAATCCTCCGGATTCGGAAAATCAAACTGCCAAAAGCCCTGCAGGCGCATATCTTAATGTAGACATGAGCAAACCGTGGCCGGCCGACGCCGAAAACCTTCGCTTCCTGTTTTTGACGTCGCCCGTATACGAGCCGTTTCAAAAGGAAGATTATGTATTTGTCCGCGCCGCCATGGCGGAGGAAACCGGCTTATCCCATTGCGCTGTAGGCGTCAGAGCCGAAAACGGACAAATTGCGGGCATATGCTACGCCATTCCAATGCCTTACAGCCCGAATCCGCCGGCTGGGCTGGAGGATTACGAGTGGATTGGCAACGGAAATTCCGGCTGGTGGGTTACCTGCGAACGCCTGAACGCGGAATAGTACGCTTAAATGAGTCTTAGGCGGGCACATGCAATTGTGCCCGCCTAAGCAGCTATTCGCCCGTCATCTGCGCAGGCTTTTTTTCCATAAGCCCTTTGAAATCTCTGGTAAGTTGCGGGATCAGCTCCATAAGCCGTTCCACGGGATAATCGCATTTTGCGCTCATCATTCTGACGCTGTCCTTATTAATTACCAGAAAGCCCATAGGATTCACCGTTACGCCTGCGCCGGTACCGCCGCCAAAGGGCATGGAATCCGCCCTTCTTTCTGCAACAGCGCGCCCGCCGGACGCATATTCCGCACCGCCTGCAACAAAGCCGAAGGAAACGCGCGAAATCGGAATCACGGTAGAGCCATCCGGCGTTTGAACTGCGTCGCCTACAACGGTATTCACATCCACCATGTCGCGTATGCTTTCCATGGTCGTCGTCATAAGCCCTTCAATCGGATGTCTGTCCATATTTTTCCCCTTTCTTTTTCATCATCGTACAGGCAAACCTGACCGATTCGGGAATAATATGTCCAAGCTTTACAGATACAATTCCCGTGCCCTCCACATGCGTTTTCCCGCCGGAAAAATCCGGAACCACGCGGGTATTCACGCGCCCTCCGGACGCATACATCAAGGCGCGCAGCGCACCGACCATCAGGCAGGTATACATTGCGTCAGGCATAGACACAACGCCGGATATATATCCGTATTCAAAGCTAATCTTGGGAAAAAGCCGCCGAAAAAAAGTGAACCTATCCCATTTACCGATATTGAAAGCGGAAAACGATCGCTTTTTTTCGATACCAATGGCCCGTTCTCTCGCCCTTCTGACGGCGGGAAAAGGCCAAAGAACGCTGTAACCGATTCCAAATGCGCTTCTTCCCGCGCAAAGGGCAACATACAGCCTTGTGTGATACAGATAAAACAACAAAACGACAGCCGCCGTCACGTAGATCAGCCAATTCCATTCAATCATGGTATCAGCATTCCCCGCAGACGGCGGCAATATCCAAAGCTTATTCGATTATTAAGCGATAGAAACGCCAAACGCCGTTACTGAATCGCATAGCTGGCAGCTTCGGCGGAATATACGACCTCGTATTCGTCCAGCCAGGTACGGATCAGCTTTTCCTGCGCCTGATCGAGCAGATTCTGCCTGAGCCCTTCGAACACGTCCTCCGTAAGCTCGAGGGGACCGGCAGGTACATCGTCCATATAGTAAATGATATGAATTCCGAACTGGGATACGACAGGCTTGGACACGTCGCCGATTTTCTGCATTTCCTCGCTGAACGCGCCGGCGGTAAATTCAGGAACATATCTGGTGCTTTCCGCGTGAATCTGATAGCCTTCCTTAATACCGTCTCCGGTCATACCGCCGTCAATATTATATTCGGGAATCAGCGCATTGAACGCTTCTCCGGCATCGAGCCTTGCATAAATTTCGTCGATTACAGACTGCTGGCTTTCAACAACAGCCTTGGCTGCAGCGTCCTGGGCATCGGCATCGGCTGCCGTCTGGTAAGCGCTCAGAAGTTCCGCATCCGCATCCAGCAGAATGTGCGTAACGGCGCGATAGCCCGCAGGCCTGTAGAACAGCTTATAGCCGTATTCATACGTATAGAATTCATACATCGCTACGTTATTCTCAAAAAATCCCTTGTCATACTCCACGCATTCCTCGTACATCTTCTGAACTTCTTCATCGCTTATGGGTTCAACATTGTTTTCAACAAGTTTAAAGAACGCGCGGTCGGCGACAAAGCCGTCTACATAGACGTCGCGGGAATAATCAATGGAATCAAAATATGCCGTTGCTTCCTCATATTTTGCCTTGTATTCCTCCTCGGAAAGCTCGCCCGCATTATTGGATTCAATGAAGGCCTCAATTTCCTTCTCATACATGCTTTCGCCTTCCGCCCGGATCGCATCATACTCTTCGCCCAGGATGCTCTGCGCACCAATTTCGGCGACCTTGAGCTTGGGAAGTTCGACAAACATAAGGATATAGTCAAGCGCGGAGGCATAATCCGTATAGCTGGAAAGATAGCCGTACATGTACAGCTGATAGCCATACATCTGAATATCGGACAGCCTGACTTCAGAACCGCCAATGGTGCAGATTACGGGATCATCGGCCGCCACCGTTGTTTTCTCTGCGAAGGATGCAAGGGTACAAAGCATAATGACCGCCAGAAATACAGAAAGCAAACGGGAAATTTTTTTCATGATGCGTCGTCCTTTCACATTACGTCGATATCTGTCTATTATTTTACCATGAAATATTGTATTCATCAACCGCGCGAAACCCGAATCAAAATAATTCCAGACAAACCCCGGGGCAAACGGGTCATTTATGGTATCGTTCTCCGGCTGCAAGACGCGCCGCACGGTATAGCTGTTCCAGCAGAATCACGCGCATCAGCGGATGCGGAAAAGTCATTTTTGAAAAAGACAATGTAAAATCTGCCCGGGCTACCACTGCGTCGGAAAGGCCCAGGGAGCCCCCGATTACAAACACCGTGCGCCTTCCGTCCATTTCCCACACCTTGGTTTCGCGCGATAATGCCTCACTGTCCATGGCTACGCCGTCAATGCACAGCGCAACCACGCGATCCTGCGGACGAATGCGGGCAAGCAGCGCCCTGCCCTCTTTATCCATCACCTGCGCGTTCAGCGCCTTGGACGGCTTTGCGGGCTCCGGCTCGTCCGGCACCTCTATTATCTCGTATTTTCCATAACGCGTCAGCCGCTTTAGATATTCGGCGCAGCCTTCCTTCTGCCACCTTTCCTTCAGACCGCCCACGCACAGTATTGCTGCGTTCAAGCAATAACCCCCGCAATCTCCAGTAGATTTACCATATACAGCATAAAAATTGAAATCGCGCAGACCGTAATCAAAAGAACCTCTTTTATATCAAATTCACGCCGCGCCATCGGGGCATACCCGAATTCAAATCGTTCACTGCGAATGCGGATCGCATCGATTCGCTTAAGAACAAACAAAAGCAGTGCGCCCAGAAAGAGTATATACATAAATACGATAAACAGCCCCATTGCGCCGCCGATCGATTCCAGCGTTGTGCCGGAAACAACCACCGCTTCCTGAACGGCAGCATTGGAAACCGAAAAGGACAAAATCAAGTTCGCGGCGTTATAGACGGTGTGATAAATCATGCCCGCAAATATGGAATTTGTGGATATGACCACAAAGGAAAGTATCAGCCCGCTGATAAACTGTGCGGGAATTCCCTCAATACTCGCGTGCAAGAATGTGAACCACATGCTGGATATGATCATCGCCCGAAGGGATCCCTTTTGTTCCCAGGCGCCAAGCATTACGCCTCGGAACAAAAGTTCCTCGCTGACGCCGGTCATAACGGCGAATACAATGATCATTGGCAGCATACCGCCTGCGGTTTTCGGCAAAGTGATTCCGCTGTCCGGTATGCTTCCGCCGAAGACCTCGATCAGAATGCTCCAGATAAAAGATATATACAAAACAAAGAACATGCCGATCACCGCTGCCAGCACACACCACGCCGCTTCCTTTGCGGAAATCGGGTTAATACGCATAATCACAGCGCTTGACGGATGCTTTTTTACATATAAAACGATGGGAAGCAGCAAAAACAGCGCAAAATACACCGCCTGTGAAATGCAGTTAAGCGTTTCAAGCGTGATATTCGGAAACAACAGGCTGAAAAGGAAACTCAGCGGATACGCAACAAGCGGCGCAAGCAGAAGCCCGGCAGTGGCGAGCATATACAAAAACATCGCTGCAAAAACGGAAGGTTTCCTTTTATCATACATTTCAGGCAGCGTAAAATTGACGCTCATTTTTCTCCTCCTAAGGTTTTTATCCGGTGCCTTCCTTCAGGGAAAACAAACCGCTGAACTGATCGCGCCGCGCAACGGAAATGGCTACGTCCTTTCCGGGCTCAATACCCTCGTGGCGCAGAAGGCAGTTTACGGTTTCATAAGCCAGCTCCGGAAAATTGTTCTCCTTGCTCAGATGTCCGAGAATAATGTTTTTCACATTGCGCTTGACGAGCTTTGCACAAGCTGCGCCCGCATCCTCGTTGGAAAGATGGCCTTTTTTCCCTAGTATACGGGTTTTCAGCGCGTAGGGATATTTTCCGGCTTTCAGCATATCCGGGTCGTAATTGGATTCCAGAAGCACCAGATCGCTGTTTTCAACGGCGTTCAGCCAGCCGTCCCTGATGCACCCGATATCGGTAGCTACAGACGCCTTAACGCCGCCGAGCGCCACCGTATATCCGCAGGGTTCCAGCGCATCATGTGGGATGGAAAACGGCGTGATGTTTAAGCCGCCGACAAAAAAATCGCTTCGCAGATCCACAAGGCGCATGTTTTTTACGCTAATTGCCCCGACCTTTTCCTCTATGCCGCGCCATGTACCCTCTGTTGCATAAATCGGTATATCGTATTTTCTTGACAGTATGCCTACGCCCGCCGTATGATCGCTGTGCTCATGCGTAACCAGTATCGCCTGAAGGGACGACGGATTCACGCCGATTTTTCCAAGCTCGTTTACCAGCCTTGCGCAGGAAACGCCTGCATCTATCAATATACCCGTTTCTTCGCAGCCCACATAAACCGCATTTCCGCTGGAAGCGCTGAACAGCGGGCTGAATAAAAGCTCCATCGGTATTTCCTCCGTATTTCTATACGCCCGTAAGATCGAAAGAAGGCGTATATTTGGAATCCGCCGACTCCATTTCCTGTATAAATCCGTCTTCAAGGCCCAGATCCAGCATATGGTCCACAACCTCGTCGTACTCCTGCCGGGTGATCGGGCGATTGATCTCCGGATATTCGCTCGCCTTTCCCATCGGCACATACTGCGCCATCAGGCTCACCCAGGCGCCGTCAAAGTTCTCTTTAATGCAGGAAAGCACGCGCTTGGAGTTTTCTATCTGGGATGGAAGAATCAAATGCCTGATCAGGGTTCCCCGAAGGATCGCGCCGTCCGCATCCAGCCGAACGGGACCGGTCTGCCTGAGCATTTCACCGATGGCAGCCAATGCAACTTCAAAATAATCCTCCGCGCCCGAATACCGTTTCGCCGGCGCGCTGAGCGCATATTTGAAATCGGGCAGATATACATCTACATGCCCTTCCATCATTTTCAGCGTTTCCACCCGTTCGTACCCGCTTGAATTCCAAATAACCGGCACCGGCAGCCGCGGGGTCAGCGAACGGACGACCCACGGCGCAAAGTGCGATGCGGATACAAGGTTAATGTTTCTGGCTCCCTGATCGATCAGTTCAAAATAAATATCCCTCAGCCTCTCGACGGTAACGGCTTTTCCAAATGCGCCGTGACTGATGGAATCGTTCTGACAAAACACGCAGCCGAGCGCGCAGCCCGAAAAGAATACCGCGCCGCTTCCATGGCCGGGAACGCTGATCACGGGCTCCTCGTCAAAATGCAGCGCCGCGCGCGCAAGGCGCGGAAGCTCTCCCGTGCGGCACTCGCCGTTTCCCGCATCTCCCGTTCTTTCGGCATTGCACCGCCGCGGACAAATACTGCATTTCATGCGCCGGGCGCTCCCTTCCACATTCCTATCCAATATTGAATCGTATCGCCTTTTCGTGCTTTTGTCAACGGATATACGAATAAATGTGTAAAAAACCCACATCCCGCTTGACATTTCAGGTGCTGTGTGAAATACTGTCATAAGTTTAATTCTGGGGGCGGATTCATGAAAAAGCTTATCGCCATTGTAGGCACAAACGCGTCGGGGAAAAGCGGGCTGGGCGTACGCCTTGCAAAGAAATTCGCAGGAGAAATCGTATCTGCGGACTCTCGCCAGGTATTTAAAGGGCTTGACCTCGGCAGCGGAAAAATTGCACCCGAGGAAATGCAGTCGGTCCGCCATCACCTTCTGGACGTATGCGAGCCCAATGATTTTTATTCCATGGCCGACTTTCAAAAGCAAGCCTATCAAGCCATTGACGATATCCATATGCGCGGGTATCAGCCGTTTCTGGTCGGCGGAACGGGCTTATATGTAGCCTCGGTAACGGAAGGCTATCTGCTTTCCGACAAAATGCCCAACCTTCAGTACAGGGACGAGCTGGAAAAGCTTACGACGCCCGAGCTGTATCAGATGCTGATTTCCGTCATGCCCGATATCGAAATCGACCGCTATAACAGAAACCGGGTTATGCGCATGCTGGAGAAAATCGAAAGCGGAGATACCAAACCGGCAGGCCGTGAAAAGCGGTACGACACGCTGAAAATCGGCGTGTCATGGGAAAGGGAAACGCTGAAAGAGCGCATTGACGAAAGGCTGGAAAGGCGACTGAAGGCGGGCATGATCGATGAAGTGCGCCATCTTATCAAAAATGGCGCCACAACCGAGTTTCTTATGAAACTGGGGCTTGAATACCGCTATATTACACAGTACCTGATCGGCGAATTCGCTTCGGAAAATGAAATGACAGAAGCGCTCTCCCTTGCCATCAAGAAATTTGCCAAACGCCAGATGACATGGTTCAGGCGCGATCCCGAAATCCACTGGCTGGATATGACCAAAGATCCCTTTGAGGAAGCATGCGCACTGATCGCGGATTTTCTGAAATAACCGATACTTCAAAAGCGCGCGGCAGGCAATGTCGGACATCGTACAATTTAACATCGGGAAATATTTATTCTTAATCTATTTCACGATATAATTATAATAATCTTTTCCCCCATTAGGAGAGCGCATCCATGTCATACAAAAAACTTCTCACTATACAGGACATTTCCTGCGTAGGCCAGTGCTCACTGACCGTCGCACTTCCCATTATCTCCGCCTGCGGAATTGAAACTGCCGTGCTGCCGTCCGCCGTACTGTCTACGCACACCATGGGCTTTACCGGCTACACCTTCCGCGATTTAACCGAAGACATGCCTGCTGTCATGAAGCACTGGCAGAAAGAAGGCATCCTCTTTGACGCCGTATATACCGGCTATCTCGGCAGTGAAAAGCAAATCGCCTATGTATCCGACATTATTTCCGCCTGCGCCAGAGAAGACGCCCCCATCATTATCGACCCCGCCATGGCCGATAACGGAAAAATGTATCCGGGTTTCGACGCAGCATTTGTTGAAAGCATGAAAAATCTGTGCGCAAAGGCCGACTATCTCGTTCCCAACATCACGGAAGCCTGCTATCTGACGGGAATCAGATACCAAACGGAATACGACAGAAGTTATGCCGAATCTCTTGCAGGCGCGCTTCTGGCGCTGGGCGCAAAAAACATTATCCTGACCGGCGTTTCCCTCGCCCCCGGAAAAACAGGCGTATGGGTTCAGGAAGGAAAAAGCGCCCGATATTATGAACATGAGCTTCTGAAAGATGGCTGCCATGGTACAGGCGACATCTACGCCTCTGCATTTTCCGGCGCGCTCCTGCGCGGAAAATGCGCTTATGAAAGCGCAAAAATTGCAGCGGACTACGTAGTGGAATGCATCCGCTATTCCGCTTCCATTCCAAATCACAAATATGGCGCGGCGTTTGAACCCGTGCTTGGAAAACTGATTGAATCCATAAACAATTAGGCAAAACAAAAGCCGGAGCGCGTTTGAAATGCATTCCGGCTTTTAAGATCATCCACAAACTCCAGGAGGAAGTTTGGAGAGGGAGGCACTCCCTCTCCATTTTTCATCGATTCCGGCGGCATGTACGGCGAAATCGCGCGTTTTTATAAAGCGTAGCGACTAAAAACGCTTCCCCCTTTAGGTTGCCGCCCTCAAATCCCGCAGGATTTCGGGCGATCGGCCCCGCCCATCAAAAAAGGGACTTTTTTGATGGCTCTTATTTTATACTCACCCGTTTTCAAGCATAATCAGGCCCGGTTTGACAGCGAAGGATGCTTTCACCGTTGCGGATATTGCTATTCCTTTACTTCCGACACTCAGTCTATTGTTCAGCCTGTCTACAGAAGCCGTCATAAACAGATCCTGATAAACGCTTTGCCCATCCTCTGAGGGCGTGATAAAGCCCTTGAACTTACCTGTGGTTTTTTCATTGGCCTTTTCGTTTTCAAACATAAAGCTGATTTCGCTGTCCAATTCGCCCGGATTTTCGTATTGTCCCTCGTATTCTATGAAGAATTTCGGTTTTTCACACTGAATCTGTACACTGTATCCATTTATCTTTGAATACGTTCTGTTCACGATATACCGAAGAGTGAATACTTCTCCAAGCTCAATGACGATATTTCCGTCTCTTTTCAGCGAAATATAGGCATGGGAGAAAGACTCGGACGCACCTAAATCGTTAAGCCTTCCGGAAAGCCTTGCCAGATACTGAGAAATAAACAGATGGCTGCCTGAGTCGGTCAACCCCATTTTTTCGAACATGGGCGCATCCTTGACCGCATTCAGGAACAAAGGATTCATAGACATTTCGGAAAAGCTTTCGCCAAGGGCTTTGGCAAAGTCATTCATACCACAGTTCACAAGGTATTCCCCATCGCCCTCTGTCAGCACCTGCTTTTCCTTCAGCATGGCAATCAACGTATTGATAAAGATTGAAAGCTGCTCTTCGCATTCGTCATCCATCAAAGTGCTCAGGAGAACAAAGCCTCCATTATCGAGTTCGCCCTTCCAATCACTTAGCTTCCATGTCGTTTTTCCGTTCTCCGGAAGCGTCATCTCGTACCCGTTTTCATCCACGCGCATAAGGAACCTGAGTTCTTCCTCACTTCCCGACAGGCCTCCATTTACCTTCACGGAAAAACCGCCCTTATCGTCAAAACCGATCAACGCTCCGCCCTTGAAATTATCCGTTACATAGTTGCTGCCGGCCATCTTGTCCTGCGAATAATCGGCGTCGGCTTCTATATATCCGCCGGCCGTTCTGAACGCTTTCCAAATAGTGACCCATTCGTTTTCCGTAAGCGACGCAAAGTCGAGATCCACAGCTTTCACGGTATACTCCCAGAAGCCGTCCGTTTCCATTTCAAACGATACTTCATACAGCATGTTTTTTGAAACCGCGTATTCCTGCGCAAAGGAGTCCTTGGAAACGATCAGCTTCACAATCGGCTCGTTGCCAAATGCCATGGGCGCAATGCGCAGAACCGTCGGCGGAATCCTCAAATACTGAAGCCCCATCGCATCGTCAAATGCGCCTTCCGCAATAGAAACCACGTTTTTCCCATCAATTACTGAGGGAATTGCAAAGGAAGAAAAACCTCCTTCATATCCTACGATTTCGATGCCGCCATCGGTTTCGGCAGTATAAAGATAATCGGCGGGCAGGCTGAAAGAACCCTCCGAAACGCCAGTTGCTGCAATACCGGAAAGCAGCAAGACAAGTACCGTAAGCAAAGAAATCAGGCGTTCGAATCTCATTCACAGTTCTCCCTTCGAATTACAACCGTTTATACCTTATTATTCTACCATATCTGTCTGAAATCGCAATCTTCCCGCAGCTTATAACAGCAAATTAACACAAATTATACTTATACAATCATTCTGATTTTTCCCAAAATCCCACACGCGCTATTGAAATTTTCACGCTTTTTCTGATATACTTTATGTACTTTCGAGTTATGAGGAGTGAGCCCATGGCAAAGAGCGCGAAGGATATTATTTCATTTATTAAAGAGCATGGCATTCAGATGGTGGATTTTAAGATGGTAGACATCAACGGTCAGTACCGTCATGTAACCATTCCAGCGGAAAACTTTTCGGAGGAAACCATGAAGGCCGGCATCGGTTTTGACGCATCCAACTATGGCTACGCGGTCGTGGAAAAGAGCGACATGGTCTTTATTCCCGATCCCGATACCGCCGTCATTGACCCCTTTTGTCAAATCCCGACGCTTTCCATGACCGGAAATGCCATGATAATCGACACCCCCGAAAACCGCCCTCTCGCGCAGTATCCCAGAAACATCGTACTCGCGGCGGAGAAATACATGCAGGATACCGGTATCGCGGATGAAATGTACATCCTGCCCGAGTTTGAATTCTACCTGTTCGACGAGGTGGGCTGGGACGTACAGTCCAACAATATCTCCGTAACCCTGGACACCAAGCAATCCTACTGGAACAGCGGCATTCAGGGAAAGGGCGTGGTCGTGCCCAAGCAGAAGAACTATCATATCGCCAAGCCCTTTGACGACGCTTACGAAATGCGCAGTGAAATGTGCCTTCACATGAAGGACGCTGGCATTGAAATCAATTATCATCATCCCGAGGTAGCCGCCTCCGGTCAGTTTGAAATCGAACCTCAGCTCGGCAAAATGAGCCGGATGGCTGACGCGACGATGATGATCAAGTACATCATTCACAACACCGCCCTGCGGTACGGAAAGAGCGCAACCTTCATGCCCAAGCCCGTATACGGCGAAGCCGGAAGCGGCATGCACGTACACATGCTGCTGATGAAAAACGGACAGCCCGTGTTTTCAGACGATAACGGCTATGCGCGCCTGAGCGAAACTGCGCATTACTTCATGGGCGGACTGCTTAAGCATATCTCCTCCCTCTGCGCAATCACAAATCCCTCCACAAATTCCTTTAAGCGCCTGGTTCCCGGCTTTGAAGCGCCTGTAACCGTCGGCTATGCAACCTCCAACCGCAGCGCAGTCATCCGTATACCGGCATATGCAAAGAGCCCGGACAAGCGCCGCTTTGAGCTTAGGAACCCGGACGCCACCTGCAACCCCTATTTCTGCTATGCCGCCATACTGATGGCCGGCCTCGACGGCGTAATCAATAAAATCGATCCCCACGCGAACGGCTGGGGTCCCTACGACGTAAACCTGTACCATCTCCCGGAAGAGGAAAAGGCAAAGCTTACGCACCTGCCCGCATCCCTTGACGAAGCGTTAAACGCCCTGGAAAACGATTACGAATACCTCCTGAAGGGCAATGTATTCCCCGAAGCGCTGATCAAAAACTTCATCGCCGCCAAGCGCGAGGAATGCCGCCGCATGTCCCTTATTCCGCATCCCGCAGAGTTTGAAAGCTACTATAATCTGTAATCTCAATCCATTTGCGCAGAAACCGCCAATTGAAAAAAAAGAAAACCCGCTAATGAAAGAAGCCGCTTCGATTCAGAAGCCGCTTTTTTCATTAACGGATGACTTTCATCATCTTCTCTTTTTCCTGATCGTTAGAACCACGCTCTGAAGCAGGATAAAGAAGCAAAGCATGGCGCCGGTCGTAATGTTTTGCCACCAGGGATCTCTCAAGCCGGATGTGGTAACAATCGCCTTGATTGTGGTAAGCGTCATAACGCCGAAGAATGTGCCGATTACATTGCCGACACCGCCGGACAACAGCGTTCCACCGATGATGGACGATGCAATCGCGTTCATTTCTGCGCCCTGAGCAATGGTGGCGTTCGCCGCGCCGCCGTGCATCAGATATACATAGCCTGCAATACCGGACAAAAGACCGCTGATCACATAGCCGATAAAGCGCGTGCGCTTTACATTGATTCCCAGCATCAGCGCGCTCTGGCTGTTTCCGCCAACAGCATAAAAGTTTCTACCAATGCGCGTCTGTCTAAGCAGAAGGAATATGACAATTACAATCACCAGCGCAACAATTACGCCATATTCAATCTTCGCCGATATCAGGTTCCCGTTTTTGGCGATATAGCCCAGCTGCGGAATCTTGATCCTTGCATTGATCAGTTTATGGAACGCATGGCCGGAAGCAACCTTCTGCGGAGTTACGCTGACAACGGTCGTCATTCCTCGGGCAAAGAACATGCCGGCAAGGGTAATGATAAAGGGCTGTATCTCCAGATAGGAAATCAGGAAACCCTGAACAATACCAAAGGCAAGTCCGATCCCAACCGCCAAAAGCGCCGCCGTAAATATTGTACCTCCGCCATTCAAATGAACAACCGAGCACATGACAACAAACGCGATTACGCCGCCAACCGAGATGTCGATGCCGCCGCAAATCATAACGATGGTAAGGCCGCAGGCAACGATGATCAGATACGAATAGTTATTCAGCATGTCAAAAACCTGCTGCCAGCGTAAAAAGGCGCCGCCCCAGATCCACATAGCCAGGAAATACATGACGAAAAAGATCAAAACGGTAATGGTAAGCAGCAATAGATTATCCGTCAGGGGTTCTCTAATGCCCCTCCTTTTTTTCTGTATCATGCCTTCACCCCCTTGCCATATGCGGCGCGAACCTTTGCGGCCAGCCTGCCCGCCACGTCCTTTACAATGGGCGAACCAATCACAACTATCAGCACGATTACGATGGCTTTATACGCCTGAACGGCTGTAGAAGGCACTTTCATCGCATACAGCGTAATTGTCAGAGCCTGTATGGCATACGCACCCAGTATGGAACCGGCAATCTTGAATTTTCCGCCGCCCAAAGCGTTTCCTCCGATGGCAACGGCTAAAATTGCGTCCATTTCAATTTCAAGCAGCAGCGTTTCATGGTTAATCAGGCTCAGTCTGCTTACGGCAATCACGCCGGATACCGCGCAGCAAGCGCCGAGAATCATAAACGATATCAGCTTAATGAGCATGGCGTTGATGCCGTTAAGCCTTGCCGCCCGCTGATTAATGCCGACAGTCTGCGTATAAAGACCGAGTGTAGTAAACCTGAACAGCAATGCGCACAGAAGTACGCATACAATCACAATGAGTATCGGGGTCGGAATCGGAACATTTGGAATAAATCCGCCGATTGCGGTAATGATGGGGCTGGATATGGTAGGCGTCGCGCCGCCGTTGATCCAGTAGGCAATGGAGCGGCCGCAGGTAAACAGAACCAGTGTAGCAATCATTGGCTGAATCTTGAAAACGGCAACCAGCGTTCCGTTGAAAAGCCCGAAAAGAACGGCTACCAGACAGCAGGCAAAAAACGCCAGAACAATGCTGCCGAACGTGATCGCTTCGCCCGACCGGAGCACCCTGACAAACACGCTGCCCGCAATTGCCGCAAGCGCGCCGACAGAAATATCCTGTCCACCGCAGGCTGCGGTTACAAGCGTCATGCCAATGGCGAGTATGGCCAGCTCAGATGCACCGTTCAAAATGCTGACCAGGTTGCCGGTAAGCACTTTAAAGCCGCTGTTGTTGGTGGCAATCTCTATCGAGAAAAAGCCCGGGTCACGAAACAGATTAAAAATCGCAATCAACAGTATTGCAAGAATCGGTACAATCAGCTGCGCATGCTTTAACAGTTTGCCGGAGGATTTCCCTTTGTTCATCATTGCGCCTGTTCACCTCCCGCAATCGTACGCATAACTTTCTCCTGCGTAAGCATGTCGCCGCTCAGTTCTCCAACAATTCGCCTGTCACGCATAACGATCAGACGCGAGCAGGTTCTGAGCATTTCTTCAATTTCGGAAGAAATAAACGTAATGCTCATACCCTCTGAAGCAAGCTTATTAACAAGATGCTGAATTTCCGTCTTTGTACCCACGTCAATGCCGCGCGTAGGTTCGTCCAGAATCAGGTATTTCGGATGGGTCAACAGCCAGCGCGCAAGGATTACCTTCTGTTGATTTCCGCCGGACAGCGACTTGATCGGCGTATCCAGCGACGCCGTCTTAATGGAAAGCGCCTCAACATATTTTTGCGCAAAACTTTCCATCTCCCTCTGAGAAAGAGGCCCGAAGAAACCCTTCATTACCTGAAGCGCGAGTATGATATTTTCCTTCACCGACAAATCCTGTATAATGCCGTCGTTCTTCCGGTCCTCCGGCAGATAACCGATGCCATGTTTCATAGCGCTTATCGGTTTTTGAATCACAACATTTTTGCCGCTCATTCGCACTTTTCCACCGGTCACGCGATCGGCGCCGAATATTGCGCGCACACTCTCGCTGCGCCCGGAGCCGAGAAGACCGGTAAATCCGTTTACTTCTCCCTTGCGGATACTGAAATCGAAAGGACGAATTCCGGAGGCGGCAGAAAGCTTATTTGCCTCATATACAATTTTATCCGATTCCTGCACCTGATTCCGAGCGGCTATGCCGGACAGGTTTTCAAGCTCCCTGCCCATCATTTTGGCAACCAGCTCTACCTGCGGAAGCTTAGACGCTTCATATTCTCCGACAAGCTCGCCGTTTCTCAGAACCGTGATTCGGTCGCTGACCTCGTATACCTGCTCCAGAAAATGCGTAACGAAAATGATGCCGACGCCCCTGTTTTTCAAATCGCGCATCAGGGAAAAGAGCATGGCAACTTCTTTATCGTCCAACGAGGACGTAGGCTCATCCAGTATGAGCACTTTACATTTCATATCCACTGCACGGGCAATGGCGACCATTTGCTGAACCGCCAAAGAGCATGAACCCAGCTGCTGTTTCGGACGTGCCGGTATGCCAAGGCTTTTCAGAATTTCGCCCGTGCGCAAAACCCGCTTCTTCCACGGCACCAGTATGCTGTCGTCGCGCCCGATAAACATATTCTCTGCCACCGTAAGGTTCGGGCAGAGCGTAATCTCCTGATATACCGTACTGATGCCCAGCGCCTGCGCATCCTGCGGCGAACGGATGGAAACATCCGTCTTCTGGTCGCCGATAAATATTTTCCCGCTATCTTTGGCATATACGCCGGTAAGGACCTTAATCAGCGTGGATTTTCCCGCACCGTTTTCGCCCATCAGCGCATGAATTTCACCCTTTCTGAGTGTGAAATCCACATGATCCAGGGCCTTTACGCCCGGAAATACCTTTCCAATACCGCGCATAGACAAAACGACTTCGTTTTGCATATACGTCTCCTCCTTCATTGCCAAACACGAGAGAAGTTCTCTCTCCCCCAATGTACGCGAAGCGCGCGGTACGGCCGCCCGAATGATTCCCGGCAGACCGCACCGCGCAGATTACTCAAAACGGTTCAGTATTACAGATTATTCGCCGAGGCCGTAAAGTGCGATTTCTTCCTCGGTAATGGTGGCTGCGTCAAAGCCTCTCTCCTCGGAGATGACGATCTTCTGCTCGATAGCGCCGCCCTCTTCGATGAGCTTGATCATGTCGCTGATAACGGCCGCCTGGAAGGGGCTGCACTGGCCGTCATAGTTCCAGTTTCCGGCGAGTACTTCGCGAAGTGCCCAACGGTTGCAGTCAAAGCCGATTACAACAACCTTGCCACCTACGCCGTGGGTAATGCCGGCTTCGTCCAGAGCAGCAACAGCGCCGCGGGCCATACCGTCGTTCTCAGCATAGATTACGTTGAAGTCTTCGCCGGAGTTGATGACGGATTCAACAATCTTCTTGGCTTCGGTTTCATCCCAGGTAGCGGTCTGCTGTACAACCAGCTTCATGACGCCAAGAGCAACCTGCTCGTCGAGCGCGCCGGTACGGCCGATCTGCGCGTCAGAGCCCATTGCGCCCTGAATGTGGATAACATTGTACGCTTCAAGGTTCTGAGCGAGCAGCCATTCTACGGCCAGCTTGCCCTGATTTGCCATGTCGGAAACAACTGCGGCCTCGTACAGGCTCTCGTCGCAATCGATCATACGGTCGAACAGGAATACGCGGATGCCGTTTTCCTGAGCGGAAGCCAGAACATTGTCCCAGCCGGTGGTCTCGGCAGCGGAGATCAGCAGATAATCTACGCCGTCGGTGATGAACTGCTGAGCGGCGGTGAGCTGCTCATCGTTCTTCAGGCTGTAGAAGGACTTGGCTACATAGCCGTTCTCAGCAGTGAATACCTGCTCGAAATCCTTCACGTTTGCCTCGCGGTAACCGGACTCGGACGGGGGATTGTTTACAATGCCTACGGTGATCTCAGCCAGCGCGGTTGCGCTCACGAGCATTGCCAGTACCAGCATTACGCTTACCAACAGACGGGTTGCCTTTTTCATGGTTTCTACCTCCTGTTTTTTCGTCCGCTTATACGGACTTTCTGATTTTATTGTATAGTAAATTTCTTAACACAGCATTCAAATTCTTTTTCCGTTTATAGCAAGTATTTTGGACGTGTTTTTTTCGCGTTTTCCGTAATGATACTTTTTTTCGATTCCTGATACTTTTATTCGGTTTTCTTTCGATCAGGTAAATTAAGTGGAAAACTCGTGTCACACATGCTATAATTTTTGAGGGGTGAAGAGCATGATGGCAGATAAAAGCCTGCATAATAAGCGAATTGTAAGCATCCGCCAGCAGATTGCAAGGCTCCTGCTGACGGTGCTTCCGGTAATGGTAGGCATCGTCCTGATACTTGTGATCATGCTGCTGTCCATCAATAAGCAATATACAGCCGTTTTGCAAAGCGCCAATACGGCGGCGGATTTCAATAAGGAATTCAAAGAGATGCTGGATTCCGGTATGTACAACCATGTAATCCGCCCGAGAAACGAAAACTCCGCAGAGGAGCTGCCTTTGGAGGTTCTTTCCGACGCCGTACAGGTGCTCAAGCGTCTTGAAAACACAACCACCCTTCGCGACAATCGCTGGCGCATACAAAGCATGCTCGATATGTGTGAAAATCTCGAAAAATACATGTTGGAAATTGCTCTGGAAGAATCCTACGATACGCGAATGATGCTGCTGGAAAGGAACATACGCGGTGAAACCGGCCTGACAAAGCTGATTGAAACCTATATGCATGACTTTATTGACGACGAGGTTCGAGAGCTTGCAAGGCTTCAGGGATATATTTCAAAACAGGTCATGTTTGTAACGGTCTCCGTTACCGTAGGCATCATTCTCATTACATGTCTCATGATTCTGTACACCATTAACATTGCAAGGCGCATCACGGAACCTATCCGTCAGCTGTCCGGAAAAGCGCGCGCCTTCGGAGAAGGCGACTTTTCCAGAACCCCGGTTGAAACGCATATCTCCGAATTCAGAACCCTGGACAGCGGTTTTAACGAAATGGCCCGGCATGTGGAAACGCTGATGAACCGGCAGATGGAGGATCAGAAATCGCTGCACCGCGCGGAGTTGGAACTGCTACAGGCACAGATCAATCCCCACTTTTTGTATAACACGCTGGATTCCATCGTCATACTCGCCGAAAACCAGCGCGAGGAGGAAGTGGTAACCATGGTAACCAGTCTGTCCACCTTCTTCCGCAATTCCCTCAACAAAGGTGAAGATGCAATTACCCTGCTTGCGGAATGCGCGCAGGTAAAAAGCTATCTGGAAATTCAACAGATCCGCTACAGCGATATACTCCGCTACGAGATCGACGTTCCCGAGCATCTGATGAACTGCATAGTGCCCAAGCTGATATTGCAACCCCTGGTCGAAAACGCACTGTATCACGGCATTAAGAACCGGCGCGGTATGGGAAAAATATGGGTGACCGGTGAAGAAAAGGGCACGGATTTGATACTAAAGGTAACGGACAACGGAGCGGGCATGTCCAGTGAGCAGGTAAACACGCTGAAAGCCGGTTTATACGAGGACAAGCATACCGGGCTTGGACTTTTAAACGTTCATAAACGCATTCGCCTGTACTGCGGCGAAGCCTACGGTCTGTCCTTTGAAAGCGAACCGGGAAAGGGTACATGCGTAACCGTTCATCTTCCTAAAACAAGGACCATTCCCGGAAAGGAGCAATGATATGAAGAAAAGGGCTCTGCTTTTGATTCTTATACTGACCCTCGCATCTGCGCTGTCTGCTTGCGGCATAAAGCCTGAAGATGAAGCAGCCGAATTTGAAGATTTCATCGTTGTAGGCTTTTCACAGGTAGGCGCTGAAAGCGACTGGCGGAATGCAAATACAAAAAGCATGCAGAACGCATTTTCCGAAGCGAACGGCTATCGCCTGATCATTGACGATGCCCAGCAAAAGCAGGATAAGCAAATCACCGCCATACGCAATTTTATCCATCAGGGCGTGGATTACATTGTCCTCGCACCAACAACCGAACAGGGCTTTGATACCGTGCTTCAGGAAGCCAGGGTTGCCTCCATTCCCGTTATCATTGTCGACCGCATGATCGACGTAAAGGACGAAAGCCTCTTTACCTGCTGGGTCGGCTCCGATTTCCGGCGGGAAGGCGACGAGGCCGTACGCTGGATGGAAGACAATTTTGTCGGGAAACCGCTTCAGATCGTCCATCTGCAGGGAAATATTGGCTCCTCCGCTCAGCTTGGAAGAACCGCAGGCCTTGATGAAGGCTTAAAGAATCATCCGGAATGGACGCTTGCATTCCGAGATTCCGGCGATTTTACGCAGGCAAAAGGCCAGGAGCTTACAGAAGCGTTCCTGGCCAGCGGAAATACCTTCGATGTTCTGTTTTCGGAAAATGACAATATGGCGTACGGCGCAATCGACGCGCTCAAAAAATACGGCCTTACCCCCGGAGAGGACGTATGGATTATTTCTTTTGACGCAAACCGAACGGCGCTGGAAATGGTACAAAACGGAATCATCAGCTTTGATGTGGAGTGTAATCCGCTGCATGGGCCGCGCGTGCGCGCAATCATCGAAATGCTGGAAGAGGGAAAAACGCCGCCAAAGTTCACATATGTTGAAGAAAGCGTATTTAACAAATCAAACGTAAATGCCGATGTTATTCAAATGCGCGGTTACTGACCGCTGTGCGCCTGCCGGTATTCCTTCGGCGTCATGTTTTCCATTTTCCTGAATACGTGACTGAAGTAATTCGGCTCATTATATCCAATTTCCATGGCGATAGTGGAAAGCTTCATACTCGTGTTTCTTAATAGTTCCTTCGCGCGTTCGATTCTAAGACAGGTCAGGTAATTGATAAACGATCGCCCGACCGCCTGAGAAAACACAGTGGAAAAGTGTGCGGCGCTGAGCCCGACATGTCTGGCTGCGCTGATCAGCGATAGATTCGGATCCGCGAAGTTTTTCGATACATATTCCAGCGCCCTTGCAATCACAGGGCTGTTTTTTGCGCCCGTCAGTTCCTCATTCTTCATCATCACCGACTGCTTCAGCAGGCTTACAGCCATATCCCGGAATGTATTCTTTTTCTCAGCGGCGGCGAATATATCGTACTGACTGCTGAGTTTCAGCGCAATATCCTCCAGATCGCACTTGGGTATGCTTCTTTCCATCTGCACAACCGTCATTTTGAAGATTTCTATCAGCGTATAATAGCGCATGAGTACGCTTCCAAACTTATTGCCCTCCGGGCTGTTCAATACCTCGTCCACCATTTGAGGTACCTCCTGAACCGAGGCATACTTCAAACGATTTCTGAACTCTTCGCCAAAGGGATCGCCCAGCGCAACCGCGTTAAGCGCCAGCTGCTTTGTATCGTTTACATCTGCAACCAGACCCACCGCTACGCTTTCCGCCTTTCTCATAAGATCGGCCGCCGTTTTATACGCCTGCGACACCATACTGAGCCGCTGAACACTTTCGCCGACGACGCAGGTAATTACCGGGCACATTTCCCGCAATTCATGGCGCATAATCGCTATCAGCCGGTAAACAAACTCGCCCACCGTTTCAGAATCCTGTCCCGGACAAACTACGACGAGCATCCGGTATTCGCTGAAATAGTACAGCGGCAGCTTCATCTGCTCAAGCAGGTTCACAATCGGTATCTGCGAGAATTTCCTCTCCGCTTCTTCCTTGGCAAAGCTGAATAAGACCGGTTGATAACAGGGGCTGACAATATCCAGCTTGAGTGCTCTGGCTTTTTCAAGGAGCATAGCTGTATTAAGGCCCCCGAACAAAAGCTTCTGCATAAAACTAAGACGCAGGGCGTATTGCACCTCGTTATCATCGTACCCCTGTCTGATTTCGCTCTGCGCCTTTTCTTCCTCAATTTCCCTTGCCAGCTTTTCGACAACCTGCATAAGCTCCGCTGCGCGGATCGGCTTTAAAAGGTACTGATCCACGCCCAGCGCAATCGCCTTTTGCGCGCTTTCAAAATCGCCGTAGCCACTGATAATTACAATTTTCAGCCAAGGCATCATGGCCTTTGCGTGCCTGATCAGTTCAAATCCGTCCAGAAACGGCATGCGAATGTCCGTCAGTACGATGTCCGGCATCACATCCTGCATAATTGCAAGCGCCATTTCGCCATCGGAAGCCTCGCCGCAAAACGAATACGGACCGGGCATATTTTCAATAATATTCCGAATGTTCTGGCGAATGAGCAGTTCGTCTTCAACCACAAATATCTGATACACCCGCATCCCTCCGGCATTTTACCGATACGTACATAATCCTTATGCATTCATTATATACCCGGAAATGCCATACGGCAAGAACTTGTTTTTCAGCAAAACGGCTGTTGCAACTGCAACAGCCGTTTTGTTGAAACGCGGCTTTCGCCTGCCGTTCCTTCCATTATTTCATCAGCATAACCATCAGCGCCTTCTGGGCATGCAGGCGGGTTTCGGCTTCCTCAAAGATTTCGTCCGCGTGCGCTTCGAATACGTCCTCCGTTATCTCCTCACCCCGGTGCGCGGGCAGGCAGTGCTGCACCATGCAGCCGTCATTCGTACACTTCATCAGCTTCTCGTTTACCTGATATACGCCTTCAAAAGCCTGGCGGCGCTTGAGCGCTTCCTCCTCCTGTCCCATAGACGACCATACGTCCGTGAACACAACGTCCGCTCCCTCGCAGGCCTCAAATACGTTTCGGGTCAGCATGAATTTGCCGCTGTCATTCGCCCATTTTACAATATCCGTGTCCGGATCATAACCTTCGGGACAGGCAATGGCTACGTTCATACCGGTCTTCACGCCGCCGACAATCAGTGAATTGGCCATATTGAAACCGTCGCCGATAAAGGCCATTTTCAATCCGTCCAGCGTTCCTTTTTTCTCACGGATCGTAAGAAGATCGGCAAGCACCTGGCAGGGATGCGCATAGTCGGTCAAGCCATTGATAACGGGAATCGAGCCGTATTTTGCGAGATCCTCCACATCCTGCTGACGGAAGGTGCGGATCATGATGCCGTCCAGATATCTGGACAAAACCCTCGCGGTATCCTTGATCGGTTCGCCGCGTCCCAGCTGCAGCTCGCTTCCGCTGAGCATCAGCGCATGTCCGCCCAATTCATACATACCGACCTCAAACGAAACGCGGGTACGGGTAGAACTTTTCTGAAAGATCATTCCCAGCTTTTTGCCCTTCAGATGCTTATGCTCAATACCGTTTTTACGCTCCGCCTTCAATTGAGCCGCCAAATCCAGCACATTATCAATATCCTCGCGGGTCATATCGCTCATTTTCAGAAGATGCTTCATTTCTCAATTTCCTCCCCAAGTATGGCAATCGCCTTTTTCAGGTCATCCCAATCAATGGTAAGCGGCGGCAGCAGGCGGATTTTCTTCTTGGCTGTCAGAGCCAGAACGCCCCTTTGCGCACAGCGGGTGACAATCTCCCTTGCGTCGCCCGCAACCTCGACGCCAAGCATTAGGCCGATTCCCGAAATGCTCTTTATGTTTTTATTACCGTTTAGCGCCGATATAATGTAGCTGCTTCTCTCCTTAACGCCCGTAAGCACTTCGTCCGTAATCCGGGAAAGAATGCTGACGGCGCCGGCGCAGGCAATCGGGTTTCCGCCGAAGGTGGAACCGTGATCGCCGGCTTTCAATGCATCCTTTGCCCGATCGCCGATCATGCATGCGCCGATGGGAAGCCCGCCGCCAAGTCCCTTGGCGGTCGATACAACATCCGGCTGAAGGCCGTAATTCATGTATGCAAAAAGTTCGCCCGTGCGCCCGTTTCCGGTTTGCACCTCATCAACCATGAAAAGCATATCCTTTTTGCGGCACAATTCCTGAACGCCCTTTAAAAAGCCTGCATTCAAAGGAAGCACGCCGCCCTCGCCCTGAATGATTTCAAGCATCACGGCGCAGCAGGGATTGCTGTCCGCAAGCGCTTTCACGCTTTCAAGATTATTGGCTTCGGCGTACAGAAATCCGCCCGGAAACGGCCCGAAAAAGCGATGAAAATGATCCTGCCCGGTGGCGGACAGCATGGCGATGGTGCGTCCGTGAAAGGAATTGACCAACGTAATCACATTGGCGTGGCTGTCGTTTCCCCACTTTTCAAACGCCCACTTTCTGGCCGTTTTCACCGCGCATTCATTGGCCTCCGCGCCCGAGTTCCCGAAAAACACCTTTTTAAGCCCCGTTCTTTCCGAAAGCATCTTTGCAAGCCTTGCGCAGGGATCGGTGTAATACAGATTGGAAGCATGGGTAATGGCGTCCATCTGATCGGTAACAGCCTTTTTCCATTCCTCGTCGCCGTATCCGAATGTGTTTACAGCGATTCCGCTTCCAAGGTCAATGTATTCTTTTCCATTTTCATCATAAGCCCTTGCGCCCATCCCCTTAGTCAGCGCAACCGGATAACGGGCGTATGTGCCCGCTATATAGGTTTGATCGTTCTGAATAATCTCGCTCATCATACGCCTCACTGTCAGAATCGGATTCCTTGCCGTCTGCAAGGAAAAAGTATACCCGAGATTATATCACTGCACGCATGATTATTCAATACAAACTCATGAAGAAAAACGGAATTTTTACCATATTCCCTCTGATTTTAGAAACGAAAAGCTTTTATACGTATTATTATACATATACTGTTGTATATTCATTCCATCTATTCATATTTTGGTAAGCCCCTGCATCGAATAGGATGAGAAGGGGGGTCGGATTATGGGAAAAAGTATGTTCTGCGGCGTGGGCTGCGCGCTGGCAACGCCGTTTGCGGATGGGCGCATCGATGAAAAAGCGTTTATCCGCCTGATTGATTATCAGCTTACAGGCGGTATAGACGCATTGATCGTATGCGGTACCACGGGCGAAGCTTCAACGCTGACCGACGGCGAAATGTGCGATCTGATCATATCGGCGGCAGACCGGGCAGCCGGGCGCGTTCCCATCATCGCGGGCGTCGGTGCAAACAATACGGAAACCGCCGTCAGGCGCACAAGGCGCGCCGTATCCGCAGGCGCCGACGCCGTGCTCGCCGTAACGCCCTATTACAACAAGGCAAACGACGAAGGCCTGATCGCACACTTTACCGCCATCGCAAACGCCTCGGAGGTTCCCGTTATACTGTACAACGTGCCAAAGAGAACAGGAGTAAACCTTTCCTGTGAAACGGCAATGACGCTTTTTAAGCATCCGATGATCCAGGGGGTAAAAGAGGCTTCATCCGACGCAGGCCAAATCACAAACCTGTTGAAAAACGCGGGGGAAGGCGCGTATATATACGCGGGAAACGACGAAATGTACTTGCCCATGCTGTCCCTAGGCGCACGCGGCGTAATATCGGTCACGGCAAACGTTGCGCCGGGACTGGTAAAGCGCATGTCGGACGCATTCTTCTTAGGCAATATCGATGAAGCGCGGGCGCTTCATAACCGCCTGCTTCCGCTGACAAACGCACTGTTTTCCGACGTGAACCCCATACCCGTAAAGGCGGCATTGTCCATGATGGGATTGATTCAAAACGAACTTCGCCTGCCGCTTACGCCTCTTTCCGGGGAAAAAGCAGACACGCTCAAAAAAATCCTGCGCGAAGAACGCCTGATCGACCGATAAACATCAACGATTCGCAAAAAACAGGGGCTGCTAAAACAGCCCCCATCTTCATTATCGATGGTTTACGCCATCCTCCAGCGCCCAGATGGATCGCTTCCTCCGATAGATCAGGCAAACGAGTATACCCGATACGGCGAGCAGGGCGAAAAATGCAGCCGCTCCCGAACCCTTTCCGCCGCCAAACAGCAGCCGGGCGGCGCTTCCATCGGACGCGCGCGCCAAAAGAGGTTCAAATACTTCATCCACAAAGAATCCGCCCAGAAAGTAGCCGACAGGAATGGTAAAAAACTGCAGCGAATTTCTGGCAGCATACACGCGCCCCTGTATGTCGCCCGGTATCGACAGGCGCATAATCGCGCTCAGGTTCGCATTCATCAGCGGGATAAAAATCCATCCGAGGAATGCGCCCAAACACCATACAGGCAGCGAGCGTCCGAAAGCCAGAAGGAAGTTTTCAAAACTCATGGAGAACAACAATGAATTCATAATCACCCGCACCCGGCTTTTCGGCGCTTTGATAAAGGAGGCGGCGACGCTTCCTATAAGCATGGTAATGCCGGTAACTGCATTTACAACGCCAAGTTCCTTTTCCCCAGCACGGGACAAAAGCAGCGCGGGTAGCGCCGCATTGTACATGGACGCCACAAGATTGATCGCAGCAAAAAACAGAATCAGGTTCAGAATTCCCCTGTTTCTTTTCAGGAAACCAAGCCCCGCCCTGACAGATACCGCAAACGGCTCCTTTTTATCGCTGTTTCGTTCCGGCTGCGGGATTTTGATAAACACAAGCAGCGTGATAAACGCTATCAGGAACGTAAAAATGTCAAACGCGAATACGATCCGCATTCCCCAAAGCCCCACAAATGCTGTGGCGATAACGGGCGTTGCTATCGAAGTAAGCGCATTGGCAAAATATCGAAGCCCGCCGTCCTTCTGGTAATATTTTCTGGGAAGCAGCACAGTAGTCGCGACCTCGCTTGCCGGCTGCTGCAGCGTGTTCATTAAACCCGATACGGCGTTTATGACATACAGATGCCATATGCGAAGCATGCCCGTCTCAAACAGAATCAGCGCAAAAAGCGTATTCAAAGCCGCAGCCAGATCGCAAGCAAGCATCGTCCGTTTCTTATCCCACCGATCGCTGAGCGCGCCGGCAAAAATGGAAAACAGAACATATGGCGCATAGGAACACACCATCAAAAGCGAAGTCGCCAGCGCGGAGCCCTTTTCACCGTATGACCAGAGCACAAGGGCATAACCCGTAATCGAGCTTCCGAGCCCGGACAGCAGCTGGGTAAACCATAAAACCAGAAAGGCGCGCATTTCCATCACGCATTCAAAAAACTTTTTCATTTTAGACCTTGCTCCTTATCTGAAATGATTTATACATTTTCAAAGTGCAAAGTCCGCGGGACGCAGCGATTTTCTCTCCATGCAGGCGCATCCCGTCGCACTCAGCACGGAGACGCTACAATGGCAAGCAGCACGCAGATTCCTCCTTTTTCTAAAGAACATATCCGCATACAGCGGACACTCTATAAGATAACACAATGCATGCAAAAATACAATTGTCTAAAACAGCATCCGGCAACGCTTTTCCGCCCGCAATTCGCCGAAAAAGCAAACAAAAATGACAGTTGACGTATAAACCCAAAAAAGTTATACTGATATCACGCAAAAATATACAAGGAGTGACGCATTATGCAGTGGGATCTTACCCGGCTTTATAACGGATTTGACGACCCCAAATTCAGCGAGGATTTTGAATCGCTCGCCGAACAGACCAAAGCGCTGAAGGCGCAGTTTGAAACCCCCGAGAAGGACACGCTTTCTCAGCTCAAGGCGCTGATTATCGCCTTTAACGAAATAGAAAAAAAGACCCGAAGGCTCATGGCCATGATCAGCCTTACGCTGTCGACCGAGGCAGAGAACGAAACCGCGCTTGCCATGAGCGACAAGCTGCAAATGTTCATGGTCGGTCTTAGGCAGCAGTACAGCGCATTCTCCCGCTTTGTAGGCGGTATCGAAAACCTGGAAGCGCTGATCGAGGCGGACGAGCTTGTGAAAGAGCATGCATTCCACCTTCGCGAAAGAGCCAAAAGCGCATCGCATACGATTGATCCGACGCTGGAGGAAACCGTACTCAAATTGCGCTTGACCGGCTCCGGCGCATGGAGTCAGCTGCGCGGAACGCTGGAAAGCACGCTGAAGGTGAACTACGAAGAAAATGGCGAAGTAAAGCAGCTGCCGCTGCCTGCCGTAAGAAACCTCGCCTACAGCGCGGACGCTGAAACCCGAAAGAAGGCCTACGAGGCGGAGCTCGCCGCATATCCGCAGATTGAAACGCCCATGGCGGCATGCTTAAGCGGCCTGAAGGGCGAAGCGCTGACGCTTCTGCCCTTGCGTCATTATAACAGCCTTCTTGAGCAAACCCTCGAATCCTCGCGCATGGATAAAGAAACGCTGGACGCCATGATGACCGCAATGGAGGAATCGCTTCCTCATTTCCGCAGGTATCTGAAAGCAAAGGCCAAGGCGCTGGGTCATGAAGGCGGCCTGCCGTTTTATGATCTGTTCGCGCCGCTTGGAAATGCAAGCACCACCTACACGCTGGACGAAGCGCGCGATCTTCTGGTAGAGGTGCTGGGCCGCTTCTCCAAGAAGATGGCCGACCATATTCAGCAGGCGTTTGACGAGCGCTGGATCGATGCGTATCCGAGAAACGGAAAGCGCGGCGGCGCGTTCTGCTCCAGCGTACATCCGCTGAACATCAGCTACGTGCTTACCAATTTCGACGGCAGCCTGTCCTCCGTATCCACCCTCGCGCATGAGCTGGGCCACGCCTATCACAACCGCTGCCTGCGCGGACTTTCCATGCTCAATTGCAGCTATCCCATGCCGCTGGCCGAAACCGCCTCCATTTTCAACGAGACGCTGCTTTCCTCCAAAATGCTGGAAAACGCCACGCTGGACGAGAAGATCATGCTGCTGGAAATGGAAATCTCCGACGCCTGTCAGGTGATTGTGGATATCATGTCCCGCTACATCTTCGAATCCGAGGTCGTCGAGCGCAGAAAGACGCGCGCCCTGCCCGCACGCGAGCTCAAGGAAATCATGCTGGACGCCCAGAGGAAAACCTATGGCGACGGCCTTGACGAAAACTTCCTGCATCCTTATATGTGGGCCTGCAAGAGCCACTATTACCGCGCCGACCTGCATTTCTACAATTTCCCCTACGCCTTCGGTCTTCTGTTCGGAAAGGGCATTTTCGCCAGATATGTAGAGCGCGGCGACGCGTTTGTAGACGAATACGATCAGCTGCTGAGAGCCACTGCCACAGGAAATGTGCGCGATGTAGCGATGAAGGTCGGCATCGACGTTCGCTCCATCGACTTCTGGAGAAGCTCGCTGAACGTTATCACCGATTCCATCGACCGCTTCTGCCGGCTTCTGGAAGAAAAATAAAATCTGTCAATAAAACAGAGCTTGCGTACTTCATTGTTCGCAAGCCCTGTTTTTTGGCAATCAGCCGATTTCCTGTACAAGTTCCTTCATAGCCTTGCGCTTTTTCTCGCGCAGCTTATCGCCGACCGCAGGATAACCGAGCGTGATTACCAAACGAACCGGCGCGTCGACTCCGATCAGTTTCCGGATTTTTTCGTCGTCAAACCAGCCCAGAATACAGCTGCCCAGTCCTTCCTCCTGCGCTGCAAGCGTAATAAACGCAGATACTATGCCGATGTCTATCGAGCGGTAATCATTTTTCTTGATTCTTGCGCCGAAGGCTGCGGTTTTTACATACACTTCTTCCGATACGACGATCATTACCGGGGCTTTCATGGCAAACCGGTTCATGCCCATGCCCGTCGTTTCCCCGGCAACCGCCTGCGCGGCGTCACCCGTACACACTGTAAGCCGATAAGGCTGTCCGTTGCAGGCGGATGGAGAAAGCCGTGCAGCCTCCAGTATCCTTTCAAGTTTTTCCCTTTCTACCGGTCTTGTATCATCATAGTTCCGACAGGACTGTCTTACCCTGACAAGTTTTTGAAAATCCATCCGCCAACCTCCGCTTCATTATCGCCTTCCCGTTTTCCCTTATCGTCATCCAAGCACGATATCAAGAGCCATCATGATCGCAAAGCCCAAAGTAAACGCAACGGTTCCGATGTGCGAATGCTCGCCCTCGCTCATTTCGGGAATCAATTCTTCCACAACCACATACATCATTGCGCCTGCGGCAAAGCCCAGCACATACGGCAAAATACCCTGCGCGCCCAAAAACAGGAAGGTGGCAATCGCAGCCAGCGGCTCAACCACGCCCGACAAAAAGCCCAGCGCAAAAGCCTTTCCCTTCTTTATGCCCACCGATCTGAGCGGAATCGATATGATTGCGCCCTCGGGAAAATTCTGCACCGCAATTCCGATGGAAAGCGCCAGCGCCGAAGCGCCGGAAACGACGTCGGCCTCGTTCATCACGCCTCCAAGCACAACGCCCACAGCCATACCTTCGGGCAGGTTGTGAAGCGCGACCGCCAGCGCCATCATGGTCGATTTTTTCAGGCTGCTCTTCCGACCTTCTGCGGTATCAGAGTTTAAGTGAAGGTGCGGAATGACCCTGTCCAGCCCCATCAAAAACAGCATGCCGATGAAAAAGCCGATCACAGCGGGAACAAAGGCGAGCTTTCCCATACCGGACGCGTGCTCCATCGACGGAATCAGAAGCCCCCATACGGAAGCCGCCACCATTACGCCGGCTGCAAAGCCTGTAAACGCGCGCTGAACGCCTCTGGGAAGCTCCTTTTTAATAAAAAACACACACGCTGCGCCAAGCGTCGTCCCCGCAAGGGGCAGCAGAATATCCAGAAACACGGCGCTATTCATATATGTATCCCCCCTTAGTTTGCCTTAATGCGCATGCAGCACGCGCTTGTAAGCATCATAAACACACCGAGAAGCGCAATTCCATAATCCAATCCAACGGCGGCGTCAATCATACCGACAATCGGCGATACAATGACCTGCGAAACATATAAAGCCAGCATCATCAGTGTCGTCGCCAGCATGGAACTTTCCTTTGTAATCGCGCAGCCGATATCAAGAGCGCACGGAATCATCGCGCCAAACAGAATGCCCGCTATGAATACCGCAACTGCCATCAGCAGACCCGAATGAAACGGTATGGCAAGAAGCAGCACCGCGCCCGACAAAAGGCCGGCAAAGCGCACGTATTTTTTCGGCGAGAACGGCAGATACGGTACAACCAGCCTTGAAATCATCACGCCCGAAAACAGATACGTCAAAGCCGTATCTCCGATTGCGCTTCCAAGCGATACGGAAATATACCTTGAAATCCAGGTGTTGAGACCGCCAAGAAAAAAGCCGTGGCACAGCATCGCCAGAATCAGCCATGGAAGCGAACCGCTTCTGATTACTTTCGCCATGTCGCGAAAATTCATTTTCAGATCCTTATCGCCCTTGGATAAGCCTCTTGCCGCAATCACAGCGTAAACCGTCAAAACAGCGCCCGCCAGAGAAACTGGAAGGTACACCCTGCGCCATTCAATGCCCGCCTTCAGAAGCGATGTATAGATCACCGGGCAAACCATTGCCGAAATGCCATACAGCATGTGCAGAAGGCACATCATGCGCGTTCCCTTGCGCCCCGTGTACAAATCCGCCATGCAGGAGGAAAGCAGCGTATCAATATACCCCATACCGAGCCCCAGCACAAGCCACAAAAGCAAGAACAAACCGAACGCGGGCGCAAAGCTCAAAAGCGCCAGAAACACCGAACAGATCAGAAACGAAATCTTTAAAAGCGTAAGCTTCGGAACCCGTCCGATGAGAAGAATGGAGCTTACAAGCGCAATCACGCCGCCAAGCGACGCGGCGGAGCTGGCCAGTCCCTGCGCGGAAACCGACAGAGAGTAGTGTTCGATCAGATTGGTCAAAAGCACGCCCTGTAGCGAATAAATCGAGGACAAAAACAGCATGCCTGCCATCAGCGCAGCGGAAATCAACCGCCTTTTCGTTTGAGTCATCATCCTGCTCTCCCTTCAGCTTATGTCCTGATTCCTTTCATCATACAGTCCGCCGAAGCTTTCATACCCTTCAAGGGAAATATATACGCCCTTTTCAAATGCGTCCGTAACTTCCCAGGGCATAACGCCCTTTTGAAACGCCTCGTCCATCGCTTCGCTTACGCCCGGCGCCACAATAAAATCGCCCGACCGGTATGCGCCCGCAAGCGGCTTTACGCTTACAAACTCGCTGGCGGCATTTACGCAGATCAAATGGCTGAGCGCGGTTTCAACGGTACATATTTCTTTTCCAATTCCCCGCGCAAGATTGACGGCGTGCCATATTTTCAGATGGCTGTCAGAATTGGTATCGCCGTATTCCTTTCTTCTGCCGTTATGAAATTCCGCTTCGATTGCAAGCCGCGCATCCTTTTCCGCGTCCACCGTCACGACTGCCTTTTCAAACTCAAAGCGCATGACCGGGCCCCGTTTTCCGTCGGAGGCATGCGTCGCTGTGTATTTCATATCAATCCCCGCCGCATGCACCTTAAAAAACACCGTGTCATACATTTCGATATCGTTCGCACGATAAAGCGCCGCTTCCATCCATTCGGGTTTCGCGGATGTGGAAATATCGTCTCCCAGCAAAAACAGCATGTTGTGCAGATAATGCGCACAGGCGTTCATGGCGATGGAATCCAGCGCGTATTTTCCGTCCATTCTCTTCTTTGCCGCCCAGGGACGCGCATAATAGGCGGCGTTTCTGGGCCACCAGAGGGCAGTATACATTGAAACGGGTGCTCCAAATTCGCCTGCCAGTATATCCTTCTTCAGCGCAAGCGTCGCCCGCGCGAAGGAGTGCTGATATCCGATGGTAAGATGCCTGCCCGTTCTTTGAGCAGCATTCAGCATGCGCTTTGCATCCTGAACAGTTGCAGCTATCGGCTTTTCACACAAAACATCGCTTCCCCGCTCCATGCAGTACACGCTCATATCCGCATGCAGATGGATTGGCGTCGAAATCACGGCAAGATCGGCAGAATCTGCGCCGTAAAACTCCTCGAGCGTATCAAACACAGGAATTTTGCAGCTTGCGATGATATCCTGCGCTTCGCTGTTTTCGATAAACGGGTCCACAATACCGCACACAGACACGTTGTTTTCATCCGCATGCTCCAGTATTTCGCGGCACGTCAAAGCGCCGTAGCCGCCCGCGCCCACAATCAGTATTCTGATATGTTTCAAAATCATCATCTCCCAGCAAGCATACCTTTATGAAGAAATCATACAATGCCTATACCCGAAATGCAACACCGCATAAGCGAATGTTTTATAATTTACATACCTTATGAAACCCCGACAAGCATCTGTCTGCCCCTGGAAATCATGGCGATCACAGCCTCCTTTACGCGCTTTCCCGTAATCCGTTCAAGCGCGTGCGCATACAGCCTGAGCTGCGGGCGATATCGTTCCGCAATCTCATCATCCGCCTGATACCTGTCCGTTTTATAATCGACAAGCACCCATTCGCCGCTTTCCAGAAAGCATAGATCAATACTGCCCTGTACAATGACCTCTGCATCGTGATCAAAGCCAACTTCCGCTTCGTCTGCGGGCATTCTGAGGTTAAACCGCCACTCGCGGCGGATTTCCTTCGCGTTCATTAATCGGCGCCCGACAGGCGACAGCAAAAAATGCGCGATATCGCCTATAAAAATCGCATCCGTTTGCGAAAAGTGAATTTTCCCGCTTTTCAGCATTTGGTCAAGCTGGTTTTGAAGCGACGCGCGCATATCCTCCGGATTCAGCGCCCGATAATCCAGATGCCTGAGGAACGCATGAACCGCGCTTCCCCGTTCCGTCGCCGTCAGGCCGCTTCCGCTCAAAAAAGCCGGCCTTTCAATGGTTTTGGGAATTTCAAACGCGCCCGTAGTTTCCCTAGCAAGGTTTGAAACCGTTAGCTTCACAGGCGCATAAATCCTGCTTTCATACTTGTATTTCCATAAAAGCGCAAGATTCATGGTTTCGTCAAAATCAGCCCCTGTTTCGGCATTGTTTACGATTTCAATGGCCCTTGCATTCGCGTTGTCTTCATCCATTTCCCGTTTTCCGATATCGGAAGGCGCATGTATAAATACATTGACCTGCGGTACACCGGCCTTGGCTTCACTTCCGATCGCCTCCGCGCCCGGGCAGTCCATCACTGCAGCCGCTGCGATATCCAGGGCATTTTTATACAGATCCGGATGCCCCGCCGCAATTTTCCATCTGGTTTTTGCTTCCTTAAGATCACGGACCGTACCCGTCAATATCAGGCGCGATTTTGCACGGGTAAGCGTTACATAGAATATGCGAAGCTCCTCCGCGCGGTCTTCCATCGATTTTACGGTTTCAATCGCACGCCTGGAAACGGTATCGCGCCGGCTTTCCAGTGTTCGGTCCACATGCAGTATGGCACAGCCCATGTCCCTTGACGCGTTCAGCTGATCCTCCGAGCGCGACTCGCGAAAGCGTCTGGAAAGAAGCGAGGCAAACACAACGGGAAATTCCAGGCCTTTGCTTTTATGCGAGGTCATCAGACGCACTACGTCGTCGTTTTCCCCAAGAATATGCGCGCTGTCCCCGTCGCCTTTAGCTTTCATCTGAAGCGCATATTCCAGAAATTCGGAAAGCGAGCCTCCGATATGCTGTTCATACGCCTTTGCGCGCACGCAAAACTGATCGATGTTCGCCTGCCGCTGCCGGCCGCCCGCAAGAGCGCCCACCGTTGTATAAAAGCCCGTATCCGACAATATTTTTCGTATCAGCCTAGAAATCGGCATTGAACGCGACAAAGCGCGCCATCTGGCAAGCGTTTCAAAAAAGGCATCCACGCGCATATCGGTTTCCCGGATCATCTGAAGCGCGTCATAAAACGACGATGCGTTTACACAAGCGCGGATGGACGCAAGGTCAGACGTTGTAAAGGAAAACATGGGCGAGCGCATAACGGAAATCAGATCAATATCGCGCCGCCGGTTCACAATCAGCCTGAGGGCGGAGATTACCTGCATTACCTCGAGCGCGTCAAAATAGCTTTCGGACGCATCCGCATAGGCGGGTATGCCGCTGGCCGAAAGCGCTGACGCCAGATGCTCAAGCGCGTTTACCCTTACGCGCGTAATGACGCATATATCGCGATAAGATAAGGACGGATCCTCCTTCATCAGCCGATGGATTCTGTCGGCAATCAAAAAACCTTCGCGCTCGGCGTCCGTAAGCTCTTCCGCTTCGTCGGCCTCGTCTTCGTCCTTTTCCGCTCCTTCGCCCTTTTTGTTTATAATATGCATTTCAACAGGGGTATCGGGCCCGTCAAACGACGCGCCCTTATACAGCATCTGATTATCATCGTAATCAATTTCGCTCACTCCGCCGTGCATCACACGCGCAAAAATGTGATTTACAAAGGTAAGCACGCTATCTCTGGAGCGGAAATTCTTTTTCAAAACAATCCGCTCATTGTCGCCGCCGCGCCCATACTCCTCATATTTCTGAAGGAATAGCTTGGGTTCCGCTTGTCGGAACCGATATATGCTCTGTTTGACATCGCCCACCATAAAGAGATTGCCAGTACCGGAAATCCTTTGTATAATGGCCTCCTGTACATCCGACGTATCCTGATATTCATCCACAAACACATATTTAAAGGAATCCCGAATGCCGGAAGAAACAGAATCGTCCGAAAGCACCCGAAGCGTCAGATGCTCAAGATCAGAAAACGTCACGGCGCAGCGCGCGAGCTTCAATTCCTTAAGCCTTGCTTCCATATCCTGAGCGATTTCATAAAGCTTCTCAATCAGCGGTCTGTCCTGCCTGATATCCTTAACAGACTCGGCGGCGGAAAGCGACATAAGCTTTGCCGCTTTTTTGCAAACCGCCTTCACCCTGTCGCGTATATCCGAAACCTCGTTAGCCAGCTCCTGCTCCTGTTCGCTGCGCTCCTCGCCCTTTTTGCGGGACGCGCGCTTTGGCGTTAGCTGCTTAAAGCCCGAAAGCGCAAGCGAGAGATTGTCGTAATCCAGCGAAAGCATCTCAGACAGAACCTCTCCATCCTCGCGCATGGCGTCGGCATAATTGGAAGGTCCCAAAGGCAGAAGCGCCTCCTGTATGCCGTATTCATTCAGCGCTATTGCTTCCCGCAACCGCTCCTTTGCTGCTTTCAGAATTGCGTCCGTCCAGACGGAGCCGTCACCATCCATCAGCGACAGGGCGTTTGCAAACCATGCTTCTCCGTCCGGCCGCTCCATCAGGTAATTATGCAAATCAAAGGCCAGCCTGCGCACGCGCTCGGGCCCTCTGGCAAAATCCAGCGCTTCCATAACCTCGCCGCCGGCAAGATACGCATTTTCCAGCGCTTCATCCATCGCTCTGTCCGACAGCTGTTTATATTCCGCATCGTCCAGGATCCGAAACATCGGATCGATCCCCGCCTGTTCAAAATTCTTTCGAAGAATATCGGTACAAAAGGAATGCAGGGTCGAAATGTTTGCGCTCTCCAGCCGCTCCATCTGTTCCCTCGCACGGGAATCGCCCGACGAAGCCATTTCCATAAAGCGCTTGGTCAGCTTTTCGCGCATATCGGCGCTTGCCGCCCTGGTGAACGTGACGACCAGAATATCGTCAACATTCACGCCCTCCGTTACAAGGCGAATGACGCGCTCGACCAGAACGCTCGTTTTTCCCGAGCCGGCCGCTGCTGCAACCAGAAGGTTTTTCCCTCTTGCTTCGATTGCGCGCAATTGATCCTCTGTCCAGGGCATGCCTTCGTCCTCCGCCGCAAAATAATGTTACAAAAGTATTTCGACATCAGGCAATAAAAATCCTTCTTGCTTACGCGCGGTAAAACAGAAATGAATGATTGTAAAAACGAAAGAAAAGTGGTATGATATACGTAATTATCATGGGAAGGACGCGATCCAATGAAACTGAATCTAAAGGAGCTTTCCAATCGACAGGTATGGCTTGAAAAGGGCTATACGCTTCCGGAATATGACGTACAAAAGATTACCGAAAACACGCGTAAGAATCCCCAGTGGATTCACTTCGGCGCAGGCAACATTTTCCGTGCGTTTCTTGGCGGCGCAGCGCAGCGCCTTCTGAATCAGGGCGTCATCGATACCGGTATCGCCGTATTCGAAGGCTTTGATTCCGAGATCATCGAAAAGGCCTATCGCCCGTTTGACAATCTGTCCGTAAATGTTACCCTGATTTCCTCCGGCAGCATCAAAAAGGAGGTTCTGGCATCCATCGTCGAATCCCTCACCATTCAGGACGACGAGCGCGCCGCCGAAATTTTCGAAAGTCCCTCCCTGATGATGGCTTCCTTTACCATTACCGAAAAGGGATATGCTCCCGCGTTTGCGGAAAAGGATGCAAACGGTAAGCCCGAGGACGCAAAAGGCCTCATGGGCTATGTAACCAAGATGCTTCTGAAGCGCTATCTCAAAAATGCCGCGCCCCTTGCGCTTGTCAGCATGGACAACTGCTCCCATAACGGCGAGAAGCTGGAAAACGTGGTAAAGATGGTTGCAGGCAAGTGGATTGCAAACGGCTATGCCGACGCAGGCTTCCTCGCCTATCTGAACGAAAAGGTATCCTTCCCCTGGACAATGATCGACAAAATCACCCCCCGTCCGGATGAAAACGTCATGAAGGTGCTGGCAGAGGACGGTTTTGAAGACGGCGGCCTGATCATTACCTCCAAAAATACCTATACGTCCGCGTTTGTAAATGCTGAAGAAAAGGAATACCTCGTCATTGAGGACGATTTCCCCAACGGAAAGCTCCCGCTTGAAAAAGCCGGCGTATACTATGCAAGCCGTGAAACGGTAGAGCGCGTTGAGCGCATGAAGGTTACCACATGCCTCAATCCCCTGCACACCTGCCTGGCCATATTCGGCTGCCTCCTGAACTTCAAAACCATCTGGCAGGAGATGAACGATGCCGACCTTAAGGCGCTGGTTGAACAAATCGGCTATCAGGAGGGCATGCCCGTTGTAACCGATCCCGGAATCATGAAGCCCGAAACCTTCCTGTGCGAGGTCCTGAACGACCGCCTGCCCAACTGCTTCCTGCCCGACACGCCCCAGCGAATCGCAACCGATACCTCCCAGAAGCTTTCCATCCGCTTTGGCGAAACCATCAAGGAATACATCGCACGCGGCATGGATACGAGCAAGCTGAGGGGTATTGTGCTGGTTGAAGCCGGCTGGATCCGCTACCTGATGGGTATTGACGACAACGGCGAAGAAATGGCCGTGTCCCCCGATCCCCGCCTGAATGAAATGAAAGACCGCATTGCCGGCCTGACCTTTGGAAACAACGACGGCGTCGAGAGCATCCTGCTTCCGATTCTCGAGGACGAAAGCATCTACGGCATAAGCCTTGTAAAAGCCGGTCTTGCGGATCAGGTTATCAGCGCGTTCAAGAAAATGAACGAAGGCAAGGGCGCCGTGCGCAAGACGATTCACGACACGATTGCATAACAAGCGTAAACCCCGGCCTTCAGCCCGAGATCCATATCCTCAATGAATGAACCGGCCGCCCTCCGGCATAGCCTTGAAAAACGGGTTTGCCGGAGGCGATGTTTTTTTGAGAGAAGACATCATTGCCAGAATTCAGCAGGAAGCGCTGTTTATACTGGCAACGGGCGCAACGGTACGCGAATGTGCAAAGCGCATAGGCGTAAGCAAAACAACCGTTCATAAGGATATGCGCGTCAGGCTCAAGACCTATCATACAGGCTTGTTTCAAGAGGTTGGAGAAATACTCGACAGAAACAAGGCCGAACGCCATCTGCGCGGCGGTATGGCGACGCGCGAAAAATACTTACAGCGTCAATCGGAGGTGCCGAAAGACAATGCACTGGGAATATGCCATCGATGCAGGCAGCGAAATGCTCCGCATGGCGACAAAGGCTGAAATATACCGCGAGCCCGCGTTTGCCGCAAAAAGCAAGGCGCGCGGAGTGTTCGCATGGGGTGAACGCGCTTTGTCCATATACGGAAGGGAGCCCGAGGGCGTTGCGGTAATAAAGTGCGTACAGGGCGGCGTCATTACGGATACTTCGCTCATGGCAAAGCGCATTCACGCCCTGACGGGCGATGTGGAAAAGCGGGTAATCAAGCGCCCGGGCGTATTGCTCGCCGCGCCCGCCACCATGCGCGCGGATGTGCGCGACGAATTCGAGCGCCGCGTAATCGACGAGGGCATCCCCGCCGTTGGTATGACGCCGTCCGACGTCGCATGCGCGCTGGGTGCAAACCTTCCGATTATGGAACCGGAGGCATGTCTGATTGCAGACGTCGGCGCAGAGAAAATTTCCGCTTCCATTATCTCCATGGGCCGCGTGCTGAAGAGCGATTATTTGCCCTTTGGCATGCGGCGCGCGGATGAACGCATTATATCCGGCCTTCGAACCGGCTTCGGTTACGCAATCGGCCCCAAAACCGCAAAGGAAATCAAGCATGAGCTGGGCGCGCTTTCTGGCATGAGCGGCGATGTGAAGACGCAAAAGGCCGTGTTCGACTATTCGTGCATGCTTCCGCGTATGCGCGAAATCCCAGCATCCGCCGTGTCCGGCTGCGTAGCCGAGGTCGCGCAGGCGCTGACAGAAATGCTTTCAAGACTGCTGCTTTTTATGCCGGAGGAAATCTCCGCCGATCTGATCAAAAACGGCGTCACCTTGGCAGGCGGCGGCGCGCAGCTTTTCGGCCTGGATCTGCATCTGAAAAAGGCGTTGAATCTTCCGGTGAAGGTGGCGGAGAATCCGGAAAATTGCGTAATCAACGGGCTTTCCATCATTCTCAAGGATCAGAAAGCCTATCAGTGCCTGATTGAGGACGAAATGGAGGAATCGCGCCGTCCATGAAACGACAGTTAAAAATCGGCGCACGCAGCGTTGAATATACGCTGATCTCTTCCGGGGCCCGCACAAACGTGCTCTTGCAGGCGCTTCCGGTAAACAAAATCCGCGTTTACGCGCCAAAGAACGCGCGCCTTCGGGACGTGGATCAGCTTGTAAAAAGCCGCATTGACTGGCTTGACGAAATGCACCGGACGTTTAACCAAATCGCGGAACAAAACCATCTTTCCCGAAAAAAGAGCGTTCTGATCGAAGGCAGCCTTACGCCCGTTCAAATTGAAAAGGCCGGACGCAACCTGATCACGCTGAAGGACGGAATTCTCACCGTAAGGACCGTTAACGAAGCGGACGGAGCTATCGATATGCAGGTAAAAAACTACCTGTGTAAGCTCGCGCTGGCAAGAATCCGCGAAGCAATTGACATTTACTCGCCAACCGTTTCAAAAACCTACGGACGAATCACCATACGCGAACAGCGCACGCGCTGGGGCAGCTGCTCCAGCAAAGGAAACCTCAACTTTAACTGGAAGCTGATCATGGCGCCCAAAGAGGCGCTTACATACGTAGTCATACACGAACTATGCCATTTGAATCACTTTAACCACTCCGATCGCTTCTGGGCGGATGTAAAAGCACGAATGCCCGATTATGAAATATGGAAAAAATGGCTGAAGGCGAACGGTAAAGAACTCTCTTTTCCATAGCCGCGTCCTGAAAATACCCTACGCACTCCCCTATCAGCAGAATACCGGAAAGAAACGCACACGGAGGAAAAATTATGCAGATGAAGCAATGGATTCAATCGCTCATCGGGAAATCGCCGAAATACGGCATGCCCGTATTGTCCTTTCCCTCTGTAAGCCTTTTAAACATCAGCGTCCGCCAGCTGATCGACTCCAGCGACCGTCAGGCCGAGGGCATGAAGCTCATCGCCGACAGAACGCCGTCGCTCGCCTCCGTATCCATGATGGATCTTTCGGTAGAAGCGGAGGCTTTCGGCGCAACCGTTCATTTTTCCGACTACGAGGTCCCCACGGTAACCGGCGCGCTGATTACATCCGAAGAGGAAGCCGAAGCTCTCCCCGTTCCCGAAGTCGGCGCGGGACGCACAGGCCGATATATTGAAGCCATTCGAAAAGCCAAAGCGCTCATTACCGACCGCCCGGTATTTGCCGGCGTCATTGGTCCGTTTTCATTGGCCGGAAGACTAATGGACGTAACCGAAGCGCTCGCCAATTGCTACGACGATCCGGATTTCGTGCTGGCGGCGCTTGAGAAGGCCACGGAATTTCTGATTAAATACATCAAGTCCTACCGCGACGCGGGTGCAGACGGCGTAGTAATGGCCGAACCCCTGGGCGGCCTTCTGTCGCCTAGACTTGCAAAGGAATTCAGCTGCGATTTTGTAAAGCGCATCGCGGACGAAGTGCAGACAGACGAGTTCATACTGATTTACCACAACTGCGGAAACAATGTCTACAAACAGTTTGATGACATACTGGAAATCGGCGCAGCCGCATATCACGTAGGAAATACCACCGACATACGCGAGCTTTTGAAAAAAGCACCCTCCAATGTGGTGATCATGGGCAATATCGATCCCGCGGCGCAGTTCCTGAACGGAACATGCGAAAGCATTTACAACGAAACCATTACGCTGATGCGCGACGTATGCGCCCTGCATCCGAATTTCGTTATTTCCTCCGGCTGCGATATTCCGCCGAAAACGCCGTGGGCAAATATCGATAGCTTCTATAAAGCCGTCAGCGATTACAACGAAAGGGGATAATGTATTATGCGTCTTCCGCTTGAAAGCCTGATGTACGACCTTCCCGAAGATATACTGAAAACCAAACTGGCCGGCGATCTCGACGGTGCCCTTCGCCTGATCGAAAACCGCCTGAAAAAGGAAAGCATCCCTTCGTTTCTGAAGGACCGCCTGATTGTAGAGCGCAGCCTCATTCAGATGCTGCCCAAGCGCTTTCCCTATAACCGCGAGCAGGCAATGGAAATCATGCGCAAGCGCGTGCGTGATTTTACGCAAGAGGAATTCGACCGCATGGAAGAGGACGGCTGCATAGATTACTACTACATCAACGGTGAAAAAAGATATGTAAGCTCCTTTGCAGGAACGCTCGTTCGCATGAGCAGGGACCTTTGGAATCGCCAGTATGTTGACAACGAAGCCGAGGAGAACCTGCGCCTGAAGGAAGCGCTTCAGGAAATGCGCGAAAAGGGCGAACTCGCCTACCGCTTCAAAATCAAGATGTCCGTAAAGGTGGACGACGACAAGTTCATTCCCGGCGAAACCTATCTGTGCCACATTCCCGTTCCCGCGCTGGCCGCGCAGCAGGCGGCGGACAAAATCACCGTCGAAGCGGACGAGGACGGCTTTGTCGCCCCCGTAAACGAACACCACAGAACGGTGAGCTATCGGCGCGTACTTCAGGAAAACGCGCCCTTCCAGGTAACCTTCACCTACGAAAACCGCATGAAGTATGTAGATACCGAAAACAGTGCACCCTTCATCGCCTATCCCGACGCAGGCAATCCCACGGAGGACGATCTGTCCGAGCAGTATCCGCATATCGCCTTCACGCCGTATCTGAAAAAGCTTGCAAAGGAAATTGCCGGAAACGAAACCAACCCGCTGAAGCTTGCCCGCCTTGTGTACAATTACGTTACTCAGAACGTGCGTTATTCTTTCATGCGTTCCTACATACTGATTGAGCGCCACGCGGAATACGTCGCTTTGAACCATAAGGGCGACTGCGGCCTTCAGGCCATACTGTTCATGACCCTACTTCGCATACTGGGCGTTCCCACCCGCTGGCAAAGCGGCCTGGTGGTAGATCCCAAGGGCACGGGCAACCACGACTGGGCGCAGTTCTACACCGAGGAATTCGGCTGGCTGTTCGCCGACCCTTCCTTCGGCGGAAGCGCATGGAGAAGCGGCAATATCGAAAAGTGGAACTTCTACTTCGGCAATCTCGACCCCTTCCGCATGATCGCAAACGACCGCTACTTTACCCGCTTAAATCCCGTCAAAGCCTTTGAACGCTATGATCCCTACGATAATCAGGACGGCGAGATCGAATGCACCTCGCGCGGCTTTGACTCCTACGACTACGATTCCGACAGCGAAACGCTGGCATTTGAGAAGATTACCGACTAAAACAGTTTTTCGTCCAGCCGCCAAAATGACGGCTGGACGTTTGATTTCAGGAAACATTCCCCGGAAACGGCATACAATTCCCAATGAAAGCGGATGCTATAATTTTCTCACAAAAGCAGATTACGGAATCGGGAGGAAAACACTATGGCAATTCCGGCAGCATTCACTTTAATGGGTATCGATAAACTTTCCAATTCATTTGTAACCGATTCGCTCGGCGAAGATATTGCGAAAATCGTTCGTCAGCACGCAATCGCTTCGACAGCGCTGGCGCTGGCTTCCGCCATTCCCGGCGCAGGCGCGGTTGCATGCATCGCCTGCCAGACTGCCGTTGTATATTCCATGTATGTGCGCATCAATAACGCGCTCAACATCCGCCTGAGCAAAAACATCATGAAGTCGCTGGCTTCCTGTGTGGTTGCCAATCTTGCATCCAATGCCATTACCGTCATTGGCGGCGTCGTCGCATCGTCGGTTCTGTCGATAATCCCCGGTGTCGGTACGGCGGCCTCCACGGCTCTGATGGGCAGCATCGGCTATGCCACCGCGATGATCTCCGCCGTTGTGTATACCAAAATGCTGACCGCCATCGTCGGTTCCGGCAAAAAGATAGAAAACATGTCGGAAGCCGAAATAAAAGAAGCCGTACAGGAGGAAATCAAAAAGCGCGACATCAATCAGGACATCAAAACTTTCACCAAAGAATACAAACGCGAAAAAAAGAACGGCGCTTTTGACAATGCTGAACAAATCGAACTTGAAACCATGTAATCACATACCGCTCCCTCCCGGCGCAGCCTAAACGCCGGGAGGGTATTTATTTTTCATCATGCGCCGTTGTGTATGCGCGCGAATTGCATTCGATGGGGAATGATGCTATAATTGGAATATACTTTTCGGTTGAAAGGCGCTGAAGAACTTTGCTGAAGCACAGAATCGTCCGTCATCGTTATCTTCATAAGCTATTGATGACATTGATCCTGATTTTGGTCATTCCCCTTGGATTATGCCTATACCTGCTTCTGACGCATTCCTATCAGGAGCTTGAGAATAAAAATCTACATACCTTTCAGAAAATCAATGATATGTTTTCGGGATATATTGAAAGCGAACTGACCGCCATGCGCAGCCAGGCGATGAGTTTTGCCGTTAAAAGCCGTTCGGACATTACCAGCGTACCCAGTCTGAATATGCTTAAAAGCAATCCCTATTATTATAAAAAAATCACAGAAGCATTGTCCACCCAAAGCGATCTGACAAACCGCAATCTGATACTGTATTACAAACCGCTCGACAGTATTTTTACCAGCCAACACAGATATTCCAAAGATGAATATCTGTCTGTGGTATTGAGCGGAAACCAAGGCGCTTCCAGAATTCTGAATTCGTTTTTTGATTACGACGCTTCCGCCAAGTGGAGATTTACATCTACCTTTCCCGTACTGTCTCACCAAAGCGCGGTATTCTACATTGGTATTCCGATTAAAATCGGCGTGGATTATCAGGACGCCCTGCTCATCTATACCCTGTCGTCAGACAGCATCAATACCGACATGTTCCTCACGCAAAGCGCTGCTGACATGGATTTCCTGATCTATAACGAAGATAATACCCTGCTTTATACAAACGCCCCATGTAATCCGGAACTCATTGAGGCGAGCAATATCCTTTCGGCAGGCAAATCACGCAGCCAAATGCAAACCTTCTCCGATAAAGGAAGCCTGTACTCTGTCTTTCTGGCATCCCATTCTTCGTCTCCCCTCAAATGCATCGGCATTCTTACAAGCGACAGCATTCAGGCCGATACACGCTCCTTCTATATTTTCGCCCGCAATATCACGCTGTGCATGTTCGCTATCCTTATGATATTCGTGCTCATCGTCGTCTACTATAACTATATGCCAATTCTTCAGCTGGTGAGAAAAATCACGCATTCCAACAGTATCGCATCGGGAGAGTTGGAGACGATCGAGGGAGAGTTTGTTCGGATGCGCGACGAGCTGGAGGAAAAAAACCTGCTCATCATCGAAAGCCTGATGTCCAACCTTCTGTATGGTGCAATTGTTCCCCAAAAGCTGTTCGAAACCACGCATTTTTATGAATATGATGGAAGCATCTGCGTATATCTGATCAAAAACATTCGACTGGACGCCGCAAGGCGCGCACAGCTTCTGGAACAAATCCGGCAGAATAACTGTGCGGAGGGATATCTGACCGATATTCTGTATGAGGATTATTCTGTTCTGATCTGTCTGGTTGGCGACATGAATCCGGAAACAATCCAAAACACAATTCTTTCATTCCTGAAGGGAGCTCTCAAAATTGAAAACGCGGTGGTTTTCACGGGCGATACCGTTCTTACTCCCAACGATATTCATAAGTCCTATCAAAGCTGCCTTCTGCAGATGAATAAAATGTCCTCCTCGGAAGAGAATTCCACAGAAAAGGACATTCGCCGAAAGGAAATGCTGAATCAGGTGCTTACGTACATCAGTGAAAATATTTCCTATACCGGTCTGAGCCAGACCTTCGTAGCCGATCAGTTTTCCATGTCCGCTTATTCACTCAGCCGATTGTTCCGTGAACAGCTCGGTATCGGATACAGCGAATACATCACTGCGCGACGGATGGATAATGCCAAACGCATGCTGCTGACAACGTCCATGAAGATTTCCGATATCGCGCAGAGCGTGGGCTTTGCCGACGCCAAATACTTTTCCCGCATTTTCAAAGCAAATATGGGCGTTACACCAAACGAATTCAGGAACGATCCGTCCAAAAGTTTCTAACCGCGCAGCAAAACGACGTCGCTGTCGGGAATTCTTTCATCAAATATCGTTTTGGCAAGCATTCTGTATCGCTCAACGCCCGTAAGATCCGCCATCATAACGAGCACTTCGAAAATCTGTTCCCAGGTCTGTTCCCAGTTTTCGGCAATCTGCTCATACGCCCATGTGCTGTAATCTTCGTAGGACGGCAGCATGTACAGAAACGCCCGATGAATCGCTTCGCAATCCCACACATCAATACCGATATTGGAAGCCATGTATGCGCCGATGCAAAACGCGTACAGATTCATATTGGAATACAGATATGAACGCGTTCTGGCAAGCTCCTTCGGCTGTGATCCATCCGCCTGTACCTGCGGATGGATTCTTCTTTGCCCAAAATCCTTCAGTATGTCCCTTGCAATGTCTTCCTGTTTGGTAAACAGCGCAATCGATGCACAGGTTACATCATACCATGTTCCATGATTGTTGACGCGCGCCTTTTCATCCTGCCCTTTCTGGCTGTTCAGCAGCCAGTTCAGCATTTCTTTCATCCAGGGTCTCAATTCATTGTTCAGTTCTTCATCATTCAGAATCGTTATCATGTCCAGAAATCTGTAAAAATACCGGATATCGATAATCCCGATTCCGCGCCCTGTACAAACGCCTTTCACCGCTTGCGCATATTCCATATGCGGGTTCATATGCGTTTCTTCATCAATAAAAAAGCATCTGAGCAAATGTATTGCATGTTCACGATATTTCGTTTCTCCGGAAAAAAGATAAGCCAGAGTCAGTGTGCGCGTAACCTGACAGATTTTGTCCATACGCCTTCTGTCGCACAGTTCAAAATCGGGGTTGAACTCTCCGTCCCGATATATATACGGCAGTCCATCAGGCGTATCGGGATTTGGCCATGCATACGGCGAAATGGAATAGTAATCATGCTTGTTCCCGCTGGCAGGCAGCCCCGGATTATCTGTTACAGAGATTCTTTTGAGCAAAAGTGCGTCATCCGCTTCCTTCATCAAACGTTTGACGGTAGGGAAATCCGCTTTTTGGCGCGCTGTTTCCGCCAGGTGAAGCAGGCGATCATAATCATGTGCAAACAACTTCATAAAAACCCTCCGGAATCAAAATAAAGCCTGCGGGGCAAAGCCCCGCAAGCATCGTTTGTTCAAGTCTTCCTTATTTCTCGTTCCAACGATCATAGGCCGCCTGATAAACTTCGATTACATCTTCAAGGCCCATGGCGTAAACAGTGTTGACATATTCTTCCCAAGTAGCGTCGATATCTGCAATGCCGGCAATGAACTTACCGCGCATTTCGATAACATATGCGTTGATATCCGTAAATACGTTGTTGATTACGTTCTGCTCTTCAACAGTGAGCTTCATATCCTTCTGGGGGAAGTATTCCACCTGATAGGGATGGTTGTTGCGGATATACGCCTTCTGACGAGCAAGGATGTTCTCGGTTCCGCCGATGCCAAGGGATACCTTCGCGCCGAAGCTGAACACCGGCTTGACATACTTCGCCAGATAATTGGCCTGTACGGTTTCACCGGACTCCGGAGGAATGTATACATTGAGCATGTAGTTGCCTTCCTCATCCTCGGTATACCAGAAGTCCTCGCCATACGTACCGTTGATGAACGATTCGCCGATAATGCCGCAGCCGGGTACAAGCTCATCGCGGGTAAACCAGCAGTCTACCAGACGGGCGATGATTTCGGGATGCTTCGTCTTTGCAGACATCATACCGCCGGAATAAGAAACGAAATTATACGCTCTGGTCTTGCGCTCGTCTACCAAGTCGGAGAGCAGCGGCGCTACCTGATCAATTTCAATTACACCGCTGTCAAAATCGTCGCCGGTTACATTCTGCATGTCGTCGTTGAACGCGCAGAGACCGTCCTTAACGCGGGCATGGCTGGTCGCCTTGTCGATCGTCAGATATTCGTTTTCGAGCAGATTTTCGGAATACATTTTGTTCATATACTTAAGGTATTCCTTATACTGTTCGGAAACGCGGCTGTACGTTACCGTCTCTTTATCGACAGAGGTGAAATCCACATCGACAGAATCGCCGAAAGAAGCGAAGAAGAAGGGCTCGATTCGGGTGTTGAAGTTGTTCAGAGACGTCGGAAGAAGGGGAGCAAAGCCGTCGGTCAGGCCGGATTCGAGCACGATCTTACATGCCTCATAGAATTCATCAACCGTTCCGGGCATCTCGACACCCGCTTTTTCCAATACGTCCAGACGTGCCATGAAACGGGTCGTTACGCTGGTCGCGCCTTTATTGTAGGAAGGCAGCGCATACATAGCGCCATTGGTCTCCGTTACAACCTTTTGCATGAGCGGCAGTTCGTCAAACCAGCTCTTAAGATTGGGCATATATTCGATATAGTCATACCAGTTTGCAAACAAACCGCCGGCAACGCCATAATTCTGCAGTCGGTTAGCGTTTCCGAAGTTGAAAAGCAAGTCAAATTCCTCACCGGACGCAAGGAATGCGTCTATCTGGGCATCTTCAATCTTAATCCACTCGATGTGAACACCGGTAATCTCTTCCAGTTTATTCATCATCTTAAGATCCTCAGGTTCGCCGAGAATTGCCGTAGTTGAGCAAACAAACTTCACTGTGACGGGTTCATTGACAATCGGATATCCCGTGGCATTGAAATTTGCGCCTTCCGCGCTTGCATACATTACTGTACTGAGCGCAAGAATCAGAACAAGTGCGATGGAAACAATCGTTCGTTTCATAAGACAACCTCCTTATTTTTTATTGCAACCCGAAGCAGCGCTACTTCGGGAATGACAATCATCCTTTAACGGAACCGATCAATACGCCTTTGTCAAAATACCGCTGTAAAAACGGATACAGAATCAAAACCGGCAGCGATGAAACAATGATCACAGAATACTTGATCAGATGTTTAATGTACTCAGCATACGCAGCCATTTCATCGTCCACAACCGCATTCATATTGGCGTTCATTTCCTCGGTAATCAGAATGCGCCTGAGAAACAACTGAAGCGGTTTTTTATTGTCGTCAATCAGGTAAATCATGGCATTGAAATAGCTGTTCCAATGAGAAACGCCGTAATACAACACCATAACGCCAATCAGCGCCTTGGAAATCGGCAGCACAATCTGAATAAAGGTTCTGGTCACGCTGCAGCCGTCTATGAAAGCCGCTTCCTCGATATCCTTAGGTAAACCCGCAAAGAAGGTTCTGGATATGATAACGTTATATACGCTTACCGCGCCCAGAATCAGCATGACAAGCCAGCTGTTGTAAAGGCCCAGTTTTTTGACCAGCAAAAATGACGGGATCATACCGCCCGAAAAATACATGGTGAACATCAAAAATCCCATCACGAGATTCCGGCCCACAAGATCCTTTTTCGAAAGCGCATATGCACACGGCAGCGTAAGAATCAGATTGATCACCGTGCCTGCAACTGTATAGAAAAGCGTATTCCGATAACCGATCAATATGTTTTTCTCTTTAAAGACGCGAATATAACCTTCAATATTCAGTCCCCTCGGTATAAGCCATATTTCTCCGTTTCCAACTTTATCGGGAGAACTGATCGAACACGCCACAACATATAAAAGCGGATACAGCACAATCAGGAATAAAATCGTGACAATAACGGTATTTACCGTATTAAACACCCTGTCAGAGGCACTTTCATTGATCCTCATCCTTCTCCCTCCCATCAGAAAAGACTGGTCTCGCCGGTATTTCTGGCAATGGTATTGGCAAAGATCAAAAGTACAACATTAATGACATTGTTGAAAAGACCAACCGCAGTGGAAAAGCTGTATTGACCGCCTCCCAGACCGCGCCGATACACATACGTGGAAATAACCTCCGCTGTCTCCAGATTCAGATCATTTTGCAGAAGATAGATCTTTTCATAACCAATGGACGCAAGGTTTCCGATTCTCATGATCAGCATGATGATAATTGTGGGAAGAATAGTCGGAATGTTTATGTAGCGTACTCTCTTTAACCGGCTTGCGCCGTCAATCGTAGCCGCTTCATGCAATTCCGGATCGACAGCGGACAGCGCCGCAAGATATATCACGGCGTTCCATCCCATGTTCTGCCAGATACCGGATAATACATACACCGTTCGAAACGCACCCGGCTGAATCATAAAATACTGTCTTTCAAAGCCCAGTGTCTCCAGCAAATGATTGATAACGCCTATGGAAGGAGACAGCATTGTCTGAATGATGCCAACCATTACTACGGTTGAAATAAAATGCGGCGCATACAATACCGTTTGAACAAGCTTTTTATATTTGGCGCTGCGGATCTCATTCAGCATCAGCGCAACCAGTATCGGAATCGGAAAGCCCAGCACAATACTGTACGTCGACAAAAGCAGCGTATTGATAATCAGCCGCTTAAAATAGAAACCATTGAAAAAGTTCTGAAAATGCAGAAAACCAACCCACCGGCTTTGCGAGATTTCAAACGCAGGGTTGAAATCGCGAAACGCAATCTGCACGCCGGACAGGGGGCCGTAATGGAATATTGCAATATAGACGATGGCAGGAAGCATAAACAGATACAGTTCCCAGTTTCGTTTGATTCTGCTAAAACGCCCTTTCGCCTTCAAATTGGGCTGCATCGTCTTCATCCTTTCCGTTTTTTCATTTCGTCTGTGATTACAGTATTATGCCAGCAAGTGTTTTTTTCAAGTTGAATTTTTTGTATATGTAGTGTATTTTTTTGCCAATTATGCGTTTTAATCATATTTCCACCTATATTTTTTATCTCTATTGCCCTGTTTATTAACTATTTATTTCTATTATTGTATTGACGCAGTTAAGAATGGTTGCTATACTGCCGACAGGGAATCGCAGCGGGGAGGGTACCAAAATGACGCCTTACACGAAGGAATTTTCTTGTAAAACCAATATTCTTCACAACGTAGAGTTCGCAAGAACCTTCAACCGGGCAGGCAATGAAGAAACGCTATTCATAGACATCTACATGCCCGAATACGACAATCAAAAAAAACGCACGCTCATGTTTGTGCACGGCGGCGGATTCATGATGGGAAATCATCGAGACCAGCGCTATATTGTAGCTCTGGCTAAGATTTTTTCTTCCATGGGATATGTTGCCGTATCACCCGATTACTGCCTTTACAGCCCGGAACAAGCGGATCCGCTGAAATCAAACGGTAAATGGCCGTTCTATACGCATGCCGCCCGTTTAGCAGCAAGAGAGCTTCTCATGGCGAGGGATTATCTGGTTCAGCATTCAACTTTATTGGGCTTAGAGCCTGATAATATATCAATCATTGGCGGATCTGCCGGCGGCATGGCTGCAAACATCGCCTGTACAGATTCCTTTCGCTCTCTCGTCTCCTTGTGGGGCGCGCCAAAGGATCTATACCGCATATCCGATTATCCGCCCACGCTGATCGTGCATGGCACATGCGATTTATCGGTTCCCTTTTCGCATGCCGAAGCGCTGCACCACGCGCTGTCGACAAACGGAAAATATTCTTCCCTGATTGCCCTTGAGAATGCCGGACATACGCCCTCTGACCGCATGGACGAATTCATCGATCCCATGATCGATTTTTTCAACCGATTCATGCGTTGACAAAGCATAAGGAACATAACGCAAATTTCTGAATTTCACATCAGAATGCTTTACGAAAACGCGGCAATCGTGTATAATTAAATGTTGAAAGCAACACTTTTCTGAAAACGGAGGTTTTTGAATATGGCAAGACATGGCGGTTTCCCGGGAATGGGTATGGGCGGCAATATGCAGCAGCTGGCCCGTCAGGCGCAGAAGCTTCAGCAGCAGATGGCCGAAACGCAGGCGGCGCTTGAGGCGCGTGAATTCGAAGCTACCGCAGGCGGCGGTATGGTAAAGGCAGTTGTAACCGGCAAAAAGGTACTTACAGCGCTTGAAATCAAGCCCGAAGCCGTGGATCCGGACGATGTTGAGATGCTTCAGGATATGATTCTCGCAGCAGTAAACGAAGCCATCAAGCAGGCTGACGAAACCACCGAACGCGAAATGGGCAAGCTCACCGGCGGCCTCAGCATGCCGGGTCTGTTCTGATCGAATAGAAAGTGATTAAAACACATGGCGGGCGTTGAAGCAATTCAACTGCTTACCAACCAGCTGTCGCGCCTGCCCGGCATCGGGCGCAAAACGGCGCAGAGGCTTGCTTTTCACATTGTAAGCATGCCGGAAAACGAAGTGCGCGAGCTGGCGGTAAGCATATATAATGGTAAGAAGAAGGTACATTTTTGTCCCGTATGCGGAAACCTGACGGATGTGGATCCCTGCGCCATTTGCCGGGACCCCGAGCGCAGGCACGATATTGTATGCGTTGTGCGCGACGCGCGGGACGTGAACGCCATTGAGCGCATGCGCGAATACGACGGGTTGTATCACGTGCTGGGCGGCGTCATTTCGCCCATGGATAATATCGGCCCGGATGATATCCGCATACGCGAGCTTATGACGCGGCTGGCAGCCGGTGAAATTCAAGAGGTCGTACTGGCCACAAACCCCGATGTAGAGGGCGAAGCTACGGCAGCATATATATCAAGGCTGATAAAGCCTATGGGCGTTACGGTAACGCGCATCGCCCACGGAGTTCCGGTCGGCGGAGAGCTTGAGTATACGGACGAAGTCACGCTGCTTCGCGCATTTCAGGGGCGAACGAAGCTGTAATAAAAGGAGCATGCGCATTTTTGAACTGCTCCCCATTTGTTAGACAGTATGGTATACTAAATAACAAGTGGGGAGTGATTTTTATGCCCAAGGGAAAGGCAAACAAGAGATATACGGGTGAATTCAAGCAAATGGTGATCGAAACGATGCACCGAGAGAAGTTGAGCCACAAAGAAGTGGAACGGCAGTTTGAAA
>JAZSRC010000058.1:0-6330 GCA_045538305.1 Clostridia bacterium | reverse complement strand
CAACAGGTTCCTCTTCAACGGGCTCCTCTTCAACAGGTTCCTCTTCAACGGGCTCCTCTTCAACAGGTTCCTCTTCAACAGGTTCCTCTTCAACGGGCTCCTCTTCAACAGGTTCTTCTTCAACGGGTTCCTCGTCTACGGGTTCCTCTTCAACAGGTTCCTCGTCTGCGGGCTCTTCTTCGAAGATTTCTTCGAAGACGGGTTCCACGGGCTGTTCATCTTCTGCCAGGGTCATGGGCAGCATGGTGAACATCATCGCGAATACCAGAGCCAGGCTCAGAAAACGCTTGAATGACATAGACATGTGGTTTTACCATTCCTTTCTGTCGTCATTACAGTTGGTCGGGAAAGTTGCTGAATCGCGGTTTATGGATGGATGTACGCATCTTTGGCGCCACGCCTCCCTCTTGCGAGGAAACCGTTCGCCCGGACACCCCTCACATTAGGGAGACAGAGCACCTGGCGATAAACGCACAAACCCCTCCATTTGCCGGAATTCATGGGAGACATATTCCTCCGCTCTGACCAAAGCCGAAACGAAGCATTACAGTGCGGACCCTCCGCACGGGAAAACAAATCCAGTGTATGTAAGCATGCAGCGATTATTGCTGCCTTCTGCACAAAACTTACCTGTAGTATTCGAAATATAGCAGATATGGTTTCAGCATGGATATAACCCGATACATATGCTTATTATATACATATTATATTGCTATTAGATCAAATTTCAACCTGTTATCTGATTATATTTATATGTTTAACAGCTTTTTTACCGTGATCTTCCTTTTTTGGCTAGCAGTACTTCCTGCCCTCAGTCAGACGTGCTTTGGGCGTACACATCGCAAAAAAACAGAAAGCGGAGAGAGCAAAGCCTTCTCCGCTTTCCATTCTATCGGTTATTACGCGGCATAAGCGAGTATATGCCAAACCGCAGGCGAGGAAAATGCTTTCCCCAATCCTGCAAAAGAACTTATGTAAGGGATTACTTTACAACGTTCAGCAGCTGGCAGCCGGCGTCGAACTCGATGGTGCCCTTGTAGTTCTTGATGATGCCGTTTACGGTGATGGTATCGCCAACGGCCAGATCCTTTGCGCCTTCGCCCTTCAGGCGGTAGCACATCATGGGCTTGTCTTCCATACCGCCAACGATGATGGTGACGGTGATGTTCTGATAGTCCTCGCTCCAGGCGGTGTCGATATTGGAGATCACGCCGGTAACGGTGCTGTCAGAGGTCTGGGCAAGGCCTTCCTCGAGCGTATAGCCGCCGAGAACGGTACGTACATCGTTTACGCTTTCTGCGGGTACGAGAACGCAGCCTGCATCGAACTCGATGGTGTCCTTGTAATTCTTGATGATACCGGTAACGCCGATTTCATCGCCAACAGCCAGTTCCTTTGCGCCTTCGCCCTTCAGGCGGTAGCACATGATGGGCATTTCCTCGATACCGTCGCAAACGATGGTAACGGTGATGTTCTGATAATCCTCGCTCCAGGCGGTGTCAATCTTGGAAACTACGCCGGAAAGAGCGGTGGGAGCGGGCATGGCCAGACCGGCTTCGAGGGCGTATGCAGCCTCAAGCAGCGCCTTCTGGCTTACGATTTCGCCATAGCCTACGAGAACGCAGCCTGCGTCGAATTCGATGGTGCCCTTGTAGTTCTTGATGATGCCTTCAACGGTGATCTGATCGCCAATGGCAAGATTCTCAGCGCCTTCGCCCTTCAGGCGGTAGCACATGATGGGCTGCTCGGCCAGATCACCGATCTGGATGGTAACGGTGATGTTCTGATAGTCGGGGCTCCAGGGAGTGTCGATCTTGGTTACGGTACCGAACAGGCGCTGGCTTTCTTCCATGGCCAGACCGGCTTCGAGGGTATAAGCAGCGGCAACGATTTCTTCATAGCTCAGGCCTTCGAGAATCATTGCAGCGGGTACCTTATGGGCAAAGGAGATGGACTCGGCAAAGCCGTTGGCGTCCTTGATGGTAGCGGTCAGGTTGTACAGAACCTCTTCAGGATTGTTTTCATCTACATCTACGGTTACAAAGCCGTTTTCGCCGTATACGAAAGCAACGGTTTCGCTGTCAGCAGTCCACTCAATGGGGTAAGCAACTGCGCCGATCATTACGCGGCCAACTACTTCGTAATCGGAAGCGGTGGTAACAGGGGAATTCTTGTACATGAGGTACAGATAGCTCTTGGCATCCTTAAGAGCGGGATCGGCGACTGCTTCTACGATTACTTCTTCTACCTCAGCGGCCTGCTCGGCGGCGGCAGCTTCCTGCTCGGCGATCTTCGCGTTGGCGGCTTCAAGCTCGGCGGCCTTCTCGGCGGCAGCGGCTTCCTGCTCAGTGATCTTCAGGCCAGCTTCGTCAAGTTCTGCGGCCTTCTGTGCGAGTTCATTGGTCAGATTCTTGTTGTTCAGAACTTCATCGTAATTCATCTTGTACTGATATCCGTTTGCTGCAAGAGAAGCAAGGATCAGAACGATGACTAAAAACTTCTTCATAAAAGCAGTCCCTTCTCCGATTATTCTTTCATATCAATTCCGGTGTTCAAAAAAAACCTTGATCTGATATTCGCCGCCGTAGGTATCTACGAAGCCGCGGATATCCATTAAGCGCCCGATATGCCTATCCGGAGGAATCGGGCTTTTTTCGTCCTAAAGCGGAACGATTCGACTCCGGATGGATTTCAGCGTATTGACGGCTAGAAACCTTGCCTTCAGTACGCCGTCCTTCGCGGCGGATATCGGTACATGAAAATGCACCTTGTTGCCGTCGACAAACGTTTTTTCAGTAAAACGCTGTTATGCTTTAGACGCGGAAAATCAATAGGCAGGCTTAATTGCCCGCTTCTGTCAGAGCGTCCTCTTCTTCGGTGATCACTTCTTCAGTGACTCCATCAAAAACAGCTCTTGCTGCCTCAACAGCAGCTTCCAGTTCAGCGATCTTTGCATTGACGATTTCCAGTTCGGAAGCCTTCTTGGCAGAAATAACTTCCTGCTCAGCGATCTTCGCGTTGGCAGCTTCCAGCTCAGCAACCTTCTCGGCAGCGGCAGCTTCCAATTCGGCGATCTTCGCATTGGCGGCTTCAAGTTCGGCGGCTTTTTCGTTGATGGCGGCTTCCAGCTCAGCAGCCTTCTCGGCGGCGGCTTCAAGCTCGGCCATCTTCGCGTTGGCAGCATCAAGCTCGGCGGCCTTCTCGGCGGCGGCGGCTTCCAGCTCAGTGATCTTCAAGCCCGCTTCATCAAGCTGGACAGCCTTCTGTGCAAGTTCGTTGGTCAGACTTTTGTTGTTCTGAACTTCATCAGAATACATCTTATACTGATATCCGTTTGCTGCAAGAGAAACAAGGATCAGAACGATGACTAAAAACTTCTTCATAAAAGCAGTCCCTTCTCCGATTATTCTTTCACATCAATTCCGGTGTTCATAAAAACCTTGATCTGATATTCGCCGCCGTAGGCATCTACGATACCGCGAACATCCATTAAGCGCCCGAAATATCTGTCCGGCGTGATCAGGCTTTTGTTCTCGTCGTAAAGCGGAACGGTTCGAACCTGAATTCTCTCTCCGGTTTCACTTTCACACACGAGCGTCATGGCGCCAAAGGAGGAGGAAGCTTCATCCCTTGTAACCCACGCATCCACAACCCTCAGGTTATTCATCTGAATGGAGGACGCCATCGCCAGATACGCGTAATCGTATCTTTGAATTGCATCTTCCGTTTCAACCTCCACAATGCCGTTTGCAAATACCGACGGATCAGTAATGAGATAGGCCGGGGAATGACCTTCGGACAACTTTTGGATGTTTCCAGGATCCTTGGGCCGCATCATGCGGTATGTAAGGCCCGAAACCTGCCATGTTCCGCCTGCTTCGTAATACTGCAGCGTGCCCACAATGCGCGCTTCATTTCCGACAGAGAGAATATCCAGACCTGTACCGCTCATGCCGAAGCCGTAATATACGCTCATACCGAAATACATATCGGTTTGGGCGTCATAGCTTTCCACAAACACACCATTATTGTTATTCATGGTGATCACGCCGGTAAAGGCGACCTTTTTGCCCTCATAGAAGGCAAGGTTTGTTCGAAGCTCCTTGAGCGTAAGCTCAATGGCGTCGCCGTAATAAAAGTCCGGATCCTTCTGGCCGGAATAAACGCCAAGCTTGTTTTCCTTTGCATGGGAAATTGCGGACATGCATACGGATCCATAGCGGTTATTGGCGGAGGAATTCGCGATAGCAAGACCGTTTTCCAGAAGCTCGATGTTGAGGTTTCGGTACGAACCGTCGCCTTCGGTTTTATACCACACCCACACCAGATGCCTGCCGCCCGTAGAATCCGGATTCCACCTGTCGGTGTCCGATTCTACAATGACGCTTACAGCATTTGAAAGCTTTTCACGGGTAAAAGCAGAGGCTGCCTTGCCGTATTCCTCTATCTTGCCGGTGGATTCCGGCGTATTGACGGCAAGGAACCTTGCCTTCAGTACGCCGTCCTCCATGACGGATACCGGCACATGAAAATGCACCGTGTCACCGTCGACAAACGTTTTTACAGTAACTTCCTGCTTTACGGTTTCGCTTCGCAGATTCAGCTGCACGCTCGCCGCAAAGTCTGCTTCCTGACCAAGCGCCTCCGGGCTTATGAGCACAAGCGCCGCCAGCAGGACAAGCAGATGGATAAAAACGCTGTTACGCCTTTTCATAGACGCGGAAAATCAATTAGTAAGCGTATTCGCACTCTGCGATGGCAGCTGCGAAGGCATCTGCGATCATAGCGTCCTCATCATCGGCAGCGGCGGTGAGGCACTTGGAAAGGAGGGTTCCAACCTGATCGCGGGCGGTAGAAGAGCCGTTGAACGCGGGAGAGGTGTAGTAAGCTTCTTCCTGCTCAAGGCAGACTTTGGCGGACAAAGCGGAAATGAATTTGCCGCCGTCAGCGCTGTTGAGGAACTCTGCGTATACTTCGTTCTCGGAAACGGACTTGATGACCGGTACATAGCCGGAAGCCATGGAGAACTCGGCCTGGAAATCAACGTTGGTGGTGAGGAACTTGACAAACAGCCAGGATGCGATTACTTCCTGAGGATTTGCCTTTTCGAAGATGCAGAGGGAGGGGCCCTGAGAAATAACCTTCTTGTTGTCAAGGCTTACCTGGGGAATGGTGGCGATGCCAACTTCGAAGGGATAGCTGCCGTCGGCATTGGCGGCGGGACGCTGATAGGTTGCGCCTGCGGAGGAGCCGATGGACATGTAGCTCTTGGTTTCGGTGGTGGAAGTGAAAAGGCCGGAGGTGTATGCGCCGTACAGCGTCTGGGTGGTCAGATAGCCGTTCATGTACCACTCACGGAACATCTTGATGAACGCATGGTTCTGCTCGTTGTCGAACAGGAAGTGCGGTTCGGTTGCGGAGGTATAATCGGAATTATACTGCTCGCACATGGTGATGAACCAGTTGGCTTCGGAGTCGTAGCCCAGAGGAATGGAGGCGGGATCGATATCCTTGATCTCTTCACAAACTGCTTCGAGCTCTTCCCAGGTGGTGGGAACTTCGATGCCGTTCTCGTCGAAGAAGGTCTTGTTGTAGTACAGAACCTCGGTGGACTTGGACAGCGGCATGGTGTACATCTTGCCGTCGCCAAACTGCTTGCCTTCGTTGTAGTAGCCTGCGATGAAGTCAGCCTTCTGCACGTCGGTCAGTCCCAGGATCTCGGTGGTGCCGTCAGCCTTGGTGACGGTTGCCTGGCTGGCAATCAGATCGTCCAGCTGGGTCACAACGCCGGCCAGATTGTACAGAGCAACATGGTCGGGGTAGCAGTAAGCGATGTTGGGCTGGCCGCCGACAGTGATCTCGGTGGAGATCTGGTCACGGACATCATCGTAGCCGCCAACAGAGGTGTACTCGATCTTGATGTTGGGGTACAGCTTGTTGAACTCTTCGATATACAGGTCCAGAACCGCGGTCAGGTTGGAGCCCATGGTGTGATAGAAGCTGATGGTAACATTGCTTCCGTCATAGCCACCCTCGGGAACGGTAAAGTTGGCAACGGGAGCATTGTTGCCGGTCTCACCGGTGGGGGTGGGGGTGTTGCTGTTGCAGGCAACCAGGCTTACCATCATGGCGACCAGCAGAAGCAGAGCAACGATTCTCTTTTTCATAGTCTTGTTTTTCTCCTTTTTGTTGTATTGGGCACCTCTAAAAACTCTCCTTTTGCGATTTTGGCGAATCTTTCGCCCTAACTTTTCGTTATGAAAAGTCCGCAATACACAAAGTATTCCGAACTTTCCATAACTCAATTTAGTGCAAAATCTCTCGCCAAAA
>JAZSRC010000047.1:0-18433 GCA_045538305.1 Clostridia bacterium | reverse complement strand
CCGGCTCCCGCCCCCGCCGCCAAGCCCGCTGCCGCCGCTCCCGCAGGCGCAGAGGATGTTAAGGCTCCCATGCCCGGCAACATCAATGCCGTTAAGGTATCCCAGGGCCAGAATGTAAAGAAGGGCGACGTTCTCGTTATCCTCGAGGCCATGCAGATGGAACTCGAAATCATGGCTCCCCGTGACGGCGTTGTTGCCAGCGTAAACGTTCAGAAGGGTGCTACCGTTAACTCCGGCGACGTACTTGTTTCTCTGAACTGATCAGTGAAATTGAGTAAAGATTGGAGTTAATCAAAATGAACAAGAAAAGATTCCGCACCTGGTGTCTTGTGTGCGCAGTGATGATGATGGTATTTACCATGATCTTCGCAGTTGCGGAAAACGTTCAGACCGAGTCCGGTGCAGAAGCTCCGGCTGCGGTTGAAACCGAAGCAACCGAAAACACTGCGTCTCAGGAAGAAGCCGCAGCAGACGGCGTTACTGACGGCGCCAAGGCTGCGCCTGCCGCTGAAGAGAGCGGAGATCCCGAAATCAATGTCGTGGACGGCATTGTATCCATTGCGAAGTCCACGGGCTTTGCCACCGGCGGATGGCAGGAATATGCAATGATCGCCGTGGCCTGCCTGCTTCTGTACCTTGCTATTGTAAAACAGTTTGAACCCTTGCTCCTTCTCCCGATCGCCTTTGGTATGCTGCTTGCAAACCTGCCCGGCGGTGGTGTTATGGATCATGCCAAATACACCTTCTACCACCTGCATGAGTTTGGCGGAGACGTAGAAAAAGCTTCCGCGGCGGCTGCGCAGTATGCGGTTGCCCTCGGCAAGGATGCAAGCGACGTCGCTATGCGGTTCTGCGAAGACTGTAAAATTATGGAGCCTGCGCTTCAGACTGCAAACGGTGGCCTTCTGTACTATCTGTATCAGGGCGTTAAGCTCGGCATCTACCCGCCGATCATCTTCATGGGCGTCGGCGCGATGACCGACTTCGGCCCCCTGCTTGCAAATCCCAAGTCCCTGCTTCTCGGCGCAGCCGCGCAGCTGGGCGTATTCCTCGCATTCTTTGCGGCGAAGATTATGGGATTCAGCGCCAATGAAGCGGCCTCCATCGGTATTATCGGAGGCGCGGACGGCCCGACTGCCATCTTTGTAACTACAAAACTTGCCCCGCACCTCCTCGGTCCGATTGCTGTTGCAGCATATTCCTATATGGCACTGGTGCCTGTAATTCAGCCCCCGATCATGAAGGCACTGACCACGAAGAGAGAACGTCAGATCCGAATGGGTCAGCTTCGTCCGGTTTCAAAGACTGAGCTTATCGTTTTCCCGATCATGGTTACCATCGTTGTATCGCTTCTCCTCCCGTCGGCAACGCCCCTGGTCGGCATGCTGATGCTTGGTAACCTTATGCGTGTAAGCGGCGTTGTCGAGCGTCTGAACAAGACTGTCCAGAACGAGCTTTGCAACATTGTTACCATTTTCCTCGGTCTGACCGTTGGCGCAACCACCAAGGGCTCCGACTTCCTTACCTTTGCTACCATTAAGATCGTTATTCTCGGCGTTGTCGCGTTCGGCTTTGGTACGGCAGGCGGCGTACTGCTCGCCAAGCTGATGAATAAGCTTTCCGGCGGCAACTCCATAAACCCGCTGATCGGTTCTGCCGGCGTATCCGCCGTTCCCATGGCGGCCCGCGTTTCCCAGAAGGTCGGTCAGGAAGAAGATCCCGGCAACTTCCTTCTCATGCATGCCATGGGTCCGAACGTTGCAGGCGTTATCGGCTCTGCCGTTGCCGCGGGCGTATTCATCGCTCTGTTCGGCTGATAGCTTATTGAGAATTGGAGGAATATATTATGGGAAAGGTTATGATTACCGATACCATTCTGCGTGACGCGCACCAGTCTCAGGCCGCAACCCGTATGCGTACCGAAGACATGCTGCCCGCATGCGAGATTCTGGATAATGCCGGTTTCTATTCCCTGGAGTGCTGGGGCGGCGCGACTTTTGACAGCTGCCTTCGCTTCCTGAACGAGGATCCGTGGGTAAGACTCCGCAAGCTGAAGGAAGCCATGCCCAAGACCAAGCTGCAGATGCTTTTCCGTGGCCAGAACATTCTTGGCTATAAGCACTATGCACACGACGTGGTAGAGGAGTTTGTTCGCCTCTCCATTAAAAACGGCATCTCCGTTATCCGTATTTTTGACGCTCTGAACGATACCCGCAACCTGAAGCAGGCAATCGACGCTACCAACAAGTTTGGCGGAATCTGCGAAGTTGCTCTTTCCTACACCTCTTCTCCTGTACACACCGAGGACTACTTTGTAGAACTTGCTGTTCAGCTGGAAAAAATGGGCGCTCAGAACATCTGCATTAAGGACATGGCTAACCTTCTGCTGCCCTATGATGCATACAGCCTCGTAAAGAAGCTTAAGCAGGCGCTTAAGAAGGAAACCCTCGTTCACATGCATACCCACAATACCACCGGTACCGGCGACATGGTCAACCTGAAGGCCATCGAAGCAGGCGTTGATATCGTTGATACCGCTCTGTCTCCGCTCGGCAACGGAACTGCACAGCCTGCGACCGAAGCTCTCATCGCTACCCTGCAGGGCACTGAGTACGACACCGGCATCGACCTTAACGAGCTGACCAAGGCCACCGAGCACTTCCGCAAGGTAGCCACCAAGCTGAAGGAGCAGGGCAGCCTCGATCCCAAGGTTCTGAATGTTGACGTTAACACCCTCAAGTATCAGGTTCCCGGCGGCATGCTTTCCAACCTGATCAACCAGCTCAAGCAGGCCGGTCAGTCCGACAAGCTGTACGAGGTACTTGCAGAGGTACCGCGTGTACGTAAGGATTTCGGCTATCCGCCGCTGGTAACGCCTACCAGCCAGATCGTCGGTACGCAGGCCGTTATGAACGTAATCAGCGGCGAGCGCTACAAGATGAATCCGAAGGAGTCCCAGGGCCTTATGCGCGGTGAATACGGCCGTCTCCCGGCGCCCGTAAACGAGGAAGTTCGCAAGAAGGTTATTGGCTCCCAGAAGCTGATCACCAAGCGTCCCGCAGACGACATTCCGCCGGAGCTCGAGAAGTACCGTGCAGAGTGCGCACGCTGGTACACCCAGGAAGAGGACGTACTTTCCTACGCTCTGTTCCCGCAGGTTGCCCCCAAGTTCTTCGAGTATCGCCAGGCCGAGCAGCTGAAGCTCGATAACAGCGTTCTCGACAAGAAGAACAACGCAATGCCCGTATAATGAAAAGCAAATCCGCTTCGGAGAAATCCGGAGCGGGTTTTTGATTCGAGAGGCAGTGAGAATACAGAAAACGCGCGTATCGAAACAAATGCTTCGATACGCGCGTTTTATTCAAGGGTTACTTACTCTGAAAGTCCAGAGGCTTCCAGAAAAGTCGCTCTTCGCCCTTCAGCTTCCGAATACCTTCAATGAAGAAGTAATCTCCGTAATTCATCGAAATATGGTGACCTTTTTCATCATGGTATGCGCTGGTGCAGTGGGTAAGAATTGCAGGGCTTGCTTTTGTCCAGTCGCAGCAATTGTCGTAAAGCGCCTTAAGGAGCGCGTTTGCGGCGTCCATATAGTGCTGAGAAGCTGCCGGATCTTCATCCTTAAGCGCTTTTGAAAGCTCAATCAGTCCGCAGGCGGCAATACCGTTTGCACAATTGTCGATAATACGAGGTTCCTGACTCTGGCAGAAATCGCAGGGTGCCAGCATGTCTTCGGGCATGTTGTACAGGAAATAATTGGCTACGCGTCGGCTGACGGATTTGAAATCTTCAATACCCGTATACAGATAGCTGAGCATATAGCCATAAATTGCCCAGCTCTGTCCGCGAGACCAGCTGCTGCCGGGGGCGCAGCCCTGACCGGCCGGCGTATCTTCAATGGCGCCAGTTTCGGCATTGAAGCAAACGATGTGATAGCAGGAATCGTCTTCCTTAAAGAAGGTGTTCATGGCAGTTTTGGCATGCGTAACGGCCATAAGCTTATAGCGCACGTCGTTGGTCAGCTGCGTCATGGTATAAAGAAGGGGAAGATTCATCATGGTGTCGATAATCGACCAGCCATAGCGGTCTCCGTTCCAAGCGCGGATAAAGCCGTTGGGATTAAAGCGGGACGCAAGCATATTGCCGGCGAACAGCACACGGTTAAGACTGTCGCGGTTTCCTTCAAAGGCATATCGAACGCCCGACTGAATCAACCACATGAAACCGACGTCGTGATGCAGCTTCATAAAGTCTTTGAGCGCTTCATCCAGCATGATCTCTGCACGCAGCGCTTCATCGCGGTAAAGATCATTGCCCGTTTCCAGATACATTTGCCACATTTCTGCGGGCCAGAAACCATTGGTCCACCATCCGATGGGGTTTTCCGACCATTCGCCATTCTTTACGGTATAGGGGATACAGTGGGTTTCGCGGGCTTTCTGTATGCCGTACTGCATTTTTTCATCGATTTTTTGCAGGGCATCGTTGATCCATAAACGGTCTGACATTGATTCGCCTCCTTGCATTATTGTCTGTGCATCTTCATTTGATCCGGGGAATTACAGTTCAATCGTGTTGATGTGCGTATAATCGTCGTCGTCCACGCGCTGTTCGCCAACCCGACCCACCAGCATGTAGGTTTCCGACATTGGATCATAATAAATTTTGGGCAGCAAATGGAAGCCGGTAATATCGCCGGTGTTTCTCACATGCATGCGAGGTCCGGTGCAGTAATGGATCTTATCGCCGAACATGATGTGCGTTTCATCCTTAAACGAAACGGGAATTCGATCTGCAATGCGCGTTTTCACATACGCTTCGATTTTAGGGATGTCCAGATCAGGTTTTTCGTCGAACTGTAAAAGGAATCCGCGGTGTACATCGCCGTGCTTGTACTTGTCATTATAGTTTTCAAACAGCTGTCTTTCGGTAAGGTCTTCCGCTGTATGCGCCATTTTTCGATACTTAATGGATTTGAATACTGTATCCGCAATCTCCTGAGGTTCGGGGCCAAAAATGCTGGGGCGGGTAACGATAATCTCTTCGCCAACGCCAATCAAAAGCTCTGCGTTATGGTCGATATAGGGCCGCAGAAGCTCGAAATGCTCTACTACCACGCGGCGTCCCTTCTGAAGCGCCGCCATAACTGCTTGAGCGAGCACTCCGATTTGCGTAAACGCCATTTCGAAGCGAATGTCTACATGATAGGTGTGCGGTGCATAGAATATGGATTCCTCTTCCATTTCAAGCAGCGGCAGCGGGCGAACGTTTACGCCATTGTCGTCATTGGTCATTTCAAGGCCTGGGAACATACCCTTAACCAGCATGCTCTTACCGGAACCGGCTTCGCCTACAATGCCGATCAATCGGTCAAAGGGGTTCAAGTGCTTCTGCGCAATCTGATTGCCCATTTCAGCCATGCGAACAACGCCGCGGGGCGCAAAATATGCCGCATATATCAGTCGGTCATGGGTTCTTTTCATAGTCGCAGCCTCCGTGCTTTTTGTTTCCATTATATAGGCGTATGGTCCGTACGTCAATATCTTTTTGCCCCTTGCCTCGGAATCGGAATCAATGTATAATAATGTCTGTTGGTGAAAGGGGGATGCGTCTTGGCTGGTGAGGGGGTTCGCCTGGAATGGCTGAATGCAGCCATAAAGAGCAAATGGCGGGCGTTTTTGTGTGAAAACGGCCTGACATACGAGGGAGACGCAGAACGCTGTATTGTTGCACGCGACGAAGATACCATTATTGCAACTGCATCTTTGGACGGAGACGTCGTAAAATATGTGGCGGTTGATCCTTTGTACCGCGTAAGCGGCGTTGCAGCCAAGGTGATTTCCACGCTGCTTGAGGACGCAGCCATGCGCGGAAAGAGGCATTTATTCTTGTTTACTTCCTCCGACAAGGCAGAGACATTCGAAAATCTGGGCTTCTCGCGCATATTGGACTATGAACATGTTGCGCTTATGGAATGGGGCTTTTCGAAGATTGGGTCGTATGCAAAAGCGCTTGAAAAGCATAGAGCTCCTGGAAGCAACGGCGCGATTATTATGAACCTGAATCCTTTCACAGTGGGTCATCGCTATTTGATCGAGCAGGCTGCCAAGCGCGTTGACAGGCTGCATGTATTTCTGGTGAAGGAAGAAAAAAGCTTGTTCCCGTATAAAGCGCGGCTTTATATGGCTCAGGAAGGAACAAAGGATATTCCCAACGTATTTCTTCATCCGGGCAGTGAATATGTGTTGTCGCACATTACATTTCCATCCTATTTTATAAAGGAAGCTGGCGCGAAATCCCGGTGGCAGGCGGGACTGGATATATCGGTTTTCAGGGAATACATCGTGCCGGCGCTTACGATAAAAAAGCGCTTTGTCGGATGTGAACCGTTTGACAAAGCGACAGAAGCGTATAACCAAAAAATGAAGGAACTGCTGGAGCCGTGCGGCTGCGAGATTGTTGAATTTGATAGATATAAATCGGGAAGCGAATATGTGAGCGCATCGCGCGTTCGCGAGCGATTACGGCAAGGCGAGATACCGCGTGAGCTGCTGCCGGAAACGACGGTTCGCTTTTTGCTGTCAGACGAAGGACAACGAATAATCGGGAGGCTGATGAAAAATGGAGATTAAGAAAAGCGCTTTAGCGGGCTCGATGGAATCGAACGATGCGATGATTATGATCGAAGAGGGCGATGGAGAAATAGAGATTGTTGTAGAGTCTGTGGTACAGCGCCAGTTCGGAAGCCAGATTACAAAAGCAGTGAAGGATGTACTGGATGAATATGGCGTACAGAATGCGCGCGTGTTTGTGAGGGATAAGGGCGCTGTCGAATGCACGCTGAAGGCGCGGTGCGAAACGGCGCTGCTTCGCGCATGCAGGGAGGCGGAATAATACAATGAGAAGTATGCTGTTTATTCCCGGGAATAACCCCGGTATGCTTTTGAATGCCGATGTTCACGGTGCAGATGCGATCATATTGGATCTGGAGGATGCGGTTTCGCCCGATCAGAAGGATGCGGCGCGAATTCTGGTACGAAACGCCGTAAAAACGCTCAAATATGATAACACGCAGGTAATTGTGCGCATCAACCCGCCGGGAACTGCTTTTTACGATCAGGATCTGGAAACCGTCGTACCGCTGAAGCCTGATATGATCATGCCTACGAAGGTGGATGGCAGGGAATATATTGAAGAACTTCATGTGAAGATTACAGAGCTTGAAAGAAAATACGGCATTCCCGAGGGCGCAATCCGGCTGATTCCGCTGATTGAAACGGCGGAAGGAATTGAAAATGCATTTCAGATTGCCAAGGCGGACAAGCGTGTAACAGCGCTGTTTCTTGGGGCAGAGGATTATTCGGCGGATTTACACGCGCAAAGATCCAAACAGGGCGGAGAAATACTGTATGCCCGAGGCAGGATATTAAATGCCGCCCGCGCTGCCGGAATTGAAGCCTACGATACGCCCTTTACCGATGTAAATGACGAAGAAGGACTGATTGCTGACGCAACCCTTGCCAGGGAAATGGGTTTTACCGGAAAGGCAGCCATTTCGCCCAGACATATTGACGGCATCAATAAGGCGTTCACGCCCTCAAAAGCCGAAATCCAGTATGCAAAAGAGGTGCTTTACGCAATAGAGGAAGGAAAGCGCCTTGGCAAGGGAGCGGTATCCCTTCGAGGAAAGATGATCGATAAGCCGGTAGTGGATCGCGCCGCGCGCGTGATGGAAACGGCAAAAGCGCTCGGGCTTGGAGGCGATGACGAATGAGCAAATGCGTTAAGACACTTAGAAGTGCCATGGAAGCATGCGGCATAAAAAACGGCATGACGCTGTCGTTTCACCATCATTTGAGAAACGGCGACTGGGTTTTGAACATGGTGCTTGAAGAAGCGGCGAAAATGGGCATTAAAGATCTTACGATAGAGGCATCCAGTATTTTCGATATACACGCGCCGATAATCGATCACATTCGAAGCGGCGTTGTAACAGGTATTGAAACCAACTATATGGGCGCGAAGGTAGGAAAGGCAATCTCCGAGGGCGCAATGGACAGACCAGTGCGTTTCAGAAGCCATGGCGGAAGACCGGACGCTATTGAAAAGGGCAGAGTAAAGATTGACATCGCCTTTGTAGCCGCACCCTGCGCGGATGAAGCGGGAAACGCTAACGGCATATTCGGACCGTCTGCCTGCGGTTCTATGGGCTATGCCTGCGTCGACGCAAAATATGCCGATAAAACGGTAATTATAACGGATTACTTGATGACGTATCCGCTTTCGCCTGCGTCCATTGAGGAAACAGACGTAGACTATGTAGTAGTCGTTGACAAAATCGGAGATGCGGCGGGTATTGTTTCCGGAACTACGCAGATTACGCGCGATCCTGTAGGCCTGAAGATTGCCAAAACTGCAGCGGATGTGATTGCACATTCCGGCTGTCTTACCGAGGGCTTCTCCTTTCAGACCGGCGCGGGCGGCGCTTCTTTGGCAGTTACCAAATACTTAAAACCCATCATGAAGGAAAAAGGCGTTACGGGTTCCTTTGGACTTGGCGGTATTACCGGCTATATGGTGGATATGCTTAAGGAAGGCTATTTCAAAAAGCTGATGGATGTTCAGTGCTTTGATCTGAAGGCGGTAGAATCGCTGAAATCCAATCCCGACCATATCGAAGTCTCGGCAAGCCGTTATGCGAGCCCCGGCGTAAGGAGCGCGTGCGTAAACCATTTAGATACAGTCATTCTTGGCGCCACGCAGATTGATCTTCATTTCAATGTCAATGTACATACGGACTCCAACGGCTATATCATGGGCGGCTCGGGCGGGCACAGTGATACGGCTGCAGGCGCAAAGCTGGCCATTATTGTAGCGCCGCTGTATCGCGCGCGACTGCCCATTGTTGTCGATCGTGCGCTGTGCGTGTCTACGCCCGGCCATACGGTGGATGTGCTTGTCACTCAGCGGGGAATTGCCGTGAACCCCAAAAGGGAGGAACTCAAGAAAAAGCTTATCGACGCGAGGCTGCCGGTTTTCGACATTTCCGAGCTAAAAGCTATGGCCGAGCATATAACCGGAACGCCTTCGGATATTGAACGCGGTGATCGAGTGGTTGCAGAGGTAGAGTATCGCGACGGAACGATCATCGACCGCATAATGAATGTAAAATGAATGAGGATTTAAAACGGATTCTGGATGCGCGGGAAGAACGATGGATGAAAAAACGGCAGCTTTCCAAAGAAGGCGCGGTAGTATGCATGACGCTCAGGATGCCGAGGGAGCTGCGCGTCTCGGAGGAAGGGATTGCGTTTTTTGAGCGCATGAAACAGCGTTTTTCAGCATATGCAGAGGGCTTGAGTCTTGCCTTTAAGGCAGAGGGTAGCGGAGCGGACGGTCCCTATTGCGTGTGGATGGCAGGTCATGCGCATGCAGCCAAACGCGCGGCAATTGCATTTGAAGAAGAAATACCGGGAGGCGAGCTGCTGGACATTGATGTGACCAGCGGCAGTCTGTCGGATCTTTCCAGAAGCGATTTCGGCTATCCGCCAAGGCGATGCGCGGTATGCGGAGTTAACGACGCGAGGATATGCGCAGGGAATCAAAAGCATGACAGGGCGGAAACTGTGAATGTATTTGCGCGAAAAATGAAACAATACATGTAAGCGGGAGAATATGATATGAAATGGATGATCGCTTCTGATATTCACGGATCGGAAAAATTCCTCAATAAACTGATTGGGCGTATGGAAGCGGAAAAGCCTGAACGTATAATGCTTTTAGGCGACCTTCTGTATCACGGTCCCAGAAATGACCTGCCGGAAGGCTACGCGCCTAAAAAGGTAATTGATATTTTGAATTCCATACGGGAAAAGCTTTTCTGCGTGCGTGGAAACTGTGAAGCCGAGGTCGATCAGATGGTGCTGAAGTTTCCTGTATTGGCCGAGTATGCGTTGATTGAAGCAAATGGCAGAATGATTTATGCCACGCACGGGCATCATGCAGGAGAAACCAACCCACCGCCCTTTAAAAATGAGGATATTCTCCTATGCGGACATACGCATGTACCGAAATGTACTGAGCACGAAGGCTTTGTGTACATGAATCCCGGCTCAGTTTCCATACCGAAGGACGGAAGCGCCAGAAGCTATATGATGATGGAAAACGGTTTGTTTGAGTGGAAAAAGCTGGAAGATGGCAGCGTATATATGGAGTATCGCATATAACTAATAAACAGAACAGCCCCTCGGGCGAAGCTTGGAAACGATGAATTCCAAAACTTGCCAAGGGGCTGTTTATTTGACTTCAAAGGTGGATATTGGTTTATCAATACCAGTAACCGGCGGGCGACCAGCCACGGTGAATCTGTCCGTCAGACTGTGTGTATTCGATCATAGCCCATCCGTTTTCCTGAAAGAAGGCCTTTACTTTTGCGCCGCTGTATACCCTTTCCGCTTCGCATTGCGCGTAGTTATAGCCGGGGCCGTAATAGGTCTGGTGGGATTCAGATATGGTTACCGTTACGTATTCTTCATCGTAGTAGGGCATGTTCGTATAGGTTTCAAGGCGTTTAACGCCGGTATATACTCTGTAATCTTCGTTTTTATAGGTAAACTCAATATAACCCCAGTTCACCGAGCCGCCCTTAGTCTGGTAATAGACCGTATAGTCCAGATCCTGCGGGAAATTACCGGCGTAGGTATATTTTGTGCCGGGGCCGCTTCGGGTACCGGTTTGCTGGTTGGCATAGCAGTACATGCGCGCATAGGGGAAATCGGGAACATATGAGGTGTAGGATGGGGGATTCGTCGGGTAAAAGTCCGAATCGATGTTGGGCGGCGCGAAGCTTCCGTCCGGGAGCTTGAAGCTGTAGTAATCGCTTAAGGGCATAAGGTAGTCTTCATTGATATAGCCTACGTAGTTTTCATATGCCACGCAGCATCCCTTGTTTGTATAGGCAATGTACATCACCTGCGCTCCATCGGGGACATATGCGATCACGTGATGATCATTCGTCTCGTAGGATGCGTACAAGGGCGCCTGATAACAGTTGATTACCATCATGATATCGCCAAGCTCCATGTATGTGCCCGCAGCCATTGCGGGAACAGACAAGGCTATCAAGAAAAGAACAAGTATTGATATCAGAAAACGCTTCATGATGCTCACTCTCCCAATTTTTTCTTGTAAACCTTTGACGAAGAACGCAGGGAAGAAGTTTCATAATCCGAAGAAAAGCAAGATGGGAAAATATCGTTTTGTCATTAAAAAGGCTGAAATGATTAGATGTGATAACAAAGCGATGATTGTCAAAAACACAGTTTCATGATATACTCTAAAAGTATACGTATCGCCTGCGGTAATGGGCGGGCAAGAATTTGCATTTGGAGGGAATTCCATATGGCCGGACTAATGAATTCATATTTTTATGGAAAAGCAGGTAAGGGCGATTATACTGTTGAGCAGATGCCCACAAACAGAAGGCAGCTATTTTTTACAACGCTGCGCGTACGTTTTTCTTCCCTGATGGGACTGAACTTTTTTCACCTTCTGTTCTGCCTGCCGCTTCTGCTTTGGGTATTTTTATCGGCATCGGTGCTTACGTTGTACGATACCGAAGCGGGCATTATGAATGGCGGCGACGTGCTGAGAAATGCGTACGTTTCCTATATGGAGTATGACAATAAGCTCACTGCCATTAACAATGCGCCTGCTGAACTTCCAAAACTCGAAGCAGAAAAAGCCGATGTTGAAGACAACATCGCGAAAGTTAAGGCCGGCAAAGAGGTGCTTATTGAGGAAGAAGCTGTTGTAGAGGGCGGCGAAAAAACAACGCGCCCCGTAACGCTTGAGGAACTTGAGAAGCAACTGAAAGAGTACGAAGCCAAGATCGAAGAAACTCAGGCATATCTTGCCATCACTGAAGAGGAATTGGAAGCGCTCAAAAGCGAACACGATGTAAAACTTACTGAGTTTACCATTGCGAAGGTTTCTGTTCAGAGAAGTCAGCTGAATCTTTCTCTGCTGATCATGATTCCGCTGATCGCTCTTGCAGGTATTGGATCTACAGGTCAGATGTACGTGCTCAGAAACTGGGCGCGCGACGAGCATGCTTTCCTCTGGTCTGATTATAAAGATGCTATTTCCAAAAACTGGAAGCAGGGTCTGGCGATCGGTTTCCTTAACGGTCTCTCCATCTATATTTGCTATGTTGCGTTTATTACCTATGGCGACATGGCGTCGACTACAAACCAGTTCTTTGTCATTCCTCAGATGCTGATGGTTATGCTGCTTGCCATCTGGTGGATGATGAACGAGGTTATTTTTGCCATGATGGTCACTTACGACTTTAAGATCCGCCATCTGATCAGAAACAGCGCTATTATGGTCATTGCGCGTCTGCCGATGTCGGTACTCATCCTTCTGATCTGCATTGCGCCTGTGCTCATCAGCATGCTGTTTATGCAGTATTCCATTCTCATTCTGGTTCTGTTCTACGGCCTTTTCGGTTTTGCTCTTACCGGCTTTGTCTGCGCATCCTATGCCAACAGCTGCTTTGATCGCTTCCTGAACCCGCGCATTGAGGGCGCAGAAGTGAATAAGGGCCTCCGCCCGGCCGAAGAGGATGACGATGAAGAAGAGGAATTGCCTGAGGTTAAGGCGAAAGAAGACCGCTTCTGGGAGCGTAAATCCTGATGACGTATGCCAATCTTGCCGATGTTTATGATCGGTTTGCCAATGATTTTGATTACGACGAATGGACAAAGTGGTATCTTTCGCTGATTGACAGCGCGGATAAAAGGGCGGTCAGCGTGTGTGATTGCGGCTGCGGCACAGGCTCTATTGCCGTAAGGCTTGCGAAAAAAGGAAAAAGAGTAATTGGTATTGATCTGTCCGAGGACATGCTGCGCGTGGCCTCGGACAAAGCGCGCGCATGGGGAACCCAGATTCGGTTTGCCAGACAAAACATGGAAGCGTTAGAACTTCCAAGACCCGTAGACGCCATAATATGCGCATGCGATGGCGTGAATTATCTGACGGATGAAAACAAAGTCAGGCGGTTTTTGGAAAGCGCATATGAAAACATTCTTCCGGGCGGAACGCTTGCCTTTGATGTATCCAATCTGGATAAGCTGAGCGGAATGGGAAAAACCTATCTGTACGGCGAGGACCGCGAGGAAGCCACATATCTCTGGACAAACGAATTCAATGAAGAAACAAGGCAAATTGCCATGCGAGTGGTGTTTTTTGTGCGTGAGGATGACGGCAGGTACCGCAAGTTTGAGGAAACGCACGTGCAGCGAGCGCATACGGTAAACGAGCTGGAAACATGGTTGACGGAGACGGGCTTTACGAATATTTGCACCTTTGGCTCCGATGAAGGCGAAGGGCCGGGCCCGGGCGGAAAACGTGTGTATATAAAAGCAATAAAGCCGAAAGGCCGATGAAAGGAACAGGTATTTTATGGCTGGCGAAGCTGAAATTTTGAATATGGACGGACTTTTACGCATATCGCTTCTGGGCGGTCAGGCGCGCGCATTTCTTGTAGAGAGTACGCAGATGGTGGAAAAGGCAAGGCGCACGCATCATCTTTCTAGAACCGCTACTGTCGCACTGGGACGCACGCTCACGGCGGCGTCTGTTTTAGGCTGTATGCTGAAGGGCGAAAACGAATCGGTTACCTGCCGCATTGACGGCGGCGGTCCCATGGGCATGCTGCTTGCGGTTGCAAAAAATGACGGTACCGTGAAGGGCTTTGTCGCTCATCCCGAGGTGGATCCGCCAAGACGCGGCGAAAAGCTGGACGTCGGCGGGGCGGTTGGCAAGGATGGACTTCTGACAGTCATTAAAGATATGCATATGCGCGATCCCTACGTCGGTCAGGTACGAATGACATCCGGAGAGATTGGCGAGGATTTTGCCATGTACTTTACGGCTTCCGAGCAGACGCCGTCGCTTGTCTCCCTTGGTGTGCTGGTGGGCGATAAGGTAGAGGCTGCAGGCGGTTTGATTATTCAGATGATGCCGGGTGCAAGCGAAGTTGCCATCAAGTCCATTGAACTGAGCGCAGGAATGTTCATAGACATTTCCAAAACGATCAAGGAGGATCATCTGGACGGCGCTTTGTTCCAGCTGCTTTCCCATCTGGAGCCCGAGGTTCTTTCCAGACATACGATCCAATATAAGTGCGACTGTTCCCGCGACCGCGTGGAACGCGCGTTGATTTCGCTGGGTGAAAAAGAGCTTGTTGATATGATCAACGAACAGCACGGCGCCGAGGTGGACTGTCATTTCTGCAACACCCGCCGCAGGTTCTCGGAAGCGGAACTCAGAGAGCTTCTGAATCAGGCAAAAGCCCGTTCGAACCAAAAGGAATAACCTTATCCGGGAGGAAGCGATGACGACATTTGATCCCAAAGTAGTATCATTTAAGCGAAATGCAAGCTACCTGCATGAGCATGCAATGAAAAACAGGCGCGCCGGACTGAATGCGGATGCGCTGGAGCTTTTCAGAAAAGCCTGCGAGCAGGAACCGGATAATGTTGAATACAAGCTGGATCTGGCGCAGCTCTATTCGGAAATGGGATTGTATGAGCAGGCCAGTCGTGTGTTTACGGAGGTACTGCTGAAGGATAAAAACGAGCGCGACTGTTTGTACGGCATGGCTGTAAATCTGTTTAAGCAGGGCGAAGTATCAAGGGCGGAGCGCGCATTGAGCGCATATGTGGAAGCGGAAAAGGACGGCAGAAAAGCTGCGGAAGCCCGAAGGCTTATGGATGAAATTTCCATCGCCAAGGACATTGGCCGCCCGTCTGACAGAAAGCTATGGCGCGCGATGCGCTTAAGCGCGAGCGCTTGCGATCAGATGAATGCAGGGAACAACCTTGAAGGTGCCAGGTTATTTGAAAAATCTTTGGATACCAGAGTGTATTCCGCCGAAGTGCGGGCGCTGTATGCTCATTCGCTGATGAGTCTGAAAAGGGATGGCGAAGCGCTTGAGCAGGCGCGCACATGTCTTCGGGAAATGGAGAAGGCCGGAACGCATTCCCTGCGCGCCATGTGGCTTTCCGCGCAGGTGTTTGAACAGCTTGGCCAAACGGATGAAGCCGGGCGGCTCATGAAAAAGGCTGTAACAGAAGCTAAGGGCGAGCAGGATATGCAGCTTAAGGCTTTTATGCTTATGGATCTTGAAAGGTTTGATGAAGCGGATGAAGTGATCGGCCGCGTGCTACTTCAGACGCCGTATGACAAACAGTTTCTGCATATGTCCTCTGTTGCCCGGTACAACCAAGAGCTGGAGGATGAAGAAATCAAACAAGGCTGGAGCAGGATCAAGCGACTGGATCAATTCGATCCGATTGCAGATTACTATCTGAAAGCGATGGATAACGGCGCCATGCCTCCAAGACCTATGCCGTATGCCTATGCAATTCCGGTTCACGAAGCGATCAGGCGCGTACAGTATATAACCGAAAAGCTGATCCGGGGCGGGGAAGCGCTGAAGGATGCGTGGGAAACGGATTCCGAATTCAGAAAAATACTGGAATGGGAAATATACCAAAAGGAATCCCGCGTTTCGCGTCTCGCGCTTGCAACGATTATGAATGTCGATACGGAGGAAACGCGCGGAATTCTCAGAACCTTCTCTCAGCGCCCCGATATTTCCATGAAACAGCGCTTGTACTCGATGTACCTGATGAAGACGGCGAATATACCGAACATTCCAATATTGGATATGTCGTTTTCTCAAGCCGTAATGCCCTGCGAAGAAGAGATCATGGAAGGGCTTTCCGTCAGCGAAAAACAGATGGCGCGTTTTGCGGCGGAATATATCGAGGAAGAACACGGCGAATACCCGCTTGCCGATATTGCGCTTATCTGGCGCACGTTCAGGGAAGCGAGGGGAATGGTCCGGGATCCTGTCAGAAGATGCGAAACCGGAAGTGCCGCGCTGGCGCTTTTCTATATGGAAATGCGCGGGTATGAGGGCAATGCCGTTACCGTTTCAAGGTATTTCCGTTGTCCTGCACGGCAAACCGCATATATAGCCAAGGCAATCAGACATGTATTTCATGCAAATGCTGAAGACGAATAGAGTAAGGAGAGACCTGATCATGTACGAGATTCTGGATTTTGATGCGAATTTTGCTGCGTACTCGGAAAAATGGATGCAGATGAACCAGAAAAAGTTCAAAAACATCGAACAAATGGAAGACGCCATGCCTGAAGTATATATGCGCTGGCTCAATTCTCCCGCAGCGTTTCTGATGGGAGAAACGCCGGCATTGTACTTCTCTAAATACAACAATCCCCAGGAGCTTCTGAACTGGGTTACCGAATACGAGGCTGCCGGTGTGCCTGTGCCCGATCCGCTGCTTGAGCGCATATCGGATCTTGGTGAAAAGAGCATTCCTGCGCTTTTGAAAAAAGCAGGCGATGCAGATAACTCCGTACAGACGCGCGTTACTTGCCTGAACATTCTTCAGGAAGTGGAAGCGGGCGAGCAGCCCATGCAGATTTGTCTGGATATCGTCGACCGCAGGGAAGAGGAAGACGAGCTTGCCGATGTTGCGGCGGAGTTGCTTTCCGGTATGGGAAAAAATGTCGTTGAACCCATTCTCGATCGTTTTGAGGATGTATCGGATGCTGCGCAGGAAACGTATTTGGATGTCCTTTGCAATTATCCGGGAGACGGACGAATTTACGACTTCCTTATGCGTGCATTTCTCGAGCATGAAGAGAAAATGGCGCTGTATGCTTCGTTTATCGGGAAGCTGGGCGACGACAGAGCGCTTGACGCACTGAAAAAGGCGATAGATCTTCCGGACATCAATTATCTGGACTATCTTGAAATCCGAAACGCTATTGAGATGCTGGGTGGAACCGTTGAGGGAGAGAGAGAGTTTTCGGGCGATCCGTACTTTGAAATGCTCAAAAATTCCTGAGAAACTGTGTAAAACTGTCAGTTATGGAGGTGAATCGGCGTGTACTGCGTGCGGTGCGGAAGAAAGGCGTCAAAGGGCGATGCGCTTTGCGTAGGCTGCGGCATGCGGCTGATTGAACCGGATGATCTGATCAGCCTCCTCAAAACGGCGGATGGCTTAAAAAAAGCGCCCGCTAAAAAGGCAGACATCGTGAAACCTCAGAATGCGGATAAAGGTGAAAAAGTGGACGCGCCGAAAGTAAAAGAAGGATTTTTTCCGAAACTCAAAAGGAAAGAGGGAGAAACGCTTTCCGTTATACTCAGGGACGCCACCATACTGAATGAAGAATTTCCGCACTTTCCTCCAAAAACCAAAACGAAAAAGAGTCAGAAGCCGGAGGAAGGGGAGATACGTCGGCCAAAGTCCAAGACAGAGGCGAAGCGCCGGCTTAGCGACCCAAAAGGCGAAACAAAAGACGTAAAAAAATCAAAAGAAACAAAAGGAGAAGGTTCGCCCCGAAAGGCTGTTCAGACTGTAAAGCTTCCTCCAAAGGAAAAAACCAACGTCCAAATGCCGGAAAAACGAAAGAAGTTTTCCTTTGAAACGGACGATGTTTGGCCGAAGATCGAAGCTGCTCCAAAGCCGGAGAAACATAAAAAGCCTAAAAAACCAACCGCCAAGGTGAATAAATCGGTAAACAACGGAACCAGACCGGCTCCCAGGATAAACGTACGCGGAGTAGAAACGCGTAAGAAGAATACGGTGATTCCCAAACGGGAAAAACCGAGAACCGCCAGAAATAAATATGCCTCATACCGGCGAAAGGAAACGTTTTTTGAAAAGCATGCCAGAAGCATCATTGCAATGGCGCTTCTGGCGGCGACGGTGTTTCTGATTCTTGGCTGGGGCTCGTGTACCGATTCCGGAAGGCTGACTTTTGCACAGATGGGAATCAGCGGGGCAGAGGGCTATATTTTGCTTGGAGACAACTGCATGAAGCAGGGCAATTATTTCCGTGCAGTTGATTACTATTATAAAGCGCTTTCCGAGGAGATTACATACGAAGCCGCTGCCCGGCTTGCAGACGCCTACCACGAAACGGGCGATTTGGATATGGAAACCAGCGCGCTTCTTTTGTGCCTTGACAGATTCCCGCATCAGGAAGACGCCAGAGAGCGGCTGAACCGGCTGTACCCGGATCCTGCTACGCGTCCGGAAACCGTTAAAAAGGCGCTTGAAAACGGATGATACTACAGATCAATCTATACGAAGGGGTGCAAACACGTGAAAAAGGCGAGCATGATTCTGGACCGCGACTACACGATCGGAAAAATTGACCCGAGACTTTATGGTTCCTTCATAGAACATCTGGGACGCGCTGTTTACGGCGGCATATACGAGCCCGGCCATCCGACAGCCGACGAATTTGGCTTCAGGCAGGATGTAATACAGCTGGTGAGCAAGCTGGGCGTTCCGGTTGTGCGCTATCCGGGCGGAAACTTTGTGTC
>JAZSRC010000052.1:0-12065 GCA_045538305.1 Clostridia bacterium | reverse complement strand
ACCGAAGTCAACATCCCCGTTCGACTTGCATGTGTTAAGCACGCCGCCAGCGTTCGTCCTGAGCCAGGATCAAACTCTTATGTTTAATCCATCTCTTAACCGTTTCCAGATGCGCCAACATCCTTCAACCGTTAAGCGTTTCTCGCTCAATTTTTCTTCCGAATCGACTGTCTTCTTCTTATTTCGTTCTCTGTATCGTTTTCAAGGATCGCGCCGCTCGCTCGGTCTCCCTCGCTGACAGCTTGGTTATTATATCAAAGGGCTTAAGGTTTCTCAACCCCTATTTTTGTTTAGATATATATTCTTCTCAAATGCTTATGCACACATCGCTATTGCAATACACGCACATATCATATATAATAAGTAAGAAATCAAACAGGGAGGAAAGCATCATGTTGGAGTCTATTCTCGGAACCAGAAAACCCTGCCAAATCGGCATGATCGTATCCGATATTGAAACCGCCAAGATAAAGGTAGCTCAGTTTCACGGTGTAGAAGTGCCGCCCACGGTTGGAGCGGGCGATTACGCCGTTACCAAGACCATTTACAAGGGAAATCCCGCCCCCGACGCAAGCTGCCAGATGGCTTTTTTCAACCTTGACAACATTCAGCTGGAGCTGATTGAGCCAAACAAGGCCGATTCCACCTGGCACGACCATCTGGTACAGCATGGCGAGGGCATGCATCATCTGGGTTTCATCGTAGACGACTTTTTTGCGTACGTTGAAAAAATGAAGCAGGCCGGTTACGAGCTCACGCAGTGGGGATACTACGGCTCCGGCGATGGCGCATACGCATATTTCGACTGCACGAAGGACCTGAAAATGTACATTGAGCTTCTGGCGAACTTCTGATTTTTGTTTAAACAGGCTGCTGCGCGGTTGCGCAGCGGCTTTTTTATTTCGCAAGAAGCGGCTGCAGCTGTTTTCCGTTCATCGCCTCCTTTGCGGCCTGTGTAAGCAGGTCGAACTTTGCCACAAGGCTCTGCGGCTTTCCGTGCGGATCATCCTGCCTGAAGGGCACAAAGAAAATATTCTTCATAGCCAGAAGCGCTCCAATGTTTCTGGCTCCGATTCCCAACGCGTCGTTGGACGATACGGCAAGCAGAACCGGCTTTCCATTTCTAAGGGTTGATTTTACAGCCAGCGTTACCGGCGAATCGATAATGCCGTTTGCTATTTTTGCAATTGTGTTGCCGGTACAGGGCGATACGATCATCATGTCCACAAGCTTTTTCGGCCCGATGGGCTCAGCCATGGCAATTTCATGTATAATCTCACGTCCGGCAATTCTTTCAAAAATCCGCCTTGCTTCTTCTGATTTATAAAAGCGCGTATCGGTTTGATATGCGTTATCGGACATAATCGGAAGAATATCTACTCCCGCATCCTTCAGATCCATCCATGCATCAAAAGCCTCGGTAAAAGTGCAGAAAGATCCCGTCATTGCACATCCGACGCGAATGCCCTTCATACCGTTTTCCCTCCGTTCCAAATGCGCCAAACGGCGCGGTACATGCATTTTGCAGCGCTGAGCGGACAATACCTGCCGGGAATGCCGCTTTCCAGGCGCGCATTCAGCTCCATTTCCTTTGCAGAAGCGTGATCGACGCCATAGGGCGCGCTGGAAAGGTCGTATATATGCGCACTTTTCGGAATACAGGACAGCATTTCTTTATCCAGCATGCGATCCGGCGATGTAACAAAAATCACCCTTGCGTCGCCAAGCAGCGGCTTCATAGATTCGGGACTTGAGGCGTATGCCCCCCTCGCCATTGCCTGCAGCCGTCCCGCTTCACGCCTGGACACAACGGTAACGACGCTTCGGATGCCAACCAGCATTTCCGTCAGCGCGCGTCCGATTCGCCCGTAACCGACAACCATCACCCGTTCGCCTGTGAGTGCAAAATCCGCGTAATGCATCGCCGCACACAACGCGCCTTCCGCCGTCAAAACGGCATTTTCATTTACAAATGCCAGATCATCCGAAAGCAGATTCACACGGAATTTTTCGGTCAGCAAACGATCCGCCCCGCAGGCATTTAAAAGAATCAGCCGTGAGCCGGCTTTCATGGAATCGGCAAACGCTCGGACTTCATCCGTAAAAGGGTATTTTGCAATCAGAACGCTCGCATACGGCGCCGCTTCCGGCTGAAGGGAAGACTCCGCGTCGATTCCGTTTTCCATCAGCATATCCTTAAGCATTGTAAACCTTTTATCCGTTCCCGCAATCACAACGCCCATCTGAATCCCTCCCACGATTACCTGGCATCGTATGCAGAAAAAGAATCCTCCGTTCCCGCAATGGGGAAAGGAGGATGGAATCTCTATTATTTGCTTCCGGAATTACGCTTGTTCTTCTTTCTTTTTAGCATTCTTCAGGAAGGTATCAAATTCACTCTTATCGATTATGCGCATCATGAGCAAAAGCAACAGATACTCGGAATCGCGCATCCTTTTTTTGCTGCGGATGATCTTTATAATGTCCGAAATGCTTATACAAATGCCGATAAACAAGCCAATCGCGCCCGCAATTACGGCCATAACGACTCTTTCATCGCCGCCTATAAACAGACCTACCACAAAAAAGAGCAGAAACATCAGCGGAATTTTAAAATACACCAGGTTTTTCTTTTCGTATGCATACCATTCCTGTTTCATATCGTTTCTGTAATACTTCTTGCAGCCGGGACACTGCACGATCGGCGACCCGATCTCAAGCGAACCTACAGGTAAACGGAAAAGCTCGATTCCGCAAGTGGGGCAGCTGTGTACTTCATACTGAATTTTTATCGTTGCCATTATTTCATCCTCCGTTTATGTCGTTTGTTGATGTACGCATTATACGTCATACCCATAAGGCAAATTGAATGTCGTTTCCAAAGAAGTTCGTTTAAAAAGTATATTAATTATAACATTAATCGGGAAATATGTAAACAAATAAGATGCACTTGTTCGCTTTATTGGTCATATTCTGTCAGTCTTGTATTCTTAATCATTTCATGATATATTATATAAGGAAGAATTTCGCGAGGGAGCGGTTCCTGAAATGGAAACGGTAATTCAGTTTCTGAAGGTTTACGGAATATTGCTGATGTGCGCCGGGGCGGTAATTGTTCTGACGGCACTAGTATCCGGATGCATTGTCCGGATGAAGCAATTGGAAAAGCGCGTGAGCGATATGGAGGATGCGCTGTTTGTAAAACTAAAGGAAGCGCAGGATCAAACTAAGGACGATCAAAAAAAGCAAAGGCGGCTGATTAATGAAAGCATTGCCGGCCTTTCCGAAAGCATGACCCGCGCGATACTGACCATAAACGAAAGAAACGCTGACGCAGGCAAAAAATCATAATCAACTCCGCCCGACGCGCATACGATCAAGCGACGCAAAGCGAGGTGACGGCGCTTGACAAAGCGGATACTGCGCGTTCCGGATCAGCTGGAATGGATGAACAACGCGCTTCCGGGGCGGATACAGATGCATGTTTCAGGTACCGACCGCATAATGATTGAAAACTATCTGTGCGTTCAGACCTTTTCCTGCAGCAGCATCGTTCTCAGATCCAGCTGCGGGCTGATAACGGTTGAGGGAAGCTGCCTTTCACTTTCTCAAATGCGTCCGGGCGCATTGATCATAAGGGGCAGCATAGCTTCCATACGCATGCCGGAAGACGGGGATCGCGCATGAAAGGCGGCGTGGAATTCGTAATCCGTTCCTCCATGGCGGAAAGGCTGATGGAGAAGGCAATGGAGGAAGACATCTGCTTTCTGTCCGTTTCCCGGTCGGGCGACAGGGAAATTACCTGCCGGATTCAGGGCATATATGAAAAAAAGCTGACGGCACTTTTGGACCGGTTCTCCATCCGATATGAAATCATCTCACGACGGGGATCGAGTGCGTTTTACGCGTTTGTGAAAAAGAAAATTGCGCTGATTGCGGCGTCTGTTCTGGCACTTTTGGCGCTGGTTCTGATATCGGACCGCATTTGGGTAATTGAAATCAGCGGAGATAACGAATATATCCGGCCGTATCTTCTGGAAAACGGCATTGTGCCCGGCATACGAAAAAAAAGCATAGACCCCACAGGGCTCAGCCATATGCTGGCATACGCCTTTGACGAATACGCACACATCGGCGTAAAGGTATCGGGCGTATACCTGATGATCGAAGCGGTAAACGAAGACCGCGCGCCCGATGTATATGTGAAAGACGACATAAGGAACCTGTACGCCGATTCAGACGGCGTAATCGATTCCATCAATGTTTTCGCGGGACAGGCAATGGTTCAAACGGGCCAAACGGTGAAAAGAGGCCAGCTTCTGATCCTTGGTGAGGAAAAGCGGTCCGCAGACGGAGAAACAACGCCCATACGCGCCGAAGGAAGCGTGATTGCCCGCACATGGACGACGGGCACGGCGGAATGCGAACGGATGCATGAGGAAAGAATATTCACAGGCCGTGAAAGAACGGAAATCAGGCTGGAATGTCCGTTTTTCATAAAAACGCTTACGGAAGCTTCTCCCTTTCCGCTGTCTGAAACGCGCGTATCCAAAACGCCCATCGGCAAACTGTTCGCACCCATTGATATTGTGTACACCACCTATCTGGAGTACACCGTTTCAAAAACACCGGTTTCCGATTCGGAAAACGAAGCCGTCGGCATCAGGGCGCTTGCAGAGGCGAGAAAAACCGCCGCGCCGAACGCCAATGAATATAAATCCACGGTAAATTATGAAATAACCGATACAAGCATAAAAGCAAACGCCGTTATCGAATGGAAACGGGAAATTGCTGCGGAGAAGCAGGGAGGATAAACAATTGGAATTGGGAAATGAAATCATTTCAGAGAAAATGTACGTGGATGAGCCGGAACGATTTATCGCGCTGTTCGGCCTGAACGATGAGAATATAGATCTGATCCGCCGCGAGCTGAACGTGCAGATCTTCGCGCACGGAAACGAAATCACGCTGACAGGCGAAGAAAGCAAGGTTCGCCTTGCGCGCCTGACGCTTGACAAGCTTCTGGAGATCATTTCGCGCGGAGACGCCATAGATCGTTCGCGCATTCGCTATGCCATCGACCTTGCCTCCGAAGGAAACGCCGACAGAATCGGCGAAATCATGCGCGATGTAATCGCTATTACCTACAAAGGCCGCCAGGTAAAATGCAAAACATTGGGTCAGAAGCGGTATGTGGACGCCATCAAGAAAAATACGCTTACCTTCGGCATTGGCCCTGCCGGTACGGGCAAAACGTATCTGGCTGTAGCAATGGCGGTTGTGGCGTTGAAAAATAAGGATATCGAACGCATTATTCTCACGCGTCCAGCAGTCGAGGCCGGCGAAAAGCTGGGCTTTCTGCCCGGCGATCTTCAGCAGAAGGTAGACCCCTACCTTCGTCCGCTGCACGACGCCATCAACGAAATGATGGGCGTAGAGGCCTACCAGCGCCTGCTTGAACGCGGCGCGGTGGAGGTTGCGCCCCTCGCCTATATGCGCGGACGCACGCTGAACGACGCTTTCATCATACTGGACGAAGCGCAAAACACCACAAGCGAGCAAATGAAGATGTTCCTAACCCGCATGGGTATGGGCTCCAAAATGGTTGTGACCGGCGATGTTACCCAGATCGACCTGCCCGGCATCAGAAAAAGCGGCCTTGTAGAAGCGCTTGACGTTTTAAAGGGCGTTGACGATATCGGTATTTGCACCCTTACGCACAAGGACGTGGTTCGCCACGAGCTGGTGCAGGCCATTGTCCGGGCCTACGAAAGGCACAATGAGCAGCCCAGAGAGAATACCGAAAGGCGCTTTATTCCAAGAAGATAGCCATTACCAACGGAGGGATACCAGATGATTTCCAGAAAAAAGAGCCGTAATCACAATCAATTCGGCTCTAAGCTGACGCGCCTTGCCCTGGCGGTAGCCGTGTTCTTTGTAATGTTCGCACTACTTTCGGCGGCAATCACGCCCGACAGATACGATGTTGCAATCGGACAGCCTGCGCCCAATACCATCAAGGCTACCAAGGACGTAGACGATATAATCACCACTCAGAAGCTGAAAACAGATGCTGCCAGCGCGGTTAAAAGCATATATATCGTGGATGAAAACGTAAAATCCATCGTTATGGCGGATGCAGACAAGCGGTTTAATCTGCTTATCCAGGTGGCGGATCTGTATCATGGCGATGAATCGTCCGCGGAGGAATCCGCGCTTTCCAGTGCAAACGCACAGTTTGCACCCATCGTCATTACGTCCGAACAGCTGACAGCGCTGGGTGAAACAGAAAACGAGACGCTTGTCAGTATCGTGGATCGTGCCAAGCAGCTGGTTTCCGACCAACTTGACAAAAAGCTGATGGAATCCCAGATCGAATCCTCCATCGCCTTTATCGGCGATACGCTGATGAACGACGGTTATGAAGAAAATCTGGTTTCCATGATTACGCTTTTCATCAGCGATTTTATTCAGCCCAACAACTTCTACGACGAAGCGGCTACCCTCGCCGCGCGTCAGGCAGAAATGGATAAAATCGGCACCATTTCCCGTATTAAGGGCGAAGTTATCGTATCCGACGGCGAAATCGTTACCGAAGCGCAGTATAAAATGCTGGACTCCCTTGGCATCATCAAGGAGCGAGGCTTCGATATTTCCCTGTATTACGGCGTTGCACTTCTGGTGCTGGTGCTCATGGTTGCGGTTATCATGTATATTTCGCTGTTTGAGCCGGAAATTCTGGATAATCTCAAGCATTTGTTCCTTTTGTCTCTGATCATCGTAATGGTCGTTGCGATCTGCCTTCTGGTACACGATCTGAGTCCGTATTTTATGCCTTCCGCGCTTGCGGTTCTTCTGATCTCGCAGCTCGTCAGACGAAGGCTTGCCATCATATTAAACGTTGTTCTGTCCATTGCCATTTCCCTTTTTGCCAGCGCTTCCTCAGGCTTTTTCAATATGGCTATGTTCACAATTGTTGTAAACACCATTGTGGGCGGCTCTGTAGCGCTGTTGGTTCTTAAGAAAAAGCAGCATAGAACCACAACCCTTCTGGCAGGACTTGCCATCGGTATTTCCAACATGGTTTCAACCCTCGCCGTCGGCCTGATCAATAATGCCAACCTGATGAACGTACTGGTTCCCGCCTACTGGTCGGCGGGCAGCGGCATACTGGCGGCGGTATTGTCAATTGCCATCATGCCGATACTGGAGTCCATATTCAATATCGTAACGCCCTCCAAGCTGCTGGAGCTGTCAAATCCCAACCAGCCGCTGCTCAGACGTCTTCTGCTGGAGGCGCCCGGCACCTATCACCATTCGATCATCGTTGCCAATCTTGCGGAAGCCGCCGCCAGTGAAATCGGCGCAAACGATCTTTTGGCCCGTGTCGGCGCATATTACCACGACGTCGGTAAACTGAAGCGCCCCATTTATTTCAAGGAAAACCAGATGGGCGACAATCCGCACGATCGTACAGATCCCCGCGTTTCCACCGCTATCCTTACAGCGCATACCCGCGACGGCGCTCAGATGCTGACAAAAGAGCATCTTCCGGAGCAGATTATCGAAATCGTCCGTTCTCACCACGGCGATACGCCGGTACTGTATTTCTACAACAAAAGCCGCATAGAAAACGGCGACGAAGTAAACGTGGACGACTTCCGCTACGAGGGACCGCGTCCCACCACGCGCGAAGCCGCCATCGTCATGCTGGCGGACACCATTGAAGCCGCCGCGCGCAGCATGCCGAACCCGAATTCCGAAAAGCTGAACGACTTGATCCGAAACCTGATCAATCAGAAGATGAACGACGGACAGCTGGATTCCTGTCCCCTTACATTCAGGGATCTGGACCGCATCGCTTCTTCCTTCCTGACGGTATTAAGCGGCGTGTTCCATGAGAGAATTGAATACCCGTCCATTGAAATCCCGAAAAAGCAGATTCAGGCCGCCGTGCATTCGACAGCCATAAAACCGGAAAACAGAGAAGCAGCCCTTGAAAACGCGCCCAAAGAGGAAGAAAAATGAAGTATATCGAACCCATTGACGAAAAAAACCTTGCGCCCGAGGGTTTTTGGGAATTGGCGGAGGAGGTTGTAAGCGCCTGCCTTACGACAGAAGGCATTGAAAACGCGTTTGCCTCCATTATGCTGGTGACGGGCGAAGAAATCAGAAGCATCAATCAGTCCATGCGTGCGGTTGATAAAGAAACGGACGTATTATCGTTTCCATCCGTCACATACCGGCAGGGAAAAACGGCAAAGCACTCTCAAAAGCGCTTAATGCGCGCATATGACCCGGCACGCGGACAGATTTTTCTGGGAGACATTGCGCTTAACACCCAAAGGGCGATACAACAGGCCCAGGATTTCGGGCACTCCTACAGGCGCGAGCTTGGGTACCTGACTGCGCACGCCATGTTTCACCTGATGGGCTATGACCATATGACGGAAGAAGAAAAAAACGTCATGCGCAGCATGGAAAAGAAAACCATGCGCCGCGTAAAACTGTATCGAGAGGAGGAATCCCCCATGACCAACGAACAGCTGAAGGCGCTTGCCGTTGAATCTCTTGATTTATCCTATTCTCCTTACTCCCATTTTCGCGTAGGCGCTTGCCTGCTCTCCGAGGATGGACAAGTATTTCAGGGAGCAAACTTTGAAAACGCATCCTTCGGCGCTACCATCTGCGCCGAACGCTGCGCCGTTTCCAATGCCATCGCGCATGGCGCACGGAAATTTACCAAAATCGCCATTGCATGCGATAAGGGCTTTTCATGGCCCTGCGGCATTTGCCGTCAGGTGCTGAACGAGTTTAAATCCGGCGATATGCTGGTTATGGTTGGAAATCCCTCGGGAGAATGGACCGAAAAGCGGCTGAGCGAGCTGCTTCCCGAATCGTTCGGTCCCGAAGATTTAGACGTTCAGGAGGAAGAATAAATTGGAAAACAAACCCTTCCGCTCAGGCTTCGTCGCCATTTTAGGCAGACCTAACGTGGGCAAAAGCAGTATCATGAACTACTTTGTCGGCGAAAAGGTCGCCATCGTTTCCAATAAGGCGCAGACGACCCGAAGCCGTATTCTTGGCGTATCCACTGACGACGAATCACAGCTGGTATTTGTCGATACCCCCGGCCTGCACAAGCCGCGCACAAAGCTGGGTGAATTCATGATGAAGGCCGCAAACGACGCAAAGGAAGGCGTAGACGCCGTTCTGGTTGTTGTGGACGCCGAACGCATTTCCAATGCCGACGCCGAAATCATGAAGGACATCACGCGCATGAATTGCCCCAAATTTCTCGCAGTTAACAAAATCGATATTGCAAAACCCGAGGATCTGATGCCGAAGCTTGCAGCCATTGACGCATCCGGCTTCGATCAGGTAGTAAGCGTTTCCGCGCGCACGGGTCAGAATATGGACGTGCTCAAAAGGCTGATCATTGAATCGCTTCCCGAAGGGCCCAAGTATTTTCCGGACGACATGATTACCGACCAACCGGAGCGCATACTGTGCGCCGAGATTATCCGTGAAAAGGCGCTCAAGCACCTGCGCGACGAGATTCCGCATGGCGTGGGTGTTGAAATGCTTTCCATTAAAAAGCTTTCTCCTTCGCTGACAGAAATCCATGCAAACGTTTATTGCGAACGCGCGGCGCATAAATCCATCATTATCGGAAAACAAGGCTCTATGCTTGGCGTTATCGGCTCCGAAGCCAGAGGCGATATTGAACGCCTGCTGGATACGCGCGTAATGCTGAAGCTGTGGGTAAAGGTTCGCGAGGACTGGAGAAACCGTGCCGGCGATCTGGCCACGCTGGGCTACTCCGATCAGGAATAAGAAATGAACGCCAGCCTGTCAACTCCCGCGCTGGTCATCCGGCGCTCCGATTGGCGCGATTATGATCGCATGGTAACGCTGTTTACGCCGGAATACGGACGCATTGACGCGGTTGCCCGCGGCTGCAGGCGGCCAAAATCGCCGCTTATGAACGCATCAGAGCCCTTTACAGCCGGCGAATATCAGCTGCTTCGCGTAAAGGACCGGTATACGATTACGCAGGTGCGGATTACAGACAGCTTTTTTGCGCTCAGAGTTGATTACGAAAAACTGAGCCACGGCGCGTATTGGCTGAAACTTCTGGAGGAAGTTGTCGTTCTGGAGGAGCCCAATGCGCTTCTGTTTGAAACATCTTTGAATGCGCTTGCCTACCTTGCAAACTCGGATATTCCTCCGGCGCTTCTTACGGCCATGTTTGAAATGCAGATGTGGCGTATACTGGGCTTTGCGCCCGCCATGGAGGCATGCGTTAAATGCGGTGTAACCAGCGATAGAGCCATATTGCGGTTTGACGCGCAAAGCGGCGGCTGTGTATGCCCGTTTTGTTCGCCATCCGCGCACGCACTTACGGAGGGCGCACGAAGAATACTTCTGAAGGCGCCGAAAACCCCGTACCGTGCCGTAGAAAAGCTGATAAATCATCCCGATTGGCCAGAAGCTGCCCAGCGAATCCGGGAGTTTACATTCGCACGGCTAGGACATTCTGTAAAGGGCGCGCCATAATGGTTGAATTTTTTCTTGCTTCAACAAAAAATCTGAAGCTTTTACTTGCAAACCCAAACGCTTTTTAGTATAATCACGTTAGCTTACAAGATTACTGAACAAGGAGTATCAAATGGCAAAAAAACACACGAAAAAGCAGCAGAATGCATATGGCTTTTCAACTGCTTTTTGGATCACCATCGGCGTATTGCTGGCAATGATTCTTTGCGTGACGGGTCTTTTCATAAGCTCCTTCAGCGATGTGGAGGACACGCGCTATATCGAAGAAAATAAGACGCCCACTCCGACGCCTACGCCGACACCCACTCCGACGCCGACACCCACGCCAACCCCGACGCCCACTCCGACGCCGACACCCACGCCAACGCCTGTTCCGCCGCTGGTCAATTATGAGTATCCTTACATCATTACTCTGGCAAAGAAGGCGCAGCTGGTAATCGTACACGCGCTGGATGAAAACGGCGAATATACCATTCCCGTCAAATATATGCTGTGCTCTTCAGGTCTTAAATACAATAAGCTTCCCAATGGCGTTTATAAATCCAAGGATACGCATCCCTGGCTTACCATGCTGATCGGAGATCTGTTTGCACAGTATACCACGCGCATTACCGGATCCTTCCATTTCCATTCCATTACTTATACAGACGATAAGAAAAATAAGATGGATATCAAAGCCTATAACGAGCTTGGCGAATTTGCCTCCGACGGCTGTGTCCGCCTGCTTTGCAGGGACGCCAAATGGCTGTACGACAACTGCCCCAAGGGGACGACCATCGTGATTACGGACGGCGAAGAGTATATCCCGTACAGAGAGCTTGCCGAATATCCACCGATTGTTGAAGGCAACAAGGGCTGGGATCCCACAGACGACGACCCCAACAATCCCTTCTATGTACCGATTCCCGCAGACGCAACCCCCGCGCCGACCGCGAACCCGTATGTAACTCCCAAGCCCGACATGTTTAAATACTCTAAGGATGTTCCGAGAACCACAAAAAGGCCCAACAGTTAACGGATAAGGCCTGAGTAAAGGCCAATTGATAGAAAAGAAACCCGCGATAGATGCCATAAAAGGCTGTTGTCGCGGGTTTCTTTTATGGTTCTAACCTGCATAAGAAAGCCTGTATGTTCCCTGCCAAATCCCCGAAAGCTTTCCAGTCGATTCGGAAATCAGCCCTGCTCTATAAAATTTTTGATAACGGAAAAGCCCTGCCTTTCGGCAGCGCTCAGATCATCAACAAACTCCAGAGAGAGGGTTGGAGAGGGAGATAACTCCCTCTCCATTTTTCATCGATTTCGGCGGCATGTCCGGCGAAAACGCGCTTTTTTACAAAGCGTAGCGACTAAATACGCTTCCCTCTTCCGATTGCCGCCCGGAAATCCCGCAGGATTTCAGGCAATCGGCCCCTCCCATCAAAAAAGGAACTTTTTTGATGGATAGAGAGAGGCCTTTCCGCAGCGCTCTCTGGTTTAAGCTATGGAATTAATATACGTTTTTTCAC
>JAZSRC010000051.1:0-95514 GCA_045538305.1 Clostridia bacterium | reverse complement strand
GAAAAATGGAGAGGGAGTGCGCTCCCTCTCCAAACCTCTCCCTGGAGTTTATTGATGATCTGAGCGGCGGTTTTAACAGCCGCTCTCCTTTATTCTTATATTCCTTACGGACGCAGTCCGAGGCCGCCCTCGAGGGTGATGGTTTCGCCGTTCATGTACTTAAAGTCGGGATTTGCCAGCTGCACGCATACGCGGCCGATGTCCTTCTCGGGATCGCCGAAATAGCCGGCCGGCGGCGTGTGAACGTTCTTTGCAAACGCTTCGGGGTACGCGTTCTGGAATTTCTCCAGCTGCGCCGTCCATGCAAGGGGGCAGATGACGTTTACATTGATGCCGTCCTTCGCCCACTCGGTTGCCGCAACGCGGGTAAGGCCGCGAATGCCTTCCTTGGCAGCGGCATAGGAGCACTGACCAAAGTTACCGAACAAGCCAGCGCCGGAAGCGAAGTTGATTACGCTGCCCTGGCTCTTGACAAGGTGCGGATAGCAAGCTTTCATATAGTGGAAGGCAGCATACAGACCGGAATAAATAGCAAGATCAAACTGCTCGGCGGTATGATCCTTGATCGCAACGCCGGATGCAGAAGCCTGTGCGTTATTAATCAGAACGTCAATGGAACCGAATTCGGCTACCGTCTTCTCAACGACCATATTGGCCGTAGCTTCGTTATCGGAACCTGCGGCGATATCCGCCTGAACGGCGAGCACCTTAACGCCATACAGACGCTCGAGCTCTTCCTTTGCGTCTTCCAGCTTCTGAACATTGCGGCCGGTAATTACGATGTTTGCGCCTTCCTTGGCGTATGCGTGTGCAATACCGTAGCCGATCGATCCAGGCCTTCCGTCAGCCAGCACAGCGCGGCCGCCTCCGGTGATGATGACAGTTTTATTCGTTAAGAAACCCATGCCCGTTCCTCCTTAAAATATAGGTGATATCAATGTAATCATACACTAAAAAATACAAAATGTAAAGCGAAAATTGCCCATCGCATTACAAGGCTTGTTCATCAAAAATGAATGCAAACTACATTATTTGGAAGTAGCGGGCGCATGCGCCGGATGTTATAATGCCTTTTGTACATTCTATACAGTAACGAGGTTTGCATTATGAAGGTTAGAAGAATCCTGATGTCTCTGGGCGGCGTCATCATATGCGCAATCAGCGTGGGCGCATTCAAAATTGCCGCATTCGGCGTTGATCCGTTCCAGTCGCTGATGAGTGGTCTGGACAGGCTGATCCCTATCGATTTCGGAACGTTATATGTAATTGTCAATCTGCTGCTTCTGACCTTCAGTCTGATTGTTGACCGGACGAAGATCGGCATTGCTACGTTTATCAATCTGTTTTTGCTGGGCTACATCACCGATTTTACCTACAAAATGCTGGGCATTCTTCTTGGTTCTCCATCCATTGTGATTAGAAGCGTTTGCCTGATTATCGGCATCATTGTCATGTGCTTCGGCTCTGCGATGTACATGACGGCGGATTTGGGCGTTTCCACGTACGATGCGGTTGCCATCGCATTGTACGGCAAGTGGAAAATTGCGCGCTTTCAGTATTGCCGCATCGCTACGGATCTCATTTGTGTAGCCCTCGGCTGTGTGATTTTCATGATTGCGGGCGGACTGTTTCGGGAAATTCCGGCAATTGCCGGCATCGGCACCATCGTAACCGCATTCTTCATGGGTCCGCTGATTGAGTTTTTCAACATAAAGATCGCCCGTCCCTTGTTAAAGCAAAAAAAGGCCGCGTAAACCGCCGTCCGGCATCAAACTGATTGGAGGAAGCCTTCATGAAACGATTCCTATCCGCATTCCTCACTTTCATACTGGTCGTACTTTGCTCATCTACCGCTTTTTCTGAACAGACAAAGGAGGAAGAAGCCGTGTTTACCCGTGAAATGATAGAAAACTCGCTGGTGTCCGTCGGAAATACGGAACGCATTCATAAAGCCGTTGATAAAGCCCGCAGCGGTGAAGACGTAACCATCGCCTACCTTGGCGGCTCTATAACGGAGGGGGCGCAGGCAAAACCGCAGAAGACGAAGTGCTATGCATATGTATCCTATGAAATCTTCCGCGATCGGTATGCGTCTGATCCGGAAAAGGTTCATTACGTGAATGCAGGCATTTCCGGAACGCCGTCGCTTCTGGGCCTTACGCGTTTAGAACAGGACGTGCTTTCCAAAACACCCGACATCGTGTTTGTAGAATTCGCAGTTAACGATTCCACCGATCATCAGAGCAAAGTGGCATACGAAAGCCTTGTACGCCGCCTGATCAACAGCGAAACCCAGCCTGCCGTCATACTGATTTTCACCCTTATGTCCAGCGGCTACAATGCGCAGGAGCACATGGAGGAAATCGGAAAATACTACGATCTGGGCATGATCTCCGTAAAGAACGCCATTTCCCCCGAAATCAAAAAGGGAACCATGACGTTCCGGGATTATTCCAGCGACTATGCGCATCCAACGACCGAAGGACACGCATTCATTGCGGATATGATTGCTCATTATTTCAGCTGCGCGCTTGAAGCGGAAGGCACGCCCTATGCTTTTCCGGACAGCTTCCGCTATGGCCGTGCATACGAGGCGCTTAAAAATATCCGAAAGAACGATCCGTGCATAGAAACCACCGGCTCCTTTGCGCTGGGCGTATATCCCTGCTACAGCTATATATACGGCTATAAGCATGTACCCGGCGCCGGGAACAATCCTATGACGCTCAATATTGAGGCCGGACATATGACAGTCGCCTACCGTCAGGAAAAAAACGCCGACTGCGGCAAAATGGAGATTCTTGACGACGGAAAGGTAATCAAAACCCTGAACGGCTTCGACGAGAACGCCTGGGGCAATATCGTAACCACCGTAATCGACTTTCCCGTAACCAAAAAGCGCACCATCGAATTCCGCATGATTCAGGGCGACGAGCTTAAGAACTTCACAATTTACGATATCGGCATCGTACCCTAAAAAACGACCCTTCCGACAATGATCGGAAGGGCCGTTTTTTACATTATTGCGTGCGTTTGTCTCGGATGGCGTTTTGCCATTTTCCGGTTCTGTAGCGAAGGTACATACACAGCGCGCGGACGGCCTGATCAAGGCTCATGCATGCAACGGCCTCCGGAAGTCCCAGCTCCAGCCATCGAATGCACAGCACCGCACCCAACGCACGGATGCACCAGTTGCCGGCTGCCGTAATATAAAAGGGCCAGCGGGTATCGCCCGCGCCTCGCAAGCCGCCGGCAATAATCCATGCGATTACCTGAATGGGCTGAATCAATGCTACAATGCGCAGACACTTTTTGGCAAGGGGTATTACCTGCTTATCCTTAGTTATGATGCCGACCAGCTTTTCGGCAAACACAAACAATCCCGTGCCGGCAAACAGCATGACAATAACGCCCAGAAGCACCGTAAAGAATACATAGCGCTTTGCAAGTTCCGGCTTTTTCGCACCCAGCGACTGCCCAACCAGCGTTGTGGCAGACGTAGCAAATGCAAAAGCAGGCATAAACGACAGTGATTCTGCTGTAGAATACACCGCATTGGCAGCCACTGCAACTGTACCGAGCGTGGCGATGGACTGGGTTACCACAATGCCAGAGGCGGACATACAAATGCGTTCCAGCATCGCAGGGATGGACAGCGTTACCACCTGCCCGATAATCTTACCGTCGGGCTTATAGGAATCTCTCAGAGTAATGCGCGTAGGATCCTTCTTGACAAACAGCATCACCGTCAGCGTAAGTCCGCCAAGCAGCCACGAAAAGCCCGTAGAAATCGCCGCGCCCCGAACTCCAAGCCCTACGCCATATATCGGTATCGTCCAATCAATATTCAAAAAATCCATATTGATATTCAGCGTATGACTTTCATGAATCAGCACATAATTGCCAACCACATTGATGAGGTTTACAACGGCGTTAATGCGCAGCGGCGTTTTGGTGTCGCCCCTTCCCCTGAACACGGAGCCAAGCACCATCATCGCCATCGTAAAAATGCGAAAGCTTGAGGTAATCAGAAGATACTCCTGCGCAAGGGCCAGATATTCCGTTTCCGCGCCCATCCATACAGGAATATAGTCGGATAAAGCAACGGGCAGCAGCGCCAGCGGCAGCCCCGCCATTAGCAAAAGAAGCAGCGCATGGCGAATATACGCTTTCGCTTCCTCATATCGCTTTGCGCCCACGTTTCTGGCAACATATGCCGTAATTCCGATGCCAAGCGCCATAACCACGCCGTTGATCAGGAAAACAAAGGGATTGGAAATGGAAACCGCAGCGGTGGCCGCCTTTCCGAGGGAGCCGACCATGGAGGTATCCACAAAACTGACAAGCGTTGAAAGAATCTGCTCCAGAAACAGAGGCCATGCAAGATAGATGATCATCCTGATCGGCGATCTGGTTTCATCCGTCAGATCCAGTCGCTGTTTTTCCATATGTTATCCCGCCTTTTGTTCATTTCGTTTGACTATATCATTAAAAAACACTTCTGTCAATGAAGGCGCTATGGCAAAACAAGAACTTCTGTGATATACTTAATGAGTTGATAGCAGCTTTGGGGCGTATTCGTATGTATTGTTTTCGCCGAAAGCAGCATACTGATTCATCAGATTTGCGTCTCTGCGCATTATCGCAAGAAAACAAACAACGAGGAATATCCAATGAAGAAGGATTATACCGTAACTGGCATGACCTGCGCCGCATGCTCGGCGCGGGTGGAAAAAAGCGTGCGTGCGCTTCCCGGCATAAACAAGGTGGAAGTAAACCTCTTAACCGGCAGCATGCGCGCAGAATACGACGAAAACGCATTTGAGCCCGGTTCCATTGAACGCGCCGTGAAAAATGCGGGCTACGGAATATCAGAAAAAGGTCAAACGCAGAAAAAAGACAACGCTGACGCCTCCAAAGCGCGTGAAGAGGAAATCCGCGGCATGAGAAACCGAACCCTGATTTCCTTTTTGCTCCTGATCCCGCTGATGTATGTGTCCATGGGCTCCATGCTGGGGCTTCCGCTCCCATCCTTTCTGTCTATGGAACATACCGCAGCAAATTATGCATTGGTTCAGCTGCTATTAAGCCTTCCCATCGCCTATATAAACCGCGCCTACTATATCCGCGGCGTGAAAGCACTTTTCCGCTTATCGCCCAATATGGACACACTGATCGCCGTCGGTTCATTGGCTTCCTTCGTATACGGCATTTTTGCAATGTTCCGCATAAATATAGGCGTTCAGACAAACGATGTAGCGCTGGTTCACACCTACGTGCATGATCTGTATTTCGAATCGGCAGTAATGATATTGGCGCTGATCAACCTTGGCAAATACCTTGAAGTCAGAAGCAAGGGAAAAACAGGCGCGGCGCTGGAAAAGCTAATGGACCTTAAGCCCAAGACTGCGCTGCGTGAGGAAAACGGGAATGTAACCGAAATCTCTGCGGAAGAAATCCGCGTAGGCGACCTGCTGCACGTTCGCCCGGGAAGCCGCATACCCGCCGACGGTATGATTTCAGAGGGCGAAGCGAGCATTGACGAAAGCGCAATAACCGGTGAAAGCATTCCGGCAGACAAATTGCCGGGCGACCGCGTAATCGGCGCAACCATGAACCTTACGCACTTTTTCAAAATGCAGGTCACGCATGCGGGCGAAGACACGGCCTTTTCCAAAATCATCCGCATGGTGGAGGAGGCCGGCGCCGCCAAAGCTCCGATTGCACGGCTGACCGATAAAATATCCGGCGTATTTGTCCCCATCGTCATGACAATATCCGTCGTTACGGCAGCAGTATGGCTGTTATCAGGCGCGGCGTTTGAATTTGCATTGGCGCGGGCAATATCGGTACTGGTAATCTCATGTCCGTGCGCGCTGGGCCTCGCCACGCCGGTGGCGATTATGGTCGGCACAGGCAAGGGCGCGGAAAACGGTATACTGATCCGGACCGGCGAAGCGCTTGAAGCCGCGCATTCCATAAACGTAGCCGTAATGGATAAAACCGGTACGTTGACCATGGGAAAGCCTGCCGTCACGCGTATAATTCCGATTAATGGAAGCGAGCAGTATCTTCTTACAACGGCAGCCGCCGTGGAGCAGTTCAGCGAGCACCCGCTGGCGCGCGCAATTACCGCCTGCGCCGACGAGAGCGGGCTTCAGATTCCCTCAGCCCATAATTTTACGGCGCACCCGGGCAAAGGCGCCAAAGCCGATGTGAACGGAAAACCGGTATACGGCGGAAATGCCAAATGGCTTCGGGAAATGAATATCGACATCACCTGCGCGCAAGCTGCGCTTGACGAGATTTCTGACGCAGGCGAAACGCCGATGCTGTTTGCATCAGACAATCGCCTGATCGGAATCATCGCCGTAGCGGACGAAATCAAGCAAACATCCGCAGCCGCCGTGAACGCGCTTAAAAACCTCGGCGTAAAAATCGTCATGCTGACGGGCGACAACGAAAAGACCGCCCGCGCCATTGCAGGCAGAATCGGCATAAACGATGTGATCTCCGGCGTAATGCCCCAGGATAAAGCGCACGAAATAGAAAAACTTAAATCCCAGGGCAGCGTTGTATGCATGGTCGGAGACGGCATCAATGACGCGCCTGCCCTTAAATGCGCACATGTGGGCATAGCAATCGGCGCTGGCGCCGATGTGGCGATTGAAAGCGCCGACCTGATTTTAATGAAAAACGATCCCATGGATGTTGCAAATGCCATCCGCTTAAGCAGAAGCGTTTTGAAAAACATAAAACAAAATCTGTTCTGGGCGTTTTTCTACAACGCGCTGGGAATTCCCATCGCAGCCGGCGTTCTGTACCCTGCCTTCGGCCTCGCGATGAGCCCCATGCTCGGTGCGCTTGCCATGAGTCTGAGCAGCTTTTTCGTCGTGTCAAACGCATTGAGACTGCGATCGTTTGCGCCAATCGAAGCTGAAAAAAAACAGGCAACCACAGTCAGAAAACCCATTACCGTTCATAAGGAGGAAACAAAAATGATCACCATGAAGATTGAAGGTATGATGTGCCCCCACTGCCAGGCCCGCGTAAAGCAGGTGCTTACCGCCATCGACGGCGTTCAGGCCGAAGTGGATCTGGAAAACAAAGAAGCGCGGATTACCCTTTCAAAAGACGTCCCTACCGGCGTTCTTAAAAAGGCGGTAACGGACGCAGGATACGAAGTGATAAGCGCAAGCTGATAAACGCGCAAAAAGAAGCCTCTGTTTTCCCCAAATGGGAAGAGAGGCTTCTTTTTATACAGAATTATTCCATTCTCTTAAGCATTTCCAATACGTAATCTCCGAATTCCTCCGCCTTCGCGCCGTCCCGGTTTCCGGTAACGACAACCTTTCCTTCCGCCATACAGGCGTCAAGGGCTTTTGAAAGCTTATCCGCTCGATCGGGCATTACAATGTGGCGCAGCAGCATTTCCAGCGCGCGCAATATGCTGGCCGGATTCGCATATTTTCCGATTCCTTCATCAATCATGCGAGGCGCTGAGCCATGAATCGCCTCAAACATGGCGTATCGGTCGCCGATGTTGGCGCTTCCCGCCGTTCCTACGCCGCCCTGCAGCTGCGCAGCTTCGTCCGTGATGATGTCTCCGTACAGATTCGGAAGCAAAAACACCTGAAACGAACTCCGTATGGCTGGATTCACCAGATTTGCCGTCATAATATCGATATACCATTCATCGGTTTCGATCTCGGGATATTCCCGCGCAATCTCATGACATATGCTGCTGAAGCTGCCATCCGTCTTTTTCATAATATTGGCCTTGGTTACAATGGACACCCGTTTTTTTCCGTTGTTTCTGGCGTATTCATATGCTGCACGGGCAATTCTTCTTGTGCCCGGATTAGTCGTTACCTTAAAGTCCATCGCCAGCACGCCGGGGATTTCTATGCCTCTGCTGCCAAGCACATATTCGCCTTCCGTATTCTCACGAAAGAACGTCCAATCGCAGTTTTCCTGCGCAAGCACAACCGGACGAACGTTGGCATACAAGTCCAGCTCGCGCCGAAGCGCAACGTTTGCGCTTTCCAGTGCGCCTCCCTTGGGCGTTGTGGTAGGCCCTTTCAAAAGCACGTCGCATTCACGAATCGCCGAAAGCGTATCATCCGGTATCGCCTTTTGTAGCTTCATACGGTTTTCAATGGTGAGGCCCTCAATTTCCCGCATTTCCACGCGCCCGGACGCAATCTCCTTTTCGAGGAGCGCGTTCATAACGCGCACCGCCTCCCGCATAATGACGCAGCCAATGCCATCGCCCGCGATCACACCGATAACAATGCGATCCAGTTTGGAAAAATCCTTTGCTCCGGGTGCATTATTCATTTTTTCAGCCCTTGCAAGCTGTTCAAGAAGAAGCTCCTGAAATTTTGCCGTCGCCTGTTCGATATATCCTTTCATTTAAAGCCCTCCTTCCTTCGTGTATGAAAGCAGGCCGCCCGCCTTCAGAATCGCCTTCTGGCGGCTCGTAAGTTCGCACGAAAGCGCAATGGACGCACCCGTCGTTTGATTGAAAAGCGCTACCTCCCCTTTATCAAGGCCCTCAAACACATCGGAAAGCATCAGCTGATCGCCCATGGAAACCGCCTCATAATCATCCGCATTTTTGAAAGTCAGCGGCAATATGCCCGCATTAATCAGATTTGCCGCATGGATTCTGGCAAAGCTTTTTGCAATCACAGCCCGAACACCCAAATACATGGGCACCAGCGCCGCATGCTCGCGTGAAGAGCCCTGACCGTAGTTAACGCCGCCAATCACAACACTTTCGCCCATTTTCTGCGCCCTTTCGGAGAATTCGGGATCGCATACTTCAAAACAGAATTTCGAAAGATACGGGATATTGGATCTGTACGGAAGAATCTTTGCCCCCGCCGGCATAATGTGGTCGGTGGTAATGTTATCGCCAACCTTAAGCGCTGCCTGAAGGACCATTCTGTCCGTAAGCGCACGACCGTTCGGGAAGGGCTTGATATTGGGCCCCCTCACGATCTGAACGAAGGATGCTTCCTCGAGGGACGCCGGTAAAAGCACAGCGCTGTCGTCAAGACGAAATGTTTCGGGCATGCAAATATCCATCTCAAAGCCCATATCCTCCGGATCGGTGATAACACCGGTAATCGCCGCCGCAACCGCTGTTTCCGGCGACACAAGATATACGCCCGCGTTCCGGGTTCCGCTTCTGCCCTCGAAATTGCGGTTAAAGGTTCTGAGCGATACGCCGCCGGAGGATGGCGAAAAGCCCATGCCAATGCAGGGGCCGCATGCGCATTCCAGAACGCGCGCGCCGCTTGCCAGAATATCGGTCAGCGCCCCCGAATCCGCCAGCATGGAAAGCACCTGTCTGGAGCCCGGCGAAATGGACAGGCTGACGTCAGGCGAAATGTGTCTGCCCTTAAGAAGCGCAGCCACCTTCAGCATGTCCATCAAGGATGAATTGGTGCACGAACCGATGCATACCTGATCCACCTTTATTCCCGCAACGCTTTTTACTGTCTTCACATTGTCCGGGCTGTGCGGACAGGCAATCATCGCAGAAAGCGATGAAAGATCGATGTCAATTACGCGGTCATACACCGCGTCGGGATCGCTATCGAGGGGCACATAATCCTCTTCCCTTCCCTGCGCTTTCAAAAAGCGCCTGGTAATCTCGTCGGACGGGAATATTGATGTGGTTGCCCCCAGCTCTGTGCCCATATTGGTTATGGTGGCGCGTTCAGGCACCGACAGCGTTTTTACGCCCTCGCCGCCCCATTCGATGATTGCACCCACGCCCCCTTTAACGGACAGGATTTCAAGAATCTTCAGCGACACATCCTTGGCAGACACAAACGGACGGAGCGCGCCTGTGAGATAAACCTTGTACATTCTGGGCATCGAAATATAGTACGCGCCGCCGCCCATGGCGACTGCAACATCCATGCCGCCCGCACCGAAAGCCAGCATGCCCAAACCACCGCCCGTCGGCGTATGAGAATCCGAACCGATCAGCGTTTTTCCAGGAATTCCGAAGCGTTCCAGATGTACCTGATGACAGATTCCGTTTCCGGGTCTTGAGAAATAGATGCCGTGCTTTTTTGCAATGGATTGAATATATCTGTGATCGTCCGCATTTTCAAAGCCGCACTGCAGCGTATTGTGGTCGATATAGGCTACACTGCGTTCGGTTTTCACCCGGTCGACGCCCATGGTTTCAAACTCCAGATAAGCCATGGTACCTGTAGCGTCCTGCGTAAGGGTCTGATCAATCCGAAGGGCAATTTCGCTGCCCGGTATCATTTCGCCCTTTATCAGGTGGCTCTTTATGATCTTCTGCGCAATGGTGTATCCCATATCTACATCCCCTTATCCACAATCGTCCTGATGGCGTTTCCGACATGCTCGTTCATCAGCTGCTCTGCACGCTCGATATCCTTATTCCGTATCGCTTCAAAAATCGCCCTGTGCTCCGTAACGGATACATGCGCGCGGTTGCCCGTTTCTATAGACAACCTCCGGTACTTCTGCACTTTTTTGTGCAGCGGCGTCAGCGTATCGCACAGGATCGCGCTACCGCAATACTGGTAAATCACCTCATGAAAACGGCTGTCCATAGCGCGAATATGATCCGGGTCACTTTTGTTCAGGTAAAACTCTTGAAGTTCGACGGCTTCCTTCAGCTTCCCTATGCTTTCATCGGTCATGTTCTCAATGAACCCACGCACAGCAAGCCCTTCAATACGAAGGCGTATAGCGCTCATATCCTCAAAATCCTTTTTGACTACGCCCAGCACCATCGTTCCCTTGGCCGTTTCTTCAATCAAATGATCGGAATTCAACCGTTTCAGCGCCTCTCTTACAGGCGTACGGCTGACGCCGAGCTCTGCGCACAATTGAAGCTCCGTTACATAATCGCCTCTTTGATATTTTCCGGAAAGAATATCCGTTTCCAGCCTTTCATACACCTGATCCGCCAAGGATACGGGCCTAAATTCCATTTTCATTCGGTTCGCCATAATCAAAGCCTCCTGAATCTGCCATTGGAAAGGATTTCAAGCTGCGTTTCCAGTTCCGCCGTGCTGATGGTTGTCTGCCTTCCGTCCGAATACTGATTGTCAATCCACACCTTCAGTTCGGAAACCATGGGATCGCGCTTATCGATGCGTTCGGACTCGGTTAGCTGATAGTTTTCATTGATCCAGTAAGCAATGCCCGCAAGCCCGCTGTTCTGTCCGATCAGCACCGACTGTTTGCGTCCCAGAAGCTTTTCGGTATCAAAAATATTATAAATCTCGGCGTCCTTCAACAGGCCGTCGGCATGTATACCCGCACGGGTTACATTGAAATTCCTGCCGACAAAGGGCGTCATAACCGGAATATCATAGCCGATTTCCCGATGGAAATAATCGGCGATTTCGGTAATAACCGTTGTGTCCATACCGTCCAGCGATCCCCGCAGCGACGCGTATTCCATTACCATCGCTTCCAGCGGAATGTTTCCGGTACGCTCTCCAATGCCAAGCAGCGAACAGTTGACGGCGGAAGCGCCGTACAGCCACGCCGCGGATGCGTTTGCAACCGCCTTATAAAAATCGTTATGTCCGTGCCATTCCAGCATTTCACTGGAAACATCCGAATAGTGCTGAAGGCCATAGATAATACCGGGGACGCTTCTTGGCAGCGCAACCTCGCTGTACGGAACACCGTAGCCCATCGTATCACATGCGCGGATTTTGATGGGAATTCCCGCGTCCTCGCTCATTTTGGTAAGCTCGTTTACAAAAGGAACGACAAAGCCGTAAAAGTCCGCGCGGGTAATGTCCTCCAGATGACACCTGGGCATAACGCCCGCTTCAAACGCATCGGATACGGTTTCAAGGTAATAATCCATGGTTTGCTTTCTGGTCATCTTCATTTTTTTGAAAATGTGATAATCGCTGCAGGATACCAATATGCCGGTTTCCCTGATGCCGAGATCGCGAACCAGCTTAAAGTCGTCGCGGCTGGCACGGATCCACGTGGTAATCTCCGGGAATCGGAGACCCAGCTCCTGGCACCTTCTGATTGCCTCTCGATCTTTTTGGCTGTACACAAAAAACTCCGTCTGGCGGATTACACCAAAGGGACCAGACAGGCGCGACAGCAGTTTGAACAATTCCACAATCTGATCTGCGGTGTACGGCTCTACCGACTGCTGACCGTCTCTGAACGACGTATCGGTAATCCAGATGTTTTCAGGCATGCCCATCGGCACACGGCGATGGTTGAACGGAATCCTCGGAACCGCGTCGTAGGGGTAAATATCGCGATACAAATTCGGATCCGGTATATCCTGCAGGGAATACCGATAGCTTTTCTGTTCAAGAAGATTGGTTTTATTGGAAATTTCCAGCATCCGCGATCCCTCCCCGGTTTTTTGTATTATTGTATACAAGAATACACGTTTTGTCAACATGAATTCGATATAAAATTCAAATTTACATCATTTATTCTGTTTTTACGCCATTATATGCATAAACTAAACCATCCATCCTGCAATTATATTCGAGGATGGATGGTTTTCATTCGTTTATATTATTTTTCTTCCGGCCAATAGAACAGGAAAAACGGCCGTTCCCTACAATCGTCCTTCAATACCAGGGGATTCGCATAAGCCACATTCCCCGAAAGACGAACCTTTTCTTTTCTGCCGGGCTTTTCAAAACGGTCGCTCCCCTGCTTATACATAGGATCGAGCACCATTACTTCTTCGCCCTCCATGCCGATTACGGCAACATAGTGGCCGCCGTCTGAGAAAACACCGACATAATCCTCGCGGTCGCCATAGGTGTTGGCGACAACCATGCCCTTTTTCTGTTTGAGGAAGTCAAGCATTTCGTCATAATCCTCGGTATTGGTGATTGTCAGGCCGAAGCGCTCGATCAAGCCTTCCTGAAAAATATAAAAATTGGTACCAAAGCCCTCCCTTGCACCACAGGCTTTGGCGAGCTTGGCGCTTTCCTCGGGCGGAAAGTCAATTTTCAGCATGTTTTCAATGATCATAGAAGCGCTGATGGGACCGCAGCCGTTGTTGGCCAGATTGCCTTTCGGACTCGTCGGCGAGGGAAAGGGTATATGCTCATAATCCAGCTGGCAGTAAAAATGCGGATACTCCATATTCATCCTCCTTACACGGTTTCATCCATATGGTCAAAAACGAACTGAACGAAGGTTTTTGCGCCCGTCTCAAGCGCATCTTCATCGATGTCCCAGCTGCGGCTGTGTGCACCGCTTACGCATCCCTTCGCCTCGTTGCGCATGCCCAGACCAAACAGAAGGCCCGGCTTCTCTTTCTCGTAGTATGCAAAGTCTTCTCCGCCGGGCGACGGTTCCAGAACGATTACTTTATCCTCGCCCACAACCTTTTTCGCAGAAGAAACGAACCATTCGTACATCTGATTGTCGTTATACGCAGGCGGCAGCGGATCCTTGGCAAACTCGGCTTCCGCCCATCCGCCCATATCCTCCGCGATGGACGCAACCATACGCTTGATGCGTTCCTGCATCCAATCTCGTGTGGATTCCTTTAAACAGCGCATCGAGCCGCTCATTTCGCACACATCCGGTACCTGTGCAATGGTAGTGCCCGCGTTCATTTTGCCTACGCCCAGCACGCACGTATCGAACGGGTCCAGTTCGCGGGAAATCAGCATCTGAAGGCCCATATAGATCTTTACGCCGATTGCCAGCGCATCCACGCCCTTATGCGGGGAAGCCACATGCACGCCGCGCCCTTTTACGTGGATCTGAAATGCGCAGCTGGTGGCATTGGTAATGCCTGCGCACGAGGACAGCACATGCGTATTGTCCACACAGTTTACATGGCACATGATAATCCTGTCGATATCCTTCATAACGCCGTGCTCGCACATGGTTTTTGCCCCGCTGGGTTTGCTTTCCTCGCACGGTTGGAACAAAAGCTTCACGCGGCAGGTAAGCCTGTCGCGCATTTCCCAAAGCGCTTTGGCAGTGCCAAGCAGCATGGCGGTATGCGCATCGTGACCGCAGGCATGCATAACTCCATCAATTCTGGAGCGATACGGCTTGTCGGATTCCTCCTCCTGAATGGGAAGCGCATCCATATCGGCACGGATGCCGATGGTAAAGCGGGTAATATCGCCGCGGATGGTGGCAACAACGGTATTTTTTCCGTATACATCCGCCTCATAGGGAACGCCAATGGCGTCCAGCTCACGCCTAACAAGAGCGCTGGTTCTTTCAAGATCCCATCCAAGCTCCGGGTACATATGAAGCTCGCGTCGAATTCTGACCATCATACCCTGATCTACAACCATATTCCATTCATTTGCGTTCATGATATTCCTCCTTATGCCTCGATATATGCGCACGAGGGAAAAGAACAATAAGTTCAAAGCTAAACATACTGAAATGATAGCATGTTTCCATACAAACGTCAATTCAGAAATGATACCACCTGTATCTTGACGCTAAAAAACGCGCATGTTATTATAAGATAATACTAATGAAAACAGAGGATGTATTCATGAATGCATGCAGAATCAGAATACCGTTCTTAGCCGCTTTTATACTTCTTATCCTTTTCTCATCATTTGCTGAATGCATTCACAGTTTTTCCGCCTCCGGGAAAATCACAGCGCAACCTACATGCACAAGCGACGGCGAAATGCACGTACTGTGTCAAAACAACTGCGGAACCGTGCGCATAGTAAGAATTCCATCAATCGGACACAGTTTCTCATCGGGCGGAACCGTACTCCGGCAGCCCGGCTGTACGCTGGACGGGGAGCGGGCGGCTACCTGTCAGAACAACTGCGGTGAAATCAGGTATTTCGCAATACCGGCTACAGGACACCGATATGCTGAGCAAGGAAGCGTGATATCGCATACCTCGTGTACATCGGACGGTGTAATCGAATATGCATGCGAAAACGGCTGCGGCAGCGTAAAACATATAACAATTGCAAAAACAGGCCACAGCATGCTGAAAACGCAAAGCACTGAATCTACATGCACAGAAGACGGTTTCGAAATCTATCAATGTACAAATGGCTGCGGGTATACGGAAACGCGCACGCTGCCCAAAACCGGCCATGCGTATTCCCAAAAAGGCGTTGTAGCCCTTATTGCGACCTGTACGCAGGAAGGCTCATTAGAATACATATGTGAGAATCAATGCGGCAGCGCAGTGCGCAAATCCGTTCCCGCAACCGGTCATCGTTTCGGCGAGTGGACGACAACCAAACGCGCAACCTGCAAAAGCACTGGAAAAAAGGAACGCACATGCGAGCTCTGTCATGCATCAGAGGAAGCCGTTATCAATCGAACGACGCATGAACCGGGCAGATGGGTTATATCAAAAGGCTCTGGCGATGAAGTATCGGAGATTATGACTCGGTACTGCACTATATGCGGCGCACGCCTTGACGTGCAGACGCTTTCGTCGGCAAGACATGAAGAAAGCAGCACTCTGCCCATAACGGCATGTTTTCCGGACGGCGCTTATGCAGACGGCTATGAAGTTCTTTTTACAAACGTAGATAATATTCCTATTGCTCCATTACTTCCCTCTGGTTTGGAAAACTATACTTACACCGCTGTTGCGGATGTACAAATCCTGGAAAACGGCGAAGCAATTCACTCCGTTCCCTTTGAAATCGCCGTAATGCTGCCGGTTGAAATAATACCGGAAAACGCAACAAACATTATGTATATCCCTCATTCTGATGAAGCTGGAGAAGGCTTTCTGATTTATGACATCGCCTTCACGCGGGATATGCTGTTTACAGTGATATCTATAACTCAAAGCGGAATAATGGCATGGGGCATCAGCAGTCCTGTTCTCGAATCCGTTTCTTAAACGAATATATATTGAAACTCTTCTGTAAATATGGTATAATCGTTTTATATATGTTCGTATTCGGGCAGAGCAGCACAAGGAGGGTTACGGTTGATTGGATATTATAACTATTCAGTAATCCTGACGTATGCCGGCTTAGTAACAGGTGTATTCGGAATTACACAAGCGCTTCAGGGAAATGTGTGCATTGCCCTCATATGTCTTTTGCTTTGCGGCTTCTGCGACATGTTCGACGGAACCATCGCAAGAAGATGCAAGCGAAGCGAAGAAGCAAAGTGTTTCGGTATGCAGATAGATTCGCTGAGCGATTTAATATGTTTCGGCATTTTCCCCGCAATGATCGGCTATGTCGTAAGCGCAGCGAACATCTTTACTGTCGTTGCCATAATCCTGTATGTGTTGTGCGCCCTGATACGCTTGGCATACTTTAACGTTCAGGAGATTATGCGCAATCCTGACGAAGGAAAGCGCACGCATTATACCGGCCTGCCCGTAACCGCTTCGGCCATACTGATGCCGGCTGCGGCGCTGCTCAGCCGGATTTATGCGCCGGTACAGCCGTTTGTTTATCCGGCAGCGCTTATTCTTGTCAGCATCGCTTTTATATCGCGTACAAAAATCAAAAAACCCTATGGCGTCGGCCTTGCCGTTATGTCTGCAATCGGACTTGCAATATTGATTCTTTCTATTGTGTATGGAGGCGGCATTCCGTGTACGAGAAGCTTTACCTAAGTCCCGTCGGAAGATTCTTTGCGTCCATTATCGCACGGCCCGGGATATCCCGAGCCGTGGGTTTGTTTATGGACAGTTCACTTTCCCGCTTTATGATTAAGCCGTTTATCAAAAAAAACGACATACCGATGCATGAAGCGGCGGATGAAGCATACAAAAGCTTCAACGCCTTTTTTACCAGACGCCTAAAAAACGGAGCTCGTCCCGTTGACGAGGACGTGGATGTGCTGGTCAGTCCGTCAGACGGGCTTCTGACTGCGTATCCCATCATGAAAGATGGCGTGGTGCATGTAAAGGGCACGCCCTACACGGCGGAAACACTGTTGGAAAGCAGCCAGATTGCCGAAGAGTTTTACGGCGGCTGGATGCTGATATTCCGCCTGACGCCTTCCCATTATCACCGATATGCCTTTCCGGACGACGGCGAATATGTGTTTACCAAGTCCATCCCCGGTATTTTTCATACGGTGCGCCCCGAAGCACTGGCAAACGAACCGGTTTTCAAGAAAAATACGCGCGAATATGCTTACGTAAATACCGATCACTTCGGCGGCATGGTCTATATGGAGGTCGGCGCTACGATGGTAGGCCGAATCGTAAACAAGCGGCGCGAAGGCCGTTTTACGCGCGGTGAGGAAAAGGGTATGTTTGAATTCGGCGGTTCTACCATTATTCTGCTTATCAAAAAAGGCGCTGCGCAGCCCTTGGATGAGATTGTGCAAAAAACAATTGCCAATGAGGAAACGCCCGTTCATCTCGGACAGAAAGTGGCGAAAAGGAGCATATCGTGAACAAAAAAAACCAAAAGATTCGTTCCATGATTGAATGGTACCGAAGAATCATGCCCGACTACGCGCACATTCCGCTGAGCCTGTGTCTGGTTACGAACATGATTGCCTACCTGCTGCCCCGCATACTGAATGTAGCGGCGACAAACGATTTTTCTATAGCGCTGGATCAAAAAATCCCGTTTATGCCCTTTACCGCGTATATATACGTTGCAGCGTTTGCGTACTGGGCGATTAACTATACGATCGTTGCCCATCAGGGTAGGCGCATGGTCTATCGGCTGTTCTGGGCGGATGCCATCGGAAAAGCAGTGTGCCTTGTTTGCTTTCTCGCCATACCCTCCTACATTGTCCAGCCCCTTAAGGAAGAAATCACCGGCCCGGGCGCTTGGCTTTTGAAGCTTGTGTATATGTTTGACGAGCCCAACAATCTGCTTCCCTCCATTCACTGCTTTGTCAGCTGGCTTTGCTTCCGTCCCCTTGTGGACAAAAGCGTTACGGGAATTTCCAACCCGTATAAGGTGTTTTCCTTTGTATTCACGATGCTGATCTGCATCTCCACCCTTACCACCAAACAGCATGTGTTTGTGGATACCTTCACGGGCATTTTCCTGGCTGAAGCCGGATGGATCCTTTCAAAGCCTATTGCAAACAGGATTCGGGAATCTTAATTTGACAGTTCTCCCTGCATCCATTATAATTAGTAACCGATATGATTGAAGCCTTGCGCGCAGTTTACGCGCACGGAACGCATTTCAGAAAGTCGGCGGTCGATGCAAGCCGATATGCGTCCGTTGTGCATTTGCCGCTGTGTGCGCTCCGCTCAGGAAATGGAGCGGCGGATCGCTCCGTTATCAAGCGAACGAGCGGAACGCGCTATGCGCGTTCAACCAAGGTGGTACCGCGAAAAAGCGCCTTTTCGTCCTTGAGGATGGATTGGCGCATCTATTTTTACAGGAAAGGACGTAATCCCCATGAATCAGAACATCAAATCCGCGGCAGACCTCAGGCGCATGTACCTGAAATTCTTTGAAAGCAAAGGCCACGCCGTCATTCCCAGCGCATCCGTAATCCCCGAAAACGATCCCACCGTTCTTTTCACCACCGCCGGTATGCATCCGCTGGTACCCTATCTGCTGGGCAACAAGCATCCCATGGGCACCCGCCTGACCGACGTACAGAAGTGCAACCGCACCGGCGACATTGACGAAGTCGGCGACGCCAGCCACTGCACCTTCTTTGAAATGCTGGGCAACTGGTCTCTGGGCGATTACTTCAAAAAAGAAGCCATCTCCTGGTCCTGGGAATTCCTTACCAGCCCCGAATGGCTGGGTCTGGATCCCGAAAAGCTGGCTTTCTCGGTATTTGCAGGCGATGAAAAAGCCCCGCGCGACGACGAAGCCGCCGGCTACTGGAAGGAATGCGGCGTGAAGGAAGACCACATTTTCTACCTGAACGCCAAGCACAACTGGTGGGGCCCCGCCGGTACCACCGGCCCCTGCGGACCCGACACCGAGATGTTCGTCATCAAGGATCAGCCCCCCTGCGGTCCCGACTGTTCCCCCGCCTGCAGCTGCGGACGCTATCTTGAAATCTGGAACGACGTTTTCATGCAGTACAACAAGCAGGCGGACGGCACCTTCCCGCCGCTTGAGCAGAAGAACGTAGATACCGGCATGGGTCTCGAGCGTACCATCGGCGTGCTGCTCGGCGCAAAGACCGTATATGAAACCGATCTCTTCAGCGATATCATCAAGAAGATCGAGGAACTTTCCAACAAGAAGTATACCGCTGACGATGAGTATACCCGCTCCTTCCGCATTATCGCCGACCATATGCGCACCGCTACCATCATCATCGGCGACGACCGCGGCGTAACCCCGTCCAACGTTGATCAGGGCTACGTGCTCCGCCGTCTGATCAGAAGAAGCGTACGCCACGGCATGAAGCTGGAGATGCCCGAAGGCATGACTGCCGAAATCGCCAAGGTAGTTGTAAATCAGTACAAGGATGTATATCCGGAGCTCAAGCGCAACGAGGCGCACATCGTCGAACAGCTCATTCTGGAAGAACAGCGCTTCCAGAAAACCCTTAAGCAGGGCATGAAAGAATTCGACAAGCTGATTTTCAACATCGGCCGCATGACCAATGCCGTTAAGCCCGTTCTGGACGCCATCAATGCCGGCGAAGATTTCTCCGCCGCTGCCGACGCAGCCGCAAAACAGCTGCCCCCGCGTCCCGAATATCAGGCTTTGATCGCGCTTCTGAAGGATAAGGGCGATAAGGATGCGCTTGCCGCTCAGTGCGAAGCGTTCCTTGCGAACCTCAACGTAATTGACGGCCGCAGCGCGTTCAAGCTGTACGACACCTACGGCTTCCCGATCGAGATCACCGTCGAGCTCGCCGCCGAGAAGAACCTGAAGGTTGATGAGGACGGCTTTGCAGAGCGCTTTAAGCAGCACCAGGAAACCTCCCACGCAGGCGCGGAGCAGCGCTTTAAGGGCGGCCTGGCCGATAACACCGAGGAAACCGCCAAACTGCACACCGCAACCCACCTTCTGCATGCAGCACTGCGCCGCGTGCTGGGCGATGAAGTTGCCCAGAAGGGCTCCAACATCACTGCAGAGCGCCTGCGCTTCGACTTTTCCTTCTCCCGCAAGATGACCCCCGAAGAGGTTAAGGAAGTAGAGAGACTGGTTAACGAATACATCAAAGGCGCAGCGGAAGTTGTCTGCGAAGAAATGACCGTACCTGAGGCCAAGGAAAAGGGCGCCATCGGCTTGTTTGAAAGCAAATACGGCGAGCGCGTCAAGGTATACACCATGGGCGCATACTCCATGGAAATCTGCGGCGGCCCGCATGCCAAGAACACCGGCGATCTGGTAAGCTTCAAAATCCTGAAGGAAGAATCCTCCTCCGCAGGCGTTCGCCGCATCAAAGCCGTTATCGGCTAATAACCGCATTCACAAAAATCTCCGATCTGATCAGATCGGAGATTTTTTACGCTTGACAACTACACATGAGCGATGTATCATATGTACAATCACTCATATGAATGGAGGCGCATATATTGCGAGGTATGAAGCACGACCATTCCGCATTGATTCATAAACTTGAAGCGGAGACGCCGTCGTTTGAAACGCTGTCGGATCTTGCGGATCTGTTCAAGCTGTTTGGCGATACGACGCGCATACGGATTCTATACGCGCTTTCCGAAAGCGAAATGTGCGTATGCGCCATCGCGGAATACCTGAGCATGACGCAATCCGCCATATCCCATCAGCTGAAAACGCTGAAAAACGCAAACCTCGTCAAAGCCAGAAGAGAAGGCAAAACCATTTACTACTCGCTTGCGGACGGGCATGTCCATGCCATTATCTATCAGGGTTATGATCATATATCGGAGGAGAGGAACTGACATATGAAAAAGGTATTTATGCTGGAGGAGCTTGACTGCGCAAACTGCGCAATGAAAATGGAGAATGCCATATCAAAACTTGCAGGCGTAATCTCCGTACGCGTGAATTTTATGTCTCAGAAGCTGACGTTGGAAGCGCCGGACGACCTTTTTGACGAGATTTATAAACAGGCACTGAAGGAAATGAAAAAAGTCGAACCCGACATTAAGGTGATTTCCAAATGACACGAAAACAGAAGAAAAACATCCTGCGCATTGGAATCGCCTTCGTTCTGTTTATCGCGGTATGTCTGCTGCCCGTAAACGGAATTGCCAAACTGATTGCGTTTATCATTCCCTACCTCGTGATTGGATATGACGTATTGTACGGCGCCATTCGCAAGATCATTCGCGGTCAGCTGTTTGACGAGGAATTCCTGATGTCGCTTGCAACATTCGGCGCATTTGCCCTGTCGGAATACCCCGAAGCCGTCGCCGTCATGCTGTTTTACCAGGTGGGCGAATGGTTTCAATCGATTGCCGTGGGCAAAAGCCGAAGGAGCATTGCCGCCCTGATGGATATTCGTCCGGATACGGCGAATGTACTTAGAAACGGTGAATGGGAAACCGTTTCTCCGGAGGATGTACTGACCGGTGAGACGATTGAAATTCGCCCCGGTGAGCGCGTTCCGCTGGACGGCGAAATCATTTCCGGCTCAACCAGCGTGGATACCTCGGCGCTAACCGGTGAAAGCCTGCCTCGCGATCTGCATCCGGGCAACAGAATCACCAGCGGCATTATCAACCTGACGGGCGTAATCCGTGTAAAAACCTCCAGCACGTTTGAGAACAGCGCCGTAAACCGCATACTGGAGCTGGTGGAAAACGCATCGGCAAAAAAAGCGCGTATTGAGGGCTTTATCACCCGCTTTTCGCGCATATACACGCCCATTGTCGTATTGCTCGCCCTCATCATTGCCTTTTTGCCGCCGCTTTTGTTTTCCCTGTCGTTCAGCGAATGGATCCGTCGCGCACTGATTTTCCTAGTAGTTTCCTGCCCCTGCGCTCTGGTGGTATCCGTTCCGCTGTCGTTTTTCGGCGGTATCGGCGGCGCTTCCCGAAACGGCATACTCATCAAAAGCTCCAATGACCTTGAAATGCTTTCAAAGATCAAAGCCATTGTGTTTGATAAAACCGGAACTCTGACAAAAGGCGTGTTCACGGTAAGCGGTATTCACCCCGTGGGAATACGCGAAGACGAACTTTTGGAAATCGCTGCGCTGGCGGAAAGCCGCTCTACTCACCCGATATCAAAATCGATTCTAAGCGCTTACGGAAAGCCTGTCGATACGGACAGAATTACCGGAATCACAGAAAAAAGCGGGCATGGCGTGGTTTGCGAAATCGACGGAAAGACGGTGCTGGCCGGTAACAGGCGGCATATGCTCGATAACGGAATCCAGCTAGACGAATCGGCAGACGGCGTAAACGCCGTAGTGCATATAGCTTTTGACAAAAGCTATCTTGGCTGTATCGAAATTTCTGACAGCATCAAAGAAGGTGCAGCTGAAACCATAAAAAACCTGAAGAAACGCGGAATAAGCAAAACCGTGATGCTGACCGGCGATCGGGAAAGCGCAGCGAAGCGCGTTCAAAGCGAATGCGGAATTGATGCATGTTTCGCCGAGCTGCTTCCGGAGGATAAGGTTTCAAAGATAGAAACCCTGCTGTCCCCTAAAGCTCCGCTGGCATTTGTAGGCGACGGCATCAACGATGCGCCGGCGCTTGCCCGCGCGGATATCGGCATCGCCATGGGTGCTATGGGATCCGATGCAGCCATTGAAGCTGCAGATGTGGTTTTGATGGACGATTCGCTTTCAAAGCTGCCCACTGCGTTATTCATCGCCAAAAAGACCATGCGCCTTGTGAAGCAGAATATTGCCCTCGCAATCGGCGTGAAGGTTGCGGTCATGCTGGCAGGCGCACTGGGCTATGCCAACATGTGGCTGGCGATATTTGCAGACGTAGGCGTTCTGGTGCTTGCGATACTGAACGCCATGCGCGCCATCACAAAAAAATAGGCAAGAGGAAAACCCGTCCCTGCGCGTTTTTTTTGCGCCCGGACGGGTTTTTTTGTCATTTTCGCATATGCCTTCAGCTTTTCTTTTTACTTCCGTATCGTTCGATCCAGCCGATAATCCTGCCGGACAGAATGACTGTGACCAGCGAATAGACAATCTTTGAAAGCGGGATATAGCACAAGGACAAGCCCAGCACCGTAATATCCATTACCAGGTACATAAGCTCGATCTTCATTCCGGTAATCTTGGAAAGGCTCATGGCCAGCGCATCGTCGCCCGTTGGCGCTCCGCCTGCGCGGACGCATATACCTACGCCCACGCCCACAAATACCGCGCCCAGAACCGCCGCAAGTAGCGGAAGATCGGCGATGCCGGGATAGATGGGCGGAAACTGTTCGCAAATTCCGTAGCCCAGCGAAAAGCACGCCGCCGAAATCAGCGAATATACCATGAAGCGTATGCCAAAGATGCGAAAGCCCAGTATATAGCAGAATACATTGGCGATAAAGCCGGTAATTGACGGTGAAATATGGAACCAGTAGTTCAAAAGCAGCGTAAGCCCCAGCGCTCCGCCTTCGGTTATTCCGGATAAGGAATGGATTTCCATAAGTCCTATCCCCAGAATAGCGCCGCCAAGCGCAGAATACAGGCAGCTTTTCAGGCTCAGCTGTTTCAGTTCACTTTTGTAGCGTGCAAACAAAACACTTCGTCCCCATTCTGTCGATTATTCCTTCAATCCGATTTCCAAAGAAGCCTTGACGATTTCCGCATTCACGCATCGGCGCAGGTTCAGCAGATAGTCGGCGTCCTTCGGATATGAGTCAAACTCGATGGGCGGTATGTCCTTCTCCACCAGCGCCATAACAAAATCGCGTCCCTTGAGCTCCTGAAGCATTTCAAGCGCGCGGATATCATTGACAGCCTCGTCCATCAGCATCATGCGCAGCGACTCAATCGGCTGTCCGTTTGCGCCAGGATATACCTGATAGCAATCGCCGGCGGGCGAAAAGCCATCGCCGTCCGTCGTAAGGAAGGGATTCACGGGATACTCGGAAAACTGCGCGTTATAGAAGTTAAAGCCCCACTGCAAAAAACCTTCAATGGCATACTTATACAGCTGTACGCCGATGATTCGCGTGCGCGCGGCAGGCATTGCGATAAAGGTATTGGAGACATCCTTATACTGTCCTACGCAGTAATACGTCCACAACCCCTGAATGTTTTCATCCAAAAATGCACGGATGTGATTATTGGAGGACACGGGCTTTTTGACCGCGCCGCTTTTGTACAGTTCAATATCGGAAAGCGCATCGATTACGGTATGTCCTTCAAGGTACTTGTCCACCGCATTTTTCGCCTTCATATAGTCGTCAAGGTTGTTTTTATTGGGTTCGTCCGAAATATGAAACAGGCAATCTTTAATGATACCCATGTCGGTAAGCTTTTCAATCAGCTTAGGAAGGTACTGATCCAGAAAGCTCAGGTATTTTTCACCCGTCGCCTCTGTATCCCAGCCAAAGATCCGCTTCATTTCGCCGTTCACACGAGCGACAATTTTCGGTGTACACTTCGCGCCCCACTGAGTAAACAGATGCGCAATTTCAAAATACCGGATTCCGGCACTCTTTGCAATTTTCACAAAGCGCTCGAGCTTATCAAAGCCGAAGGTGTAGCGTCCGTCCTCTTCTTCGATATCCACCAGCTGGCAAGTAAGCCTTTCAAGGCCGATTCCGGTGTCCAGCGGAGGCGTATGAACAGGAGTAAGCAGCACGTTCATGGTTCTTTTGGCATAGACGCGCACATAGTTTTCAAATATCGTCCAGAACGCTTCCGAAAACATCTCCACATTATACTGCCTGCAAAGACCGTCCATGTGAAACCATTTGGTATGCATAAGCTTCTGTTCAGGTAAACGAAGCGCAATTTTGGTAAACTCCGCCCGTTGCCTTGCAAGCTCCTCGCCATCCTGCGTTTCCAAAATGACGTCGATCGGATATGCGCCGGCAGGCACGCCCTCGTCCGGTTCAATGTCGATCCATGCGCTTTCCCAGTGGTTGGTCCACACGCGGATTCGATCGTTTTCTATCTCCGTCAGCGGATCCGGGTACAAACCGGGGGTTTTGCGAAGGTAGTTGTCGTCTGCGTCGCTCAGCGTAGGATACAGTACGGGAACATACCTCACTCTTCGAACGCGCACAAACGCTGCAATCGGAGATTCAATGCGGATACGCGCATAGTCACGGACAAAATCCTGATCCAAAGCGATCCACGCCGCCTGAAACGACACGGTTTCGTTATGAAATCCCTCTATGCGTCCGTCAAACGCGCGGGGCGCCTGATCCGGGAATACCTTTTCAAGCGAAGACAGTAAAAGAAGCTGTACATTCATCCTCAATCTTCTCCCCTCAGATTTTTGGCCATTTCCGTGATTCTTCGAAGTCTGTTGTTCACGCCCGATTTTCCAATAGGCGGCGAACACATGCCGCCCAGTTCCGTCAGCGATGCATTCGGTTCACTGAGGCGCAAAAGCGCAATTTCGCGAACCGGCGCGGGCAGCTTTTCAAGTCCGATGCGTTTGTCTACAAGCTCGATATCTTCAATCTGCGACTGAGCGCTCTTCACCGTGCGTTCGATGTTGTTGCTGTCGCAGTTGGCAGCGCGGTTTACCTGATTGCGAAGCTCCTTGTATATGCGCGTATTCTCCAGCGACAATACCGCCGAATGCGCGCCCGCATGAATGAGGTAGGTGGAAATATCCTCCGCACTCTTCAGATACGCGACAAAATGGGCCTTTCTGGGGCTGACGCGCGCATTCAAATCCAACTCACGCATGGCGTCGCACACGCAGGCCGCCATCTCCTCGCTTCCCGCGGAAATATCCAAAGAATACTCCTTTTCGGGATTGGAAAGGCTTCCCGAAATCAGAAACGAGCTTTTGAGAAACGCCGCTTTGCAGCATTCCCTATCAAATAATTCGCGGGCGGGTGCCTGACGCACGCCGAAAAGCGCGTTTTCGTCGTACAGCATGAGCTCCGTCATCAGGCGGTCCACATGCTCTTCGGGAATTGTCAGCTCATATTTCTGCCTTTCTTCCCCAAGGCGCGAAAGCTTCATCGTTCTAATCTCGCAGGCCACGCCAAAAAAGCGCTTGACCAGGCCCAGATAATATTTATATACGCTGTTGTTTTCCGTCGCCAGCGAAAGCCCGTATTTTCCTCTTCCGCGAAAGGCGACGCCCCCGCTTAAAAGCAGCGCCTGAGCCAGCTCCATCTTTGCGCAGCAGTCCCATTGGCAGTCCCGCTTCACCAGTTCGTTTTTTACATTTTCGGAAAACGACATCTACTTCCCTCTCAGCTTCTATAGGTCCTCTCCAAGAATACGCACTTCCGTTTCCAGCCTGACGCCGTGCATATCCCTGACGCGCTTTTGTACAAGGGCAATCAAATCCAGAATATCCTTTGCCTTAGCGCCGCCACGGTTAACGATAAAGCCGGCATGCAGCGTAGATACCTGTGCGCCGCCAACGCTTTCACCCTTCAGATTTGCGCTTTCAATCAGCGCGCCGGCAAAATGTCCCTCGGGACGTTTAAACGTACTCCCGGCGCTTGGCAGCGCAAGCGGCTGCTTTTCCCGTCTTCTTGCATTCAGATCGTCCATCTTTTGGGTGATCTGTTCGATATCTCCCTTTTGAAGCAACAGCTCGGCACTGAGCACAATATTTCCGTCCCTCAGCGGTTTGGTGGTTCGATAGCCCATTTCCAGTTCTTCAAGGGTATACTCCTTAACCGTCAGCGAATGAACGTCCATAACAAGCGCGCTTTTTACTACGTCCGAAAGCTGGCCGCCGTATGCGCCGGCGTTCATAGCCATGCCGCCGCCAAGGCTGCCCGGAATGCCAGAAGCAAATTCAAGCCCCGTAAGCGATGCGCGGCGAGCGGCGTTGGAAACCCGCGCCAGTGATTCGCCGGCCCTGGCGCAAACCGTTTCGCCCTGTACCGAAACGCCTGCAAAATTCTCCGCCAGGCGAATGGTAACGCCCCGGATTCCGCCATCCTTTACAACGAGGTTGCTTCCGTTTCCAATGAAAGTAAACGGAACGCCCGATCCCAAGGCAATGCGGACTGCGCCCGCAATCTCCGCTTCCGACTTCGGAAGAAACAGGATATCTGCCGGGCCGCCGACTCGAAACGTGGTGTATTTCGCCATCATTTCGTTCTCAAGCACCTGACAGGGAGACGACAAAGCGACTAGGCTTTCATAGACCGTCATGAATGATCCTCCTCATTCGGCAATCACATAATCGAAATTACGCAGCATCTGCTGACTGTATGCAAATATCACAACATCCGGCTGAACGCGATCCACCCATTCCTCCATGGAAAGCTCGGTGCTTCTGAGATCCAGCGCGTACACCTCTCGGCATGCCAGCGACAAAAAGCTGGATACGGGCGTTCCGTAGCTGTCTTTAAAAATGAGCGCGCGCACGGGCGCAGCCGCCTCGTTCACTGTGTGCATCTCGGCAAGGTAATCGCCGTACACATAATAGGCCGATGTATTTTTCTTCCCCTGATAGGCTCCGGAAGCATCCAATTCAAGCTTTTCGGGTTCGATGATCGCCTCATAGAACGAGCCTTCTCTGTGCACATGCCCCTCATTCTCCGCGTCATACACAATATGCGTGTCATATTTGGGGTACAGAAGATGAATATCGTCCTCTTCGGTACGCATGTCGCCCAGGCGCTGGGCGATTTCGCCGTACAGAAGGCCTTCATACAGCACATCCTCAAAGTTTTCGTAAACAAGCGCCTCTTCGTTAAGCGCCCATCCGAATTCGGCGTTCATGACGGAAACGACTTCGGCCGCCGTTTCAAACGCCATTCTGTGCGTCCAGTGAATATCGCTTTTCATAATCGCCTGATTTATGGAAAGCGCTTTATTCCTGTACACCTGACGGCTGTCAACAATCGGCACGCCGCCCGCAGAAAATGCGGAAAGCAGCTGATCGGCGCACTCGTTGTTGTTATCAAAATCCCTGTAAATATCGTCGATAAGCCCATCCTCGTACAATCCGCAGTGGCAGTATGCAAAAAGCGTCGGGATATTCTTTTCCTCCATCAGCCGGTTGGCAAAGGCAATCAGTTCATCCGTCTTTTCCGTACCAAAATCGCCTGTGAAAAGATCATAATACCCACCGGAGGACAGCCTGACCGTATAATGCGTGCCGATATTGATCATATCCTTACCGGCCAAAGCCTGTATACCGGCATTCATTTCGCGAAGCGGGTTTCTGAGAAACAGCCTTTGTCCGGCATTGTATTCAAGCCGACCGATCCGCGCACGGATATTGTCAAACACATTCGGATTTTCCGGAAGCTGCTCCTTATATCCTTTGAAAAAGCCATAGGCATAGTTTCTGCCGTATTTTATCATGGTTCCCGAAAATATGACGGCGATAAATACAATAAACAGTACCGCCAGTATGCGGTTGATTGTCTTTCTCATACTGATGCCCTCAGAAGTTAAAGTAAATAAACGGGTTATAGCTTCCGCTCACAACATAAGTTATCGAAATAACCGCCGCAGCAAGCAGGCCTGCGCCTCGGACAATCTCCATCGCCCGTTCGGGAATACGCAGCGCTTTCTGCAAAAAGCCGCCCACGGGAAGAGAGATAATCACTGACAGAAGGAAGAAAAGGCCAAATTCCTTCACAAACAAAGCAGTATTGGCATTCCAAAGCGGAGAACCGCTCATGAAAAACATGGTTTTATAAAAATCAAACGCATGCGCTATGGACTGAGAACGAATTAGGACCGTAACAACGACAATCGTAGTCATTGCATACAAGTGTCCTACCCAGCGCTTCTCCATCCATTTGGCAAGTCCGGTCAGCTTTTCAATGGCAAGCACAACAAAAAACGAAACGCCCCAAACAACGTACGTCCATTCCGCGCCGTGCCACAAACCTGTTAACGACCAAACCACAAACATATTAAACAGCATGCGCCATTTGGATTTCACCCTACTTCCGCCAAGCGGGAAAAATACATAATCGCGGAACCACGTGCAAAGCGAGATATGCCACCTGCGCCAGAATTCCGTAACGGAGCGCGATAAGAACGGGAAATCGAAATTCTCCAGAAAGTGAAAGCCGAACATCCGTCCAAGGCCAATAGCCATGTCGGAATAACCGGAGAAATCGTAGTACACCTGAATCAGATACGCGGCAGCCGCGTACCACGAAAGCGTAACGGACATTTCTCCATTGTTCATTGCAAAAACATTGTCAACAATCAGCGCAAGACTGTTGGCAAGGATCGCTTTTTTGGAAAGTCCAACCAGAAATCTTCTGACGCCCTCCGTAAAATCATCCGCTGTTTCGCGCCTGCCCTTGATTTCATCGGCAATCGTTTCATAGCGCACGATTGGGCCGGCAATCAACTGCGGGAAAAAGGATATATACAAACACACGCCAAGAAAATGCTTTTGCGCCTCGCCGCGCCCTCTGTATACGTCGACAACATAACTGATCGCCTGAAAGGTGAAAAAAGAGATGCCGATGGGCAGTTTGAGCATGGGATCGGGCAGACTCAGGGAAAACACCCTGTTCATATTCACAATAAAAAAGCTCAGATATTTAAATACGCCCAGCATGCCCACGTTCATAATCAAACTGGCAACCAAAAGTCCTTTACGAACGCACGGCCGGGTGCGGAATTTGCCGATATAAAGCGCAAACAGATAGTTCAGGAAAATGCTTACGAGCATTACCAGCACAAACCACGGTTCCCCCCATGCGTAAAACAGAAGGCTGAACACCGTGAGCACCACATTGGAAGCCGTGCGGTTTGTGCGGAACAGATAATATACAAACAGTACGATCGGTAGAAAGAAAAACAGAAAAGTATTGCTTGAAAATACCATTGATTTAACTCCTTTGCGACAATCGCAATACGGAAAACGGGAATCCGAAACACACAATCAGGCGGGGCGCGCATGCACGCCCCGCCTGATCAATCAATAAATCAGGAACGCACCGCCTTCAGAACCTTAAACGCCTCGCGAGCATCCTTGGAGAAATCGTCGCAGCCGCCTTCTACGCTGACGCGGCCCTCGTAGCCGATTTCCTTAAGCGTGTCAAACAGCTCCTGATACTTTTCGCCGTCGCCCTCTTTGGGATATTTACGTCCGATGGCATTTGCCGTATGCACATGCTTCAGCTGAGCGCCTGCCATTTTCAGCGCCGAGAAGGGCTCGCTGCCCATTGCCATATGGTACGTATCTCCCAGAACCGCGATATGCGGCATTTGAATCAGGGACGCCATTAATGTAGCCTCGGAAACAAAGTTCATGATATTGCACTCGCCCGCGCGAAGGGGTTCGATTGCAATGACAAGGTCGTTTTCCATCGCATGGCGCTCCGCCATGCGCAGGAAGTTGGAAATCTGCCTCCAGGCTTTTCCGGTGTCAAAGCCCTCGGGAACCTCGCGGGAACGGCCGGAACCGAATACGACAACCTTACAGCCGAGTTGACGGATGCGCGGGAACGCCAGATCCAGATAATCGTGAATGGCCTGCGCATTCACTTCATCGCCCACAACCTTTATGGTGCCGGGCAGCAGGCAATTGCAGGCCTCAACCTTAATAGGCGCTTCGCTTACCAGCCTGAGCGCTTCCTGAAATTCTTCCTCGCTCATCGCCGCGATGCCGGCAACGGAGGCTTCCAGATAATCAAAGCCGATTTCTGCAACTTCGTTAATTTTCTTAATATCCGTACAAACGCCGATGCGAATCATTCAAACCGCTCCTTTAATCACTTCTTGCTGCCGTAGGTTCCTTCGGTATCCAGCGTCATGCCGTCGCCTTCCTTATGGCGGGAAGTTGCACGCAGCTTGTTCAGCTCTTCAAGGAACTTATCCTCGTCAATGGGCAGCTCGATGGTCTTGTCGAGCCAGCTGGAAAGATGCATAGCATTGGAAAGCGTAAGGCCGTTGATGCCTTCTACGCCATCGGCAACCAGTTCGCCGCGGCCCAGAATCTTATCGGTAAACTGCGTAAGAACGCCCACATGCTGCGGGTTATAACCGTCGGTTTCCACCTCGATCTGCTCCATATCGGGCGTGCCGAAGCCCTTCGTGTAGGTTCTGTGGAATTCTTTGATGCCGGTCTTGAGCTTTTTCTGGATGAGGGTTTTTCCGTCGCATACCAGCTGGCCGCCGTCCAGATCGATTTCAAAGCGGTTGGTGCCGGGCGCATCGGAGGTAGTGGTGATAAATACGCCGGTTGCGCCGTTGGGATATTCCACATACGCGGTTACATCGTCTTCTACCTCAATGTCGTGCCATTTACCGTTATGGCAGAACGCACGAACCTTGCTGGGCATGCCGCAGATCCACTGCCACAGGTCCAGGTTGTGCGGGCACTGGTTCAGAAGAACGCCGCCGCCTTCGCCGGCCCAGGTAGCGCGCCATGCGCCGGAATCGTAATAGCTCTGAGAGCGGAACCAGTCGGTAATCAGCCAGTTGGTGCGCTTGATTTCGCCCATTTCGCCGCTGTCAATGATTTCCTTCATCTTGCGGTATACGCAATTGGTGCGCTGGTTGAACATGATAGCGAAGATCTTATCCTGTTTTTTTGCAAACTCATTCAGCTCGCGCACAGCCTTGGTGTAAACGCCAGCGGGCTTTTCACACATGGCATGCAGGCCCTTTTCCAGCGCCTCCTTTACAAGGCGGGGATGATCGTAGTGCGGCGTTGCGACGATAACTGCGTCAATCATGCCGCTGTCCATCATTTCGGACGCATCTGCAAAGATTTTAACGCCGGGAAGATTTTCCTCTGACCACGAGCGGCGCGCTTCCTTTACATCTGCAACTGCCGTAAGAACCATATCCGGAACCTTTCCGGCCAAGATATTTTTCGCATGACTGGAACCCATGTTGCCAATGCCGATAATGCCGACTCTTACTTGATCCATTCTGGTCCACTCTCCCGTCTTTTCGGTCTTAAACTGAAGCTTTTCAAGAATATCCTTAAGGGCGTCCGCTGCCTCCTGGAATGCGGTTTGATTGTCCGGATACGTAAACTTGTGCTTGACTTCTTCGTCCTGCAGCTGATTCAGGCCGCTGAACACAGTCAGGTGTGGCTCGATGGAAAGCACCATATCGTCCGCACGGGCGCTAAGGCGGCTGAGGATTTCCTGAATATCTCCATCGCCGCAGCCGCTGGGCACAACGGCACCGCTTTCCAGAATCGCATCCTTAATGTGCATATAGAAAATATGATCCTTCAGAATTTCATAGTTTTCAATGGGCTTTTCGCCACACTGGATAAAGTTCGCAGGATCGAAGATGCACTTGAGTCTGCCGCCAAAGTGCTCGATCAGATCCAGGCAGCGGGCAGCCACATCGCCGTAAATGCCTTTTTCATTCTCATGGCACAAAGTAATATTCGCTTCCTCAGCAAGGTCAAGCATTTTTTCAAGGCGCGCAATAACCTCGCCTCTATACTGGGCGGGATCCTCGTCCTTGGGATAATAGAAGCTGAACATACGCATGCGATCGCAGTTCAGAACCTTGCAAAGCGCCAGCGCATGCTTGAATTCTTCCAGATGCTGATCAAACGCATCGGTAATCATGATTTTGCCAAAGGGAGAACCCATGGAAGCTACTCGAATACCGGCTGCAGCAAGCTTTTCATAAACCGCCTTCGCCTCTTCAAGCGTAAGATCTTTTACATTTTTTCCGTTTACGCCGCGCAGCTCCACGCCCGCGATACCGGCCTTGGTCAACGCTTCAATCTGTCCGTCAAGCATCTGATCGGCTTCATCTGCAAACGCGGAAAGTACATACTTTGCCATAATCACACCTCGCCATTATTTTATCATATTTCATAATATATAGTATACATTCCCTTTCAGTCCGCGTCAAGCAAAGTGAAAAAAAACAGAACCGTCCTTGCTAATTTTTGTTCTTATACGATAACATTACCGCACGCCGGCATGCGTTTGCAAAACATATATATTTCTTAATATGATATGCTGTTTTTTCACAAAGCTGCGCTTGACACACAGGAGTACGGATAGGTATAATTCCATCAGCAATTTTTGCACACAGTGCAAGGTCTCCGGCAGGCATTCATAAACCATTTTCAGCGGGCAATAAAAAGGCCTGCATTTTTATGAAAACAACCTTTTCCGGCAGTCTGGCGCTGTTTATGAAAGGAGCGTTCCGGTTTGCGTACGATATACACGGGCGGACAGGTCTACTTGAACGGCAGGCTGGAAACAGCCGATTTTTCCGTTTCAAACGGCAAATTCGAACGCGTGGGCGACGTTTCCGATCTGAAAGGGGATAAAGTTATTTCTCTTTCCGGTTGTACTGTTTTTCCCGGTTTTGCGGATGTGCATGTGCATTTCCGTGAGCCGGGTTTTTCTTATAAAGAAACGATCGCTACTGGAAGCAAGGCTGCGGCAAGGGGCGGCTACACTCTGGTTGGTACAATGCCGAACCTGAATCCCGCGCCCGATGCAAAGGATACCGTAAAGGTACAAATAGACAAAATAAAAAAAGACGCCGTGATTGACGTAATCCCCTACGGAACCATTACCATGAGCCGTAAAGGACTGGAACTTTCCGATATGGAAGGTATGGCGGATAAAGTCATTGGCTATTCCGACGACGGAAGCGGAGTGGACGATGCGGAAATCATGAAAAAAGCCCTCCTGACGGCCAAAGCGCTTGGCAAGGTAATCGCCGCGCATTGCGAGGTTATGGAGCTGGTCAAGGGCGGCGTTTGTCACGCGGGCGAATTTGCAAGCGCCAACGGGCTTCCCGGTATCTCTTCGGAAAGCGAATACAAAATGATCGAGCGCGATATCGCGCTGGCGAAGGAAACCGGCGCAAAATACCACGTATGCCATATTTCCACCAAAGAAAGCGTGGAACTGATCCGTCAGGCAAAGAAAGACGGCGTGGACATTACCTGCGAAACCGGGCCGCATTACCTGATTATGAACGATCTGATGCTGAAGAACGAGGGCCGCTACAAGATGAATCCCCCCATCCGTTCGGAGGAAGACCGGCTGGCGCTTGTTGAGGGCGTTCTGGACGGTACCATCGACATGCTGGCGACCGATCACGCGCCGCATTCCGCAGAAGAAAAATCCAAAGGCTTCATGGGCAGCGCCATGGGAGTAACGGGCATTGAATGCGCGTTTCCAATCATGATGACCTATATGGTAAACAAAGGGATTATGCCTCTTGAAAGGCTGATTGAAATGTTGACAAAAGCGCCCAGAAAGCGGTTCGGCATTGAAGGTGGCGAAATCAAGCCCGGCGCAAGCGCCGATTTTACGGTCTTCGACCCGACAATCGAATTCACCGTATGCGGCGACAAGCTGCTCTCCATGGGCCATGCAACCCCGTTTGAAGGATATCCCGTAAAGGGCGACATTGTATATACCGTATATAAGGGCGAAAAAGTATACGACGCAAGGGTGGAGGAATAAAACATGCCAAAGCGTACAGATCTTAATAAAATCATGATCATCGGCTCCGGTCCCATTGTTATCGGCCAGGCCGCGGAATTCGACTATGCCGGCACACAGGCATGTCTGGCACTGAAGGAAGAGGGTTATGAGGTCGTACTCGTAAACTCCAATCCTGCCACCATCATGACCGATACCACCATTGCCGACAAAGTATACATGGAGCCCCTGACGCTGGAATACGTGGCGCGCATTCTGCGCTATGAGCGTCCGGACGCCATCATTCCCGGAATCGGCGGTCAGACCGGTCTGAACCTCGCCATGCAGCTTGAAAAGAAGGGCATCCTTCGCGAATGCAGAACCCAGCTGCTCGGCACAAAGAGCTCATCCATAGAACGCGCAGAGGACAGAGAACTGTTCAAGCAGCTGTGCGAAGAAATCGGCGAGCCCGTAATTCCCTCCCGCATTGCCTACAGCAAGGAAGAGATTTTTGATGCCGCGCGCGAAATCGGCTATCCGGTCGTACTGCGCCCCGCATTTACGCTGGGCGGCACGGGCGGCGGATTTGTATATACCGAAGCGGAAATGAACGACATGGCGGAAACCGCCATCCGCCTTTCCCCTGTCAGTCAGGTACTGGTTGAAAAAAGCGTTAAAGGCTATAAGGAAATTGAATTTGAGGTTATGCGCGATGGCGCTAACACCGCCATTCCGATCTGCGGTATGGAAAACGTGGATCCTGTCGGCGTTCACACCGGCGACAGCGTAGTTGTAGCCCCGATCATGTCTCTTGACAAAAAGGATGAAACCATGTTGATGGAGAGCGCGCTCAAGATCATACACGCGCTTGAAATCGAGGGCGGCTGCAACGTGCAGTTTGCGCTCAACCCCACCACCAGCGAATACTATGTAATCGAAGTCAACCCCCGCGTATCCCGTTCCTCTGCGCTCGCCTCCAAGGCCAGCGGTTACCCGATCGCGCGCGTTACGGCAAAAATCGCCGTCGGCATGCACCTTAACGAGATTCCGGTAGCCAACACCTACGCTTCCTTCGTTCCGAAGCTGGATTACTGCGTATGCAAATACCCGCGTTTCCCGTTCGACAAATTTGCCGACGCCGAAAACCGCCTCGGCACGCAGATGAAGGCCACGGGCGAGGTTATGGCCATTGGTTCCACATTCTCCGAGTGTCTTTTGAAGGCCGTCCGCTCTCTGGAAACCGGCGTATGCCACCTGTACCAGAAAAAGTTTGACAATATGCCGACCGAGGAAATCGAAGCATACCTCAGCGAATTCCGCGACGATACGCTGTACGCAGTGGCGGAGCTGTTCAGACGCCGCAAGTCCGTTTCCGAAATCCATGAGCTCACCCGAATCACCGGCCTTTTCCTTGAATCCATCAAGGTCATCGTAGATTACGAAACGGTACTTACGAATAATCCCATGAAGGAAGACGTTCTTAAGGAAGCCAAAAAGCTCGGCTTCTCGGATAAGTACATCGCCTCCCTCTGGCAGACAGATGAAACCACCGTCTGGAACTTCCGCCGTGCAAACAATATCCGCCCGGTATACCGCATGGTAGATACCTGCCACACCGGCGCATACATCCCCTATTTCTATTCCACCTATACCGGAAGCAATCAGAACGTAGTGGACGACAGGAAAAAGGTCGTTGTGCTCGGCGCAGGTCCGATCCGAATCGGTCAGGGCGTAGAGTTTGACTATTCCTCCGTGCACGCGGTAACCACCATCCGCTCTACCGGTCTTGAAGCCATCATTATCAACAACAATCCCGAAACCGTATCCACCGACTATACCACCGCCGACAAGCTGTACTTTGAGCCGCTCACACCCGAAGACGTAATGAACGCGCTTGAGCATGAAAATTCGTTTGACGTCATCGCCTCCCTTGGCGGACAGACGGCCATCAATCTGGCCGATCCGCTTCTCAAACGCGGCGTAAACATCATCGGCACAGACGTAAACGCCATTGAACGCGCCGAAAACCGCGATTCGTTTGAAAAGGTGCTCAAGAGCCTGAACATCCCCCAGCCCGAAGGCCGCGCCGTAACCAACATAGAAGACGGCGTACGAACGGCGGAAGAAATCGGTTATCCGGTGCTGGTGCGTCCGAGCTTTGTACTGGGCGGCCGCGCCATGCAGATCGTCGGAAACGAGGAGCAGCTGAGGCACTATCTTAAAACCGCCGTAGAAATCGATGCGGATAAGCCGGTTCTTGTCGACCATTACATTCTCGGCAAGGAGCTTGAAGTAGACGCGGTATGCGACGGACGCAATGTATTCGTAGCGGGTATAATGGAATTGGTAGAGCGCACCGGCATCCATTCCGGCGACAGCATCAGCGTATACCCTTCATTCAGCGTGTCCTCCGCCGTAAAGGGCAAGATTCTGGAGTACACGAAAAAGCTGGGCCTGGGGCTTGGCATCGTGGGCCTTTACAACATACAGTTCATCGTTGACAAATACGATCAGGTTTTCATCATCGAGGTCAATCCGCGCTCTTCCAGAACGGTTCCCTTCCTTTCGAAGGCCACCGGCTACCCGCTTGCCGACATTGCAACCCGCGCAATTCTGGGCGTAACGCTTAAGGAACAGGGCATTTTCGATCTGTATCCGGACGAGAAAAAGCGCTGGTATGTGAAGGCTCCGGTATTCTCCTTCCACAAGCTGCGCGGCATGGACGCGTATCTGTCGCCGGAAATGAAATCCACCGGCGAAGCGATCGGCTATGACGACCGACTGAACCGCGCCATGTTCAAGGCGCTTCAGGCCAGCGGCATGACGCTTCAGAACTACGGAACCGTGTTTGCCACCATCGCCGACAAGGACAAGCCGGAAGCGCTGGAGCTGATTAACCGCTTCTACAAGCTTGGCTTTAATATTGAAGCTACACGCGGAACGGCATTGTTCCTGAAGGAGCACGGCATCCGCACCCGCGTGCTTGGAAAGATTTCCGACGGCTCGGATGACGTACCCAACGCCATCCGCCAGGGTCACATTGCATACGTACTCAATACCCGCAACATCGGTCACACCCATCAGGTAGCCGACGGCAGCGAAATCAGAAAGCTTGCCATTGAAAACGGCGTAACGATGTTCACCTCTCTGGACACCGCACGCGTAGTTCTGGATGTTCTGGAGGAAAGCACGATTCGAATTTCCACCATCGATCAGTAAGGAGCAGGCCGGATGAAAGATACCGAATTCAAAATTGTATCAAATATTGAAATCGCGCGGGACACCTACCAAATGATGCTTTCGGGTGACGCACGCGACTGCGAGCGCCCCGGAACGTTTATAAACGTACATGTAGACAGTCTCTACCTGCGCCGCCCGATTTCCGTATGCTACGCCAAAAACGACGAGATGATATTAATCTACAAAGTCGTCGGCAAGGGTACGGAAAAAATGGCGCGCATGCAGCCGGGCGAAAGCATAATGGCGCTGACCAATCTCGGAAACGGGTTTGATCTCTCCCTGTCCGGCGATCGTCCCACCTTACTTGGCGGCGGCAGCGGCGTAGCGCCGATGTACGGCCTGGCCAAAGCGCTGACAGAAGCCGGAAAGCACGTAACGGTGGCCATCGGCTTCCGTTCGAAGGCCGACGTTTATTACGCAAAAGAATTTGAAGAAGCGGGTGCAAAGGTACTCCTCTTTACAGAGGACGGTTCCATGGGCGAAAAGGGCTTTGCCACGGATCATCTGCCGGAAGACGCAACCTGCCTGTACGCATGCGGTCCCATGCCCATGCTGAACGCCGCCCGCAAAAAAATACAAACGCCCGCTCAGTACAGCTTTGAAGCCCGCATGGCCTGCGGCTTTGGCGCATGCATGGGCTGCAGCATGGAAACGAAAAACGGGCTCAAGCGCGTCTGTAAGGACGGGCCCGTGTTTGGCGGGGAGGAAATACTATGGCCGTAACAAGCGTAACGCTCACCGGAATTCAAATGGACAATCCCATCATTCCCGCCAGCGGCACCTTTGGCTACGGGCGCGAATTTCACGAACTGTACGATATCAATATTCTGGGCTCCTTCTCCTTTAAGGGAACCACCCTGTCCCCCCGTCAGGGAAATCCGCTTCCGCGCATTGCGGAATGCTCCGGCGGTATGCTCAATGCCGTAGGCCTTCAGAATCCGGGCGTTGAAAAGGTAATCTCCGAGGAGCTTCCCTGGATCCGCGAACACTTTCATAAGCCCGTCATGGCAAATGTAAGCGGCTTTTCGGTAAGCGATTATGCGCGTGTATGCGAGCTTCTGGATCAAGAAGACAATATCGGCTGGCTGGAAGTAAACGTATCCTGCCCGAACGTACACGGCGGCGGCATGAGCTTTGGAACCACGCCCGAAGGCGCGGCGGAAGTTACCAGAGCCGTCAAGAAGGTAACCGCAAAGCCCGTAATTGTAAAGCTTTCTCCAAATGTTACCGATATCGTTTCCATCGCAAAGGCGTGCGAGGATGCGGGGGCGGACGGAATCAGCCTGATCAATACGCTTCTGGGCATGCGCATCGACCTGAAATCCCGAAAGCCGATTTTGAAAAACAAAACCGGCGGCGTATCCGGAGGCTGCATATTTCCGATAGCCGTGCGCATGGTGTATCAGGTATATGAAAACGTAAAAATCCCGATTGTCGGCATGGGCGGCATCGAATCGGCGGAGGACGTCATTGAAATGATGCTCGCCGGCGCAACCGCCGTTCAGGTCGGCGCGTATAACCTTGTGAATCCCTGGGCCTGTCCCGAAATTATCAAGGCACTGCCCGAAGTTATGGATAAATATGGCATCAATAACCTTACCGATATTATAGGAGGCGCGCACTGATGAAACGCAACGTAATTATCGCATGCGACTTTCCCGGAATGAACGATACCCTGTCCTTCCTCGACCGATTCGAAGGCGAAAAACCGTATCTCAAAATCGGAATGGAACTGTATTACGCAGCCGGCCCCGAAATCGTGCGCAAAATCAAAGAGCGCGGACATTCCATTTTTCTGGATCTGAAGCTCCACGACATTCCCAACACCGTAAAAAGCGCAATGAAGGTGCTTAAGGATCTGGAAGTAGACATGACCAACCTGCACGCGGGCGGCGGCATTCAGATGATGCAGGCAGCGCTCGAAGGCCTGACCCCTGCGCAGGGCGAACGAAAAACCAAGCTGATTGCCGTAACCATGCTGACCAGCCTTACAAAGGAAGCCATGAACAACGAGCTGAAAATTGCTGGCGACGTTCAGGACACCGTTATGCATTATGCCAATAATGCCCGCACCGCCGGACTTGACGGCATCGTCTGTTCGCCCCTTGAGAGCCCGATCGTTCACGAGAAGCTCGGAAACGACTTTATCACCGTAACCCCCGGCGTCCGCTTCGCAGACGGCGACGTAGGCGATCAGGCCCGCGTAACCACCCCCGAAAAGGCAAAGCAGCTGGGCAGCAATTTCATCGTCGTCGGACGCCCGATCACCCGCGCCGCCGACCCCCTCGCCGCATGGCAGCGCTGCATGAAGGAATTCGCCGAATAAAAAAGCATATTCAGTCAGGAGGATAAAGATTATGGATGTTTCCAAGAAAATTGCCAGTCATCTTCTGCGCATCGGCGCTGTATTCTTCCGCCCCGCTGAGCCCTTCACCTGGGCCAGCGGCATCAAAAGCCCCGTATATTGCGACAACCGCCTCATTCTGACTGATGTAGATGCCAGAAACGATGTTGAGCACGCATTCGCCGAAACCATCAGCAAACACTACCCCGAAGCGGAGGTACTGATGGGCACATCTACCGCCGGCATCGCGCACGCCGCCATCACCGCAGACATCATGTCCCTCCCCATGGGCTATGTGCGCTCCGGCAACAAGGATCACGGACGCCAGAACCGCATCGAAGGCAAACTCTTGCCTGGCCAGAAGGTCGTTGTGGTTGAAGACCTGATTTCCACCGCAGGCAGCGCGATCGAAGTCGTAAACGCCCTTCGCGAGGAAGGCGCAGAGGTATTGGGCATCGTCAGCATCTTTACCTACGGCATGAAAAAAGGCCTTGACCGCCTTGCAGAGGCCAATGTGAAGAACGTCAGCCTCGTAAACTTTGACGTCGTCGCCGAAGCCGCCGCAGAAACCGGCTACATCAAGCCCGAAGACGTTCAGAAGCTGATCGCTTTCAGAAACAATCCCTCCGACGAAAGCTGGATGGAGGCATAAGATGAACGGCCTTAACGATATCATGGATCTTTCCATTCAGGAAATAAACGAAATGCTCGACGTTGCGGACGATATCGCAGTTCATCCCGAAAAGTATTATGGCCTTTGCCGTGGAAAAAAGCTGGCGACGCTGTTTTTTGAACCTTCCACCCGCACAAGGCTGTCCTTTGAAGCGGCGATGTACGAGCTTGGCGGAAACGTTCTGGGCTTTTCCGAGGCGCAGTCCTCCTCGGCGTCCAAGGGCGAAAGCGTTTCCGACACCGCACGCACCGTTTCCTGCTATGCCGACATCATCGCCATGCGCCACCCGAAGGAAGGCGCGCCGAAGGTTGCCGACATGCGCGCCAGCATTCCCGTTATCAACGCCGGCGACGGCGGACACAACCATCCCACGCAAACTCTGGCCGACCTTTGCACCATAAGGCGCGAGAAGGGCCGCCTGTCCAACCTCACTGTCGGCTTGTGCGGCGACCTGATGTTCGGCCGCACCGTGCATTCCTTAATCGGCGCAATGTCCAGATACGAGGGAATTTCCTTCGTACTGATTTCTCCGGACGAGCTTCGCATTCCGGACTACGTCAAGGCGGCGCATCTGGAAAAGACCGGCATTCCCTATAAAGAGGTTCGTTCGCTCGAGGATCACATCTGCGATCTCGACATCCTGTACATGACCCGCGTACAGCGCGAGCGCTTCTTTAACGAAGAAGACTATGTTCGCCTGAAGGATACCTACATCCTTACGCCCGAAAAGCTCATGAAGGCGAAGGAGGATCTCTGCATCATGCATCCGCTGCCCCGCGTAAATGAAATTTCCGTCGCAGTAGACGACGATCCTCGCGCCTGCTACTTTAAGCAGGTGCTGAACGGAAAGTACATGCGCATGGCGCTGATCATGAAGCTTCTGGGGGTAAAGGCATGATTATCGGACAGATAAAAGAAGGTATTGTTCTTGACCACATTACCGCAGGACGCGGACATGAGATTTCAAAAATTCTCCATCTGGATGAATTGGATTGCGTAGTGGCAACGATCAAAAACGCCGACAGCAATAAGATGGGCAAAAAGGACATTATTAAAATCGGCGAGATCATTGAGCTGAATCTGGACGTGCTGGGCTACATCGATCCCGGCATCACCGTGAACATCATCAAGGACGGAAAGCGCGTCAAGCGCGAAAAGCTGAAGCCCCCCGTTCGATTGATCGACGTCATTCACTGCAAAAACCCGCGCTGCATCACCTCCGTCGAGCGCGAGCTTCACCAGGAATTCCGCCTGACCGATCCCGAAAACCGCACGTACTGCTGCATATATTGTGACGCAATCGCAAAATAGGAAAAGAAAAGGGAGGCGCTAAAAATCAGCGCTTCCCTTCGGTATTATTATGAAAAAGCTATTGAAACAAGCCTTCCTTGCTACGCTTCCCGTAATGACGGGCTATCTCGTACTGGGATTTGGCTTTGGAATCATCATGCACTCAACCGGCTACAGCGTGCTTATGGCCTTCTGCATGAGCCTTTTTATATACGCAGGCTCCATGCAGTACGTTGCCATTGATTTGTTTTCGGGCGCCGCTTCTCTGATCACAGTAGTCGTCACCACGCTGATGGTTAACGCCCGGCATCTGTTTTACGGTATATCCATGCTGGAAAAATACAAAAACACGGGCGCCAAAAAACCGTATCTCATATATGCGCTGACGGATGAAACGTATTCCCTGCTGTGCGCTGACATACCCGGGATTTCCGAATCGGAAAAGAGCCGCTATTATTTCATCGTCACGCTCATGAACCACGCTTACTGGGTTCTGGGTTCGGTTCTTGGCGCACTTGCAGGCGCAATTCTCCCCTTCAGCACGGAGGGTATCGATTTTGCACTGACAGCGCTGTTTGTAACCGTGTTTACCGACCAGTGGATGACCAATAAGGATCACGTTGCGGCGCTGATAGGGCTGGGCGCATCGGCTCTGTGCCTGATACTCTTCGGAAGCGAAAGCTTTCTGCTTCCCGCAATGCTGGTAATCGCCCTGTGTCTCGGCATGAAAAAGGAGAAAACGCCATGATGACAAATTCACAGGCCTGGCTGAGCGTGCTGATCATATCGCTGGTCACGGCAATGATCCGCTTTATCCCCTTTATCATGTTCGGGCAGAAGCGCAAGGCTCCGAAGTTTGTGGAAAAGCTCAGCCGCTCGCTGCCGCCCGCCATCATGGGCATGCTTGTTGTGTATTGCTTAAAGGGCGTAAGCTTCAAAGAAGCCGCAGGCTTTATTCCAAGCCTCATCGCCTGCGCAGCGGTAGTGCTGCTGCATCTTTGGAAACGCAGCACGCTGATCAGCATAGTTTCGGGCACAGTTGTATATATGCTGCTGGTTCAATTGGTATTTTAAAACCGACAAAGAGCGATCGGCTCCTCGTCGGTTTTCTCTTGGCGCCTTCCGGGCGTCGCCCTATCAGCCCTTATAGTCCTGGGCGCGTTCTAGCGCATTGCAGATGGCTTCGATGTTTTCAAGCGGAACGTCCGCGGCGCATTCGGCAGCCAGCATCAATCCGCCCTCAGGCATATACATTGCGCGTAAGCATTCAAAAATATGATCCTCAATCTGAGCAGGCGTTGCAAACGGGAACATCTGCCTGTCCAGATCCAGATCGATGCACACCTTTCCCTTGCAGGTATTCACAAGGTTCTGAAGGCCGTTTGCGCGGATCTGGGGATTCAGTACGTTTACGCCCGTTTCAATCATGTCGCCAATGACCGGCCAGATGCAACCGTCGGTATGCATATATACCATTTTGCCCGCATCATGCACCACATCATAAATCGCCTTGTACGCGGGCTTTATGTACTTGCGCCAGGTAGCGGGTCGGATAGGCAGCGCATGCTGAAGACCGTTGTCATCGCCAAACACGATAATCTCCTCGTCGAGAGATTTTTCCACGATCAGCTTCGTCTGTCGAATGTTATAGTCGCGCACGATATCAATCAGGCGCTGAAGCTCCGGCGGCTCCTCGGCAAAATCGACCATCAGTTCCTCAAATCCACGAAGATCCATCAGGCGCAGGTACATAAAACCGTGCGGCGTGCCGATATCCTCCTTTGGTGCTTCCAGCTTCCATACATCCTCACGCTCGGGCACCGGGTGTCCGGTAACGATGGATTCGTATCCTTCCTTGATGTTTTCCCACACGCAGCCCCATGCGTCGGTGAACTTGCCTGCATGATAGGAAGGCGGCGTAAAATACCGCACCTCATCGGTTGCCTTCATACCCTTGAATATCGACGGATGCCGAAGGCACAGCGCCTGAAGATCCGCGCCGTATTTTGCCCATGTCGCAGGAAGAAGCCCTACTTTCACCGGGATCTTTTCCGGATATTGATAGGTAACCGCCTTTAAATAATCGTTCATGCAATCTCTCCTTTGTATATCGTGCATGTATTATAACACGCGTCGATCGAAAAGTCATCTTCTTCCGTTTCAAAAGCATACCGAAATTGCTTGACGGCATTATGTATACATGCGATAATACCGAAAGAAAATCTATCGGAAAAGAGCAAGCCTATGCTGTATTATTTTTTGCTTCTCTTGATTCCTGTGGCGAACTGCGTACAAAACATTTCTCAGAAAAGCTATAACCGAAAGGTTCACCCTCAGAACGTAATTGCGTTTTCAACCGTTACAGCCTTCATGGCGCTGATCTTCTTTCTGGTAACCTCCGGGTTCCGGCTGTCGTTTGATGTGCGCGTTGTGCCCTATTCAATTTTCTTCGGTATTTCCTTTGCTTTAGCTTGGGTCGGTTCGGTGGAAGCCATCCGCTGCGGTTCTCTGGCAATTTCTAATCTGATCGTTTCAAGTTCTCTCGTTTTTCCCACGGGCTACGGCCTTGTAATGGGTGAACCGCTGACCGGAAATGTCATAGCGGGCGTGCTTCTGCTGTTCGCAGCGCTTGTCATGATCAACCTCAAAACCGAAAACGGCAAACGCTTTTCCCTTCGGTGGCTGGCCTTTATTTCCCTGTCCTTTTTTGCAAACGGCGTATGCTCCATTTCTCAGAACGCGCAAAAACAGGCGCTTGGCGAAGAATATTCGCACGAATTCATGATCATTGCGCTCGCTCTGTCCATCCTTCTTCTTATGATTTACGGCTTTATCACAAGCAAAGCATTTCTGAAGGACCTCAGGAAGTGCTTTCTATATTCCGCTGCCAACGGAACGGCAAACGGCGCATTAAACCTATTGATCATAATTATAATCGGAAACATTCCTAACACCATCATGTATCCGTCCATGGCGGCATTGAATATGATTGCCGTTTTCCTTCTGGCCTTCTTTGTATATAAGGAGCGTTTCAGCCGCATGCAGTATATCGGCTATGTGCTGGGTACGCTGTCGATTATCCTTCTGAATCTGTAAAGATCAATCATAAAGGCGGGGGTATTATGAACAAAAGAAAAGCAGGCGGTATGTGGGCCGCCATCGTAGTGTTTGGCCTGATGGGTCAAATCGCGTGGACGGTTGAAAACATGTATTTCAACGTGTTCATCTACAAAATGTTTCACGCATCCGCCGCAGATATTTCACTTATGGTAACCGCAAGCGCCGTATCCGCCGCGCTGACCACCGTGCTGATGGGTGCGTTATCCGACAAGCTCGGCAGGCGGCGCGCCTTCATTGCAGGCGGCTATACGCTGTGGGGCGTCAGCATACTTCTGTTTTCCATTGTCAGAATGGATGTCCTTACGCCCGCTGCGGGCTCTCAGGCTGCAGCCGCGTCGCTGGGCATCACCCTCAGCATACTTCTGGACTGCGTAATGACGTTTTTCGGCTCCACCGCAAACGACGCAGCCTACAACGCATGGCTGACCGACCTTGGCGATGAAACAAACCGCGGACGGATCGAAGGACTGAATTCTATGATGCCGCTTTTGTCGATATTGATCGTTTTCGGCGGCTTTATGAGCTTTTCATTGGACAATCCGAAAAGCTGGACGACGATTTTTCTGATTATCGGCGGCGTCGTTTTGGCAACGGGTATTTTAGGTTTTTTTACCATTCAGGAAAGCGAAGCCCTGAAGCCGGTACCGGCTCGCTATATCGACCTTCTCCTTCATTCCTTCAAGATTCATACAATCAAAGGCAACAAGGCTCTGTATCTGCTGTTCGGATGCTTTTCGGTGTTCGGCGTATCCATACAGATCTTTATGCCGTATCTGATTCTGTATTACGAAGAAGCGCTTAAACTTGACGCATATGTGCTGATCATGGCCCCGGCGGTGATTGCCGCTTCTGTATGTACCTTCTTCTACGGACGCGTTTTTGATAAATTCGGTTTTGCACGCTCCATACCGCTGCCGTTTCTGACCCTGAGCACGGGCTATATTCTCTTTTATCTGTCCAAAAACACATCTGTCGTATTCATTGCATCGCTTCTGATGATGATCGGCTATTTAACCGGCATGGCCGTTTTCGGCGCAGCCATAAGGGAGCATACGCCGGAGGGAAAAGCCGGCGAATTTCAGGGCGTACGCATCATATCGCAGGTACTTCTGCCCGGCGTGATCGGCCCGGCTATCGGGGCGTATGTGCTCAGAAACGCCGACTACGTTGTCAATCAGGATGGCACAACTTCCTTCATTCCAAACGAAAGCATATGGTTTGCGGCATTGGCCGCCCTGATTCTGCTGATAATACTTATGTCCGTATACGCGCTCTTTAAGCGCAGAAAGCAGGCATAGACAGCAAAGGTTTCCGCTGCTTTGCGCAGTGCAGATCAAAAAACGATTGAACGTTAAATTTAATCGTGCTATACTATAAACATAATACCGCCGCGAAATGCCGGCGACAGGAGGGAAAAGCGCATGAAATACGGGTATTTTGACGACAAGGCGCGCGAGTATGTAATCCATACGCCGCGCACTCCTTACCCCTGGATCAACTACCTCGGGTGCGAAAAGTTTTTCGGCATTATTTCAAACACCGCAGGCGGATACTGCTTTTATCGCGATGCACGCCTTCGCCGCGTAACTCGCTACCGCTACAACAACATGCCGGTCGATAATGGCGGACGATATTTCTACATAAACGACGCCGGCCTGATCTGGAATCCCGGATGGAAACCCTCAAAAACCGAACTAGACGCCTATGAATGCCGTCACGGTATGGGCTATACGATGATTACCGGAAAGAAAAACGGCCTTTCCGCCAGTCAGCTTTCCTTTGTGCCCATGGGAATCAACGCTGAGGTTCATCAGATTACGCTGAAAAATGAAAGTGACACCGAAAAGGACATTATCCTCACTTCCTTTATCGAATTCTGCTTGTGGGATGCAAACGACGATATGCTGAACTTCCAGCGCAACTTTTCAACCGGAGAGGTGGAAGTGGAGGACGGCGTTATTTACCACAAAACAGAATACCGCGAGCGCAGAAACCATTATGCGTTTTACACCGTAAACGCGCCTATATCGGGTTTTGATACGGATATGGAAACATTCATGGGCCTTTACAACGGTTTTGAATCGCCCGAGAACGTCGTATCGGGAAAAATGGGCAATTCCATCGCCTCCGGCTGGCAGCCGATCGCGTCTCATCAGCTGAAGATCCATCTGAAAAAGGGTGAAGAAAAGAAGTTCAATTTCGTCCTCGGATATGTGGAAGTTCCCGTGGATCAGAAATTCATTGCGCCCGGCGTTATCAATAAAGCGCCAGCCAAGGAAATGATCGCTTCTCTTACAACCGACAAACAGATCGAAGAGGCGTTCCTGGCCCTTCGCGCACACTGGGACAATCTGTTAAGTGCATATGTGCTTACGACGGATGACGAAAAACTGAGCCGCATGGTCAATATCTGGAATCCGTATCAGTGCATGGTCACATTCAACATGTCCCGCTCCACATCCATGTTTGAAAGCGGTATCGGCCGAGGTATGGGCTTCCGCGATTCCTCGCAGGATCTTCTGGGTTTTGTACACCAGATTCCCGAACGCGCCCGCGAACGCATACTGGATATCGCCGCAACGCAGTTTCACGACGGCGGCTGCTATCACCAGTATCAGCCCCTGACGAAAAAGGGCAACAACGACATTGGCGGCGGATTCAACGACGATCCGCTGTGGCTGATTGCCGGCACTGCCGCATATATCAAGGAAACGGGCGACTTCTCCATTCTCGATGAAAGCACGCCTTATGACTGCAATCCGAACGATTGCGGAACGCTCCTTGAGCATCTGGAAAACAGCTTCTATCATGTTGTCAACAACAAAGGCCCCCATGGCCTGCCCCTGATCGGCCGCGCCGACTGGAACGACTGCCTGAACCTGAACTGTTTCTCAGACGCGCCCGGCGAAAGTTTCCAGACCTTCTCCAATCCCGACGCGCCCGACGACCGCGTGGCGGAATCCGTTCTGATTGCAGGCATGTTCATTTCCATCGGACCGGAGCTTGTGGATATACTGAAGCATAAGGGCGAAACCGAAAAGGCGGAAAAGGCGCAGGCGGAAATTGACAGCATGCGTCAGGTAATTCTGACAGCAGGCTGGGATGGCGAATGGTTTGTGCGCGCATATGACGCGTTCGGAAACAAAGTGGGCTCAAAGGAATGTGAAGACGGAAAGATCTTTATTGAAAGTCAAGGCTACTGCATCATGGGCGGAGCTGGCGTTGACGACGGAAAAGCCGAAAAGGCGCTTGAATCTGTAGAAAAATGGCTGGAAACCGAGCATGGCATCGTGCTTCTGCAGCCTGCTTACAAGGAATATCATGTGGAGCTTGGCGAAGTATCCTCCTATCCGCCGGGATATAAAGAGAACGCCGCCGTATTCTGCCACAACAATCCCTGGATTATTGCGGCGGAAACCGTTGTGGGACATGGCGACCGCGCATTCGAGCTGTATAAAAAGATTGCGCCCGCCTATCGTGAGGATATCAGCGATACGCATAAAATGGAGCCCTACGTATACAGCCAGATGATCGCGGGTAAGGACGCCAAAAACTTCGGTCAGGCAAAAAACAGCTGGCTGACCGGTACCGCCGCCTGGAATTTCTATGTAATCAGCAATTACATACTGGGCGTCAAACCCGACTGGGCCGGACTCAGGATTGATCCCTGCATTCCCCGCGCATGGAATACCTTCCGGATTTCCCGCCGTTTCCGCGGCGCGGTTTACAACATCACAATCCAGAACCCCGATAAGGTTTCAAGGGGCGTAAAGAGCGTGGTTGCCGATGGAGCGCCCATTTCCGGAAATGTCCTGCCCGTATACGGCGACGGAAAAGTACATGAAATCGTAGTAACGCTCGGATAAAGTTTGTTTATAGTCAGAGGGGGGGCTGTTTGAATGCAACAGCCCCCTCTGTCTTTAATTCTGTTCCTTGATTACCGCGCCGAGTGAAGACGCCACAAGGTTGGCATACAGGCGAATCATAAAATCATTCGGATGGTTGATAAAATTAGCGGTTATGGAGGAAAAGCCCTTAACGCTGCAGATGTATTTGAAAAAGTCCATTACCCGTACCTTCGAAACACCATTCCCATCCTGAATTTTTGCGTCCAGAAACGCTTCATATCGATCATGTTCCTTTGTCCAGCCCTTGCAGTCGGGATTTGGAAGCTCGCTGGTCATGATAATCACTTCGCAGTCCGGATTGTGTTTACATATCTCACAAGCGATTAAGCGCATCGTTTCCGAAAACTCCTCCGGTTCTACGCCGGTGGAGCCGTCGTTCATACCGAACCTGATAACGACAAGGTCGGGGTTATATTGAAACACGCGTTCATTCAGGCAGTCAAGACCCCACTTTGAAACCGTGCCGCCGACAGCCGTATTGGTAAAGCGAATGCGGGGATGATCATAAAATTCCGCCAGCGATTTTACGATCAGGCAATCCAGCGTATCCATATAAGGTACGATTCCGCTTGCGCCGCTGGCGTCGCAGCCTGCCATAAAACTGTCGCCGTAAAACAGAATGTGCATGTCTTCTTTATTTTGAAGCTTTCTTTTAGTAACGGGCAGATCGTCAAGAATAGGTCGGACAAAATCCGGCATGCCTCCCCTGCGTTCATAAGTTACCTTTATCTGCCTTTTATGCGTTTCTATGCCGGCGTTTTCAAAGCGCACATATCGGCCCGGTACAAACACGCTGTCAACGGCAATAGAAGCCGGCGTTTCGGGATAAGATTCATCAAACGAAAAATACGGAAGACTGCCGCCGGGCAGCCGCACAATGCATCCATCCTTCACTTCATAATCAATGCCCTCGGCATATTCCCTGTTCAGATAATCGCTTCTGACCGACAGAATCCTTTCGGGCTCAAACAAAAGACGGCAAGGCGCGGTTTCGCGCGTATGGATATCGGGTGCGAACAGTATGCATTCGTCATACACTAACTTATTTTCCCATGCCGTCAGAATCCATTTGTCCTGCCTTGATCTGATCATATTATTTAAGCCCCCCGTTCCATATAAACAATTCTATCTTTTACGTTTGTTTTATTGTAACCCTCAGAAAATTTTCTGTCAAGAAAGCTCGTTATTACAAGGTTTTTCATAGAACCTCTTGAAAAACGACGCGGTATCTGATACTATTTAGCCATCCAAATAAGTATTGGAAAGAGAGGAACTTACAATGAGCAAAATCAAGGTTGCCGTCATCGGCTGCGGCACGATTGCAAACGCCGCCCACATTCCTTCCTATATGAATAATGAAAATGCAGAAATCAAGTATTTCTGCGATATCATTCCCGAGAAGGCTCAGGCCGCCGTTGAAAAGTACGGCTGCGGCGTCGCCATCACCGATTATCACGATGCGCTGAACGATCCCGAGATTCAGGCAGTTTCCGTCTGCACCCCCAACTACGCCCATCCGCAGATCGCCATCGACGCTATGCGCGCCGGCAAGGACGTGCTTTGCGAAAAGCCCGCCGCCCGCACCTATAAAGAAGCGCTGGAGATGCAGAAGGTTCAGCACGAAACCGGCCGCATCCTGAATATCGGCGTTGTAAACCGCTTCAATGACAGCGTAAACATGATCAAAAAGTACATCGACGCAGGCAAGCTCGGCGACGTATTCCATGTATACGCATCCTTCCGCGCACACCGCTCCATCCCGGGTCTGGGCGGTGCATTCACCACCAAGGCCATCGCAGGCGGCGGCGCACTGATCGACTGGGGCGTACACTATCTGGACATCGTTATGTACTGCACCAGCGACCCCAAGCCCCTCACCGTATCCGGCGAAGCGTTCTGCAAGCTGGGCGTTGACATGAAAAACTACACCTACAAGAGCATGTGGGCAGAGGATACCAAAAATGTGGAAGGCACCTATGATGTAGACGATTCCGTAGTCGGCATCATCCGCACCGACGGCCCCACCATCTCCTTCCAGGGCGCATGGGCGCAGAATATCGGCGAAAACGAAACCTACATCGACTTTATGGGCGATAAGGGCGGCATCCGCCTGACCTACGGTTCCACCTTCAAGGTATATACCTTCGAAAATGGCGCTCTGGTAGAGTACACCCCCGAATTCAAGATGCGCGATCATTTCCAGAACGAAATCGATGCGTTCGTAAGATGCATCGAAACCCGCGAAAAGCTGCCCTCCCACATCGATACCGTTATCATCACCGCAAAGATGATGCAGGCGATCTACGATTCCAGCGAGCAGCACAAGGAAATCGCACTGTAAAGCAATTCATATTACATGTAAACGGAGAGGGTTTTTGCCCTCTCTTTTCCTTTTTCAGGTTTTACAATTCAAACCTTGACACTGCATGTTTTCGGGCGTATAATCGTTTTATTCCGATTGGACGACGGAGAATTGTTCATTTTCAAGGAGCAAAAGAGAGCGGGCGTCACAGGCTGAAAGCGCGCGCGGCACACCGTAAATGAGCGCACCGCCTCCCGACAGTCGGCGCATCGGGCGCGATACAGCCCCTTAAAGCGGCGAAAGCAATTTCGTCAGTTGGGTGGAACCACGGGCATACCGCTCGTCCCTTCGATATGGAAGGGACGGGCGTTTTTCATTTTCGAAACTGGAGGAAAAGCACATGAAAATCTCGTATCAGGACAAAATTCTGGAATTTGCAAACGGAACCAACACGCTTGACATGCTCGGCGAAATCGATAAAGATCTGAAAAAAGCCGCGCTGGCCGCCAAAGTAAACGGCGTTGTAACCGATCTGGCCGCCCCCGTAAACGAAGACGCCTCTATTGAAATCCTCACCGGCAGCGATCCGGAAGGCCTTCGCGTTCTGCGTCACAGCGCAAGCCACGTGCTCGCCCAGGCGGTTAAGGCGCTGCGCCCCGCGGCAAAGCTGGCCATCGGCCCGGCCATCGACAACGGCTTCTACTACGATTTTGACGTAGACGAGCCCTTCACGACCGATTTTATTGCGCAGGTCGAAAAGGAAATGACCAAAATCATCAAAAAGAACAGCCGCATGGAGCGCTTTGAGCTGCCCCGCGAGGAAGCGCTTGAACTGATGAAGGACGAACCCTATAAGGTAGAGCTCATTAACGAACTCCCGGAAGGCGAAGCGATTTCCTTCTACAAGCAGGACGGCTTCACCGATCTTTGCGCAGGGCCGCACCTTCCGAGCCTCGGAAAAATCAAGGCTGTAAAAATCATGTCCATCGCCGGCGCTTACTGGCGCGGCAGCGAAAAGAACAAGATGCTTCAGCGCATCTATGCAACCGCTTTCGCCACCAAGGAAGAGCTGGACGCCTATGTAGCCGCCCGCGAGGACGCGCTTAAACGCGACCACAACAAACTGGGCCGCGAGCTTGAATACTTCACCACCGTGGATTCCATTGGCCAGGGCCTTCCGATCCTGCTGCCCAAGGGCGCGCGCGTGATTCAGCTTCTGCAGCGCTGGGTAGAAGACACCGAGCAGAAGGCCGGCTATCTTCTCACCAAAACTCCCCTGATGGCCAAGCGCGATCTGTACCGTATTTCCGGCCATTGGGATCACTATCTGGACGGCATGTTTATTCTCGGCGATCCCTATGACGAGACGAAGGAATGCTTCGCCCTGCGCCCGATGACCTGCCCCTTCCAGTATCAGGTATACCTGAACCGCCAGAGGAGCTACAGAGAGCTGCCCATGCGCCTTGGCGAAACTTCCACGCTTTTCCGCAATGAGGATTCCGGCGAAATGCACGGCCTGATCCGCGTACGCCAGTTCACGATTTCCGAAGGCCATCTGGTGCTTCGTCCCGATCAGCTGGCAGAGGAATTCAAGGGCTGTCTGGAGCTTGCCAAGTATATGCTGGATACCGTAGGCATGCTCGACAAGTGCACCTTCCGCTTCTCCCAGTGGGATCCCGAGAATCCCAAGAACAAGTACGAAGGCACGAAGGAGCAGTGGGAAACCGCGCAGGCCATCATGAAGGAGATTCTGGACGACCTGGGCGTAAACTACGAAATCGGCATCGACGAAGCCGCGTTCTACGGTCCGAAGCTCGACATTCAGTATCACAACGTATTCGGTAAGGAAGACACCATCGTAACGCTGCAGATTGACATGCTGCTCGCAGAGCGCTTCGGCATGTATTACATCGATGAAAGCGGCGAAAAGAAGCTGCCCTACATCATTCACCGCACCAGTCTGGGCTGCTACGAGCGTACCCTCGCCTACCTGATCGAAACCTATGCCGGCGCGCTGCCCACGTGGATGGCTCCCGAGCAGGTTCGCATCCTCTCGGTAACCGACCGCGCCGCCGATTACGCCATCGAGCTTAAGAACAAGCTCGCCGCCCTTGGCTTCCGCGCCGAGGCCGATGTAACCGGCAACAAGATCGGCAAGAAGATCCGCGACGCTCAGCTTGAAAAGATCCCCTATATGCTGATTGTAGGAGATCGCGACATGGCTGAAAGCACCGTATCCGTACGCCACCGCGCAGAGGGCGATCTGGGAGCCATGAGCTTTGACGCATTCGGCTCGCTGCTTAAGGACGTCGTCGACACGAGAGCAAAGAAATAAGCAAAAAACACTTCCCGCCCGACCGGCAACGGGCGGGCGGACATGTAAACGAACATAGTGCAGGAACACCATCATGAGAACGCTTACCTATATTGCGCTGGAAGATGACGACGGCAGGCTGATCAAACGCGTAGTCCGTTCAAAGTTATCTATTTCCAGCCACCAGCTTGCACGCGCAAAGGCCAACGGCACTCTGTGCGTAAACGGCGCAAGCGTACACGCAGACTATAAGGTAAAAAAGGGCGAAACCATTACCGTCAGCCTGATAGACGACGAACCCGATTTCATCATAACGCCGGAAAACGCGCCGGTTCAGATCATTTATGAGGATGAAGACGTTATTGTTATCGATAAGGAAGCGCCGCTTGCCACGCAGTCGTCGCCCAAACAGCCGGACAACACGCTGGAAAACCGGCTTATGTATCTATACCGCGATAAACCTGGCTTTGTGTTCCGTCCGGTGAACCGGCTGGACAAGGGAACCAGCGGACTGATGGCCGCCGCAAAAAACGCGCATGCGCAGATGCTGATGCAAAAGCAGCTTCACACCCCGGAATTCGTGCGCGAATATCTGGCAATCACGGATGGTGTGCCGAACCCGGAAAGCGGCAGAATCGATCTTCCCATCGGGAAAGCCGACGGCGCTACCGTCCGGCGCGAGGTGCGCCCGGACGGAAAAGCCTGCGCAACCAGATACAAAACCCTCCATGTAAAAAATGGCCTTGCCCTATTGCACCTGTCGCTGGAAACCGGGCGTACGCACCAGATTCGCGTGCACACAAGCGCCATCGGCTGCCCGATATACGGCGATTTCCTGTACGGTACGGAAAAGCGCGATATACTGCCCGAACGCTTTGCGCTTCATTCGGCGTATATTCGCTTTACCCATCCGCTTACGGGCAGGACCGTGGAGTTTTCATCACCCCTTCCGGACGAGCTTCAAAGAATACTCAATGAAGTTAAATGATTTCTTCCGTATATATCAACTTTCACGCTCCGCTTTGCAGGCAAGACCTCTGCATGGCGGAGCATTCTGATTCCTCCATACTGATGCGGAAATTGACATTTCCTCGTTCATCGTGTATAGTAAACTTGGAAGTATATGCTTATCACACAGGAGGCACGCAAAAACATGCGCAAGCATATCCGGGCATGGATCCTCCTTTTCTTTGCTTTGTCAATTGCAGGTTCAACCATTGCACTTGCAGACGCAAATGAAAATAAGGAGATCATACACGCATATCTTACGGACGAGTACGGGCTAAACTGCGCGGCGGCATGCGGAATTTTATCCAACATTCGTTCGGAAAGCAATTTCAACCCCGAAGCCATCGGCGACGGCGGCGACGCCTACGGCATATGCCAATGGAATTCCAGACGGCAGTCGCTGATCAATTATTGCGAGAATAATGGCTTTGAAAGCTGGAAAAGTCTGGAAGGGCAGCTGGGATATCTGGTATACGAACTGGAAAACAACAAAAAAAGCGTGGGCAACTATCTGAAAGCCCTGCCAAACACGGCGCAAGGCGCATACGACTCCGCCTACTATTTCTGCGTATATTATGAGATCCCGGCAAACCGATATGCAAAGGGTGTAACACGCGGCACAAACGCAGTCAACATCTACTGGAAGGGTTACGGCGGAAGCATTGAAACCTACACCGTTACATACAACGCGAACGGCGGCAAGAATGCGCCTGCCGCCACAACCAAAAAAGAAGGCGTTCCGCTTGTAATCACCTCTATATCCCCTACGCGGGCAGGCTATACGCACATCGGCTGGTCGAAAAGCAAAACGGGCTCCGTCGACTTTACATCCGGCGATACCTACTCGGATAACAGCGATATTACGCTGTATGCCGTATGGGAGAAGTCGCTTGAAGCAGACACGCAGCCCGACGCCTCCTGTACGGTAAACGGACATACCTATGAATACTACAAGGGCGGCTATACATGGACGAATGCCAGCGTTTTTGCCGCCGGAAAGGGCGGATATCTGGCCTCCGTTCAGTCGACGGACGAATACGAAGCGATATCCGCGCTCATAAGCGAAGCAGAAGGCGCATGCTGGCTGGGCGGCAGATACGCAAACGGTAACTGGATGTGGGAATCGGGCGAAATGTTCTGGGACGATTTTGCCGAGGGAAAATGGGCGCAGAGCCACCCCGGCGTTTCATACGGCGATAATGCAAACGGCCGCCTTGCCCAATCGACAGCCGGCAAATGGTTGGATCTTCCGGACAGCTCCGCAGATGCGGGCGGGTTCATTGTGGAATACGGCGACCCGGCCGAAGAAGAGTTCCCCATATACCTGATTACCGTTTCTACGTCTTTGAACCTTCGTTCAGGGCCCGGAACATCGTACGCGTCGCTTGGATATCTGTTCCCGGATATGACCATTACCATATATGAAACCTATCCCGGTTCGTCCTATAACTGGGGCTGGGGCGTTTCCAGCACGGGCACTAGCGGCTGGTGCGCCATGCGCATTCCCGAATACATGCGCGATATCACGGGAATTACGGATGAAAGCGGCATCGTATATCAGATTGAAAATGACGAAGCGATCATCGTCAGCTACAAAGGAACCGGTGAATCGCTCGAAATTCCAGCTATGCTCGCTTCCTTCCCGGTAGTCCGCATACAGGAATACGCCTTTACGGATGAAAGTCTCAAGCGGATTACCGTTCCGGAGCAGATCAATCAGATTTCGGATCAGGCGTTTAAAGAGCATATCACGCTTGCTTCCGCCGCAGGCTCCGCAGCGCACAGATATGCCGTTACAAACAATAATCCGTTCATGATTATCAAGCCGGATCAGCACATCATGCTGCCGGACGGACTGAAAGCGTTGGAAGAAGGCGCGTTCACGGGCGCTCTGAGCGCAGAATTCATCGATCTTTCCAACACCGTGATTACGCACATCCCCTCCGGTGCATTTGCGGATGCAGACAAGCTCAGCGTAATCCTTTTGCCGGATACCGTTACATCCATTGCTTTAGATGCATTTGACGCGGATGCCGGAATTCTGTTTGTGTGCAAACCGGGTTCCGAAGCCGAAACGCGCCTGAAAGCGCTTGGATTTGAAACAATTGCTTACGGCAATTAATCGTTTTTTCCAAAGAAGCCCAAATAGAAATTAACAGAACGTCACTGGAAACCTTGAACTGATATGCTATAATGATATACGTTATTATAGGGTTACTGATCTACAGGCGCAGAAGCGCCGGATATATATGGAGGCATACTGTTTTGCAGAAGAAGCCAGTACAGAAAACATCCAGCCGCGCGGCAAATGCTCCCGCGCGTTCCCGTACGCCGCAGTCTTCTAAGCCCTCGGGCGTAAGGAAGGCTGCGCCTTCAAGAAAACCTGCTCCACAGAAAAAGGGCATGGATCCCAAGGTTTTGCTTATCGTGCTTGCCGCAGTTGTTTTTGTGGTCGCCTGCTTTTTCCTCCAGAAAAACTTTCCCACCGGCATACATGTAAACGATCAGACCAATCGCTTGCCCGAAGTGGATGCGGCAGTCAGCGTTCGTATCACAGAGGTTATGTCGTCCAACTCCTCCGCTATTCAGGATGAAACGGGCGATTATCCCGATTGGGTAGAGGTTACCAACGTTTCCTCCCAGAGTGTGAACCTGCACGGCTATAAGCTTGCCAAGGACGCAAGCATTATGCTTAAGTACTTCGAGTTCCCGAACCATACCCTGAAAAGCGGCGAATCGGCCCTCGTGTACTGCACAAGCACCGTAAAGAATAACTACGGCTATGCCTATCATGCGCCTTTCAAGATTTCCGCATCGGGCGACACGATGATTCTGTTCAACAAGGCCGATGTTGCGATTCAGACGCTGAACATTCCCGCAATGAGCTCCAATCAGTCCTATGCGGAAATCGACGGCGATTGGGTGATTACAAACGAATACACCCCCTTCCTCGCCAATACATCCGAGAATCACGCGCTTTTGAGCGACAACCGTCAGAAGGCGGAAAGCCCGATTATGGTGACGGAATTCATGGCCAGCAACGTCACCTACGCGCCCGACGAAAACGGCGAATTCTTCGATTGGATCGAAATCTACAATTCATCCGACTATACAGTAAGCCTGAACGGCTACGCGCTTTCGGATAACGAGGGGAACCTGCAGAAATGGCTGTTCCCGAACATCTCTATTGACGCCGGCGAGTACCTTTTGATTTACGCATCCGGCCTTGACAGGCGCGTTCCGAATGCAAGCCTGCACACCAGCTTCCGCCTGAACACGGAAAAAGAGTGCGTAATACTGTCAAATGCTTCCGGCCAAATGATCGACCGCGTGGAATACGACCTTCTCAAGGATGATCAATCTTATTCCCGACAGACGGACGATTCCTGGACGACCATGTTCCCGCCCACTCCGGGTATGTCCAACAGCTACGAAAGCGCCGCGCTGATCGATGGTCAGTTCGCGGCGCAAAATTCAGTAGGGGTTATCATTAACGAGGTGATGGCCTCCACCAGCACCGCCAATACCTCAGGCGCCTCTTACGACTGGGTTGAGCTTTACAACACCTCCGGTCAGGCTGTAGATCTCACCGGCTGGGGCCTTTCCGACGATCCGTCCGCGCCCCGCAAATGGCAGTTTCCTGACGGCGCGCGGATACAATCCGGCGGCTACATGGGCGTAATGCTCTCCGGCCTTAACGACATGGTAGGCGGTTATCACCACACCAACTTCCGCCTGTCCTCCACATCCGGTGAAACATTGGTGCTTTCAGACCCCACCGGAAAGATTTATGACCGCGTGAGCCTCGGAAAACAGCACAGCAATATTTCCTACGGCAGAATCCGCGGTGCAAACGGCTTTTACTACCTAACCGCTTCAACGCCTCTGACGCAGAACGTTTCCTCCGGCTATATTTCCCGCATGGAAGAACCTGTCTTCAGTACGGAAGGCGGCTTGTTTAATGCCGGTGAGCCCCTCACCATCACCCTTTCCGCCGAGCCTGGCGCCAGCATTTACTACACGCTGGACTGCTCGACGCCCGACCCCGACAACCTTGGCGGAACACGTTTTACCATCGACCCACGCGAATCCAATCGAAACGATTTTTATCAAACGCACCTGTATACAAATCCCATTACCATCACCGAAACCACGGTTATCCGTGCGATTACCGTTAAAAACGGACATATTACATCCCTGGTCAATACGCAGACCTACCTTGTAGGCGTCAGCCATACCATGCAGGTGGCCTCGCTGGTTATGAATCCCACCGACCTTTGGGACTATAACAAGGGTTTGTACGTATTCGGCCCCAACGCGCTGGCAAAATACCCGTATGGTTCATTGGATAAGGGCGCGAACTTCTGGATGACCTGGGAATATCCGGCAAATGTCGAATTGTTTACACTGGACGGTGAAACCGTCATCTCTCAGGGTTGCGCCGCGCGCCTTCACGGCCAATACAGCCGAGGCGAAAGCCAGAAACCTTTCAAGCTTACCGCCAGAAGCCAGTACGGCGACAACCGTTTCCGTGCCGCCCTGTTCCCGAACCGCGATTATACCGAATATCAATCCTTCATTTTCCGTAATTCCGGTCAGGATGTAAACAAGACGCATATGCGCGATTCCATACTGACCTCGCTCACCGCCGGTTCCTCCGTTATGTATCAGGATTCAGACCATGTAATCGTATATCTGAACGGCGAATACTGGGGCCACTACTACATGCGCGAGCGCATCAACACCTATTCCATCTGCCAGTGGGAAGGCTGGGATCCCGCCATCAAGGACACAATCGACCTTGTTAAGGGCAATACGAAGCTGATGAAGGGTTCTGTCGATACCTGGCTCGAAATCAAGGAATGGTACGCCAAGCATGGCATCGAAACGGCAGAAGAGCTTGCCTACGTAAATCAGTATGTGGACGTAGATAACTATCTGGAATATGTCGCCGTACAGATGTTTATCGGAAACACCGACCTTCTGAACGTAAAGAAATACAGGACGGACGAGACGGACGGCAGATGGCGTTGGATTCTGTTTGATACCGACTGGGCATTCTATACCGATACGAACTCCGTTGCGCGCTGGCTCGCGCCGGGCGGCGTAGGAACCAGCAACAAAACCGATAACTCCCTGTACATCGCGCTGATGAAAAATCCCGTTTGCAAAGATCAGTTCCTGACATATTTTGCCGAGAAACTAGCCACAGATTGGTCCGCAGAGTCGGTGCTTGGCAAGATTGAAACCAGACTTCAGGAGCTGGAGCCAGAGCTCGAACAGCACCTCGCCAGATGGGACATTCCGCGTTCCGAGTTCGATGCAGAAGTCAAGAAGCTGAAAACCTATGCATCCAGACGTCCGGGCAGACTGTTGTACTTTTACTCCAACGTACTGAGCCGTGCGGACATGGAAAAATACTTCGGCGATCTTCTGGGAAAGGTAACGCTTCTGAACGATAACAACAAGCCTGTGGATTACTGATAAGCCTGCGGGCAACCTGAAAGGGATGATCATTTGCAGGAAGATATGAGAAGCAACATGCCCGAGCGGCATGAACTGAAATACTTCATCAACCGCGGCGACATGATCGCGCTGGGCCACAAGCTCGGACACCTGCTGACCGCCGATGAACATGCCGACGATAACGGCGAGTATTTCATTCGTTCCCTGTACTTCGACGACGCGTATGACACTGCCTACTATGACAAGATCGGCGGGTATATGGGCCGCGACAAGTACCGCATCCGCATCTACAATTACTCAGATAAGGCCATTTTCCTTGAACGCAAGCGCAAAATGGGAGACCTGATCCAGAAATCCTCTGTACGGATCTCCAGAAAGCTGTGCGATCAGCTGATTGACGGAAACCCGCGCGGGCTTTCCTCCATTGACAATCCGCTGTTAAACGACATGTACCGCGAAATGCGCACACGCCTTATGCATCCGACCGTACTGGTGGATTATACCAGAGAAACCTTCGTATTCCCGGTTGAAAACGTCAGGATCACGTTTGACAAAAACCTTCGCACCGGCCTTTTGTCAACCGATCTCTTCTCCACCGACGTAATGACCGTAAGTCCGCTGGACGATGGACGTGAAATCCTCGAGGTAAAGTACAATCACTTCCTTCCGGATTTCATTTCCGAGCTTCTGAACGACACGCCGGTAGAGCGCAGCGCCATTTCCAAATACGTATTGTGCAGAAGATTCGAACCTTTGGGCTTGTAAAAACCTATGTGCGTCCTTGCCGCCGGGCGGCAGTAACATAATACACAAAAATACGCATGATTGAAAGGGGTTAACCTCGTGAACAAAGAACGAATTGCAGAGATTTTCGCATCACAGTCCATTGCACCGAACGCCTGGCTCAGCATCCTGTTCCTGCTTGTTATGGCCTTTGTAGTCGGCCTTTTCATCTATTGGGTATACCGCAAGAACTATCGCGGCGTCATGTTCTCCAACAACTTTGGCCTCACCCTCGTTTTCATGACCACCATCACCGCACCCGTCGTAATGTGTATCCGCGACTCGCTGCAGCTGTCCATGGGTATGGTCGGCGCACTTTCCATTGTCCGCTTCCGCACTGCGGTTAAGGATCCGCTGGACACCGCTTACATGTTCTGGGCGCTCACCATGGGCATTCTGATCGGCGCAGGTCAGTACTTCCTGGCAGCCGTCGCAGTAATCGGCATCGCAGGTCTTGTATTCCTCCTTCGCTACATCACCGGAAAATCCGCTGACAGCTATCTGCTGGTAATGCGCCTTTCCAGCGGCGCTGAAAACGCCGCCCATCAGGTTATGCGCCAGCTGCGCTACCAGAAGCTGAAGAGCAAGACCATCACCGTTCACGGCGTTGAGGTCACCTACGAAGTACGCGTTGAAAAGAGCGAAGCCTTCCTGAACAAGCTTCTCTCCCTGGACGGCGTAAACGAAGCCAGCCTGATTGCATACCAGTCCGAAACTGTGTAACGAACACAGAAACACAGAGCCCGCCGGTTTTCGGCGGGCTCAAGCTTTTTTGACGGAAAGAGAAAGCGTTTTTCGCAATTCCGCTTAGTAAAAACGCGCGATCTATCGATGCATGCCGCCGAAAGCAATAAAAAACAGAGAGGAAGTGCGCTTCCTCTCCAAACTTCTTTCCAAGCTTTGTTGTTGATCTGTTCTTTTTATCTGTAACCGTTGGGATTATTCTTCTGCCAATTCCACTGATCGCGGCACATATCCTCAAGCGTCCTTTCCGCCTTCCAGCCCAGCACGCGCTGCGCTTTCTCGGGATTGGAATAAACGGTGGCGATATCGCCGGGACGGCGGGGACCGATAACGTAGGGAATGGTGAGGCCATTGGCCTTTTCAAACGCGTGAACCATGTCAAGCACGCTGTAGCCAACGCCGGTTCCGAGGTTGATAGCGTCGCAGCCCTGGAATTTTTCCGCATATTCCACAGCAGCAACATGACCGGATGCAAGATCCATTACGTGAATGTAATCGCGCACGCCAGTTCCGTCGGGCGTATCATAGTCGTCGCCGTAAACGGTCAGCTGGGCGCGGCGGCCTACGGCAGTCTGGGATACATAGGGCATCAGGTTATTGGGCGTTCCGGAGGGATCCTCGCCCATGGTTCCGCTTTCGTGCGCACCTACGGGATTGAAATAGCGCAGAAGCACAATAGACCAATCGGGATGCGCCTTTGCGGCGTCGCGCAGGATCTGTTCATTCATCAACTTGGTCCAGCCATAGGGGTTTGTGCAGCCAAGTTTGCCATCCTCGGTCAGCGGCACGGTATTGTCCGCGCTGTACACCGTTGCGGAGGAAGAAAAAATCAGCTTTGTAACGCCGGTTTTCTCCATGGCTTCCGCCAGATGAATGGTGCTGACCAAGTTATTTTCATAATAGCGCAGGGGCTTCGCAACGGATTCGCCCACAGCTTTCAGACCCGCAAAGTGAATGACGCTCTCCACCTGATGCTTTTCAATGATTTCGCACATTTTTTCGGTGTCGCGCACATCCGCTTCATAGAAGGGAATCTCTTTTCCGGTAAGGGCGGTAACGCGGGTAAGGGATTCCTTGGAGGAATTGTCCAGATTGTCGCAGACGACGACATCGTAACCCTTTTCAATCAGGCAAAGGCAGGTGTGCGAGCCGATATAGCCGGCGCCTCCAGTAATCAGTATGCTCATATCTTGGCAGCCTCCTCTTCAATAATGCGGGCCATTTCGTCCCACTTTTGCTCCATATCGTAAATCAGCTTCAGCTGCGTGCGGCATCTTTCAATGTTATGGTGTTCTCTGTGAATTCGGAAATATACGTCGCCCTCCAGATAATCGGTCAGGAAGCGAATGCCGCACTCATAGGTCATCATCTTTGCGCCCATGGGCAGGGTTCTGATTTCATCCTTCGTCAGCTTACTGCCGCAGGCTTCGAGGAAGCCGCGCGTATAGGCGCGGAACATGTCAAGAGAAATCGTAACCTTGTCAAGGTCCAGTTCGTCCTCCGCAGCAGTGGATGCACCAAAGCGGATGGAGTCGCCGAAATCGTTGGCGGCAAGGCCAGGCATAATGGTGTCAAGGTCGATAACGCAGATGGGTTTTCTGGATTCTTCATCAAAAAGGACATTATTGAGCTTTGTATCGTTATGAGTAACGCGCAGCTTAAGCTTGCCCTCTTCAAGCAGCTTCAGCATTTCGCCCGCTTCCCCGGCGCGCGCCATTGCGAAATCGTATTCCTTACGTACAGACGCGAGGCGGCCCATTTTATCCTCCTCGGCTGCTTTTACAAGATTCTTTACGCGATTGGGCGTATGATGGAAAAGCGGAATCGTTTCCGAAAGTTTGGATGCGTCAAACTCGGCAAGCTTGTTCTGGAAGTTTCCGAACGCGACCGCGCTTAAGTAGAATTCTTCCTCGCTCTGCGCGCGTTCAAGGCAGATGCTTTTATCGATAAAGCGGTACATACGGTAATAACCGCTTTCGTCATGATAGTAAACCTCTCCGGTTTCAACGGTCTTGATCAATTCCAGCGAATGCCTGGGGTCGGGATCAGAAGCGCGCAGCATTTCCGTAACCAGACGAATGTTTTCCATCAGCGCGGGAACATCCTTGAAAATGTTGTTGTTTATCTTCTGAAGAGTGTAGAGCGATCCATCCTCGCACGTTACAAGAAAGGTCTGATTGATATGTCCGTTTCCAAGGGGACCGACGTTTACCAGCTGGGCGTCCACCCTGAATTTTTTGGCGATCGTAAGCATGGCAATTACCCTCTCTCCCAAAGACGCGCAGGATACGCGCCTTCGTCTTTCATACGCTTAATGCTTTCCTTCGTATTCGTAAGATCCTCCAGATAGGTCATACCGAACCACTTCGCGCTGGTGGGCAAAACAACCACAGTGCCCTTTTGCTCTTTCAAAAGCCGGTTGGATACGCTGGGAAGATAAAACTCCTTCTTCAGCGGAGAATCTGCGATTTCATTTTTGACAAAATCAGCAAACATGGTCTGCATTTCATCGAAAATGCTGTTTTGGAACACCCAAAGGTTCAGAGAAACCGTGGTATCGCCGGAAATATCAGTGTAGGTTTCGCCGTCCTCGGTAAAGGCGGCGTCATTTCCGCGGGCAATAATCTTCGTGCGCTCAATAACGCCGACAAGGTGGCCATTTTCATCCGTCTCGCACACGCCGCGTGCAACAGAGCCGAAAGGCGTCATGGTATTGCGGAGGCAGTAGCCCACCATGGCATGCTCGTTGTCCGCCCTGTCCTCCATAAGAAATTCATGCGCGGCGCGGTATGCGTCATAGCCGTAAAAATCATCGGCGTTGATTACCACAAAGGATCCCTCTACATAGTCCCTTGCACACAGCGCTGCATGCCCCGTGCCCCACGGTTTTTCTCGCCCCTCGGGAATCTGAACGCCCTCTGGCATATATCTATCCATCGTCTGATACGCGTATGCAATTTCGATAAACGGAGATACGCGCGCTCCGATGGCTTTATGGAACATTTCCTCGCTTTCGGGCTTGATGACAAATACAACTTTGTTAAAACCCGCGCGGATGGCGTCATATATGGAATAATCAATAATCAGATGGCCTTCATCGTCCACCGGCGTAACCTGCTTCTGGCCCTTGCCGGCGCCGAATCTTGATCCAAGTCCCGCAGCCATGATAACAAGCGTAGTCTTCTTCATTACAGGCTCACTCCTCACTCCATAAATCCATCCTTATTCTAGCACATTTCCGCAATAAAAACATTACAAATATTGTAAATTCGCGCTTTCCATATTACCCATTTTATGATATCATTATTAAAACTAAACTTTATTCAGGGAGGTATCCGGATGTCCGATTTGAATCTTGACCTTTTCTGGAAAGAGGATGAACTTGCGCACAAGAACAATTGCTTTTATAAGGCAAATCAGGTAGCGCTCGGCATTCGTATGAGCGATGAATGCGTATTTGCCGAGCTTCAGGAGGAAGGAAATCCCTGGGGCTACACGCCGCGTGAAAGGCGGATCGAGCTGAACAAGCGCTATAACGACAAAGCGGAAAAAATCGTCGGAAAGCGCCTGCTTCAGGAAACGTTTCTGCCGGACGACGCGCGTTTTCCCTATGTTAAGCGCATCGGTGAGGTATATGGCAGCGAATACATTATGCACAACGGTACGGAATGGCTGAAGGAGTCCATACCGGATGCGGAAGCGCTGGAGAAGGTGCTGGACCGCGTAGATCAAATGGATCTTCGCGCATTTATGTTCCCCTCCAATTGGGAATCGGAGAAGAAGCGCATTTTTGAAACCTACGGAATCCGTCCTTCGCCCAACCATCATATCCGCGGCCCGGTGACGCTTGCCTGTTCGCTCATGGGTACGACCGAGTTTTTGTACTTCCTCGCCGATGAAGAGGAACTTGCCGAAAGATTCTCAGCCTCCATCACCGACGTCATCATCAAGATGGCAGAGATTATGGATGAGGAGGCTGGCCTGACCGACAACCGCGGCTTCTCCTTTGCCGACGACAACTGCTGCCTGCTTTCGCCGGCAATGTATGAAAAGTTCGGCTATCCGGTGCTGAAAAAGGTATTCGCCCGCTTCAGCCCCGATGAGAAGGACGGGCGCTATCAGCACAGCGACAGCGCTATGGGGCATTTGCTTCCGATTCTGGGCCGTTTGAATTTAAACGGCGTAAACTTCGGGCCCACGGTCTTGGTTCCCGAAATCAGAAAGAATCTACCTAACGCCAGAATAGACGGCTGCATCGCTCCGTTCACGTTCATGCGCAACGAACGCGAAGAGCTTGTCCGCCAGACCATACGCGATATTGAAGACGGTTTCGAATACGGCGGCGTAAACATTTCCTGCGCAGGGTCGATTAACGACGGATCGTCCCTAGAAAGCATGCGCCTGATCATGGAAACCATTCAGAATCATCGCCGTCCCTGAAGAATATTTGTACATTCCCACGCGCCGGTTTTCGGTTCGTGGGATTTTTTATGAAAATCCGGCATACAATTCTCCCCACACAGGGGGTGAATGGTATGAAAAAATGGGTATACTTCATCGCGACCGCCGTATGCTTTGCGCTTCTATGCGCCTTTGTTTATCCGTTAAGCGGGCAGGAACCCGGCAGTGAAAAATCCGCGCTGCCTCCGCTGTTTTTCAAAACACAAGCACCTGAAAGCAGCCTGAAGCTGAACGTATACGATACGGCAGATAAAGAAATCGTAGAAATGAATCTGGAAGACTATGTCGCGGGCGTAATTCTTTCGGAAGTTCCATCCAGCTTCGATTCAGAGGCGCTGAAGGCGCAGGCTGTCGCAGCCCGCACGTTTGCCGTGTTCAAATCGGCGCTGTACTCGGGCGAAGGCTGTGTCCGCCATCCGGGCGCCGATGTATGCACCTACTCCGGCTGCTGTCAGGGCTTCAGCGATTCTTCCGCCTTTCCCGATCGAGATCGTGCGAAAGAAGCGGTTCAGGCGGCTCAGGAAACCGACGGCGTCATTGCAGTATTCCGCGGTGCGCCTATACGGGCATTGTATCATTCAAGTGCGGGCGGACACACGGAGAATGCGGAAAACGTGTATTCCGAAGCGCTGGCATATCTCAGGGGCGTGCCTTCGCCCGGTGAGGAAGCGTACAAGCAGTTTTCAGACAGCATCACCATGACCTTTGACGAGATTCAAAAAGCTTTATCCGTTCGAAGCGACATCCTTCTGTCGCCCTCCGTTCCCCTTTCGGATCTGTTCGAAGTGCTTGAAAGAAGCGAAACCGAGCGCGTGCTTACCGTCCGCGTCGGCTTAACGCCATTGTCCGGAAACGATTTACGGCGCTTACTTTCACTGAAATCGGCCAATTTTGAAATGGAGTTTCAGGATGGTTCCATCACATTCCATACCAGGGGCTATGGACACGGCGTGGGCATGAGTCAAACGGGCGCCGATGCCATGGCAAAAGACGGCAAAAGCTATGAAGAGATACTCAAATGGTACTATACCGGCATTGAACTGATTTCCGTATCAGACTATATTATTCAAACCCAAAATTCAACAGAAAATTGACAATCTTCTGCCCCCGATCCATTGCGAATCGAGGGCAGTCGTGCTATAATTATAGGGTTGGTGCTCAATAGAAATTGGCACAATTTCTCACCTGTGCGGATTCGCGTGGCGGTTGCCCTTCGGGGTGCTGTGCGGAGAAGATGCACGGGGCGGAAAAAAACGAATTAGAGGAGGAACCCCAAATGGCAGTTATTTCCATGAAGCAGCTGCTCGAGGCTGGCGTACACTTCGGACACCAGACCCGCCGCTGGAACCCCAAGATGGCTCAGTACATCTTCACCGAGCGCAACGGCATCTACATCATCGACCTTCAGAAGACCGTTCGCAAGATCGACGACGCTTATATGTTCATCCGTGACATCGCTCTGGAAGGCAAGACCGTACTGTTCGTTGGCACCAAGAAGCAGGCTCAGGAATCCATCGAATCCGAAGCCAAGCGCTGCGGCATGTATTTTGTAAACAACCGTTGGCTGGGCGGCACGCGCACCAACTTCCGCACCATCCGCACCCGTATCGATCGTCTCAACAACATCGATCGCATGGAGCGTGAAGGACAGTTCGAAGTACTTCCCAAGAAGGAAGTTATCAAGCTTTGCGCAGAGCGCGAAAAGCTCGAAAAGAACCTTGGCGGCATCCGCGAAATGAAGAAGCTCCCCGGCGCTCTGTTCGTAGTTGACCCCCGCAAGGAGCACATCGCCGTAGCAGAAGCCCGCGCCCTCAACATCCCGATCGTAGGTATCGTTGATACCAACTGCGATCCCGACGAGATCGACTACGTCATCCCCGGCAACGACGACGCTATCCGCGCCGTTAAGCTGATCGCCGGCAAGATGGCCGACGCCATCCTCGAAGGCAAGCAGGGCGAGCAGATTGAAGACGCTCCCGAAGCAGTCGAAGCAGCCGAATAATTATTCACCCGATCTTATATAAAATAACCTTGCAGGAGGGAACCAACCATGGCTGAAATCAGCGCAAAAGTCGTAATGGAGCTTCGCGGCCGTACCGGCGCGGGCATGATGGATTGCAAAAAGGCTCTCGCCGCCACCGAAGGCAACATCGAAAAGGCAATTGACTTCCTTCGTGAGAAGGGTCTCGCCGCAGCCGCCAAGAAGCAGAGCCGCATCGCCGCAGAAGGCCTCGTAGGCAGCTACGTATGCAAGGCCTGCAATACCGGCGCTCTGGTAGAAGTAAACTGCGAAACCGACTTCGTTGCCAAGACTGACAAGTTCCAGGACCTCGTAAACGAAGTTGCCATCCAGATCATCAAGAAGAACCCCGCCGACGTTGAAGCTCTGCTCGCTCAGACCTACTACAACGACGAGAACACCACCATCAACGATATGATCACCGCTGCTACCGCCGAAATCGGCGAGAAGATCTCCATCCGTCGCTTCGCCCGTTACGAGGCTGCCAACGGCACCGTTGACACCTACATCCACATGGGCGGCAAGGTTGGCGTTCTGATTGAAGCCGCAGGCGAACTCGGTGAAAACGCTGCAGAAGTTATCCACGATTGCGCACTGCAGGTAGCAGCCGCTTCCCCCGTAGCTCCCGAGTACGTACGCCGTGAAGAAGTTCGCGCCGAGCACCTCGAGCACGAGAAGGAAATCCTCGTAGCACAGGCCCGCAACGAAGGCAAGCCTGAGAAGATCATCGAGAAGATGGTAGAAGGCCGCATCAAGAAGTTCTATCAGGACGTTTGCCTCCTCGAGCAGGCATTCGTTAAGGACGGCGACATCTCCGTTCAGACCATGATCAACCAGAAGGCCAAGGGCCTTGAGATCGTTCGCTTCACCCGCTATAAGATGGGCGACGGCCTCGAGAAGAAGGTCAACGACCTCGCAGCAGAAGTTGCCGAGCAGACCGCCAAGATGGCAAAGTAATTTAAGCCGAATTTTCAGGGAACCGATTCAAACGGATCGGTTCCCTTTTTTCGTCTGCCTGCATTTCGCTTTCGCTTTTGCACTGAGAAAATACTGATCTTCCATTAACGAATTTTCACCATAATATTGACATACTTCTCCGAATTCTGTATAATTACAATATGTCCTTTATTTTTGGTTAACTAAAAGGAGGCACTCAAATGAAAAAGGTTCTTTCTCTGGTTCTCTCCATCATGCTGCTGTGCATGGCCATCCCCGCAATGGCAGACGGCCTGGCAGTAGGCACCTATGATCCCGCATCCGCCGGCACGGTAGAGCTCGGCTTCGGATGGTGGGGCAATCAGGTTCGCGACGAAGTTACCAAAAACGCCGCCGACTTCTTCACTGAGAATTATCCGAACATCACCTTCAACCTGAACGCACAGACCTGGAATAACTACTGGGCTCTTATGAGCACCTATGCCGCCAACAACGACCTGCCCGACGTAATGCAGCAGGACTACGCTTACATCGAGCAGTGGGTTGAAGCCGGCGATCTGCTGGATCTGACCCCCTATGTAGAGAGCGGCGCTCTGGATCTGAGCAGCATGCCTCAGACCATCATCGATACCGGTAAGGTAGGCGACGGTCTGTACGCAATCTGCTGCGCTGTAAACGCGCCCGCCATGCTGTACAACAAGACCCTGACCGATTCCCTGGGCATCGAAGTTCCGCTGAACATCACCTGGGAAGAGTTCGTAGATATCTCCAAGCAGATCTACGAAGAGACCGGCATTGGCGCCATCTATGGCGACGGCAACTCCGAGAACCCCCTGACCTATTATTCCCGTTCTCTGGGCTACAACGCTCTGTGGGATGCTGAAGGCCTGCTGCCCGATGCCGAAGAAATGGCCGGTTACTATCAGCGCCTGATCGACGGCGTTGCCGAAGGCTGGCTGTTCGACACCGACAAGCTTGCCGGCGTAAACACCTCTGACCTCGCTCAGTATCCGCTGGTATACGGCGCCTCCAACGACGTCCGCTGCTGGTGCACCCTCGCTTTCTCCAACCAGGTAGCTGCTTATCAGAATGCCGCCACCGCTGACGGAATCGAGCTTGGCTTCTCCACCTGGCCGTCCTCTGATCCCGTATCCTCCAACTATATGAAGCCTGGCCAGTTCTTCGCCGTCACCACCGACGCCGAGAACCCGGATCTGTCTGTTGCATTCCTCAACTACCTGCTCAACGACGTACAGGGCAACATCCTGCTTCGTGCCGAGCGCGGCGTACCGCCCTGCACTGCAACCGCTTCTGCCATCGCTGACGAAGTAGGCAAGGCCGATGCGACCTACCCCGCTTCCGTTGAATACTTGGCATTTGTTGGCGAAAACTGCAGCCCGATCTTCCCGCCGCTGCCCAGCTACGCCGGCACCGCCCAGACCGAAGTTATTCAGTATCTGGCTGAAGAATGCCTGCTGAAGGGCACCAGCATGACCGCTGAAGAAGCCGGCCGTCTTGCCGTTGAGATGATCGCTGAGATCGCTGCCAACTATTAATCTGTTCGCAGCACATGGATCTGCCATCCCTGACAGCACTTCATAAGACTCATGAGGGGGCGTTCAAACGCCCCCCTTTAATCATCAACAAACCCTGAAAAAGGTTTGGAGAGGGCGGCGTCCTCTCCATTTTCAACTACTTCTTAGGCGTGTTAAGCGAAACACGCATTTTCACATCGCAAGCAAGGAAAAAAATCATTTCCGCCCAAGAATAAGCGGTATCTTTGGAAATGGCCCTTTTCCATCCGGAAGATACTTTGGATGGACTGAGGAGGCGTATAAACGCCCCCATCATCGCAATATTGCATGGGAGGATCTCCTCCAAGGAGGCATTTTATTATGACTGCCATCCCAATGGTTAAGAAAAAAAGTCCCACTTTTATATCCTGGATCAATCAGGAAAACGTAGCCGGATATATTTTCAGTTTGCCGTTCATTTTCGGTTTCCTGATGTTTATGGTTATACCGATGGGGCTTTCTTTCTATTACTCTCTTTGCAGATACGATATCCAAACCGCAACGCAGTGGATCGGCTTGGGGAATTATTTAGAGATATTTACCGACGATCCCACCTTCCTGAAATCATTAAAGGTTACCTGCTACTATGCGTTGATCGGAACGCCGCTTAAGGTAATCTTTGCGCTGATTGTAGCGCTTATTCTGAACCACGAAACCAAGGCGGTGCCGCTTTATCGCGCCACCTATTATCTTCCGTCCATCATCGGCGGTTCTGTTGCCGTAGCCATTTTGTGGCGCCGTATCTTCGAATCCAACGGCACCATCAACGCAGTATTGGGCAACATATTCCCGTTCCTTGAGGGATATAACTGGTTCAGCGAAGGCCCTGCTATCTGGGTACTGATCCTGTTGACGGTATGGCAGTTCGGCTCTTCCATGCTGATCTTCCTCTCCGCACTAAAGCAGATTCCCCGCGAGCTGTATGAAGCTTCCTATGTAGACGGCGCTAACGGTAGCCAGAAATTCTGGCATGTAACGCTGCCTTTGCTGACCCCCACAATTTTCTTCAATCTGGTACAGCAAACAATCAACAGCTTTCTGGCGTTTACGCAGTGTAAGCTGATAACCAACGGTGACCCGCGTAAATCCACGCTGTTTTACACTGTATATCAATACCAAAAGGCATTCCCGGCTGTCGGTAAAAGTCAGATGGGTTACGCTTCCGCTCTGGCCTGGATTATGCTGGTGATTATCTCATCGGTAACCGCCGTCCTTTTCTGGACCAGAAGCAAATGGGTTTACGATGACTGAGAAAGGAGGATACTGACATGGTAGGCAGAAGTAAAGTTAAAGAGTTTTTCTATCATCTTTTGGTTTCGTGCGGTATGCTGATCATGATCTATCCGTTGTTATGGATGGTGCTTTCCTCCTTTAAGCCCACGGACATGGTGCTTCCCACCGCAGCGAAGCTGATACCGGACGTCTGGACGCTGGACAACTATGTTCGCGGCTGGAAAGGCTTTATGGGATACTCGTTCGGCACGTTCTTTACCAACTCTTTCATCATATCCATCGTATCTACATTCGGTACGCTTTTATCCTCCGCATTTGTAGCGTATGCACTGCAGCGCCTTCAGTTTAAGCTTCGCCGCGCTTTATTTGTGCTGGTGCTCATTACCATGATGCTGCCGGCTCAGATTCTGATGATTCCGCAATTCATGTGGTACCGGCATCTGAACTGGGTTGGCACCTACTACCCGATGATTCTCCCCTACTTCTTTGCCATTCAGGGCTTCTTTATTTACCTGATCATGAATTTCATCAGCGGTATTCCGAAGTCTCTGGATGAAGCCGCCAAGATTGACGGCTGCAGCTATTATAGCATTTTCTTCCGCATTGTTCTGCCGTTGATCGTACCTGCGCTCGTCACCTCCGCAATATTCTCCTTCATCTGGCGATGGGACGATTACCTTTCCGCTCTGCTGTACGTGAATCGCGCCAGCATGCGCCCGGTTTCTCTGGCGCTGCAGCTGTTTAACGATCCGTCCTCCGGTTCTGACATTGGTTCAACCCTGGCTATGTCCACCCTGTCCATTGTCCCTGCTACGATCATTTTCCTTATCTTCCAGAAATCTCTGGTGGATGGTATTGCTTCGACGGGCATCAAGGGTTAAAGCTTTCACGATTTGCAAAAACGCCGGTACATGCAGTTTGTTTTTCTGCAGGGACCGGCGTTTTCGTGTTTGCGTTCATGCGCAGCTAAAGCATTATACGTTCGAAAATACAGCAGCATCTGATTTTCAATTTTTTACCTAACGGCGTTGAAGCGGTAAGCAAAGTATGATACAATCGCTATGATCGTGATATCCATGATTGCATAAGCCAACACAGCGGTAACCGCAGTTCCGTTGCCGCCTGAACCTGGAAAGGGGTAAATCGCATGTATAAGCGCATAATTCTTAAGCTCAGCGGCGAAACGCTGGCACCCGCAGACGGCAAGGGCGCATTTGACGCAGCGCGCGTGGACAAAGTAGCGAATATGATCCTCCGCCTTTCAAAAACCGGCATTCAGGTCGGCGTAGTCATGGGCGGTGGAAACATCTGGCGCGGCCGTTTTACCAATGAAATGAACGGCGCGAATGCAGATCAGATGGGCATGCTGGCAACCGTTATCAACGCGCTTTGCGTATCCGACGCCATTGTAAGAATGGGCGGAAAGGCGGCCGTTTTTACCGCACAGGAAATGAACCGCTTTGCGCGTCTGTATACCCGTGATGCTGCGCTGGCTGCCATGAATGAAGGCTGCGTGGCGCTTCTGGCCGGCGGCACCGGCAATCCGTTCTTTACCACTGATACCGGCGCAGCGCTGAGAGCCGCGGAGCTGGACGCAGACGCCATCTTTAAGGGAACCACCGTGGACGGCGTGTACGATAGCGATCCGCGCAGCAATCCAAACGCGAAGCTCCTAGCGGATGTTACGTATCAGGAAGCCGTCGAAAAGCGCCTGAAGGTTATGGATACTACCGCCTTCATCATCTGCCAGGAACAAAAGGTTCCCGAAATCCGCGTTTTCAATATGGATGATCTTGAAAACATTATCAAAGTCGCAAACGGCGAAGCGCTTGGAACGAGAGTGCACGCATAATAAGCTTATACAACACATTGAGAGGGACTGTGTTTCACAGCCCCTCTCTGTTCATCAAAGAAATAATTATTCGTCTTACACTGGTTATTCTTCGATCCATCCGGAATTGAGCGAAATGAGGCAGAGTGCAGCCCTATAAATCAGAGCAGAAATGGTACTAGCTGCACCACCAGACCAGAAATAACTGCCTAATTCGTTAACATCGTTGGCAATATTGATTATATACAGAATAACACAGAGCGCTACAGGAATCAGCCGCAGATCCTTTGGCAGATCCTTTTTGAATGCAATAGGGTAAAACGCAAAGAATACAAAAAGTCCTAACAAGAGAACATCACAAATCTCCATAATCACAAAGAGTATGGACACTTGCTGCCGGACAAAGAGAGCAATAACTCCATTGACCAAATAAATTACAGAAGAGATAAGAAAACCACATGAGGAAACGGCGAACAGCACATTGCGTTTTTTTACATGAAAACCTACGCCAAACAGAATCATCGAACAGAAACCAAGAACTCTCCAAATGATTGAAAATGTATTCAAGTAATAATCCCGAATGATCGGAACAATATTTGCCAATCCATTGCTAATCGCATATGAAAAAACGAAAGCGCTTCCAAAAAGAGCAAGCGCAGAAAAACGACGCGAACTCACTTCACGCTGAACATCCTCTTTAGTGATCCCGGGGCGATGCGCAAGCGCAATAAAATCATTCAACCTGCCAATCAGATATAAGGGAATGACAGAGAGCATTGTCAGCAGTGCATAGATTTGGGGAAAGAGAAATTCCAAGCTACTTTTATATATACCTTTACTGAAGAAGCAGACAAAGAGAATCGGGCATAAAACGGATATGCCAGCCAGGATATAGGAGAGCAGGGATAAACGAACGGGATTATTATATTCGCTTTCAATGCCTTCTTCCATATCAGCACCCACTTGCTCAAGCGCATTGATGAGCCCTTTATAAAAGCGCTGGACAATAAACAGAGGAAATATCATTACAAGCGGAAAAATCACTGCCAGATCTCTCGATCCTCCTGCGAAGAAAAGCAAAACAATCTCAAGAATTCCAATCAATGCATAGCCGATAAAGATAACTACACGCAAAATGCGCAATGCTTGGCATACCTGATAACATCCTTCTGACAATCCAGCCTTCATATTCTTCGTACCTCTAACAATGAAACTGGAAATCCAGATGCAAAATGCATTCAGAGCAAGCGTAAGTATACTAAAAAGAACCGCTCCTTTAATCAGCGTAAACAGGCACAAAACTACCGATAAAGCGGAAAATACAATTGTAATAATACCCGTTACCTGTAACCAGGTAAGCAGTGTCTTCATGGGATGAGAGAAAATATAGCTGTCGTAAATCTTGCGGTCATAGGCTCTAACAGGCTCCTGGGGTTCTGGCGGGGATACGGTATTATCAAAGGCAGGGTTAGCAGACTGAATCTGATCAGCATTTGTTTTTGAACTCATGTATGCTCCTTCTTTCCGTTTCAGATCGTTCATGATCTGTGCCGTCCATAGTTTTCAATATACAGCCGCTTCTACAGCGTTACAATCGCTCCGCCCGGAATTTCTACGGGCGTTTCCTTATCTACCTGAATCCACACGCTTCTGGCGTTTGGATTTTCAACAAATGTCTGATCCTCCGAGAAGCGCAGGCGGCTGAATGCTTCCATATCATCAACAATTTCTATATTTGTGGCGTACCAGATGTCATCCTTGCCGCCCATCAGCCGGCAGAAATCCTCAATAACGTTCCAGTTATTATCGTTGTCAAACTCATAGCTGTGGCCCCATACATACATCAAATACAAATACTGTGTTTTATGTAGCGCTAAAAATTGCTCGCCCAGCGCCTGTATATTGTGCTTATGATGACAGGTAGGATTCCACTCAAGAAAATTCTCGGGAATGGCAAAATTGCCCGTAGAATTCACCGTTCTGGAATAACGGATGCCGGCCAGAGGCAGCATATCGATAATCTGTCTGGAGTACGAACCGTTCGGATAAGAAAGGCCACGAACCGGATAGCCAACCGCCCTCTCCAGCGCTCTTCTGTCCGCAAGCACCTGATTCATTACCGAGGGCAGCGGGCAGCGGGCAATCGTCGGATGCGTAAGAGTATGACAGGATACCTCGTGCCCGGCATACAAAGCCTTGTATTCATCAAGATGCACGCGATCTCCCGGAAGATCGGCAAGTCCGCCGTTCAGATGAAACGTTGCGCGGATTCCGTTTTGATTGAAAATGTTAACCAGTCTCCTGTCGGCATTTCTGCCGTCGTCATAGCTCATGGTAAGCGCCTTATGTTTTCCGCCCGGAAAGCAATGATAGATAACGCGCATGTTTTTCCCTCCTTAGCAATAATCAGGCGATACTCAGCATTACAATGGATATGATGGCAAGCAGTATACCTGTAATTTTCGACGCAGAAAGCTTTTCAAGGAAAATGAAGTAAGCATATAAAGCAGAGATGGCGAGGATACCGCCGTTATCAATCGTATTCAAAACCGCAATGTTCTTAACCAGCGTCATGATATACACATACAAATTCAGAGCTATCGCCGCAGACAGGCAGGCGATTACCAGATAGATCAGCGATTTGCGCGTTTGACGGAAGGTCGGTAAGGGTTTACCTTTCGTTTTGAAAACCAGCATCATAAAGCCTACAAAGGCCGAGATCAGGAAGGTAATCATGATCATTTCGGAGCGCTGCGTATTCTGCATAGCGGTTTGCTGCGCAAACAGAAATGCGCCGTATAAACCGTTTGCAATAAACAGAATCACACAATACAGTGGAAACAGCGTGCGCTTTTTCTTTTCCGCCTTTTTCCCAGTAAACAGGCCGTCGGCATTGATAAACACGAACGAAGCTAGCATAACCGCCACACCGCCGTACTGCAGCAGCGTGAGGCTCCCTCCATAAAACAGCACGTACTGGAACATTGTAATCAGTATGCCGCCGGATAATAGGCTTAAATTCGCAATGGCATAAGAGCCCGTTGATGTGGCTTTGATGAGGGAATAATTATAGGTAATCAGCGTCAATGCATTCAGAACGCCGTACATCAGCGTAATCGCAGACGGCGCAAACCGAAAGCCGCCGATTGCAAACGTGATCAGCGCCGTAGAAAGGCCATACACAGCGGAAAAAACATACGTAGATGTTGAGCTGTCTCCCGGGTATTCGGCCGTATAAAGGCGGGTAAACAGCGTTTGAAAGGAGTACAGAATCAGCATAAGCCCAATAAGCAAAACTGTCAGCATACTACTCATCCCATTTGTGATTTTTTATGTATAGTACCATTTACCGGTTGGTTTTTCAAGCCCTTTTTCGGCAAAGCTTTATTTTCGTGCTCACTTATAATCGTGTAATTTTTTGCGATATCGCTTTTACAAATCCGCCGTATGTGGTATTATACATAAAATGATATATAATGGGTGAATTTGATGAAGGTTCGCAATATGACCGTAGGCCGTCCGCTGCCGCTTTTGCTGAAAGTGGCGCTGCCGCTGATGATGGGCAACGTATTTCAGCAGCTGTATACGGTGGTTGACGCGCGCGTTGTCGGCAGCATAGAGGGTACGACGGCATTGGCAGCGCTGGGAAACGCGGATTGGTTCAACTGGTTATTTCTCGGCATGATACAGGGTTTTTCTCAGGGCTTTACCATTCCCATGGCGCAGGCCTTCGGCGCAGGACGATATGACGATCTGAAAAAATACGTAGGTCATTCGGCGCTGCTGGCGCTGATTACAAGCGTGATCATTTCCATTACGGCGCTTTTCCTGATTTCCCCTGTCTTGAATATACTGGAGGCGCACCCTCTGGCCAGGCCGCTCACAACTCAATACATAACGATACTGTTCCTGGCTTTCCCGATCGTTATGGCCTACAATTTACTGGCCGGCATACTGCGCGCGCTGGGCGACAGCCGTTCGCCCCTGATGGCAATGGTCATCGCATCGCTGATCAACATTGGACTTGATATCGTCTTTGTCGGATACCTAGGCTTTGGCGTTCGCGGCGCGGCAATTGCAACGGTAATTGCGCAGATTGCATCCTGCATATACTGCATTGTTTGCTTAAAATCCATTTCCATCGTTCGCCCCTGCGCGAAGGATTTTCGTCTGGAAGCCAAAACCTGCCTTTCTCTTTTCCGGCTGGGCGCGCCGCTTGCCGCACAGAATCTGATTATCGCCCTTGGCGGCATGCTTGTACAAAGGCGCGTGAACATCCTTCAGCAGGAAATCGACAAGCAATCCGTCGGCTTTATCGCAGGCTTCACCGCAACCAGCAAGCTGTACGGCGTATTGGAGATTGCTGCCGTATCCTTCGGCTATGCAACCAGCACCTATTGCGGACAGAATCTCGGAGCGAAACGGCTTGATCGCATCAAGAAGGGCGTGCATGTTTCTGCGCTGTCCGGCATTGTTACCGCCATCGCAATCATGCTTTTCATGTTTGTATTCGGAAGAGGCATCATTTCGGGCTTCCTTTCGGGCACGCCGGAACAGATTCAGGCCGCGCTTTCCATTGCACTGGAATTTCTGCATATCATGGCGGGCATGCTGCCGGTGCTGTACATATTATACATATACCGCGCAGCGCTTCAGGGTATGGGCAACACGCTCATGCCAATGCTGTCCGGTTTCGCGGAGCTTATCATGCGCGTACTTTCCGTAATCTTTCTTCCAGGACTCATCGGTTATCAGGGCGTGTTCTGGGCAGAAGTACTCGCATGGGTAGGCGCGGATATGATTCTTGTACCCAGCTATTATCTGTTCATTCAGAAAATATCCAAAAATGGCAACTATCAGCTACTTGCAAAGGAGAATTGATTCATGCTCAGCGAATTTGATCTTTCCGTACTGGAAATTCTGTATGAGGACGCCCGGACTTCCCCCAGTCAGATCGCCGTTATGACAGGACGCGGCGAGGATGAGGTGAAAAGCGTAATTGGCCGCCTGGAGCGCGACAGAATTCTGCTAAAATATCCAGCCATGGTCAATTGGGACCGCGTGCGCGAGGATCGCGTACAGGCGCTGATCGAAGTTCGCGTAACTCCCCAGCGCGACGAGGGCTTTGACGCTATTGCTGAAAAAATCTATCGCTTTGAAGAAGTAAAAAGCGCATATCTGATGAGCGGCGCATACGACCTTCTGGTAATCGTCGAAGGCACGAATATCAAGCAGCTTGCCTTGTTTGTGGCCGAGAAGCTTTCCACCATTGAAAACGTGCTCTCCACCGCCACGCATTTTGTGCTCAAAAAATACAAGCAGGACGGCGTAATCATGGAAAAAGAGCATACTGACGACAGATTGCAGGTGAGCCCGTGAATTACGACAAGATTCTCTGCGAGCGTATCAAAAACGTGCCGCCTTCCGGTATACGCAAGTTCTTCGATATCGTAAGCGAAATGAAAGATGTTATTTCGCTGGGTGTGGGCGAGCCGGATTTTACAACCCCATGGCGCTATTCGGACGCCGCCATTTACTCCCTGCGTTCGGGACACACGCACTATACATCCAATCGCGGCATGAAGGAGCTTACGCGCCTGATTGCAAAATATGAGGAGCGCTTCGGCGTTTCCTACAACCCTGACGCGGAGATCATGGTAACGGTCGGTGCAAGCGAAGGCATAGACCTTGCGCTCAGAGCTTTGATTGAACCCGGCGACGAGGTACTGGTTCCCGACCCGAGTTATGTTTCCTACATGCCCTGCATTACATTCGCCGGTGGAAAATGCGTACCTGTTCCGACAACCGCCGAAAACGGCTTTAAGCTCACGGGAGAAATGATTCGCCCTCTCCTTACGCCCCGCACAAAGGCCATCATATTCCCCTATCCCAACAATCCGACAGGCGGCATTATGGGAAAAGCGGATATGGAGGAATTTGCATCGGCGCTTCGGGATACCGACGTAATCGTAATCGCCGATGAAATCTACGCGGAGCTTACGTATTCGGGAGAGAGCCACATTGCTTTGGCATCCATTCCCGGCATGAAGGAGCGCACCATTACATTAAACGGTTTCTCAAAAGCCTTTGCCATGACGGGCTGGCGCATGGGCTATGCGGCGGCGCCCAAAGAGATTCTGAACGTTATGCTGCGCATTCACCAGTACGCCATTATGTGTGCGCCGACCACCGGCCAGTACGCCGCTGTGGAAGCGCTGAAAAGCGGCCTCGAATCCAACTTTATAGACGTTAAGCGCATGGTAACCCAATACGACCGCCGCCGCCGCATAATTGTGGATGGCCTGAGAAAAGCCGGTCTTCCCACACACGAGCCGCTGGGCGCATTTTATGCATTCCCCTGCATCAAGGCAACAGGCATGACTTCGCAGGAATTTTGCGTAAAGCTGATTGAAGAAGAAAAGGTTGCCTGCGTTCCCGGCGACGCCTTCGGTGAAACGGGCGACGGCTATGTGCGCTGTTCCTACGCTTCCAGTATGGAAAACATATCGGAAGCGGTTAAGAGAATCCAGCGCTTTACAAAAAGACACATGGAAAACCTTCCATAAGCAAAACGGGCTGTATACTGCCGCGCATAGGCGGCGCTATACAGCCCGTTTTTCAGAATTCCTTCATGACGCGAAACACCGTTCCCGATTCCTCCGTAATTCCGGCATATAAATCGGTGGTAAACCGCCCCGTATTCACATAATGCATCAGCATATTCTTCGCCGATACCGGCATATCCAAAGCCGGTACAAGCGCGTATTTTACAAAATGCAGCCGCCCTTCATTGCTGGAGAACACCCTGTTCTCCGGGAGAGATGCAAAATAGTAGTAGTTCTGACGGATTTCATCATTCTTCAGCCGATATGTAATATACCTAAGCCGCATATCCGGAATCTCGTTTTCCGAAAGCCCCAGCTCCTCCATCGCCTCTCTGAGTACGCATTCTCTCGGACAGCTCATTTCATCATTCTCAAAGTGTCCGCCGGCGGCGCCCACATACTTACCGTTTGCCACACGCGAGCCGATGCGATATAGGCATAGAATCCCTTCTTCATTTACCAGATACAGACTTGTCATGTTTCGGATGCGTACACTCATATAAACCTCCGGTTCCCGAGCACACATACGCCGAAAGCGTACAAATCGGCGGCGTATTGACAAACAAACAGCCCGATAAACGCAGGCTGTCTCCATTAAGAAATGCTCATGAAGACAGCCTCATTTTATTGGTCAGCCCTTACAGCAGGCTTCTGTACAGCTCCTTAATCTGCTCCAGAGAAATATCTCTCGGGTTTCCGGGACGGCAGGCGTCCGCATAGGCGCTTTCGGAGAGGAAGTCAATATCCTCCTCCTTCAGAATGCCTTTCAAGTTTGCGGGAATGCCTACATCAGCGCTGAGCTGCTTGACGGCGTCGATGGCGGCCTTGCGGTATTCCGCCTGCGTCATGCCTTCTGCATTTGCTACGCCCATGGCTTCGGCAAGCGCCTTGTACTTATCGCCCGTAGCTTCCTGATTAAACTCAAGACCTGTGGGCAGAATGATCGCGCAGGCAACGCCGTGGGGCGTATCATACAGCGCGCTCAGGCCGTGCGCCATGCTGTGCACGATGCCAAGACCGACATTGGAGAAACCCATGCCGGCAATGTACTGACCCAGCGCCATGCCGTTTCTGCCTTCCTTATCGTTAGCAACCGCGCCGCGCAGGTTTTTTGAAATCAGGCGAATGGCTTCCAGATGGAACATATCGCTCATTTCCCAGGCGCCCTTGGTAATCAGGCCTTCAATGGCGTGCGTCAGCGCATCCATACCGGTAGCTGCGGTAAGGCCCTTGGGCATGGTGTACATCATTTCGGGATCTACCACGGCCACCTCTGGAATATCGTTCACGTCAACGCATACGAACTTTCTGCGTTTTTCAACGTCGGTGATCACGTAATTGATCGTAACCTCCGCAGCGGTTCCGGCGGTGGTAGGAACCGCAATGGTGAATACAGCGTGGTTTTTGGTGGGCGCAACGCCTTCCAGACTGCGTACATCGGCAAACTCCGGATTGGTGGCGATAATGCCAATGGCTTTTGCAGTATCCATAGAGGAACCGCCGCCAATGGTCACAATGGAATCCGCGCCGGAATCCTTAAACGCCTTAACGCCGGCCTGTACATTTTCAATGGTAGGATTCGCCTTGATGTCGGAGAATACTTCGTAAGGAATTTTCGCGTCATCCAGTACCTTCAAAACCTTCTGCGTTACGCCAAACTTCAGAAGATCCGGATCAGAGCATACGAATGCCTTCTGATAGCCGCGTGCGGCAAGCTCGTTTGCAACCTCAGAAATTGAGCCTGCGCCATGATAGGATACGGTGTTCAGAACAATACGGTTTGCCATGGATAAATCTCCTCCTCAATATATGTCAGTATTAAACGCAGATCCATTCAACCTTCGCCGCCTCATAGGCTTCGGGCAGCGAAAGATTGGAAAGCATTCTAAAAACGGCGTTTACGGGAACCACAGCTTCACGGGATTCGTTCCGCTTAAACTGCTCGTCCAGTTCCGTTTCCAGATACACAATTCTCACGCTTGCATAATACCCTTCGATCAGACGGACAATTCTGTCGCGGGTCATTCTGGTCAGATTGGTGGCATTCCAAATAAAGGGCTGCTTTTTGCGCAGATATTCCCGCGCCTGTTCGTTTGCCGCCTGAACGATGCGGCCCTGATCGTCCGTATGCTTAACGCCCATTTTCCGTCTGATATCGTCCAGACTCACAGTGGGATAATCAGGGTAATTCTTACGAATCCAGGTATCCTTCCCGGTTCCGGGTAAACCGCACATGACGATTACCTCGCCCCATGTATTATCGTACAAGGCCTGATCGGGCAGCACGCTTTTGCCCATAAAATATGCGCGGCGGGTGTAGTCGGAAGCGAATACACGCGGATGATCCAAACAATCGCACTCCGCAGCCAGCGACACGCACATTTCCACCTTCTCCTCGGATTCCTTAAGATCGTTTGCGTATCTTCCGGTAACATCCGCCCTTGAAAGCAGGCACAGTTTTCTCATCGTGAAAGCTTTTGCCATTTCGCCTGCGGAAGCGATCTTGAAAAGGCGGGCCTCCGGTTTCTTTTCATCCAGTATTCTCACGGGTATCATGTGATAGCGCACCAAAAAGCAGATGCTTTCGCGAATATCAATCGCTTCGTCGCTTCCGGATAACCCAAATTCGCGCCACAAAAGTTCCCGCGCCATCTGAGCGCCTACCTGACTGTGGTTTGGCGAAGTCCATGCGCTGTCTTCCATACGCGTAGTCGGAATTTTTCCAATATCATGCAGAAGCGCGGACAGAAACATTATCCGCCTGTCGTCCTCAGGCAGGTTCCGGTATTCCGCAAAAGAAGTCAGCTGCCGGCAAACAAGGCGCGTGTGATTAAATACATTCCCCTCGCCATGCCATACGGGATTCTGCTCTGTCTCCTTCATCTTCTCAAGAAAAGATCCGACAGGCGTTTCCATAATCCCGTCCCAATTAATTATATAGTTTGGCGGGCCTGGAATCAAGTCCGAAATTTTCCGCCACATGCTGTTTTTAGTCATACTTAAGCTCCTCTGTAAAAAGGTCGTCGATTGTCAAAGTGATTCCGTTGGGAATGATCGGGCGGTTCAGCCAATGGGACTGCGATATCTCCACCGTCTGAAGGAAACTGCTGCGCACATACTTTACGCGCATCGTCACCTCGCCGCCCTCCTCTACCTTGATATACAGCCCTTCCATCAGCATGCTCGAATCCGTTTCGCGCAATGCGCGTTCAGCGTCCAGTTTTTCATTTTCCGCCGCTTTTCTCAGATTTTCCATATGGCGCTTAGTAATAAACCGGGAATTGCCAAGGTATGCAAGCACATCCTCCATTTTCTGAAATGTGCCTTCAGCCAGAACAGGTACGGACGCCACAGGCAGTTTTCGCGTAATCTTTCTTCGCTCATCGGTACTCAGGAACTTGCCCGTTTCCCGATCAAAAATATCGAATTCCATAAAGTAATGCGGCAGCGCGTCATAATAGATGCTATGCTTTGCGTACATCCACTCGCCATACATAACGAACCGACTTCCAAGGCAATTGTACAAAGCATCCCTTTGAATACCAGCCCACTGCTTGAAAAGGTTGTAGTGTCTTTCGCGGTAACCGCCGGTCAGAAAATGGCCCCGGCTTTGAAGCAGCAGATTTCCAGACCCGTCAAAGCTGAGCGCCGTATTCGCACCGTCAATTTTTTCTTCAACGACAATGTGCCTGCCCTTTATTTCCGAAAACGGAATCTGGCTTAAATCTTCGTCGCCCGGCTGAAGACGCGAGCCTTCTATGTGAGGCGTACGGGGATATTTGATAATTGTATAATCCATAAACAAAACTCCTTGATCTTTATACGCGCGCCGCCATAAACATATGGCCCGGTACGCCGTCAAACGTCAGCTTCTTCGCACCGGCCGACATAAACAGCTCGGTAAGCGATGCCTTTGTGAACAGATGAATGTGCTCGGGATTGTCGTCGGGCTTATTGGGAACGGTCAGAACCACATAGCGCCCTGCCAGTCTGACAGCAGACCGCGCTGCTGCATACGCGTCGGGAATATGCTCAAGCACCTCCAGAAGCGTAACCACGTCAAACGAGTGCTCCGGCGCTTCATATACCGTAAAATCGCCCTTAACTGCCGTAAGGCGATCTATTCCGCCGGCCGAAATGTCCTTGAGCACCGAGACCCGCCTTTCCAGAAGATCGATGCTTGTTGCATTCGCATACGGAAATTCGCGCAGAAACGGAAACAGAAACGCACCTCGCCCGCTGCCTACGTCCAACAGGCTTGAAGGTGCAATCGCCTTCAAAAAACCGAGCGCCATTTTTACCCTGGGCAGCGACTCCATGCTCTTGAAATAATGCATTTTCAGCGCAGCGCTTTTTCCGATTGCAGCAAGCGCCTTCCTGTCCTCCTCACAGAGTTCATCAAGCGGCGTATGGATCAGCCAATCGGGCACGTTCGAGATTTTCCCGTTCAAAAAAGCGCCCCTTACATAAGCCGAAGCAAAATATAAATCCATTCTATCGCCCGTATGCTCCATCTTTCGAATCCTCCGTCAGCAAATCATTTTCCATATGCCCGGGCACAATTATACAATCGCCGCATACCCTCGCATGAATCTGCTTTCCGCCGCCAAAGCAAACAAAAAGAATACCAGTAAGCGGCGCCGCCCGTTTTATGACGACGCCGCTTATCCGCATTGATGTTTGCTTTTTACTTTTGCCTTACAATTTCCTCAAGCACATCAACCATTTTTTCCATATCCTGCACGCATGCGCATTCGCATCTGCCGTGTCCGTTCATACCGCCGGTTGAAAGGTTCGGGCAGGGCAAGCCGCGCCACGACAGCCTTGCGCCATCCGTACCGCCACGGATCGGCTCGATAAAGGGCGTAACGCCCGTGGCTTCAAATGCTTTAAGCGCACGTTCAACAACGTCCATGTGCTCCTGCATGACATCGCGCATGTTATAGTAGCTATCATGCATGGAAATCTCAACCGTATCGTCTCCGTATTTCAGATTCAAATGATCCACGCACGCGGAGAAAAACAGCTTTCTGTATTCGAACTTTTCGCGGTCGTGATCGCGGATGATGTATTCCACAACGGCGTTCTCCTCATCGCCCTCCATATGGGCCAGATGGTAGAAACCTTCGTATTTTTCGGTATGCGCCGGAATCTCGGCGGCAGGCAGCATGGAAATAAACTCCGCCGCAATCAGGGCGGCGTTCTTCATTTTATTCTTTGCGCTGCCGGGATGGATATTTACGCCTTTGACAATTACGCGCGCACCTGCGGCATTGAAGTTTTCATACTCTATTCCGCCGAGCTCTCCGCCGTCTACGGTGTAGGCAAAATCTGCGCCAAATGCCGGAATATCCAGATATTCCGCGCCGCCGCCAACCTCCTCATCCGGCGTAAAGGCAATTTTGATATCGCCGTGCTTGATTTCGGGATTTTTAATTAGCCTCTGGCAAAGCGTCATAATCTCCGCAACGCCGGCCTTATCATCCGCGCCGAGAATGGTATTTCCGTCGGTAACTATAAGATCCTTTCCAACGCAGTTGAGAAGCGACGGAAATACCGCCGGATCCAGCACGCAGCCGTTTCCGATCTCAAGAGCGCTTCCGTCATAGTTTTCAACGGTTCTGGGATTCATGGGCCAGCAGGGCACATCATCCACAACATCCAGATGGGCAATCAGACCGATGGATTTCTGGCCGTCGCAGTTGGCGGGAATGGAACCGTACACATATCCGTATTCGTCAACACGCGCATCCGAAATGCCGATGGATAACATGTCCTCTACAATTACCTTCGCAAGCTCCATCTGCTCGGGGGTAGACGGGCTCTGTTCCACGCCAGCATGCGACGCCGACGGAATCATTACGTATTTCAAAAACCAATCCTTCACACTTTTCATAGTATTCTCCTCGCTTCTTCCGCATCTTTATTCATGGGATTCTGCCTTACATAGGGCGATTCGATCTTTACAAAGCTGCGCGTATCCGTTGCCTTTTCAAACGATCTAAGTACTTCAAGTACATGCAGCGTCTGGAGGCAGCCGGCTCTTTGCGATACGCCGTTTCGGATCGCAACGCACATATCCCAAAGACCGAGCCCGCGCGAATTATCTTTAAACCCATATTCCAGGGGTATTTCCTTCATTTCATTTTTGCTGTCGCAAATCTGGATTACACCGCCGAACATGTTGGGGTCCGGCACAAACAGCGTGCCTTCGCTTCCAAAAATCTCAATGCGAGCAGCGGACGGATAATAGGCGTCGAAGGTTGCAAGCATGCGGGCTACCGCACCCGATTCAAACTTCATAAGGCCTTCCACATAGGTGGGAACTTCTACCTCCACCTGTTCTCCAAAGTGCTCCTTCGCCGTAATGGTTCGCGTATCAAAGGAAGCCTTCGCAAAGCCAACCGTTTCCGTTACGCGCCCCATCAGGTTCACAAGCGCAGTAACATAGTACGGCCCCATATCCATCATCGGCCCGCCGCCCTTTTTGTAAAAGAACTCCGGATCGGGATGCCACGACTCCGGACCATGGCCGATCATATGCGCATGCGCGCCGAGCACGCGGCCGATTGCGCCTTCGTCAATCAAGCGGCGGCAGGTTTGGATGCCTGCGCCCATAAACGTATCGGGCGCGCCGCCCAGATATAGATTCCTCTTTTTCGCTTCCTCTACAAGCTCGATTCCTTTTTCCAGCGTGGAAGCCAGCGGTTTTTCGGAATATACGTGCTTTCCGTGTTTAAGCGCCTCCATAGACACCGTATAGTGATCGTTCGGGCGCGTGATGTTCAAAATCACTTCGACGCTGTCGTCCTCAAACGCATCGTACATGGTGTTGTAAATCCTGAGATTCGGATACTGCTTTTTTGCATTTTCCGCCTTTTCCCGTATAAGATCGCAAATGCCGACAAGCTCGATATCTCCAAACCGCTCATGGATATTCTTAAGGTATATGCCGCTGATATTTCCTACGCCGATCATTGCAACGCGAACGCGTTCCACCTTCATCGCTCCATTCAAGCTTTTTTTCAATCATACCACAAAAATACGCAAATCGCCATACATATCAAAAATTTTGAAAAAACGCCTTCGGAATTCCGAAGGCGGGAGAAAACTCATGATTCTTTCTGTAACTGAGCCGCATTGTAGCCGGGCTTTTCACTAAGACCCAGCTGGCGGTTAAAGTTTTCCTGATTCTTGGCAAGATACCTTTCGAACAGTTCGTCAGGCGACATATGCGCCCGAAGGCACATGGAGACGAAAAAGTGCAGGATATCCACCAGCTCTTCCTTAACGTTGTCGCTGTTCACAGGCTTCGGGTTTTTCCACCATTTAAAATTGACCTCGTCAATCAGCTCCGCCATTTCGGAAAGCATGGCCAACGTCTGCATCTGAATCCATTTTTCGTCCGGAATTCCGTAAAGGTTCCTTTTTTCTATGATATCCTCGTTGAGCTTATTCTGCATTTCAAAAATGCGATCCAGCTTATCCATCATGCATGCTCCTTATATCTGTACCTGATCCGCGCCGTTTCCGACGATAGCGACAGAGAAGGGCGACGAAAGCACGCGCTTTGCAAGCGCGTTCACTTCATCCAACGTGATGCCCTTGATTTTTTCAACCACTTCGTCATCGGTCTGAGTGTTCCCAAGCAAAAGCAGCCTTCGGCCAATGGAATTCATGCGGCTGGATGTGGATTCAAGCCCCAGTATGAATCCCGCAAGCAGCTGCTCCCGCGCCTGCGTGAATTCCTTTTCGGTAAGCCCTTCCTCGGCCATTTTTCTGGTTTCTTCAAAAATCAACTTAACAACCTCATCCGCGTGCTCGGGGCTGGTACCCGCATAAACGGCAAGCATGCCGGTATCCGTATAGGCGTTCGGGTAGGAATACACGGTATATGCCATGCCCTTATCCTCACGTATGGACTGAAAGAGCCTGGACGACATGGCACCGCCATACACACTGTTCATAAGCGCAAGCGGGTACACATCCTTCGATCCGATGCGGGAGGAGGGAAAGCCAATACAGATATGCGTTTGCTCGATATCCTTGCTTCTGGTAAGTTTTCCGGGCGCAATATCGTCTGTATGGATTTCGGGACCGGACGCATCCGTACGCTCCCAATCCCCATAAAGCTTCTCCGCCTGACGGATAACATCCTCCCAGCGGAAATTGCCCGCAAGCGCAAGCACGCACTTTTCGGGACGGTACATGCGGCGCATGTAATCGATAACCATATCGCGGGAAAAAGCGTTTACATTCTTTTCAGTACCCAGTATCGGACGGGCTACAGGCTGATCTCCATAATGCGCAAGCATCAGAAGCTCAAACGCCAGATCCTCCGGCGTATCCTCCGCCATATTGATTTCCTCAATTACGACGCCCTTTTCCTTTTCGATATCTTCCGTATCCAGCTTCGGATGTCTGACAAGGTCAGAAATGACGTCCATGGCAAGGGGAAGGTGTTCATCCACTACCTTGGCGTAAAAACAGGTACATTCCTTACTGGTAAAGGCATTGAGCTGCCCACCAACAGCGTCCATCTCCTCTGCGATATCGCGGGCGGAGCGCTTTTCCGTGCCCTTGAACACCATGTGTTCAATAAAATGGCTGATGCCGCTTTCGCGCGCGGTTTCATACTGCGAGCCGCATTCCACCCATAAGCCTACCGACACCGAACGGTAATGGGGAATATACTCGCCAATCACGCGCAGACCGTTGGGCAGGGTGTAAAGATCAAATGCCATTTTCTTCCTCCAAAATAGAAATATCGCCGTGCATGTCGGGCAAATCGCCCACTGCGCGGCTTTGGTACGCCGGGCGGCTTATAGCCGCCCGGTAAAACTTTCATTACTTGCGGTTTCCGCGGTCTCCTCCGCGATCTCCGCCGCGGCGATCGCCGGTCCTCGGGGGACGGCGAACCGGCATAGCCTCGTTGTCATACTGAATATCGTTGCGAACGAGGTTGATGCGGCCCTGCGGATCGATTTCGGCTACGCGGCACTCGAGCGTATCGCCGATGTTTACAACGTCTTCCACCTTTTCAACGCGCTCGTTGGCGAGCTTGGAAATGTGGATCATGCCGTCCTTGCCGGGCGCATACTCAACAAACGCGCCGAAGGACATGATGCGGGCTACCTTACCGATGAATACATCGCCCACTTTGAGCTCGCGAACGATACCCTCGATGATGGACTTGGCACGCAGCGCAGCCTGATCGTCGTTGGTGGCAATGTATACGCTGCCATCGTCCTCGATGTCGATCTTTACGCCGGTCTCTTCGATGATCTTGTTGATCATCTTGCCGCGGGGGCCTACGACCTCGCCGATCTTTTCGGGGTTGATCTTGAACTGGATGATCTTGGGCGCATACTTGGAAAGCTGCGGGCGGGGCGCCGGGAGCGTTTCCAGCATTTTGCCAAGAATATGCATGCGTCCGTCGAACGCCTGCGCGAGGGCCTGACGCAGAATGGCTTCGTCAATACCCTTGATCTTGATATCCATCTGAATGGCGGTGATGCCAAGAGCGGTGCCCGCCACCTTAAAGTCCATATCGCCCAGGAAATCCTCAAGGCCCTGGATGTCGGTAAGAACGGCAACCTTTCCGGTATTGTCTACGTCCTTGATCAGGCCCATCGCTACGCCTGCTACGGGGCGCTTGATCGGAACGCCGGCGTCCATCAGCGCGAGTGTGCTGCCGCATACAGAAGCCTGAGAGGTAGAGCCGTTGGAAGACATAACCTCGGATACCAGGCGCAGGCAGTAGGGGAACTCGTCAACAGAGGGGATCATGGGTTCAAGCGCGCGCTCCGCCAATGCGCCGTGACCGATTTCGCGGCGACCGGGCGAACGCAGCGGCTTGGCTTCGCCGGTGGAATAGCCGGGGAAGTTATAGTGATGCATATATCTTTTAGTGGTTTCGGGTGTGATGCCGTCCAGAATCTGAACCTCGCTCATCGGAGCCAGAGTGCAAACGGTCATAACCTGCGTCTGTCCACGGGTGAAAACGCCGCTTCCGTGCGGGCGGGGCAGTACGCTGGTTTCGCACCAGATCGGGCGAACCTCGGTAAGCTTGCGGCCGTCGGGGCGGATGCCCTCATCGATAATGCGGCGGCGCATAATTTCCTTCTGAAGGGAGTACAGCGCATCGCCAACCTCAGCTTCGCGGCCTGCGAATTCTTCGGCAAAGTGCTCGGCAACATCCTTCTTCACTTCGGCTTCGCGAACATTGCGCTCTGCGCGATCGAAGGTATCAAACATCCACTTTACCTTATCGTATGCGTACTCACGAACGGCAGCCTTTACATCGTCGCCCGGAAGTTCCAGATGGAACTCGCGCTTTTCCTTGCCGATTTCGCCAGCGATCATTTCCTGGAATTCAACGATCTTCTTCACCTGCTCATGCGCGTACAGAATGGCCTTGAGCATGATTTCTTCGCTGACTTCCTCTGCACCTGCTTCTACCATCAGAACCGCTTCCTTGGTTCCAGCGACGGTCAGGTTCAGAAGGGACTTTTCTCTCTGCTCCTGGGTGGGGTTAATAACGAATTCGTCATCCACCAGACCGATATTGACAGCGCCGACGGGGCCGGCAAAGGGAATCTCGGATACGCACAGCGCAGCGGAAGCGCCGATCATAGCGGGCGTTTCGGGGCTGTTGTCATAATCGACGGACATAACGGTGGCAACTACGGAAACATCGTTGCGCATTCCCTTGGGGAACAGGGGACGCAGCGGGCGGTCGATCAGACGGGAGGTCAGAATGGCCTTCTCGCCCGGACGGCCTTCGCGGCGGTTCCAGGAACCGGGAATATGACCGACGGAATACAGTTTCTCTTCATAATCTACACCAAGAGGGAAAAAGTCGATGCCCGGACGGGGCGTATCGGCTACGGTAGCGTTTACCAGCACTACGGTTTCACCGTAGCGAACAAGCGTGGAGCCGGAAGCCTGTTCGGCGTATTTGCCGAATTCCAGCGTGAGCGTACGTCCGCCCAGCTCCATGGAATAGCTTTTAAACATTATGGTTGATCCTCCTTCAGGAATAGTCGTTCGTGCAAACTTGCAGTAAAAACAGTGACAGGCTCATGCGTTCGCCGAAGACTTGTCCCCGCAGGGATGCGGACGGACCGAGTAAACCCTTTTCCGTCCGGCCGCACCCCTACGGCGAAGCCCGTACCGTTTTCATTCACCGGGGTATTTCATTAAATCAATTGCGCCCGTCATGTTGATAAGCGCCGCCGCCTGGGAACTGCCCACGCGACGGCGCCTTAAATCATATACCGGGCAACCGGCGAAGGTCTGACCTTACTTGCGCAGGCCGAGCTTCGCGATCAGGGCACGGTAGCCTTCGATGTCGGTCTTTTTGAGGTAGTCCAGCAGACCTCTGCGCTGACCAACCATCAGCAGCAGGCCGCGGCGGGAATGGTGATCCTTCTTGTTCACCTTGAGGTGCTCGTTGAGGAGGTTGATGCGGGCGGTAAGCAGCGCGATCTGAACCTCGGGGGAACCGGTGTCGCCCTCATGACGGCCGTACTCGGCGATGATGGCACTCTTGTCGATAGTCATAGTAGTTTTCCTCCCTATTTCGTATTCCCGCAGGCGAAGCATACCGTCGGGACGTCGGTAAACCGCGCGCGCGGATCCAATTGAATTGCGGCAAATTGCCACAAATGATATTTTACCACAAGTATCCTGCTTTGTAAACGCAATTATACCCGTTAATCAGAATTTAAGGTAATCATCATGAACGGCAAAGCGTCAAAAGCGCCTTCACGATTTCATAGCGGTTGGGATATTCGCCCTCTCCGGAAAAATCGGCCAATCCGCCCGCGCGCATAACAAGCTCTGCTGCCTCCCGGCGCGTTACGGGATCGTCGGGGCGGTAGTATTCGCCGGTTACGATGCATCTTTCGCGGCACGCCCTTGCAAAGGAAGCGTCAAATTCATCCGCCGAAACATCCCGGAAAGGAATATCCCCGCCGTGAATACCCGATATCTTCATTACTCTTAGCATTTTCTGAATAAACTCTGCGCGGGAAAGCGTATCGAAAGGATGCATGTACAATACGCACGGATCGAGAAGCCCCTTCCCAACCGCCTTCTCTACAATCTCCCGGTTCTCAACGCAATCAATATCCCGATAGGCGGCGCAAATCCGGGAAGCCTGCGCATGGGCGGGCGCAGTCTGTCTGTCGTCTGCATGATCAAGCGCTGTCTGCACGTGCGCGCAATTAGCAAGCCCCATTTTATCCAGCGATTCCGCTATATATTTCGCCATCCGGTACGCGCCATAGTCGTTGGTGTGCGTAATATCGCCCGGTTTAAAGAGCATCCGGCACGCTTCGCCCATTTCAAGAAACAGATTCCCGGAATACTCATTCAGATCAATAAACGGAATGCCCAGTTCAACCGCAGCGCGTTCCGCCGCCCGCGCATGCGCATACAAAAGATTGCCCTTTCCCTTTTCATAAACCACAGGCGCCCTACAAATCGGCGAAACAATAACGGGAACCGCTCCGGCTTTGAGCGCTTCACCGGCAATTATTTGAAGATACATCGGATACTCCCTGTGCGCCTGAAGAGCGCGCCGCTTCTGATCGTTGTGCCCAAACTGTATCAGCAGAAGATCTCCTTTGCGAATATGCGCTTTTACAATATCAAAATGCCCGTCAGTCACAAAGCAGCGCGATGTGAGCCCCGAATGCGCCTGATTGCATACGGCGTCCTCCGGCAGAAATACAGGCAGCATTTGTCCCCAGCCGCAGTAGGAATCATACGGATAGTAAGGCGCGGACGCGCTCTGATCGGCCAAAGTAGAATCGCCCGCAATAAAAATGCGTCTGGCCTCTGTTTTTTCGGCGTCCGTTATCCGGATGTCCGCGCCAGTGCAGGAAGCAAACAGCCGTTTTTGATCAACCGTTTCATTGGACATTGACGGCATATACTCAGTAAGACAGGTGAGAAATGAAATCTCTCCGCCGCTTACGCATACGGACATCAGGTTTCTCCTTTGCCCGAACACAAAGCCGGCGCCGTCCGCACGAACGGTTACGCGGTACACGCCCATTTCTTCCACATCAATATGCGCCGCAGACACGCGTCTGCCCCCGTCTCCGCCACATTTTGTCCAGCCGCTCATATTATACCCGCCCGATTCAGGGTGAGAAAACAGATCGTTCATTTGCCGCAGCACCGCCTTTCCTTGGAAGATTATAGTATACATTTACTTTTTTATCAAGGAACGATCACAAGTACAAACCGGTAACGATATCAAATTAATTATTGATTTTAATTTCTGTACATGGTATAATAAAATTACGTTATCATTTGGATAGTTTGTCTCATTGTTACTCTAGCATCTCAAAATATAGGATACGGAGTGATGAAATCATGACCCTGCAGACGAATCCCCGCGTACATGTCAATTACGAAAAGCGAAAAAAGCTGGGCGGCATCGCGCTTATTATAAGTGCATTTATCCTTCTGATGGGCATCGTTGCGTTTTCCCTTCAGATTGCGCGTCCCAACTTCGACAAGCTGTATGATGAGCATCATTCCATGCTCACCGACATCGAAACAGGCGCCGTAAACACGCACCTGAATAATCTTTTGAAGCAGAACGAATCGGAAAAGGCGATGCTTTCGGCCTACAAAGCCGATGCGCAGAGCTCCATCGACTCGCTTGCAACGCTGGAGGACGCACTGAAAACAGCGCAGCAGACCAGCAATCAGGTTAAGCTTCAGCTTGCCGGAGAAGAGGATTCCTATACCGGGCCGTTTATGTTCATGGCGCGTCACCGCATGCTCATATTGGCTACCGGCGCAATCCTTCTGGTCATCAGCCTTCTGTACTATGTCGCAAACAACAAATCCAGCAAGCTCTGTCTGAACATCGTTCGCGACAAATGGCTGTACGTACTTTTGATGCCGGGTCTGATTTACTTTGTCATCTTTAAGTACCTGCCGATGTGGGGCGTTATTATTGCCTTCCAGGAGTATGTACCCTACAGCGGTATTTTTGCAAGCCAGTGGGTGGGATTTGATCAGTTTATCCGCTTCTTCCACACGCCCATGCTGGGCAAGCTGTTCAAAAACACGCTGCTGCTTTCGTTCATGAATCTGCTTTTGTATTTCCCCGCGCCCATATTCCTTTCCCTTCTGCTGAACGAAATGCGGCGCGAACGCTACAAAAAGCTGCTGCAAACCTTTTTGTATGTTCCGCACTTCATATCCATCGTTATCGTCGTTTCCATTACCTACGTAATTTTCGATTCCGACGGACTGATCGGTCGTCTGACCGTATCTCTCCTCGGAAAGAAAATCGACTTCCTTACCGACCCCGGCGTATTCCGCTGGATGATCGTCGGTCAATCCATCTGGAAGGAAACAGGCTGGGGTACGATCATATTCCTTGCGGCGCTTACCAATGTAGACGTTCAGCTGTATGAGGCGGCCATGGTTGATGGCGCAGGTCGTATGCGTCAGATGTGGCATATTACTTTACCCGCCATCCGCTCTACCATCGTACTGCTTCTGATTCTCCGAATGGGCAGCGTACTGGATACGGGCTACGATCATCTGATCCTGATGTCAAACGCCATGAACCGCGAGGTATCCCAGACATTTGACGTATTCGTATACGAGCAAGGTATCAACTCCGCCGACTACAGCTACGCCACGGCGGTAGGCCTGTTCAAATCCGTCATCAGCGTCGCACTGGTTATCACTTCCAACAAGATTGCCCATGCGCTCGGCGAACCGGGCCTGTATTAAGGGAGGCGAATCGATATGACAAACAATAATCGTACCTCCGGCGAATACATAAAGCTTACGGACAAAGAGAGCATTACCGCGCGCAAATGGGGCGTCGCCGCCATCATTCTTGCCGCCATACTGACTTTCTGTCTGGTAATGCTGATTTCCGGCCAATACGCCTCCTCCAGAAGCGACATCGACGCCTTCAATGCAAAGGATCTGACGCTTGAAGAAACCACCGTCAATTACGAAAAGCAGCGCGGTGTTGCAGAACAGGCACAAGCAGCGCTCGACGAAGCCCGCGCGCTGGAAGAGGCTGCTGTAGCCAAGCTTTCGGGGGCGAAAGCAGTTCGCGCAGAAGCGCTTTTGAAGCTTGCCGAAACCCACCCGGAAGACGTGCAGGCATTTGATGATGAAATTGCGCGTATTGAAAGCAAAGCTGCAGCTCTTGATCAGGAGTTGTCCGCCCTGACGGCTCAAAGAAGCGAAGTTACCGCCTCTATCGCCTCTGTGGAAGAATCTTTTGCCGCTCAGCAGAAGGCGCGTTCCTCCATCACCAGAAAGGCCATGACCA
>JAZSRC010000063.1:0-4088 GCA_045538305.1 Clostridia bacterium | reverse complement strand
GTGGTAGATGGTCATTGCGCCGCCAACGGAGCCATTCCAGCACTCGGTGGAAGGAATGCGCAGGGAGCCCTTCTTGCCCATGATGATGGTATCGCCGGGAGTGTCGAGGTGCATTGCCCATGCAATACGGAAGTCCAGGATGATGCCGCCCTCCAGACGGATGAAGGCCGCTGCGAAGTCGTCAACGGAGAGGCGCTTGGCGTTCTCTTCGGCGGTGTGGAAGCGGTCGGGGGTAGCGGTCTCGGGGTTGGTGCCGAAGAAATCAGACTTATAGCCGGAAACGGTCAGGGGCTTGGGATAGCCGATGGCGTTCAGGACCATGTCCAGAGAATAGCAGCCGATATCGCCCAGAGCGCCGATGCCGCCGGTTTCCTTCTCGATGAAGGTGCTGTTCGGGATGCCGCGACGACGGCCGCCGCCGGTCTGAATGTAATAAATCTTGCCCAGCGCGCCGGAATCGACGATCTTCTTGATCATCTGCATATTCAGGTCTCCGCGCGGCTGGAAGCCGATGGAAAGCAGCTTGCCGCTCTTCTTTTCGGCGCGGCATACTTCAACGGCCTCGTCCAGGGTTACGGTAAAGGGCTTTTCCAGCAGTACGTTAACGCCGTGCTCAAGCGCGTAGATCGTGGGCTCGGCATGAGCGGTGTTGTATGTGCAGACGCTGACTGCATCCAGCTCTTCATTATCGATCATTTCTTTATGGCTCGGATAGAAGCGAACGCCCTCTACGCCATAGCGCTTCATAAATGCTTCAGCCTTGCCGGGGATCAGATCGGCTGCCGCGACGATTTCTACATCGTCCATTTCTTTATAGCTTTCAATATGAGCTTCCGCAATCCAGCCCGTTCCGATGATGCCGACTTTCAATTTCTTTGAAACGGCAGCTTTTTCTTCTTCATAGCTCTGAGTAAACTGACTGAGTACCTGATCATTTGCCATGTGCATGCCCTCCAAAATATATATAGTCTCCATATGTTAACGATAACCTATTGACATTTTATCACATAAAGAATATCATATGTATGTGAAATACAGCGTGATTTATGACGATTTGTGCTATTATTAGGAGATAACATGTCAGAACTATTTGAGAGACACCGCGACACGATGACGAAATGTGAAATATGGATTTCACAGAAGGTGAGGTATCTGCCGCACTATCATGCGGGGGTTGAAATTGTTTATGTAATGGAGGGAAACGTCAGCGCAATTATCGGCGGGCGGGCTATTACCGCCGTTCCGGGCGAAGTAATTGTGAGCGGTTCCTATACGGTGCATTCGTACGGCGATGAAGAAGCCAAGGCAATTGTTGCCATCATACCGCCTAATGAAGTGCCGTCCCTTCATCAGGCGCTGATTTCCGGACGCTTTACTACTCCGATTTGCCAGGATCAGGATGGGCATATCCGCCAAGCGCTTGATATACTGCTTTCAAACCGGGAGGACGATACCGTTCGCATGGGTATGTGCTATGCGGTATTGGGCCTTGTTATGAAGAAGGCAGGCTTTGAAGCGGCTGACAGCACATCGCGCGGCGGTGTAATGGCTGAAGTTTTAAGCTACCTTTCCAAGAACTATACGCAATCGATCAATGCCGAATCGCTTGCCGTGCATTTCGGGTATAGCCGCAGTCGGTTTTCCCACCTGTTCAAGTCCAATATTGGCGTAAGCATTCCAAGGTATATCAATATTCTTCGCTGCAGGGACGCAGCAAAGGTGCTTGTGGAAACGGATATGCCGGTGGTTGACGTGGCGATCAATGCGGGCTTTAACAACGCGCATACCTTCTATGTCGCGTTTCGGGAACTGTACGGCATGACGCCGGGCGATTATGTAAAGGCGGCGCGGGCTGCCGCCAAGGACCGAGTATAAGTTTGTAACGATTCGTTTGAACCATTCCGCTATTTTTTCTTTTTTGAGATTGCCCCGCCTGTAATCTCTGATATTCCTCTTTTCAGCTTTTTGCCTGCGCCGCGAAGGGAACCTGTGGAAAACAGGGCAAATGCAATCGCCGCGGCAGCAGATAGCGCGATCAGCCAGCCGATACCGGCGGCTGACGCGCTTTTTTCTTCTTTGCTTTCGCTCTTTTTCGCGCCGCTATTGTCGGTAAGCGTAGTTTTAATTACATTCGCCATATATTCGGTGGATGAAATGGCGCGCTGTTTGTCGATCTCGTGCGTGCCGAATTCAAGAAGGATCGCTTCCGGATACAGATCCTGATTGTAGTTTCCCTTTCCGATATAGATATCTTTGATGAGGCCCGGGTATTCCTGATCGGCGACGGCTTTGAGCTTTTTTGCAAACGCCCGGTTTTTACCGGCGTTTGCGTTGCTTTTTCCTACAAACAGCCTGACCATGCTCGTTTCTTCGCCCTGTACCGTGGTTTCGTATTCCTCTGCAGGGATACCGTCTCTGTGAATGTCAATCAGAGCGTCAGGTGCTTTTTTTACAAATTCGGCAGCGGTGCTTCTGGAGCGGCGATAGGCGCCCGCGTCATGCGGATGGAAGGTTTCTTCGGAGTATTCTGCCTGAATTCCGTTTTCTTCCAGATTCTTTTTCAGCGCTCGTCCAACATCGTAAATGCCGGCGTCCTCCAGCTTGGAGCTTTCTCCGTCGCCTGGAATGTAGGATTCGTCGGAGTGCGTGGAGTACATACATACGAGAAGCTTGCTGTCATTGTCTTCGGACAGCGCCGAGAATGCGCTTTGTGCGTCTTCTGCCTCAGGCCCGTTCGAACGTGCAATGGCGGTTCGGCTTTCATCATCCACGAAGATTACTTCGTACAGCATATTATCGCCCGATATATATTCGTCGCCTGTGTACATACGGCCAAGGCGCGACATAATGTACGCGCCGTTTTCATCCGTCATGGTGTATATATATTGGTCGTCCGCTTCTTCCGCAGAGGCTGAATTTGTATAAAAGAGCAGCGATAAAAGCATAAGGGAGAATAGCTTTTTCATTTTCTGCCCTCCTTAATAATACGCCCGTTTTCAAATCGCCTGTGCGGGTCTTTCCTAGCGCCGCGCGACAGGCGTTCCAGAAATTCGCCGATAAGCTCGCTTGTCAATACGGCGGCAAGGCCGGAAATGACGACAACATCCATAATACCTGCGCCGCCGAGGCGGAGCGTCTGTTCATGTCCCTGGAGTCTGAGCGCCAGCGTTTGAAAAGCATCTGCCAGTACGATTCCGCCGACACCCGCTATGAAGGCGGCGCGTCTGGAACGCCCGGCTGCATAGGCAATAATTCCGGCCAAAATGCCGTACAGGTAGTTTATGTCAAAAAACATGGTTTCCGGTTCGTCCGGAAAAAATGTTCCTGCGGCAAGTACGGCGGCGGAGCTCGCGAGGGTTGCAGCAACCGAACGGATGCGCTCTGTCCGGCTGCCTGCTTTCACAAACAGATATACGCAAAGGGCGATCGGCACAACCGCGCCTCCGATATTGATTTTGATGTTTCCGGGAAGGGAAATATCGGGAATCAGGCTTCCAAAAAAGATGAGCGCGGCAAATGCAAGCGCTTGCCGGTCGGTCAGGCGCAGGCGATCCAGTACGCGCTGACATACGCCAAGGGCGACCAGAATGGATACGATAATTAACAGAATCTGTCCGATTGACATGCAATAAACCTCCGTTAGAATGTGACCGGTTTTAGGTTTTCCTCTTTTTCGGGATTTATACGCATGCATAATCCGGCTTAGATTCCGGCATCCTGTATACGCGGATTACCGCAATCTATTTTTCGGAAGGAAGCGATTATATGGCAAACAAACAGGCCAACAGCCACATCCGCTGCCGGGTACAGAGCTGTCAGTATCATCTGGACGACCAAAACTATTGCTCTCTGGGCGCGATTCAGGTAGAGCCCTGCGAGGGCTGTGTAAGCGGGAAACCGGCGGACGAAAGCTGCTGTGCAAGCTATCGGCATAAATAACAGAGGAAGGCTTTGCATGCCTGAAACCAAAAGATCTCTGCAATAATCAAACCGCCCGGCAGACTTTTTGTCCGCCGGGCGGTTTCAGATCATCAACAAACTCCAGAGAGAGGTTTGGAGAGGGAAATAACTCCCTCTCCATTTTTCAT
>JAZSRC010000093.1:0-29676 GCA_045538305.1 Clostridia bacterium | reverse complement strand
GCAATCGGGTCATTGTAGATAAGATAATCAAGCTCTGACCGCTGATACATATTGTCCGCCACCTCGTTTTCAACCGCAATGGTATCAATGGCAATCATAGTGCCGTCTGAGAACTTCAGATCCACGCAAATCGTGTCAAAGTTAAACTCGCATGATAATAGACGTTTCATGGTAAATCCTCCGTAATTTCAAGTTTTAGATAGAAAAAGAACGATGCTAAGTCTTTCGACTCAACATCGTTCTTTTCGCTGTTGTTTTCCAACCCTGTCAGACAGATGCCGTAAAATAGTAATTTTTTAGAATTACTGTCTTACGAGCACCCGTCTAAAGGGTATCTTTTTGTTTTGGAACTCTTTATAAGAATTATAAAAGACCAAAGCTGAGAAATCCATCATACATTGATTTACTTCTACACGAATACTTCTGAAAAGTATAATAACAACTATATGATATATGAAATTGCAATGTGTTATGGTAATACTTAAGAATACGATTGTTTCGCATAAAATATACCGATTTGCAGATACTACCTTCGCACACCAAAAACACAAGGAGATTCATATATGAGAGCAACAGGCATTGTGCGGCGGATAGACGAGCTGGGCCGCGTGGTAATTCCCAAGGAAATTCGAAGGACACTTAGAATCCGGGAGGGAGATCCGCTGGAAATTTATACCGACCATGACGGAGAAGTGGTTCTTAAGAAGTATTCGCCGATTGGTGAAATCGCATCCATTGCGAAGGACTACACAGATTCGCTTTACAGGACGCTTGGCCATATTACCATGATCAGCGATCGGGACGCTATTGTTGCTGTTTCGGGTTCTGCAAAAAAGGATGTATGGGAAAAGCCCTTGAGCAGCGAGTGCGAGAATATACTCGAAGCAAGAGGCACTGTTATCAAAAATATTGTAGATGGCGACCGTATGATTCCGATTGTGTCTGATGATGACGTTCAGCAATATAACTCACAGATCATTACTCCGATTGTTGCGGATGGAGAGATTGTAGGGGCTCTTTTTATGGTGAGTCGCGATTCCGGTACGCGCATGTCCAATGTTGATCTGAAGGTAGCTGAAACTACTGCCGTTATTATCGGACGGCAAATGGAGCAGTAATCGCTTTACGAAAGAGAGAACGCATGCTATAATAACATACAAATGAATTGATTCACGGAGGAACATTATGGCAATTACCATCGTACGTGTAGGAGCAGGCGAGTTGGATATGTCTCTCGCAGCGGCTGAGACACTGAAAACCTCTTCGAAAATCGTTTTGCATACGCGCTTTTGCGGCTGCGCGGATTGGCTCACCAAAAACGGATTGGAATTCAGCTCACTGGATGACGTGTATGAGAATGCATATGATTTTGACGAGCATGCAGAAATTGTTCGGGACAGGCTTTTATCATATGACATCGATGTAACCTATTGCGTGATGGAGCTTGGCGATGAAACCGTAAAGTATCTGCTGGCTTCAGACAGAAAGATTGCCATTGTGGGCGCCGGTAAGGACGATGAACTGATTGCGAGAAGCAGTGAAGCATGCTTGACGGTGAACGCAATTGATATTGAAAATACGAATATATCCTCTCAGTACGATACCATTGTAAAGGAAATTGATTCCAGAACGCTTGCTAGCGATGTTAAGCTAAAGCTGATGGCGCATTATCCGGAGGAGAGCGAGATTTACGTTATACAAAAAACCGGCGTTGCGCACTGCCATTTGATGGATCTTGACCGCCTTAAGCATTACGATCATACAGTCTCCTGTTTGATTAAGGCGGAAAAGAATCTTATGAAGCTGGAACGATATGATTTTCATAATCTGATGAGTCTTGTACGAAAGCTGCGAGACCCTGTTTCCGGTTGTCCATGGGATGCGGAACAAACGCATGATACGCTCAAACGCGATACGCTGGAAGAAGCGTATGAGCTTCAGGATGCAATTGAAAAAGATGATATGAACGGAATGATCGAGGAACTCGGGGACGTTTTGTTTGCCGCTGCGCTTCATATGCAGATTGGTATAGAGCATGGCGAGTTTGACGAACTTGATGTAATTACCGGCGTCGTCAGTAAAATGATCTCAAGACACAGCCATGTGTTCGGTAAAGACCAGGTGGACAATATCGAGAGCCTTCTCAATCTTTGGGACAAGGCAAAGCGGAAAGAAAAGGGTTTAAACGATACGAAAGATGAAATGCTTGCTGTGGCAATGGTGCTTCCGGCGCTTTTGCGCGCGCAAAAAGTATTGAAGCGCGCGCAAAAGGGCGGCTATCAGACAATGGAAGCAGAATTGGGCGATATGGATTACGAGGCATACGGGGATATGCTTCTTGCGTGCGCAGAGTGGGCCCGAAGGCGGGGAATCGACGCAGAAAAGGCATTGGAAGACGCGGTAGGACGGTACATCCAGCGTGTTTGAACATATTTTGTAATGAAGCGTTTCGATATGGAAGGATACCGGGCGTTGAATGTCGAATTCAAAGCGTGCATATTCTTTCAATAAGGCATGACGAAAAGGAGGTGCTTTGAATGAATAAATCAGCACTCATTGCCATGATGGCTGAAAAATCAGACCTTACCCGGAAACAGGCTGAGGCAGCACTGAATGCATTTCTTGAAACGGTAAAGGAAACCCTTCAGAAGGAAGATAAGGTACAGATCGTCGGCTTCGGAACCTTCGAAGTGCGTAAACGCGAAGAGCATTCCGGCCGAAATCCAGCAACGGGTGAAACCATAACGGTAAAGGCTTCAAAAACCCCGAGCTTTAAGCCTGGAAAATCCTTTAAGGATGAGTTTGGAGTGTAAATATCCAGGCGGCAACGCTGCCCGGTTTTGCATACGATAGAAAGAGGAATCACTTATGGCAAAAAAACAGGAAAACCAAGCGCCTGCAACAGAAATCCGGTTGGATAAGTTTTTAAAGGTGTCGCGCATCATAAAGCGTCGCTCTGTCGCTAACGATGCATGCGATTCCGATCATGTAATGGTGAATGGACGACAGGGAAAGCCCGGGCTTAAGGTAAAACCGGGCGATATACTTACCGTGCGTTTTGGCGAAAACGAAACAAAGTATGAAGTGCTTTCTGTTCAGGAAACCGTTCGTAAGGAGCAGGCGGCGGATATGTACCGCATAGTAAAGTGATGAATGGCAAAAGAATAGGCTGTGTTGTTGTAGCAGCCGGAAAAGGCGCTCGAGCAGGGTTTGAGTATAACAAAGTATTTCATAAATTGAATGGGCAAACAGTGCTTTCTGTTTGCCTTGAATCGCTGTATACATCCGGCAATATACATGAAATTGTACTGGTGCTTGGTGAAGGCGACATTGAAGCATACGAAAGCCTCAGCAAAACGGAAGGAAAGATTCCGATTGTAAAAAGCGTTGTTCGCGGAGGGAGTACAAGGCAGGAAAGCGTGTATAATGGTTTAAATGTCTTATCTTCCGAAACCGATATTGTGTTGATTCACGATGGCGCTCGTCCGTTCGTTACAAAAGAAATTATTGATAATGTAATCTCGGACGCTGAAAAATATGGTTCCGGCGTTATTTCTACTGGCGTGATTGATACCATCAAAGTAGTGGACGGCGAAGGATTTGCCGTTCATACGCCTCCGCGCGATACGCTTTGCGCTGTTCAGACGCCGCAGGCGTTTAGGTATTCCCAAATCATGGAAGCGCATAGGTGGGCAATTCAGGCTGATTACAGCGCTACGGATGATGCTGCGCTTTATGAGAAGAGATTCGGGCGCGTAAAATTGACCACGGCGCAAAGCGCTGTAAAAAATCGAAAGCTGACTATACCGGGGGATTTTGAAATGGCGAATGATGCGCGAAGGTTTCTCCCCAGAGTGGGCACGGGTTATGATGTACACAGGCTGGTGGAAGGCAGAAAGCTGATCTTGTGCGGCGTAGAAATTCCTTATGAGAAAGGTCTGCTCGGACATTCGGATGCCGATGTGGCGCTGCATGCACTGACGGACGCCCTATTGGGCGCTTGCGCGATGGGCGATATCGGAAAACTGTTTCCGGATACAGATATGCAGTTTAAGGATATTTCATCGCTCATTTTACTTAAGGAAGCCAATAAAAAGATTCAAGAATCCGGTTTTGAAGTTGTAAATGCCGATATTACGATCGTATGTCAAAGGCCAAAGCTTGCCCCGTACATTGATTTGATGCGTATGAATATCGCGCGAACACTGTCAATTCCGGTTCACCAGATCAGCGTAAAAGCAACGACTACTGAAAAATTGGGCTTTGAAGGCGAAGGCCTTGGAATCTCTGCGCAAAGTATTGCAACTGTAATATACAAAGGGGAGTAACCGATGAAAAGGATAGCCAGCTTTAGTGTGGATCACGATTATATCGTACCGGGAATCTATATTTCAAGAATTGACGGCGATATCACAACCTATGATCTGCGAACCCGCATACCCAATACGCCTGATCTTATGGATAACGCAACCATGCACACCTTTGAACATATGTTTGCCACGCTGATCAGAAATTCAGAAATTGCGTCATCCATCATCTATTTTGGACCAATGGGCTGCCAGACCGGCTTTTATCTGTTGGTAAGAGACGCGGAGCATAAAACTGTTATTGCTTCAATTGAAAAAGCGCTTGAGGACATTATCGCGTATAACGGCGAAGTGTTTGGTAAATCGCGTAAGGAATGCGGGAACTATATCAATCTGGAACTTTCGCTCGCAAAGGCAGAAGCGGAGCGATATCTGAAAAGCATTCGAGGCTATACAACGGAGAAGCTTGCCTATCCGAAGGGAGAATGAACATGATAGGTATTATCGGGGCAATGAAAATAGAAGTAGACGAGCTCGCAAAGATGATTGTAAACGCGAAGCGCGAGATCATTTCGGGCGTTGAGTACATAAGTGGATATTTGTTTGATAGGGAAGTAGTCTGCGCAGTGTGCGGAATCGGCAAGGTGAACGCTGCGATATGTACGCAGACAATGATCCTGAAATATGCGCCGGAACTGATCATCAATACGGGCGTAGGCGGTGCGCTGGATGAAGACCTTCATATTTGCGATGTCGTCGTAGGTAACTATGCCGTTCAGCACGATGTGGATACCAGCGCCATCGGCGATCCTGTAGGATTTGTTTCTACTGTGAATGTAACGCAGTTTCCGCTGGACAATAAGGCTTCTGATGAACTGATGGCTGCGCTGAACGACACGGGAATACATGCGTTTCGTGGTGCGATTGCCTCAGGCGATCAGTTTGTGTCTCAAAAGGAGATCAAGGAGAAGATCAAAGCGCTTTTTGGTGCATCGGTTTGCGAAATGGAAGGCGCGGCGATCGCACATGTATGTCTTTTGTCAAAAGTACCCTGCGCCATCCTCAGGGCAATTAGCGATAACGCGGATGAGGATGCGAACCTGTCCTATCCTGAGTTTGCAAAAATTGCTGCGGATCAGTCCGTTAAAGCGTTGGTTTCCTACTTCCAGAAACATTGATTTAAGATTTCCGTCAGCCGCGCCGCATGCGAACATTTCGTAAATTTTTGCATGCAGCGCGGCTTTCTATTGATTTTGGAGGTACATTGGGTATAATAGTCAGAGATGGTCAAATTATTGAATTGCGAAGGGAGGCGGAATAATGGCACAGCTCAGCGATTCTATAGAGCAGTTTATCAAAGAACTGATGGAAGAAGATGCACAGATCGAACTTAAGCGAAACGAGCTTGCGCACCATTTTGGCTGCGCGCCCTCACAGATCAATTATGTGCTTGCTACGCGCTTTTCCGTGGACCATGGATACATTATCGAATCCAGGCGTGGCGGCGGAGGTTATGTTAGAATCGTTCGCATGACGCATCCGAGCGGCGGAAGCATGCTGGAAACCCTGTTGAATCGGATAGGAACGAGCATTGATGAGGAATCTGCAAACGCAATCATATTACTGCTTTACGAAAGAAAAATGGTTACCCATAAGGAAGCGCTGATTATGCGTTCCGCAATTGCAAAAAACGCGCTGGCGCTTCCTGTAAGCGCAAAGGACATATTGCGCGCAGCGATTATGCGCAATATGCTTACGCAGGTATTTCGCAATCTTGAGGAGGAATGAAATGGGTATCATGTGCGATGAATGCGGCGTAAGGCCGGCAAATATCCATTTAACGACATTTGTAAATGGCGAAAAGCAAGAGAGGAATCTCTGTGCGACATGTATGACAAAATACAAAAAGCAGATTCCCACGATTGACTTTTCCAACCTTGCAGGCATACTTGGCGGCTTTCTTGAAAAGGCCTTGTCCGGTGCGAAAGTAGAGGAAACCGAAACATTTGACGCTACCTGTGAACGATGCGGCACAACCTATCAGGAGTTCAAACAAAAGGGCATGCTCGGTTGCGCCGAATGCTATAAAGCATTTCATGAGCCGCTGGAAAAGCTTTTGGTACGCGTTCATGGAAATACACAGCATAACGGACGGGTACCTGGCGGTGTAGATAGCAAAGTTGCCATGCGGCTCAATATCGACCGGCTGAAGCAGCAGCTGGTAAAGGCTATTACGCTTGAGGAATATGAGGAAGCAGCGCAGCTTCGAGATCAGATCAGGCTTTTAAAAGCTCAGCTTGAAAAGCAGACTGTTGGAATCGAGGAGGAGAAAAATGATTAACTATATGCCTGCTCCCGAAGCCGATGTAGTCCTTTCAAGCCGTGTTCGGCTTGCCAGAAATTATCAGGATATCACGTTTTCGCCAAAAATGAACGCCGAAAATGCTGAGGAAACGATTCTTCGCGCAACGCGTCGCATTGCCTCCAGTAAGCAGGCCAATGCATTCAGGCTTGTCAGAATCGCAGAGCTTACAGAGGGCGAAAGAAAACAGCTGGTGGAAAAACATCTGATCAGTTATGATCTTCTGAAATATACCGATATGGCGGCAGCGCTGATTTCTTCCGGTGAAACCATATCCATTATGATTAACGAGGAGGATCACATCCGCATACAGGGCTTGCTGCCGGGAATGCAGCTTGAAAAGGCTTCAGAGCTTGCATTTCAGTCGGACGACGTGCTTTCCGGGGCAGAACCGTTTGCGTTCGATTCCAAATGGGGTTATCTTACCAGCTGCCCGACCAATGCGGGAACCGGAATGCGTGCAAGCGTTATGGTTCATTTGCCTGCATTGTCGCTGAGACGCAGAATTGGGCCGATTATACAGTCCGTTGGAAAGCTCGGTTTTACTGTTCGCGGCATTTATGGCGAAGGCAGTGAGGCCGACGGAAATCTGTATCAGATTTCAAACCAGGTTACGCTGGGACGTTCGGAAGAGGATATGATCAAGAATCTAATTGCCGTAACGTATCAGATCGTAGAAAATGAACGCGAAGAAAGAAAGAGCATGATTGATGCGGATCCAGACCAGTTTTCAGACAAAATGATGCGCTCTGTAGGAATCCTATTGAATGCGCGTTTAATGGATGAAAAGGAGTTTATGAAGCTGTATTCTGATCTGCGTCTTTCCGCTTCTACCGGGCTGATAGATGCTCCAATTGCCGGAATCGATCAGCTGATGAAAGATATGCAGCCAGGTTCCCTTTCGGTATTGAGTGGGAATACGCTCAGCGAGCGGGACAGATTGATTCTTCGTGCTTCAGAAGTGCGCGCGAGGCTTTCCGCACTGATCACTTTAAACCAATAGTAGCTTCGGAGGTTATTCATTCATGTTTGCAAAATGCAATGACCATGGAAAAAAGGCGCTGGATGCGGCGCAAAGGGAAGCAGCCCTGCTCGGGCGCAGCTATATAGGCACAGAGCATCTTCTGCTTGGCGTGATTAACGATCCGGGAAAGGCCGGAGTTGTGCTTAAAGGTATCACGTTGGAGGATGCGCGAAAAGAAATACTGAATTTGGTGGGACGAGGCGATGAAAACGCACCGGTTCAGACGATAAGCTACACCATCCGTTCAAAAACAGTACTTGAAATGAGCGCCAGAGAAGCGCGAGATCTGGGCTCTGATTATATTGATACGGAACATATTTTGCTTGCTCTGATGCGCGAACGCGCAGGCGTTGCCGCCCATGCGCTTACCAGATTGGGCGTAGATCTGAACAAAGCCCGTGAGGAACTTCTTAGAGCCCTTGGCGGCCCAAAAAAATCCAGCGAGAATATCGGAGACGGCACGCAAAAGCCCGAAGGCAAGGATACGCCCATGCTCGATACCTATGCCAGAGATCTGACAAAAGCTGCGCAGGCCGGCGAACTGGATCCCGTCATCGGAAGGGCAAAGGAGATAGAGCGAATTGTTCAGATTCTTTCCAGACGTACCAAGAACAATCCCGTTTTGATCGGTGAACCGGGCGTTGGAAAATCATCAATTGCAGAAGGACTTGCGCAGAAGATCATTGACGGAAACATTCCGGAGATCCTCCGCGGTAAGCGGCTGGTTTCACTGGATCTTCCCGGCATGCTGGCAGGCGCCAAATATAGAGGCGAATTTGAAGAGCGCCTGAAAAACACAATGGCAGAAATTCGCAGAAGCGGGAATGTAATTCTGTTTATAGACGAGCTGCATACGATTGTTGGCGCCGGCGCGAGTGAAGGCGCTATCGATGCGGCAAACATAATGAAACCTCTGCTTGCAAGGGGCGAAATGCAGTGTATAGGCGCAACGACCTTCCGAGAATATCATAAGTATATCGAAAAGGATGCCGCGCTGGAAAGGCGTTTCCAACCGGTTACGGTTGGAGAGCCCTCTAAAGAAGAAACGGTCGAAATACTGAAGGGACTTCGCGAACGGTATGAAAACCACCATAAGGTAAAGATCACTGACGAAGCGATTGAAGCCTCTGTACAGCTTTCTGACCGGTATATCAGCGACCGCTTCCTGCCGGATAAGGCGATTGACCTGATTGACGAAGCGGCATCCCGCGTCAGAATTCGTACCTTTGCAGCTCCGCCCGATATGGAAGCGCAGGAGAAACGGCTTATTGAAATTGACGATGAGACGCGCAAAGCTGTTGCCGAAGAAAACTTTGAAAAAGCAGCCGATCTTCGCGATCAAAAGAAAACGGTTCAGAAGGAAATGGACGAAATGCGCCGCGAGTGGGAAATGCTCAGAGAAAAGCGCGTGGAAACCGTAACCGAAGAAGAGGTTGCGCAGATCGTTTCGCTTTGGACGGGCATTCCTGTTACGAGGATGACAGAAGATGAAGCGGATCGCCTGATTCGTATGGAAGAAACGCTTCATAAAAGGGTTATTGGACAGGATGAGGCCATTAAAGCGGTTTCGAGGGCCGTCAGGCGCGCGCGTGCGGGTTTGAAGGATCCCAATCGACCGATCGGCTCGTTCATTTTCCTCGGTCCTACAGGCGTTGGAAAAACCGAACTCTGCAAAGCGCTGGGCGAGGCGCTGTTCGGAGATGAAGAAAGCCTGATACGAATTGATATGAGTGAGTATATGGAGAAATTCTCCGTGTCGCGTATGATCGGTTCTCCTCCAGGCTATGTTGGATACGACGAGGGCGGTCAGCTTACCGAAAAGGTTCGCAGGAAACCCTACTCGATCCTACTGCTCGATGAGGTGGAAAAGGCGCATCCGGATGTTTTCAATGTGCTATTGCAGATTCTTGAAGACGGAAGGCTGACAGACGGTCAGGGAAGAATTGTTGATTTCAAAAACTGTGTCGTTGTAATGACCAGTAACGCCGGCGCTCATACCATCGGAAAGCAAAGGGCTGTTGGCTTTGGCTCTGCTTTTGACAATGAAAAGAGCTACGAAACCATGAAAGACAGCATCATGGGCGAGGTCAAAAAGATATTCAGGCCCGAGTTCGTAAACCGCGTGGATGAAATAATCGTTTTCCATCCCCTCGAGCAAGCTCATATTGACGAGATAGCGCTTTTGATGATGAAAAACGTAGCGTCAAGGCTTTCGGACAGGGGAATTACACTGGATATCACGCAGGAAGCCGCGCAGGTTGTGGCACAGGCCGGATACGATCTGCAGTATGGGGCAAGGCCGCTGAGACGTGCAATCCAAAGGCTTGTTGAAGATGCCTTAAGCGAGGATATTCTTCGGGGGAATGTACATCTCGGACAAAAAGTACGCGTATTGCCGGATGGCGATAAGTTGAAGTTTGAAAATGCATAAAAAATGGGGAATGCTGCAAAACGCATTCCCTGATTTTTTATGTGAATAGTTCCTCGATCTGTTGGATGAATGTCTTCTTTCTTTGCATGATAACGGAATTGCTTTCCGGGCTCAGAAGAACGGTACCGCTTTCGTACATGATGCTGTTTCGGGATATGATGGTATAAACCGCAGTGTCGCCAATAAACTGATCTTCCACTGTTACGGTTTCACCTTTCTTTCCCCGAATAGGAGGAAGAACTTCTTTCCCGGCTTCATCGCTTCTTACGACAAGATAATCGCAGAAATCACTATTGGACGTAAATGAAAGGACTACATTGATATCATCCCTCCACTCGCCTTTCAGATCGGATATCGGAACGGGCGTATCAAAGTTTCCGGACTGCTGCTTGGGAGAAGTACCGTTTTTGTATACTTCTTCCGTAACGTATTCTTTGGGGGCATAAGACGGCGCCAGAAGTGCTCTATGCTCGTTATCAAGCGAATATTTGTCAAGAAATACTTTTTCAATCCCTTCCGGTGTTTTAAAGGGTATGCCGGGAAATCCATCAAAGAATTTACCCAGCAGCTTTGCGGGATAGGAAGATCCCCCTGCCCAGGAAGGAATGGAGCGTACATCGCTTGGGGAATCAAAGCCCATCCATACGCAGGCAACTGTATCCGGTGTGTAGGCAACCGTCCATATGTCGCGGTTGTTTCCGTTATCCATAGAAACGGTTCCGGTCTTGCCGGCAATCGGTATGTTTGCTTCCGATAACGCTTTTGCGCTTCCGGTTGTGGCTGCGGTTGCAAGCATACTGGTAATCAGATATGCGCTTTCTTCGGACATGACATAGTGGTTAGAGGGCGCAAATTTATAAACGCAGGCTCCTTGTCGGTTAAAGATTTTTTCAACAGTGTGTCCCACTGCCGCGCGGCCTCCGTTGGCAAGCGGCGCATATGCGCAGGCGAGGGTTAATGGGCTTACGCCGGTTGTGAGACTACCGAGCGCAAGTGAAAGTCCGTTGTCGCGCGAATCAAGCGCAATGCCGGATCGGATGGCGTATTCACGCGCAGCAGATATTCCCGTAAATTCAATAAGAGACACGCTTGCGACATTTAAACTTCTGGAAAGCGCTTCTCGAAGCGTTACCAGTCCGTAATAGGTATCCGTTGCATTTGACGGCGTGTATCCTCCGTCAAACTCCCGCCTTGTATCGTCTACGATGGAAGTTGGGGAAAGTCCATACTGGTCGACGGCTGCAGCATATACGGATATTGGCTTAAAGGCAGAACCCGGCTGGCGTTTGATGGAAGAAGCGCGGTTAAGCCCCCGTTCTACTTCGTAGTTTCTGCCGCCAATCAATGCGCGTATTGCGCCGGTTTTGGAATCAATCATACAAAATGCCGCTTGTACAGTCGTTTCATCCGGTGCATCGGGCGGAAAGAGTGTTGAGTCATCAAAAAGGAGAGACGCTTTGTTCTGATAATCGGGATCAAAGGAGGTATAGATTTCATAGCCGCCCGTCAGAAGCTCATCGGCTGAAACATCCAGAATTCGGCATGCTTCATCAATCACCTGATCGCGATACCATAGGCTTTTGTCATGTGCGGAGGATCTCTTTTCGGGAAGCGGTGCAGAAAGTGAAAGATCATACTGCTTTTTATCGATATACCCGAGAGAAAGCATTTTTTCTAAAACATAGCTGCGCCTTGAAAGCGCTTTTTCTGCATTCTGATAAGGAGAATAGGAAGAAGGGGCCTTGATGATTCCAGCCAGAAGCGCAGCTTCTGACTCACTGAGAGAAGATGCGCTTTTCCCGAAATAGGTTCTTGACGCACTTTCAATTCCGTATGCTCCTTCGCCAAAGTATATCGTATTCAGGTATGCCGTCAGGATTTCATCCTTTGACATTCGGTTCTCCAGCTGAATTGCAAGATATGCTTCATTTGCTTTGCGTTTGATGGTTTTTTCCTGTGTCAGATGGGTTAGCTTAATCAGCTGCTGCGTTATTGTCGAAGCTCCTTCACGATAGCGCAATTCCTTTAGATTATTGAGTATAGCAGATGCAATTCTTTTGACATCAATGCCCCAATGGCTATAAAACCTTTCATCTTCGGCGGCAATGAAAGCGCGCTTTACATGAAGCGGTATTTCATCGGAAGAGAGAATGATTCTGCTCTGCGTCCCTGACAGCAAAAACGCTTCTTTTCCGCTGCTGTCATAAATTCTGGAAGCGGCGTTTGCATTTTTGATTTTATCCATATCCAATTTTTCCCAGTCGGGAATATCCAGAATCAATATAAATGAAGTAATGATAACAATAAGTACAACGCCCAACACAATCCAAACCTTTTTCATGCTGTTTCCTCCATGCATCAATGCTTGTATTATGGTATGAACAGCTTATCTATATGCATATCCATATCTTACTTGTGGACATTCGCGTATGATTACAATACAATGTACCTACAAGGAGTGATGCATATTGAAATCGATGAAGGGTATCAGAATTGTTGCGTTTAGTCTGATAATCGTTTCGTTTATTCTGAGCATATGTCTTTCTAAAGACGAAATCCAGAATATGAATCTGCTTGTCGGCGGCATGAGCGCGCTTGCGGTGATTCTGATTGCAGTTTCATCATTCTTTATTGGAAGAAAGCCTTCGTTCAGCTTTGCCGGAATATATCAGAGAGAAAAAGCAGCCGACTGCATGAAAGTCACCTTTGAAAACGTGGCTGCAAACGAGAACGCGCTGAATGCACTGAAAGATGTAACCGAATACCTGAAAGACCCGCTTAAATTCAAAAATGCGGGAGCAAGAATTCCGCATGGTGTTTTGCTGTATGGACCTCCGGGTACGGGAAAAACGCTGCTTGCCAGAGCTCTTGCAGGCGAGGCGAATGTTCCGTTTCTTTCGATGAACGGCTCAGATTTTGTGGAAATGTATGTGGGCGTCGGCGCCAGCCGAATCCGGGAGGTGTTCAGAAAGGCGAGAAAGCATGGAAAATGCGTGATATTCATTGATGAAATCGATTCGCTCGGAAGATCAAGGGGGATCAACTCATCCGATGAACGCGATCAGACGCTGAATGCGCTTCTTAGCGAAATGTCCGGTTTCAAGCCTTCGGACGGTATTATCGTAATCGCGGCAACAAACAGGGCGGAGATGCTTGACAGCGCGCTGCTTAGACCTGGACGCTTTGACAAACGAATCGAAGTAGGCATGCCGGATATCGAAGAAAGGCTTGCAATCATAAAGCTGCATTCCAAAAACAAGAAATTGTCTGACAACGTGGACATAAAAGCGCTTGCAAAACAAACGGTTTTTTTCTCAGGGGCATCTATTGAAAACCTGCTGAATGAAGCGGCCATTTATGCCGTTAAGAGGAATTCCGAAACCATTGAAATGAGCGATATTGAAAAAGCGTATGTGAATACGGTAGCCGGCGAGGATAGGAAGTCGCATTCCGATTCCAATGAGAAGGCCCAGATTGCCCTTCATGAAGCGGGACATGCCGTATCTATGAAGCTTCTATTTCCAAGTCACAGTCTTCGAAGAATCAGTATTATGCCGTCTTCCAATGGCGCTGCCGGGTATAATCTATCGGTGCCTGAGGAGAAGTCGATCTATACAAAGCGCGATATGGAAAACCAGATATGCGTGCTGCTTTCGGGAAGAGCTGCGGAAAGCATGACGTTTGGAGAGGATCTGGTATCTTCAGGCGCATCAAACGACTTAAAGCGCGCAACGGAAATTGCCGTATGCATGGTAATGGAATATGGAATGGGCACAAGGCCTTATGCCAATGAATCGACGCTTTCAAAAGCGCATGGCGCCGGATGCGACGGCTACAGGGCGGCTGACGAAATATTGAGAGAGCAATATGAACGTGCAAAGGCACTGCTGAATGAGAATTTTGAAAAGCTGCTGATGCTTTCAAGGGCGCTTAATGAACGGGAAGCATTGAATGAAAAGGAAATCGAGCAGATTTTCGTTTCTTCAATGCCGCAGGTGTCGAACGAAAGACAGGATATGATAAAACTCGAAAAAGTAGTTTGAAGGCGGCAAAAAGAAATATGTGGAATCATCCTTTCCAGCAAATGGGGAGGATGATTTTTGTGATTCATTTTGACAAGGATACACGGGTGATTACAGTTACGCCGGAGGGAGAGATTGATCATTGCCTAGCGGAAAGCATGAGAAATGCTGTTGATGCGGCAATATTGACGAGCACTGCACGGCTGTTGGTATTTGATTTGACGGATGTACCGTTTATGGATTCTTCCGGAATCGGAATGCTGATTGGAAGGTATAAGCTTATGAAAAAGCGCGGAGGAAATGTGCGCGTCAGGGGAATGCGCGAACAGGTATCCAGGGTATTCAGAATGTCCGGACTCGGCCACATCATCGCTAATGAAGAAAGGACGGAACAATCATGAGCATTGTCAATGAGATCAAGGTTGATTTTCTTTCGGTTCCCGAAAATGAAGGGTTTGCGCGATTAACAATCAGCGCATTTCTGCTGCCGGTAAATCCTACGCTTTCGGAGCTTGCCGATGTTAAGACGGCAGTCAGTGAAGCGGTTACCAATGCCATCATTCACGGCTACGGAAAAAGACTTGGAACGGTACGAATGCGGGCGACGCTTACGGATAAAAACTTTCTGACGGTTGACGTCATTGATAATGGTTCGGGTATCGAGGACCTGGCTCAGGCGATGCAGCCGTTCTGGACAAGCGTTGACGGATTTGAACGATCCGGAATGGGGTTCACCGTAATGGAGAGCTTTATGGATTCCATCGATGTAGTCAGTCATCCCGGTACAGGAACGACGGTTCGTATGTACAAACAGATGTCTGTAAGCGCCAGGCGCGCAAAAGAGGCTTGAGGGATGAAAGCTACGAAAGCCTTAAGGAGAAAATACAAAGGGCACAATGCGGCGACAGAGAAGCTATGGAGGAAATCGTAAAGGAAAACGATGCGCTTGTTCACTATATTATAAAAAGATATCAGGGGCGGGGTAAAGAATACGAGGATTTATATCAGCTTGGCAGAATTGGTCTGGTTCGTGCCGTTCAGAATTTTGATCCAGCCTTCAACGTTCGTTTTTCTACCTACGCATTTCCGATGATCCTTGGCGAGGTCAGGCGCTTTTTAAGGGATGATGGACAGATGCGTGTTTCAAGAACCATTCGGGAAAATGCTTTACAGGTTCTGAAAACTTCACAGAAGATACTGGAAGAAACGGGACGCGAGGCCAATGTTTCTGAAATTGCGGAGATCACCGGCATGAAGACGGATGAAGTTGTAATGGCACTTGGCGCTATGCGACCGCTTAAGTCGCTTACGGAGCCCATCGATGACAAGGGAAAAAGGCAGCTTCAGGACTTTATCGGCGTTAATCCATACGATGAAATCGATAAAAACCTTCTCGTTCAAAATCTGATGGGGATTTTAAACGAGAAGGAAAGGCAGTTGATTAAATTGCGGTACTTTGAGCATATGACCCAGACGCGCGTGGCTGAAAAACTGGGACTAACGCAGGTTCAGGTATCAAGGCTTGAAAAGAAGCTTCTTCTACGAATGCGCGAGAACATCGTCTAATATGCCGGTAAAATCGAGCGTGGCGAAATAGTCTCTTGGCGTCTCTGCCCGTCTGATCAGTTCAAATTCACCGTTTGGTTTTAGAAGCACCTCCGCGCTTCTGAGCCTTCCGTTATAGTTATAGCCCATGCTTCTTCCGTGTGCGCCGGTATCGTGGATTACGATGATATCGCCCATTTCTATCTTTGGAAGCATACGGTCTACGGCAAATTTATCATTGTTTTCGCAAAGCGAACCGACAACATCGTATTTATGCGTTGCCGGTTCGTTTTCCTTTCCGGCAAGCGTAATGTGGTGGTATGCGCCGTACATGGCAGGACGCATCAGGTCTGCTGCGCATGCATCCACGCCAATGTATTCCTTGTGAATATGCTTTTCGTGTATAGCGGTTGTGATCAGCCAGCCGGCAGGCGCGGTAATATACCTGCCAAGCTCCGATGCGATCTTAATGTTCTCAAGGCCGTTCGGTATGCAAATTTCCTCATATGCCTTTCGCACGCCTTCACCGATTGCAACAATATCTGCGGGTTCCTGTTCAGGAAGATAGGGAATTCCGATACCTCCTGACAGATTGAGCATGAAAAATTCCGCGCCCGTTTCGCATTTAAGCTCCGATGCCGTGTTCATTAGTATTCTGGCCATTGTGGGATAGTAGGTTGAATCAACGGTATTGCTGGCCAGAAATGCGTGAAGTGCAAACTTTTTAACGCCAAGCGGCATGAGTTTTTTGATGGCCAGCGTCAGCTGTTCTCTGGTCATTCCGTATTTTGCGTCGCCGGGATTGCCCATAACAAAGGTGCCAAGACGGAATTCTCCGCCGGGATTATAGCGCATGCAAACGAATTCGGGTACATTTCCTTCATTCAGAAGATCGTCAATCAAGGTATAGTCGTCAAGATTGATGATCGCTCCGAGCCTGGAGGCATAAGCAAATTCCCCTGCGGGGGTTTCATTGGAGGAAAACATGATTTCATCACCCGAAAAGCCCATAGCTTCTGCCAGCATAAGCTCGCATTCTGAGGCGCAATCTACGCCGCAGCCTTCTTCCTTCAGAATTTTCAATATACCGGGCGTAGGGCAGGCCTTCACCGCATAGTACTCGCGAAACTTCGGGTTCCATGAGAACGCTTGCAAAAAGGCGCGGACACGATTGCGGATCATTTCTTCAGAATACAGATGAAACGGCGTAGGAATGCTTTCAATGATTTTTTCCAGCACCTGCTTATCGGGCGTAATCTTTACGGACATTTAAATCCCTTCCTGACAGTTTTTTATTGATTATATAGCGTGCATAAGTATGCGTCAACCGTAAGCAAAAAAACTTTTCGTTTCAGTGAATTGTTTAACATAGCTTTCTGGAAAAAAACCAGAAAAAGTGTTAATATGTAATGGGTAATTGTGTTTTAGGGGGAATAGAATTGAACCTGTCTGACAGGATTGACGAGCTCATGGGAAAGGTTATGAAGCCGTCCCGTTATCTTGGCTCCGAATTTAACAGCATAACGAAAAATCCCGAAGAGGTAGCCGTTCGCTACGCCTTCCTGTTCCCAGATGTGTACGAGGTTGCCATGTCGCATCTTGGGATGAAAATACTGTATCATACGCTGAACAAACGCGCGGATACCTGGTGCGAGCGCGTGTGCTCTCCGTGGCCGGATATGGAAGACCTTATGAAGGAAAATGGCGTTCCGTTGTTTTCGCTTGAATCCAGAACGCCTGTAAAGGAATTTGATATACTTGGTATAACGCTTCAATACGAAATGAGCTTTACAAACGTATTGAACGCGCTGAAGCTTGCTGGAATTCCTTTATATTCAAAAGACCGCAAAGAGGGCCCGTTTGTCATCTGCGGCGGCCCGTGCGCATTCAATCCGGAGCCGCTTGCGCCGTTTGTCGACGTATTTACCCTTGGCGACGGCGAAGAAGCCATTCACCAGACGGTGGATGTACTGAAAAGCTGGAAAGAAAGCGGAAAGCCCCGTGAAGAGTACTTAAAGCGCGCAGCAAAAGAAGTGGACGGTGCTTATGTACCGAGCCTGTATGATATAACCTACAATGAAGACGGTACGGTAGAGAAAATTTCGCCTAAAGAAGGTTCCGGCGCGAAAGAGCTTGTTTTTAAGGCGCTTGTAAACGACCTAACGGCTGCGGACTATCCCGAAAAACTGATCGTACCCTACGGCGAAGTTGTGCATGACAGAATTATGCTTGAAATTTTCCGTGGCTGTACGCGGGGATGCCGTTTTTGTCAGGCAGGCATGATTTACAGACCTGTACGTGAAAGAAGCATGGATAGATTGATTGAAATCGCTGACAAACTCGTAAAAGCAACGGGGTTTGACGAGATATCTCTCATGAGCCTGTCGAGCGGCGATTATTCTTGCCTTCCCGAGCTTGCGCGTGAAATGGTTACCAGATTTATGCAAAAGCGGGTGAAAATTTCCCTCCCGTCACAGAGAATCGATAATTTCCTTAAGGATACGCTTAAGGAAACCCAGAAGGTAAGAAAAACAGCGCTTACGCTTGCACCGGAGGCGGGTACTCAGAGGCTGCGCGACGTTATCAACAAGGGCGTTACGGAAGAAGATCTGATGCGCGCGGTGACAGACGCTTTTGAAGAAGGATGGAGCGCCGTAAAGCTGTATTTCATGATCGGTCTTCCTACCGAAACGGACGAAGACGTACTTGGCATTGCCGATCTTGCAGCCAAAGTACGCAAGTGCTATTTCTCGGTACCGAAGGAAAAGCGTTCCCCGGGCCTTCGAATCACGGTAAGCGCCTCTGTCTTTGTACCTAAGGCGCACACGCCCTTCCAGTGGTCTGGTCAGCTTGACAGAGAAACGGTGAAGAGGCGCCAGAAGATGCTGAAGGCTGAGCTTAACAAGGTCAAAGGCGTCGACTTCAAGTACCATGAATCGGATGTTTCGTTTATCGAAGCAGTGTTTGCACGCGGAAGCAGAAAATGCGCGGATGTACTGGTAAAGGCACTGGAAAACGGCTGCCGGTTCGACGGTTGGACGGAGCATTTTGATCCCGAAAAGTGGAGGAAGGCGTTTGAAGAAGCCGGAATCGATCCCAATTTCTATGCAAGCAGGGATTTTGATGAAAACGAAGTTCTGCCCTGGTCGCATATTGACAGCGGAGTCAGTATGGAATTCCTGAAGCGCGAATGGAATAAGGCGCAAAGAGGAGAAATCACTCAGGACTGCAGAAAAGGGTGCGTCGGCTGCGGAATGAAACGATATGGAGGTGCGTGCGAATGAGAGCTGTGTTCCGCTTCGGAAAACGCGGAAGGCTGAGGTTTGTATCTCACCTCGATTTGCAAAGATATATGCAAAGAGCGCTGAATCGTACGGAGCTGCCCGTAGCATTCTCGCAGGGCTTTAATCCGCATCCGATCATGAGCTTTGCTTCTGCGCTGGCGATGGGGTGGGAAAGTGAATATGAGGTTTTGGATATTAAGCTGACCGAGCCCGTATCGACCCAAAAAGCGATTGAAAACATGAGAAGCGCATTGCCTGAAGAAATGCCTATATATGATGTCCGGCTGGTAGAAGACAATCATCCATCCATGATGTCGCTTGTCAAAATGTCGGACTACAGGATTATACCTAAGGAAAACTTTGAACTGCTGAAAGCCGGTGCGCGCGAGTTTTTGTTTCAGGAATCGGTAATGGCGATTCGGAAAACCAAATCCTCCGAGCGTGAAATCGATATCCGCCCGCTTTGTATATCCCTAAGCTGCGATGAAAGTGCATTGACTGCAAGGCTTATGCTTACCGAGCAGGATACGCTGAAGCCGGATGTGCTCCTTGGCGCTGTTTCCAAGCTTGCCGGAATCGAACCTCCACAGGTTCGGATTGATCGCAAGCAGCTGCTGGGTGTTACAAAAGCCGGGAAGCTTTTGCCTCTGATGGAGCTGTAATTATGAACAAAAGACTGCTGGTTGAAACGCGTCCGTTCGAAACGCGCGTAGCGCTGATGGAAGACAACCGCCTTGCGGAAATATCGATTGAGCGCAATGGAAACGATGCGCTGACCGGAAACATCTATATTGGCCGGGTGGACAACCTTTTAAACGGGATGCAGGCTGCATTTATCGATATTGGACTTGAAAAGAATGCATTTCTTCCTCTGTCCGATCAAAGCACCGTTAAATCCGGACAGGAAATACTGGTACAAATCGAAAAGATTCCCGGCGGAGAAAAGGGCGCGAAGGTGACGGACAACATCATGCTGCCCGGCAGAATGTGCGTGCTTATGCCTTTTGAAAAGTATTCAATCGGTATATCCAAGCGCATTGAAAATGAAGCGGAACGCGAAAGAATCAAGAAGGCAGCAATCGCCGTATGCCCAAAGGGTATGGGGCTCATTATGAGAACCGCTGCAGAAGGCGCAGAGGAAGATGAGATCCGTAAGGATGTTCTGTCGCTGGTTCGAATCTGGGAGGACATTCGAACCCGATCGAAAGTCGTTCAAGCGCCGAGGCTTCTGTACAGAGAGTCAAATGCAATCATGCGCGCAATACGCGACAACCTTACCGACGATATCACTGAAATGCTTTTTGATGATAAAGCCGCTTATGAAATCGGGGTAACTTCGGTGAATTCCATCATACCGGAGCTTCGGGACAGGCTGAAGCTTGTATGCTCGGATATTTCATTGTTCAGAACGTATTCTGTCAAACAGCAATTGGAAAAAGCACTTGCAAGGCGCGTATGGCTGAAAAGCGGCGGATATCTGGTGTTTGACAAGACCGAAGCGCTCACGGTAATCGACGTGAATTCCGGAAAGTTTACCGGGAAAAATGATCTTCAGGAAACCATATTTACAACCAATATGGAAGCTGCTGAAGAAATTGCAAATCAACTTCGGTTGAGGGATATTGGCGGTATCATTATTATCGATTTTATCGATATGGAAGCAAAGGATAAACGCGATCTGCTTCTGTCTAATTTCAGGAACGCCCTGTCAAAAGACAGAACGCATATCAGTGTTAGCGGAATCACCGCTCTTGGTCTGGTCGAAATGACGAGAAAGAGAAGGCGAATGCCGCTTGACACCTATATGAAAACGACCTGCAGCGTATGCGCAGGCGCTGGCTTCCTGACCAGCCCTTTGTCCGTGGCTCTTGACACGGTTTCAGATATGAAAGAAAGAACAGAAAACGATAAAGAAGGAATCTATCTTTTAAAGGCCAATTTCAGGGTGATCGATGAAATTGATCGGCTGCATGCAGATCTATCGTCAAATGCCTATATGGCAACCGATGAAAGAATTCCTTCACATGAATACAGCATTGAAAAGATCGGTCAAAAGGAATTACCTTCCAAAGCGAAACAAATCAATGGGAGTAAATCATGAAAAGAGAAGCAATACACGTTAATGAAAGCGAGCTTCAGCTGCAAAGGCAGTATATGAACCGCGTGAAAGCCATGCTTTCCTCCGAGAAGAAGTATCATATCGTTACGCTGGGCTGCCAAATGAATGTCCGCGACAGCGAAACGCTTGCCGGAATGCTTACAGAGATGGGATATACCGAAGCGAAAACGCGAGAGGAAGCCGATCTCATACTGTACAATACCTGCTGCGTACGCGAGAATGCGGAAAATAAGGCGCTTGGCAATGTGATATGGCTTAAGGAGCTTAAGAAGAACAAACCGGATCTGATTATTGCTGTCGGCGGCTGCATGATGCAGGAAAAGGACATGGCAGCAACGTTGATTAAGCAATACCCCTTTATTGATCTGATCTTCGGAACGCATAACGCATACAGGCTTGCCGAATACCTCTTCCGCGTATTGAATGAGCGCAAGCCCGTTGCAGAGGTTTTCGATATTGACGGCGAGATTGCAGAGGGCCTTCCCGTAAAAAGACAGAGTCCGTTTTCGGCGTTTGTGAACGTAATGTACGGGTGCAATAATTTTTGCTCCTACTGTATCGTTCCTTATGTACGCGGACGTGAACGCTCCAGGAGCATGGAGGATGTGCTTGATGAATGCAGGCGTCTCAGGGATGCGGGCGTTCAGGAAGTAATGCTGCTTGGCCAGAACGTTAACTCATACATGGGCGGCGGCGCCAATTTTGCGGAGCTTCTCTATAAAGTAAATGCACTTGAAATACCGCGTATTCGCTTTATGACAAGTCATCCGAAGGATCTGTCCGACGAGCTGATCTATGCGTATAAAGAGCTTGTCCACCTGATGCCTAACCTTCATCTTCCTGTACAGGCAGGCAATAACGAGATTCTTGAAAAAATGAACAGGCGCTATACCCGTGAACGATATCTGTCGCTGGTTGAAAAGCTCAGAAGCGTTTGTCCGGATATCGGATTGACCAGCGATATCATCGTAGGATTTCCAAACGAAACCGACGTGCAGTTTGAAGATACGATGGAGCTTGTAAGGACGGTTCGCTTTGATGCGGCGTACACATTCATCTATTCGCCAAGAAAAGGAACTAAGGCGGCCATGATGGATGATGCGGTTTCGATGGAAGAAAAGACGCAGCGCATTCAGCGCCTGATCGATCTTCAGCAGTCGATATCCCTTGAAACTCTTATGTCCCTTGTAGGAAACACCGAGGAGGTACTGGTGGACAGCGTTTCCACCCGTAACGAAGCTTTTGTCGGCGGAAAAACGAAGCGCGGTCACATGGTGAACTTTGAAGGAACTGCGGAGCTGATTGGAAAAACCGTTAATGTGAAGATTACCTCTGCCGGGAAGAATACGCTGCGCGGAGAACGTATGTAGGAGGAAACAATATGAACGAAGTTTTTGAAAAGACGCGCGAACTTGGCGAAGCCATTATGCGAAGCGAAGAATACAAGGCGGTAAAGCAGGCTGAAAACGTAGCCATGAAAAACGAAGAGGCTGCGGCTACCATGGGAAAATACCTCGAATACAGAAGTGAAATGGAACAGCTGATGGCGATGGGCGAAAAGGACTGGGCGAAAGTCAAGCAGCTTAACGACCAAATGAGCGACTGCCAGGAAAGAATGAATATGATTGACGACATCATTCAGCTGAACACCGCCCGGGACAACTTTACAAAGCTGATCAATCAGGTAAATTCCGTACTTCGCTTTATTGTAACCGGTGAAATGGATGATCCCGATAGTGAGGGCTGCTCAGGTTCGTGCGAATCCTGTTCTGGCTGCAAAGGTGTAAACTGATCGGCTGATATAGAGGGAGTAATTACAATGGCGCTTACGCAAATGATGAGGCAATACCTTGATATAAAGGAACAAAACAAAGACAGCATACTTTTCTTCCGTCTGGGCGATTTTTATGAAATGTTCTTTGATGACGCGATTGTAGTATCAAGGGAATTGGAGCTTACGTTGACCGGAAAGGATTGCGGCCTTTCAGAACGCGCACCGATGTGCGGCGTGCCGTACCATGCAGCCGAAACCTATGTGGCAAGGCTGATTGAAAAGGGCTATAAAGTGGCAATATGCGAACAAATGTCCGATCCGGCGCTTTCAAAGGGTTTGGTGGAAAGACAGGTAACGCGCGTGGTTACGCCCGGAACGGTTATAGAAGCCAATATGCTGGAGGAAAAAAAGCCCAGCTACATCCTTTGCGTGTATCTTCTTAAAGACAAAGCCGGATGTGCATTTGCAGATGTCTCTACCGGTGAGTTTTATGTATATCAGTTCACGGACGCCAGGCTGCGACTTCAAGAAGAGATTTCAAGAATTGCGCCCAAGGAACTACTTACGATAAGCAAAGCAGAAGTGCGCCCTTTTATCGGAAATGCCTCCATACTGATTTCGGAGCATTCCGAAGAGGCGTTTGAATATACAAAGGCCAAAAAGACGATGGACGCGCACTTTACAAAGTCAGGCGTGGATGCACAGGCGCTTGGCAAGCTTGGAATAAGCGCGGGCGGCGCGTTGATTGATTACCTGATGCAAACCCAGAAAAACGCGCTTAAGCACATATCGGCTGCGCAGCCGTATGATTCTACTCGGTTTATGACGCTTGATCATACGGCCAATGCCAATCTGGAGCTTACGCAGACCGTGAGAGGCCAATCCAAAAAGGGTTCTCTGTTGGGCGTACTCGATAAAACGGTTACAGCGATGGGATCAAGAATGCTGAGAAGCTGGATTGAGCACCCGTTGATTGAAGAAACGGAGATAACCCAAAGGCTTGATGCAGTTGAAAAGCTTGTAACCGATCCGATGCTGCTTGACGCCTTAAGAGACGCTTTGTCGCCCGTTTATGATATCGAACGACTGTTAAGCAAGATTGCTTACGAATCCGTGAATCCCCACGATTGCCTGTCACTGACAAGGTCGCTGAAAGCCATTCCGTGCATACAGTCGCTGCTGACTGGCGCAGGCGGATTCCTCGAAGAAACTGCTATGGGTATGGATTCGCTTACAGAGCTTGCGGATGAAATGGAAAGGGCAATATCGCAGGATGCGCCCCTTACGATAAAGGAAGGCGGCATATTCAATACCGGCTATAATGAGGAATTAGATGCGCTTCGTTCTTCTTCCGACAACGGACGGGAATGGCTTGCCAAGCTTGAAGCGGAGGAGCGCGAGAAAACCGGCATCAAAAACCTGAAAATCAGCTATAATCGGGTTTTTGGTTACTATATAGAAGTTACGAAATCCTTTTATCATCTGGTACCGTACCGTTACGTCAGAAAGCAAACACTGGCCAATTGTGAAAGGTTCATAACCGATGAGCTGAAGGAGCTGGAAACACGCGTGCTCGGCGCAGACGAACGTGCGCTTCAGCTTGAGTATCAGATGTTTACTACTTTGCGGGACGTATTGAAGGATCATATACTGCGCCTAAGAAAAACAGCGGTAGCACTTAAAACGCTGGACGCATTAAGCGCTCTTTCAAAAACAGCATCCGTTAACGGATATGTGCGCCCTACAATCAATACGGAAGGACGCTATGAAATCCAAAATGGCCGCCATCCTGTTGTGGAAGATGCGATCGGGCGCGAGGAATTTGTTCCCAATGACACGCACCTTAATGAAAACGGACGCGTGATGATTATTACAGGACCCAATATGGCGGGAAAATCTACCTATATGCGTCAGGTTGCGCTGATAGTGCTCCTTGCCCATATCGGGTCCTTTGTTCCGGCCGAATCTGCCGATATATCGCTGACCGACAGGATTTTTACTAGAATTGGCGCAAGCGACGATTTGTACGGCGGACAATCTACGTTTATGGTGGAAATGAGTGAAATGGCTGTAATCCTCAAGAATGCTACAAAAAACAGCCTTGTCATATTGGATGAGGTTGGAAGAGGAACTTCAACCTTTGACGGCCTGTCAATTGCCTGGGCGGCTGTGGAACATATCGCAAGTGAAAAATGCGGCGCTCGAACGCTTTTTGCCACGCACTATCATGAATTGTCAGTTCTGGAAGGTCAGCTTCCCGGCGTTGTTAATTATCGAGTAACCGCCAAAGAGCAGGGTGAGGACGTAATATTCCTTAGAAAGGTTATCCCCGGCGGGGAAGACAGAAGCTATGGTGTAGCGGTTGCAAAGCTTGCGGGCTTGCCGAACAATGTTATTGCCCGGGCGAGACAGATAATGGCTCGCCTTGAGGTGGACGACGATAAGAAAGGCTCAATCGGGAACACCATACTCGATAAAAGAAAAAATGCCGGCAACAGGCAGATTTCAATGGTCGATTATCAGCCGATGGAGCTGATTGAGGAAATCAGAAAGATGGACGTAATGAGCATGTCGCCGATTGATGCGCTCAATGCACTGTATTTATTGTCTGAAAAGGCACGGAGGATTTAAATGGCAATTCGCATACTGGATGCAAACACCATAAGCAAAATTTCCGCGGGTGAGGTTGTAGAGCGGCCAAGCTCCGTTGTAAAGGAGCTAATGGAAAACTCAATAGACGCAGGCGCTAAGTCGATTACCGTTGAAATCAGGGACGGGGGAATTTCCTATCTTCGCGTTACGGACAACGGATGCGGTATACCGTTTTCGGAAGCCAGACTGGCGTTTGAAAATCACGCCACTAGTAAGCTCAGGAACGAAGATTCCCTTTGGGATATCAGAACGCTGGGCTTTCGCGGTGAAGCGCTTCCGTCCATCGCGGCAGTTTCCAAGCTTACGATGAATACGCGCACCAAAAATGCTGATTACGGCGCAAAGGTTGAAATCGAAGGCGGAAACTTTCTTGGTATTTCGGAAGCGGGCGTACCGGAGGGCACTACCATTATCATGCGCGATTTGTTTTATAACCTTCCGGTCAGACGTAAGTTTCTGAAAAAGCCTCAGTATGAACAGAGCCTAGTGTCCGATATCGTACAAAAAATGATTCTCGGCAATCCGGGCGTTGCGGTAAGATATATATCTAATGGAAAAACCGCGTTTTCAAGCATAGGAGACGGCGATCTGCGCCATGCGGCACTTACAGTGTTTGGAAGGGATAATGCGAAGCAGATGCGCGAAGTAAACGCTTCGGAGGGCGCATTTTCATTAAAGGGTCTGATCGGAGTTGGCGATCAGGCAAAGCCTACGCGATCAATGCAATGCTTTTACATAAACGGAAGATTGATAAGGTGCCCACTTCTTTCACAGGCGCTCGAAGAGGCATGCAAGGGAAGGGTTACCGTTAATATGCATCCCACCTGTGTGCTGTCTCTTACAACGCCTCCGGAGGCTGTGGATATAAACGTGCATCCGAGCAAGCTGGAAGTGCGCTTCCGCGATGAAGCTGCCTTCCGTCTGACTTCGCAGGCTTTGATTTCTCAGGCGTTTATCGATGAAAAGATGATTGGAGATTTTGATTATACCAAAGAAACGCCGGTAGAAAGAAATCAAGTGAATGTCGTTTTGCCCGCCCAGCCGGAGATTCCGCAGGGGAAAGAGGAGTCGACATCGCCACAGCTTCATCGGCAAATCAGCTTTATACCCAAAAAGGATGAAACGGAAAGAGTATTCGAAATACCAAAATCCACTCATAAACGGGAATTCATGGTGCGCGAGGGAGCGCCGTTTACCGATCTAAGCGTTTCTCCTTTTAAGGATCATTCGGCATCCGAAAAAGCGCCTGCCATAAGCAAAAATGCCGAACCTAGAAAGACAGAAGAAAAGCAGGAGCAGATAGAAATTGCAACCGATACGCTTAAAACCCGAAAGGAAGCATATCGGCTGATAGGTTCGCTTTTTAAGACCTATATATTGATTGAAACTGAAGATGCGCTTTTACTGATCGATCAGCACGCTGCGCATGAACGGTTGAATTATGAAAACTACAAAAAGCGCCTTGAAGAGGGGAATGGTTCACAGCAGCTTCTGGTTCCGTATATTGTTCACGTATCAAGACGTGAAGCGGAATTGCTTTTGTTGAATGCAGACCTTCTGAAAGAGGCCGGATATGAAATAGAGCCTTTCGGCGAAACGGATATTCAGGTGCGCGCGGTGCCGTTTGTACTGGGTCAGGCGGATATGCGCATGATGTTTACCGAAATTATTGAATCGCTTGATACCATTAAAAGCGCTGAACGCGAAAGGCGCATGACAGATATCATCCAGGCGTCATGTAAGCATGCCGTAAAGGCTGGTGACGCGCTTACCGACGAAGAGATTCAGAATCTGATCAAATCCATGCGGGAATCCGGCGCGCCGCCCACCTGTCCGCATGGGCGTCCGGTTATGCGTGCGCTTACCCGGCATGAGATTGAACGCATGTTCAAGCGTATTCAGTGAGGAAGCAGTATGAACAGAAAAATGTACGGAATCTGTGGCCCGACAGCTTCCGGGAAAACGGCTTTGGCGGTTGAAGTATGTAAGCTTATCGGCGGAGAAGTGATTTCAGCAGATTCTATGCAGGTTTATGAGGGTATGAACATACTTTCCGCAAAGCCTGATCAAGAGGAAATGGGCGGAATCGCGCATCACATGCTGAGCGTAATCGCGCCTTCAAAACCTTTCAGTGCTTCCGCTTTCAGGGAATATGCCATGCCAATTGTCGGAGAAATCCGAAACAGAAACCATATCCCCATCATTTGCGGCGGAACCGGCTTATACATCGACGCGCTGACGAAGGGTATGCGATTCTCTGAAAAAGCCGATGAGGGCCTTAGAAACGAACTGAAGGCGATTTCGGAAATGCCCGGCGGTTCTGAAAGGCTGCATGCGGAGCTAAAGCAAATTGACCCGGATTCAGCAGAAAAATATCCTCCGGCTGATGTCAGGCGAGTAATTCGTTCTATTGAGATATATCGTCTGACTGGTATGACCAGAAAGCAACAGGAGGAAGCCGATGCCAAGATCGAGGATACTTTTAAAACACAGCTTTTTGCGCTTGATTGGCCGCGCGATATCCTGTACCGAAGAATCGATCGCCGAGTAGATGAAATGGTGAAACAGGGTCTGATCAATGAAGTTTCGCAATTGATGAAAAACGGAAACGAAAGCCATCCTACTGCCCTGCAGGCAATAGGCTACAAGGAGATTGCGCGTGCCCTCAGGGGAGAATGCGCCATGAGCGACGCCATTATCCGAACCAAAACAGCTACCAGAAACTATGCAAAACGGCAGCTAACCTGGTTTAAACGCGATGACAGAGTTAATTGGTTGTCTCCTGAAGGAAAAACGCTTAAAGAGCTTGCCGAGACAGTATCGGAATACATTATGAAGGAAGAGAAAAATCATGACGCCTGAGATCATTATAAGAGAAGCAGAACTTGATTGCCGGGAGGCCTTCCAAAGGCTGGATGAAATAGAAGAAAAGAATACCAGAAAGGTGCTTGACGCCTTCAAAGCGCACAGGGTTTCCGCGAGGCATTTTGCCCCTACGACAGGATATGGTTACGACGATATCGGAAGGGATACGCTTTCTGAGATCATGGCCGATGTCCTGGGAACGGAAGCCGCTATCGTCCGGCCTCAGATTGCTTCGGGCACGCATGCGCTTGCGCTGTGCCTATACGGAATCCTTCGCCCCGGCGATTCGCTGCTTTCCGCTGCCGGAAAGCCCTACGATACGTTGGAAGAAGTAATCGGTATTTCGGGAGAAAGTGGGAAAGGATCGCTTAAGGATTATCATATCGGTTACAAGCAGGCGGAACTCAAAAACGGAAAGCTTGATATCCCTGCCATACTTTCCATGCTAACCGGCGATGTAAAGCTAGTGCTGATACAAAGATCGCGCGGCTATGACTGGCGTCCTTCTTTGAGTGTAGAGGAGATTAACGAGGCAATTGACGCCATCCATCAGAAAAACGAAAATGTTCGCGTAATGGTGGATAACTGCTACGGGGAGTTTTCCCGCGAAATTGAACCGCATGCCGACATTCTCGCGGGATCGTTGACCAAAAATCCCGGCGGCGGAATTGCACCCACAGGCGGATATATTGCCGGAAAATCAGAATGCGTTGAACTCATCGGGTATCGGCTCACATCGCCGGGAATCGGTGCGGAGGTAGGCTCATATGCCGGGAGCTATCAGCCCTTTTATCAGGGATTGTTTCTCGCTCCGCATATTGTCAGTCAGGCGATCAAGGTGAGCATACTTACATCGCGCGTGTTTGAGAAAATGGGTTATCAGGTTCATCCGAAATACGATGACTCGAGAAATGATATAATACAGGCAATCCGTTTTGAAGATCCGGAGAAACTGATTCGATTTGTACAGGCTGTTCAGGCAAATTCTCCCGTAGATGCAGAGGCAGTTCCGGAACCTTGGGCAATGCCTGGCTATCAGGACCAGGTAATTATGGCGGCAGGTACGTTTGTATCCGGCGCATCCATTGAACTCTCCGCAGACGCGCCAATTCGTCCGCCGTACATTGCGTACCTTCAGGGCGGTCTTACCTATACTCATGGAAAAATCGCGCTCACAGAAGCCATCAGAAACTGGTGCTAAAAAAACTCCCGTAAATCTCTAAAAGGATTTACGGGAGACAGATCATCAACAAACCTCAGGGAGAGGCTTGGAGAGGGGGCGCACTCAAGT
>JAZSRC010000016.1:0-158213 GCA_045538305.1 Clostridia bacterium | reverse complement strand
TTGTCGGTCAGGGCGATGCCGGCCTTGGCGTCGAAGATGGAGGTGCGGGGATCATGGATGAAGTCGGAAGAAACGACTGTGTCCTCGGTGTAGCCCAGGATGCCCTTGAGTTCGCCTTCGGAGGCGGCCTTCATGGCAGCGCAGATCTCTTCGTAGGTGGCGGACTTGGCGAGGTTGACGGTGAGGTCAACAACGGGAACGTCAGCGGTGGGTACGCGGAAAGCCATACCGGTGAGCTTGCCGTTGAGCTCGGGGATGACCTTGCCGACAGCCTTTGCAGCGCCGGTGGAGGAGGGGATGATGTTGAAAGCCGCGCCGCGGCCGCCGCGCCAATCCTTCATGGAGGGGCCGTCAACGGTCTTCTGGGTAGCGGTGGTGGCGTGTACGGTGGTCATGAGGCCGTCGTTGATGCCGAAGGTGTCATGGAGAACCTTTGCGATGGGGGCAAGGCAGTTGGTGGTGCAGGAAGCGTTGGATACGAACTGCATGTCCTTGGTGTAGGTCTTGTTGTTAACGCCCATTACGAACATGGGGGTTGCATCCTTGGAGGGAGCAGACATAACAACCTTCTTGGCGCCTGCGGCGATGTGGCCGGCAGCCTTTTCCTGGGTGAGGAACAGGCCGGTGGATTCTACGATGTACTCTGCGCCTACTTCGTCCCACTTAAGATCTGCGGGGTTCTTTTCGCAGGTTACGCGGATTTCCTTGCCGTTTACAATGATGGAGTGGTCAGTGTAATCTACGGTGCCTTCGAAGCGGCCGTGTACGGTGTCATACTTGAGCATATATGCCATATAATCGGGAGTGATGAGGTCGTTGATGGAAACGACTTCTACCTCGGGATGGCTGAGGGAAGCACGGAAAACAAGACGGCCGATGCGGCCAAAACCGTTGATACCAATCTTAATCATGATCAATTACCTCCAATTTTTTATCCATGACCTATTTTAACGCAAAACGGACAATTTTACAAGCGGGTGAGACGCGCACAAGTGTTCAATTCTGGAAACGGAGAAGTTAAATGTTTTATGCGTATTGCATTTTACGAATTTTTCATCTATATCAATTGTAAAGAAGTAAAACGGGTGTTGTATTTCCGCCTCGGGCGTGGTATAATTGATTAGGATCGCCGCTTATATGCGGCGCAGGGTTTATTGCGATTTTGCTGCTTTTGAATTGCTGATTCAAAAGAGCGCCCAAACGCCGCGCCGCTTACCAGAGGGCGCGTTTCTTGTTGAATTGGGCGCATCAGAGTATGCTCGGAGGATAATTCATTGCCAAATCAAGTTACAACGCTTGCGGGTGTTGAAAGAACAGCCATCCGACTGGCACAGGAGCTCGGGTACGAATGGATCGACCTTGAGCTCGTGAAGGAGCCAGCCGGAAGGTTTTTGCGCTTCTTTATCGATAAAGAAGGCGGTATTACCCTGGACGATGTGGAAGCTTTCCACAGAAAAATCCAGCCCTATGCCGAGAATGTGGATTACGACTATATGGAAGTATCCTCTCCCGGAATTGACAGGCCGCTGAAAAAGCCGCGCGATTTTGAGCGCGCGCAGGGGCTTGAAATTGAAGTGCGCTTCTATAAGCCGGTTGACGGCTCGAAGGTGCATACGGGGGAACTTGTCGGCCTTGTGGACGGTAAAATTGTGATCAAAACGCCAAACGGCGAAGCCGCCTTCGATCCAAAGACGGTCGCCGTTGCTAGGCGCGTGATCAATGTGGATGAAGAATTGCTGGGCGCTTCTATGGAAGACGCCGAAGAAGACGAATAAACGTGTACGGGAGGGTTTCAAATGGCAACCGGTTTCGCTGATTCGGCGGAGGTCATTTCTGCGATTGACGCACTCGCGAAGGAAAAGAAAATCAATAAGGAAGTTCTGTATTCAAAAATTGAAAGCGCGCTTGTTTCCGCCTATAAGAGGAGCTTTGGAAAGGCTGATAATGTACGTGCGGTGATCGACCGGCAGAGCGGCACGATCGAAGTTCTGGCCCGTAAGGCCATCGTGAACGAAGTGACGGACGCAACAATTGAAATCGCCCTTCAGGAAGTTCGCGAAAAGTTCCCGGCGCTGTCTATGTATGATGTCGGCGACCTGATCGAGGTTCCCACCATGCCCAGCCAGTTCGGACGCATTGCCGCCCAAACGGCCAAGCAGGTTATCGTTCAGCACATCCGCGAAGCCGAGCGCGGCGTGATTTACGACGAATACATTGAAAAAGAAAACGAAATCCTTACGGCAATCGTGCAGCGCGTTGAAAACGGACGCGCATTTGTGGAGCTTGGCCGCACGGAAGGCGTGCTTGAAACCGCACAACAGATGCCCGGTGAGGAAGTAAACGTAGGCGATCGCCTGAAGGTGTACGTGCTCGAGGTTACCAAGTTTGCGCGCGGCCCGCAGGTAATGGTGTCCCGCATTCATCCGGGCCTTGTAAAGCGCCTGTTTGAGATCGAGGTACCCGAAATCCGCTCCGGCATCGTACAGATCAAGTCCATCGCGCGAGAAGCCGGCTTCCGCACCAAGATGGCCGTATTCTCTACCGACAATATGATCGATCCCGTCGGCTCCTGTGTCGGACCGCGCGGTCTTCGCGTTGAAAATGTTGTAAACGAGCTGAAAACCGAAAAGATCGACATCGTAAAATGGTCCAGCGATCCCAAAGAGTACATTGCTTCCGCGCTGAATCCCGCTCGCGTGCACGCCGTGTTTGTGTCCGAACGCGAGAAGGCGGCGCGCGTCGTAGTGCCGGATAACCAGCTGTCCCTTGCCATCGGCAAGGAAGGTCAGAACGCGCGCCTTGCAGCAAAACTGACCGGCTGGAAGATTGATATCAAGTCGATCAGCCAGATGGACGCCGCGGCGGCTTCCCAGAACGAGGAGGCGGAAAACGCCGAAGGCGCAGAAAAGGCGGAGGAAAATGCTTAAACCGCGAAAGATTCCCATGCGCATGTGCGTCGGCTGCCATGAAATGAAGCCCAAAAAGGAGCTTCAGCGCATTGTGCGGTCGCCCGAGGGTGAAGTGTCCATCGATCCGGTGGGGAAAAAGCCCGGAAGAGGTGCATACGTATGTCATAGCGCCGAATGCCTGAAAAAGGCGAAAAAGACGCGCGCGCTTGAAAGAAAGTTCGAAGCGTCCGTTTCGGATGAGGTGTTCGAAACGCTGTTCGAACAGTTTATGAACCTTCCTACGGCATCCGCGCAGGAGGATGCAAATGACTAAGCTTTTGTCCATGCTGGGCCTGTGCGAACGCGCGGGAAAGCTTGCTTCCGGGAAGGATCAAGTGGAAATTGCACTGAAAAAGGGAAATGCGCATCTGATCGTTATTGATGAGGGCGCATCGGAGGGTACGAAGAAGGCGGCGGCTGACGCTTCCAGACATAGAAACGTACCTATGGCAAAAGTCAGCGAACATACGCTCGGGCTGGCGATTGGCAAGCCCGGGCGAATGCTTGCGGCGGTGACGGATGCGCCGTTTGCCGCGCGCATATATCAAATCTACAGTGAAACAGCGGAACGGTAAATTATCGGGGGTGTATTCAGGGAATGGCGAAAGTCGCAACCAAAGAACTCAGCGCAAATGCTCAGAGCTTGCTGGAGAACGTGAATCGTTCACGCAAGCAGGCACAGGATACGCTTGGCACGCTTAAGCGCATGTCGGAGGAGCTTGCGCGCGCGCAGCGGGAGAGGAAAGAAGCGGAGGAGCGCGAGGAGCTTCGCAAAAAGTATGAAGCTGCCGTGAAATCCATCAATGAAAGCTCTTCCAATCACGAAAGCGCCGCAAAGGAAGCGCCGCAGGCGGCTGCGCCTGAAACCGCGCCCCAACCGGAAAAAGCAGTCGTTAAGGAAGTTAAAGAAGTAAAGGAAGTCAAGGTTGAAAAACCCGCAGCTTCCGAAAAAGCGCCCGAAACGGCGCAAACAAATGTGTCTTTGGAAAAGAAAGCCAAGGCAGAAAGCGCTCCGGCAGCGGAAAAACCGCAGCCGAAGGCGGAACCTGCGCCGCAAACCGGTAAAGCGGCCCCCGAAAAACCCGTTCAGCCGCAGCGTCCTCAGGCAGATCGCCGTACCCAGCCGGCTCAGCGCCCGCAGGGACAGTTTGAACGCGCACCCAGACAGCCTGCCAGTCAGACGCAGCCCGGTCAGGCGCCCAGAGGCCCCTATGGCCGCCCGGTCAATCCCGGTCAGCCCGCAGGTCAGCCCGGTCAGGCGCCGAGAGGCCCCTATGGCCGCCCGGTCAATCCCGGTCAGGCGGGCCAGCAGGGTCAGGCGCCCCGCGGTCCCTACGGCCGTCCCGCGCCTCAGGGCGGACAGCCTGCTGCAGGCGGCGCGCCCAGACCCGGCGCACCCCGTCCTCCAATGGGCGGCGGCGCACCCAGACCCGCAGGCGGTGGTTTCGCTCCGCGTCGTCCCGCTGCGCCCGATCTCACGCCCAGCGTGGAAAAGGAGCGCGTAAGCAATTACGATCCCAACAAAAAGCAGTATGTGCGCCAGATCGATCCCGAGCGCAATGCCAATAAGAACAAGAGGCAGCAAACCCGCTCTGCCGCGCCCGCCGTTATGATGGACGATGAGTATGTGCGCGGCGGCAAGCGCAAGCGCAAGACGGTTGTAGAAACCGTTAAGCCCGAGCCGGTCAAGATCGATAAGGCTGTAATGACTGCCGAGAAGATCACCGTAAAGGATCTTTCCGAAAGAATCGGAAAGCCTGTAAGCGAAATTATCAAAAAACTGCTCATGGTTGGCATTTTTGCCAACATCAACAACGAGCTGGATTACGATACCGCGCAGCTGATCTGTACCGAGTTTGATATTGAGCTCGAGCTCAAGCTTGCTGAAACCGCGGAAGACGCCCTTGAAGCGGAGGACGTTGCCGACAAGGAAGAGGATCTCAAGCCCCGTCCGCCGGTCGTCACCATTATGGGCCATGTTGACCACGGTAAGACCTCGCTGCTTGACTATATTCGAAAGACCCGCGTAACGGCAGGCGAAGCCGGCGGCATTACCCAGCATATCGGCGCTTATACCGTAAATCTTCACGACCGCCAGATTACCTTCCTGGATACCCCCGGCCACGAGGCCTTTACCGCCATGCGTGCCCGCGGCGCTCAGTCCACGGACATTGCCATTCTGGTTGTCGCGGCGGACGACGGCGTTATGCCGCAGACCATCGAAGCGATTAACCACGCAAAGGCTGCCGGCGTTCAGACGATTGTAGCCATCAACAAGATGGATAAGCCCACGGCCGATCCCGACCGTATTCGTCAGGAACTCACCAAGTATGACCTGGTCGACGAAGAGTGGGGCGGCGACACGATCATCGTGCCCGTATCTGCGCATACCGGCCAGGGCGTTGACCAGCTGCTTGAAATGATTCTGCTGGTAGCCGATATTCAGGATTACAAGGCCAATCCTGACAGAAAGGCCCGCGGCGTGATCATCGAAGCGCGTCTGGATAAGGGCCGCGGCCCCGTTGCGACGGTACTGATTAAGAACGGTACGCTGCGCGTTGGCGATACCATCGTTGCAGGCACGGCTTACGGTCGCGTGCGCGCGATGGTAAACGACGTCGGCGAGCGCGTAAAGCAGGCGCTGCCCAGCGATCCGGTAGAGGTTATCGGCTTTAACGACGTACCCGAAGCGGGCGATATCATTTCTGCCGTGGATGACGATTCCCTCAGCCGCAAGGTTGCCGAGGAGCGCAAGGATAAGGCCCGCGCCGCGCTGATCAAGGCGCAGCAGAAAACTACGCTCGACGATCTGTTCAATCAGATTTCCGAAGGCCAGATCAAGGAGCTCAACATCATCATCAAGGCAGACGTGCAGGGCTCCGTCGAAGCGGTCAAACAGTCTCTTGAGCGCCTCAGCAATACCGAGGTCAAGGTTCGCGCCATTCATGGCGGCGTCGGCGCCATTACCGAAACCGACGTTATGCTGGCCTCCGCATCCAATGCAATCATCATCGGCTTCAATGTGCGCCACGACAATTCCGTGCGCGACGTTGCCGAGCGCGAAAAGGTGGATATCCGCCTGTACCGCGTAATCTACAGCGCCATCGAAGATATTCAGGCTGCTATGAAGGGTATGCTCGCGCCGAAGTTCAAGGAGAACGTACTGGGCCGCTGCCGCGTACGCCAGACCTTCAAGGTTTCCGGCGTAGGCACCGTTGCCGGCTGCTATGTAACTGACGGAAAGATTCAGCGCAACGCTCAGATTCGCCTGCTGCGCGACAATGTAATTGTGCACGAAGGCAAGATCGACTCCCTGAAGCGCTTCAAGGATGACGTGAAGGAAGTGGCATCCGGTTATGAGTGCGGCCTTGGCATCGAGGGCTACAACGATGTAAAGGAAAACGACGAGATCGAATGCTTCATCATGGAAGAAATTGAACGATAAAAACTTTATCGCGCGGTCGGCGGATATATTGCCGCCGGCCGCGTTTTCAAAACAGGAGGATATATTCATGGGATTTGACCGGATCGACCGGATTTCGGAAGAGGTTCGCCGCGCACTGGACGCCATTATCCGCGACGAAGTAAGCGACCCGCGCGTAGGCGGCACATGGTCCATACCGCGCGCAGAGGTTACCCGCGATCTCAGGTATTGCCGCGTGCGCATATCGGTGCTGGAAGCGGACAAGCGCAAGGATATGATGGCGGCGCTGAAGAGCGCATCGGGCTTTATCAGGCGCGAGCTGGGCAGGAAGGTAGACCTTCGCTATACACCCGAGCTGATTTTTGAACTGGATACCAATATTGAATACGCCGCGCACATAGCTGAAGTTCTGCGCGAGGATGAAAAGCGCCTGAACGCGGAGAGTGAAGAAGAATGATCGGTTCTGCAAACGCAATTGCCCGTTGGATTGAAACGCACGACGAAATTGCCGTGATTACGCATATCCGCCCGGATGGAGACGCGCTTGGTACGGCGCTTGCGCTTGTAAATGCTATCGGCGCTCTTGGCAAGCGTGCGTTTGCCGTGTGTGAGGATCCGGCGGAAAAAAAGTATTTGTTTCTGCCGGGCGTACAGAGCCTGTATGATCTGGATGGTATGCCCTATGCGCCTAAGGCAGTTTTGACCTGCGATGTGGCGGATCGCGGCCGGATGGGAAAGCTGGAGCAGGTTTTTGACAGCGTACCCGAATGCGATCGGGCGGTTGTGGATCACCATCATACCAACCCCGGTTTTGCGCCTGTTTCGTGGGTTGACGGCGATTCGGCGTCCTGCGGCGAAATGGCGCTTGAGTTGATGGACGAGCTCGGCGTTAAGCTTTCTCCGCAAACAGCTTTATGTCTGTTTACCGCAATTTCCACCGATTGCGGTAATTTCTCCTTTGGAAACACCACGGGCTGATCATATCACTATGCGGCCAGATGTGTGGAAGCGGGCGTAGACGTGGAGGATATCACCCGAAAGCTGTATAGAATGCGTTCTCTTCAAAAAACCCGTCTGATCGGGCTTGCGCTTTCGAAGCTTGAAACGTATTTTTCGGGAAAAGTTGCCGTGATTTCCATTTCAAACGATATGTTTCGGGAAGCCGGCGCGGACCATACCGATACGCATAGCATCGTAAATTACCTGAATGAAATCGAAGGCGTAAAAATCGGCTTTGTGTGCGAGCAGACCGAGGATGGAAACAATGTGAAGTTTTCCTTCCGTGCGGCGGGCGGCGCGGACGTATCGGCGCTGGCCGCGGAATTCGGCGGCGGCGGTCATGTGGCGGCGGCCGGAGCGACGGTCAGGGATACGACGCTTGATGAAATTGTTCCGAAGGTTGTTAAAGCGGCTGGAAAATATGTGCAGGAGATGACCTGATGGACGGCTTTGTAAACCTGCTGAAGCCCCCGGGAATGACGTCTTCGGACGGCGTTCTGTTTGTAAGACGCTTGTTGCCCAGAAAAACGCCGGTCGGGCATGGCGGTACGCTGGATCCGGATGCTGCGGGCGTACTTCCCGTATGCGTCGGCCGGGCTACGCGCCTGTTTGATTATATTATCGATAAGACGAAAACCTATATTGGCGAAGTATGCTTTGGCGTTGCTACGGACACATGCGACGCGACCGGAAAAGCCGTTTCCGTTTCGGACAGAATTCCGAATGCGGACGAAGTAAAGGCAGCGCTGCCTGCGTTTACCGGCGATATTATGCAAGTTCCGCCTATGTTCAGCGCGCTTAAGCGAGATGGAAAAAAACTGTACGAGCTGGCCAGAAAGGGCGAAAGCGTAGCGCTTGAGGCCAGAAGCGTGCATATTTTCGGCCTGGACTATATTTCTCAGACCGGTTTTAACAAGCATCTGATACGAATTCACTGCGGGAAGGGCGTTTATATCCGTTCCCTTATGCGTGATATCGGTCAGCATCTGGGTGCGCAGGCGCATATGTCGTTTTTAATCCGGGAAAGCGCGGGCGCTTTTCATGTGGAAAATGCGTATACGCCGGAAGAGCTGGCGGCGCCCGGTGCAATTGAAAAGGCGCTTAAGCCGATGGACCATCTGCTCTCAGCGTATCCGCGCGCGGATGTTTCCGAGGAATACCGTAAAAAGGTGCTGTGCGGAAATCCTGTTCAGCGTGCATGGCTGAAAACGGATATCGAAAACACGAATCAGCCTGTTCGCCTATATGTAGAAGGCGATTTTGCCGGCATGGGTGAAATCCGTGAAAACGGAGAAATTGCGTTTCGCGCGATGCTGCTTCGCGGTTAACAAAGGATGGAGGTGCGGACGTGGGTGTGAAATTCTACACGGGGCGCAGACCGCTTTTGCGTCCAAAGCTCCTTGAAAAGGTACAATCAGCGCTGGCTGCATCGAGCGACGGCGCAGTTATAATTATGGTTCCCCAGCAGTATACGCTGGAGACGGAGTTGCTTACCCTTCATGGTCTGAACCTTGAAGGGTCGTTTCGTTTGTCGGTACTGTCGCCGGCGCGCGTGTGTCAGCTGGTGTTTGACGAGGCGGGAAGGCCCGAGCGCATTACAATAGACGAACGCGGACGCGCCATGATAATGGGGCGCATACTCAGAGAGCAGAACAAAAAGCTCAAATGGTATCAGGGCGCGAAGGACAGGCGCGGCTTTGAAATGCGGCTGGTAGAGGAGATTACGCTTTTAAAGCAGGCGGGCGTGCTGGCTGAAAAGCTGATGGAGCTGTCCGATAATGCCGCGGACAGCCAGAAAAAATGGAAGCTTCACGATGTTTCCATACTGTATCAGGCATATGAAAAGGCAATTTCGGATCAGTTTCAGGATGGCGAGGATGAAATCAACGAGGCGATTGTGAGGCTTGGCGGCAGCGAAACCATTCGGAATGCGCATTTGTTTGCCTTCGGCTTTGATCTTACCACGCCGATTCTGAATAAATTTCTGATGTCCCTTTCCAGGGTGTCGATAGAAACGTGCGTGTTTTTGCCGCTTGAAAACGATGGCAATGCGCGCGATTTCACGCTGTTTCAACCGCTTCAGGCATCGTACGAACGCCTTTTGAAGGAGCTCAGGGAAAACGGAATTTCCTTTGAACGCGAATATCTGACGGACGAGGCTTTATCAAAATCGGCCTGCGCACATTTTGCCAGAGAGGTGTTTTCATCCCCGGCAGTACCGTTTGAAGGCAAGAATACTTCGTTTCAGGTGGTTAAACTCAATAACCCTCTGGAGGAAGCGCGGTTTGCCGCTGCGCTGGCCAGGCGTCTGGTTCGCAAAAATGGCTGGCGCTATTCGGACATCATTGTCGTGTGCAATCAGCTGAGCGCCTATATGGATTCGCTGGAATATGCATTTGACGCGTATGAGGTTCCGCTGTTTGCCGCGGAAAGCCGGGCGACAGACCGGCATCCGCTGCCCAGATTCCTGTTGGAATCGCTCAGGATTGCTTCCGGCTCGCAGGGCGATCTTGCGTCGCTTGTAACGACAGGCTATGCCGATATTGACGAGGATGAAGCGGATCAGCTGTTGTCCTATGCAGCCAGATATGGGTTGAATGCAAGGTCCGTTCTGAAGCCTGTGAAACGCGCAGATCCCGACACGGTTGAAAAAATCGAAAACATACGAAAACGTCTCGCCGACCCGATTGCCAGACTGGATCAGGCGTTGTCCCGCGCCGATACTTTGAGCGAGCAGCTTGCGGCGGTATATCTGTACATATCGGAACTGAATTGCGCAAGAAAGGGCGAGCTTGCCAGAGAATCGCTGATTACCCTCAATCAGCGCGCGCTTGCGGCGGAGGACGCACAGGTGTGGAACCGCGTAATGGGTACCTTTGACCAGATGCACGAGCTGATGGGAGAGAAAAAGCTTTCCAAAGCGCTGTTTACGGATTTGATTGCCCGCGCGTTTTCCGCTTCCGAAATCAAGCCGCTTCCACAGTCGGCGGACGCCGTTACGGCTACAACCTGCGCGAGAATCGGTGCGGCGCCGATAAAGGCGATGATTGTGATTGGAAATGCAGGATCGTCCAGCGCAAAGGAGGACGGCCTTTTCTCCGATACGGAAACTGGCGATATGGCAAAGGCGCTGAATGTATTTCTGGGCCCGGATGCGCTTTCCAAAACGCGCACGGACCGCATGTACATGAAAAACGCGCTCGCGCTTTCCGAGGCGTATACCTGCATTACCTATTCCATGAGCGCCGACGACGGTTCCAGCATTGCACCGAACGCGCTGATTACTGAAATCAAACGCATTTTCCCCACGCTGTCCGAGCGCGGCGGCGTGAACGCCGACGAATCGATTGAGGCCATGCGCTACGAATCCGTAAAGGCAGCGGAGGAAAGCGCGTGCGTGGAGCTGAGCGAAGGAGATTTGTCCCGAAGCGGCAGAAGAGCGCTTTCATCGATCGGAAAAATGGGCGGCGAAGGGTTAAACAGAATCAAACGAGCGCTGGGCTTTAAAACGGAGAGCGAAACCATAGGAAAGCCGCTGGCTCAAAGGGTGTATGGACCGCTTTCAAAGGTTTCCATAACCCGTCTGGAGGCGTATGCCCGCTGTCCGTTTGCGCATTTCGTCAAATACGCGCTCCGACCGGAAACGGAAGAGGCTTTTGGTCTGAATGCGCGCGATGAAGGCGGATTCTTCCATGAAGCGGTTCGAACCTTCCTGATCGAAAACCGGGACGGCCTTGCTTCGCTTTCGCAGGAGGAGGCCGCGCGCCGAATGAATCGCATTTCGGACGAGCTTCTTTCTGGCGCGATGCGGGATGTTATGGATGATACCGGCGTAGAACGCGCGGTTGCCAAAAAACTCAGAAGAACGGCATCCCGCGCGGCAAGAATGCTGACAGAGCAGCTGCGCACGGGCGAATTCAAGCCCATAGAGCTTGAAATGGAATTCGGGGACGACGGCGCGTCGTTAAAGCTGTATACAGGCGCAAATACGCGCCTTGCCGGAAGAATTGACAGAATTGATATGATGGATGACGGCGAAGAGCGCTTTTTGCGGATTATCGATTATAAGCGCGGCAGGCAGAAGCTGGATGCGGCGGAAATGTATCATGGACTTCAATTGCAGCTGATTCTGTATCTCGCCGCGGCCATTCGAAAATACGGCGCAAAGAGTGCCGGCGCATTCTACTTCCGGGTGGAGGATCCTGTCATTTCGACGGAAAGCTACGATCCTGAGAAAATCGAACGGGAAAGAAGCGACGCTATGCGCATGGAGGGCATATTGCTGGATGACGCCGAATTAATCAAAAAAATGGCGGATGAACCCGAGCGCGTGTTTAAAATGAGGTTCCTTCGCACGGGAGACATTGATTCGCGCACCAACAAAGCCACGGATATTCAGTTTGAAATGCTTATGAACCGCGCGCTGGATCGCGCAGCAAATTTTGTTCGCGAGATTCAGGACGGCATTACGAAAATTGAACCTGTTAAAAGCGATAAGACGGATGCATGCAGATACTGTGAGTATCGGGGCGCATGTATGCTGGATAAACGGATTCCGGGCGGAAAGGTACGGCGCGTCGGGAAAATGACTTTTGACGAGGTGTACGAAAAGCTGTCCGAAGGTGATTGAAAAAATCATTTCGATATTGTATAATGGAATTACCCGAATAATTCAATCAATGCTAATTTTGGAGGGAAAAGATTCATGGCAACGAAAGGAAGACTCACCGGTGACTATCCCGTAATCGGTATTCGTCCGATTATCGATGGCCGCAGAGGCCCTATGAAGCTTCGTGAAAGCCTGGAAGGTCAGGTAATGGAGCTGGCTCTGGCTGCTAAGAAGCTGTTTGAAGAAAACCTGTACTATTCCAACGGCGAGCCTGTAAAGGTTGTCATCGCCGACAGAAGCATTGGCCGCGTACCGGAAGCCGCTGCCTGCGCCGATAAATTCAAGAAAGAGGGCGTAGACATTACCCTGTCCGTAACGCCCTGCTGGTGCTACGGCTCCGAAACGATGGATATGGATCCTACCACCATCAAGGGCGTATGGGGCTTTAACGGAACCGAGCGTCCCGGCGCCGTATATCTGGCTGCCGTTCTCGCATCTCACGCCCAGAAGGGCCTGCCTGCCTTCGGCATCTACGGCCATGAGGTTCAGGACAGAGATCAGGTTTCCGAAATTCCGGAAGATGTAAAAGAAAAGCTTCTCCGATTCGGCCGCGCCGCAGTGGCAGCAGCTACCATGAGGGGCAAGAGCTATCTGCAGATTGGTTCTCAATGCATGGGCATCGGCGGCTCCATCATCGATCAGGACTTCATGGAGTCCTATCTCGGCATGCGCGTTGAGTCCGTTGACGAGGTAGAAATCCTCCGCCGTATGGAAGAGGGCATCTACAACGAAGAGGAATATCAGAAGGCGCTTAAGTGGACCAAAGAGCACTGCAAAATGGGCCGCGACGATAACCCCGGCTTCGCACGCTTCTCCGACGAGCAGAAGGAAAAGCAGTGGGAGTTCACCGTAAAGATGTACCTGATCATCAAGGACCTCATGGCCGGCAACGAGAACCTGCCCGAGGGCTTTGAAGAGGAAATGCTGGGCCACAACGCCATCGCCGGCGGCTTCCAGGGTCAGAGACAGTGGACCGACCACTGGCCGAACTGCGACTATCCCGAGGCGCTGCTCTCCTCCACCTTCGACTATCAGGGCGCGCGCGAACCCTATACGCTGGCCACCGAGAACGACGTTCTGAACGGCCTTGGCATGCTGTTCATGCGCCTGCTTACCCACCGCGCACAGATCTTCGCCGACGTACGCACCTACTGGAGCCCCGAAGCCACCAAGCGCGTAACCGGCTATGATCTGGAAGGCAAAGCCAAAGCCAACGGCGGCATCATCCACCTGCTTAACTCCGGCGCAGCCTGCCTCGACGCCTGCGGCGAGTGCACCGACGAGAACGGCAACGCCATCATGAAGAAGTGGTGGGAAGTAACCGAGGAAGATATCAAAAAGATGACCGATGCAACCGTATGGTGCGAAGCGGGCTTCGACAACTTCCGCGGCGGTGGATTCTCCAGCCACTTCACCACCCGTGCCGAAATGCCCGTAACCATGATTCGTCTGAACCTTGTCAAGAATCTTGGCCCGGTTCTGCAGATCGCCGAGGGCTGGACGGTCAACCTGCCGGACGAGGTCTCCGATACGCTTATGGAGAGAACCAATCCCACCTGGCCCTGCACCTGGTTTGCACCGCGCTGCGATGGCAAGGAAGGCAGCCCGTTCAAGGATGCTTACAGCGTAATGAATAACTGGGGCGCCAACCATGGCGCGATCAGCTACGGCCACATCGGCGCAGACCTGATCACCCTGTGCTCCATGCTCCGCATCCCCGTATGCATGCACAACGTATCCGAGGACGATATCTTCCGTCCGGCTTGCTGGAATGCGTTCGGCATGGATAAGGAAGGCGCCGACTACCGTGCCTGCGCCGCCTACGGCCCGATGTACAAGTAATCACAACTTTTGTTTGCAGCTGCCGCGGTTTTCCGCGGCAGCTCTGTTTTTGGTTGACGTAAGAATACTTCTTGACATCGTGCCAGAAATTTTATACAATATACTACGATAAAGAAGTATTTGTTCCGAGGAGGTACACGGTTATGTATAAAGCGAAAATTGAAGACGCAAAATCCAAGATGGAAAAAACCCTGATTGCCCTGAAAAAGGACTATTCCACCCTGCGCGCAGGCCGCGCCAATCCTCAGATTCTCGACAAAATCGTTGTGGATTATTACGGAACGCCCACTCCGCTCAGCGGCGTAGCCAATATTTCTTCTCCTGAACCGCGCATGCTCGTGATTGCGCCCTGGGAAGCCAAGATGATCAGCCCCATCGAGAAGGAAATCCAGAAGTCTGATCTCGGCATCAATCCCTCCAACGATGGCCGCGTAATCCGCCTGATCATTCCCGAGCTCAACGAAGAGCGCCGCAAGGAGCTGTGCAAGCAGGTAAAGAAGGCTGCGGAAGAGAGCAAGGTCGCCGTGCGCAACATTCGCCGCGACGCCATGGAAGCCTTCAAGAAAATGAAGAAGGACAATCAGATTACCGAGGATGACCAGAAGACTGCCGAAACCCAGCTTCAGAAGTCGGTTGACGAGTACATTAAGAACATCGACAAGGTCAGCGCGGAAAAAGAAAAAGAGATCATGTCCGTATGACGGAAGGTATACTGGGCCTGTCTTTAGAGGATGCAGTAGCGTGTCTTCGTAGTGCGGGCGTCGAACCAATAGAAATTACGGAAGTAAGCGCGCCGCGGGGAAGTACGCCCCGCGGCTCGTTGCGCGTTGTGCGCGTTCGGGACGGAGGACGCTCAATCGTATGCGCGCGCTTTCCGGACACATTGGAGGATAGTACCATTGAAAATACCTGACATAACGGCCCTGTTATCGATTTTCAGAAAGCGCGAAAAGCAGATTATGGAAGCGCCGCCCATGGAAAAAAGGCCAAGACACATTGCCTTTATTATGGACGGCAACGGGAGATGGGCAAAAAAGCGTTCGCTTCCGCGCAGCGCGGGCCATGCCGCCGGCACGGAAGCGCTTCGTGAAATCATCCGCGCTTGCGATGAACTGAAAATCGAAGTGATGAGCATTTATGCCTTTTCCACCGAAAACTGGAACCGGCCGAAGGATGAGGTGCAGGCGCTGATGAAGCTGATCACGCGATACTTTCTTTCGGAAATCGATGAATTGTGCGAAAAAGGCGTGCGCATAAAGATTCTTGGCGACCTTGAGGCTTTCCCGGTCGAACAGAAGGCAGCGCTTGAAAACGCGCAGGCTAGAACGAAAGATAATAAAGGCCTGAAGCTGAACATTGCGCTCAACTATGGCGGACGAGCGGAAATCCTCATGGCGGCCAGGCGCATTTCGGAAAAATGCCTTCGGGGCGAAATGCGGCCGGAGGATCTTTCATATGACGATTTCAGCCGCGAAACGTATACCGCCGGCGATCCGGATGTGGATTTGCTCATCCGCACCAGCGGCGATCAACGGCTGTCAAACTTTCTTTTGTGGCAAACATGGTATGCGGAGATCATCTTTAATCCCGTTTTTTGGCCGGACTACAACCGCGAGCAGCTGATTAAGGATTTGCACGAATTTGCGTCGCGCGACCGACGCTTTGGCAAGGTGAAGGATAAATGAGAACACTGGCAGTACTTGGCGCGACAGGTTCTATCGGAAGCCAGACGATGGACATTATCAGGCAGCATCCGGATCAATTCCGCGCTTCGGCGCTTGCCGCCAGATCGGATGCCGAGGGAATTTTCGCGCTTGCAAGGGAATTCAAGCCCGACGTCTGTGCGCTGATTAAGGAGCCGGAATGCATTCCGGAGGATTTGAAGCATATTACATGGTGCTTTGGCGATGACGCGGCGGAAAAGGCGATTGAGTATGCAAAACCCGATGATGCGTTGTGCGCTGTAGTCGGAATTGCAGGTTTAAAAAATGTGCTCAAGGCGCTGGATGTATGCGAAAGGGTGCTTCTTGCCAATAAGGAGGCGCTTGTTACCGGCGGCGATTTGGTCATGGAAAAGGCAAAACGGCTTTCTAAACCGATTCTGCCCGTTGACAGTGAGCACAGTGCGATTTTTCAGTGCCTGCGGGCGGCGATGGGAAATGAACCGAGCCGCCTGATACTGACCTGCTCCGGCGGCGCTCTTCGCACATTCTCAAGAGAAGAGATCGAGAATGCCACGGTAGCGGATGTGCTTAAGCATCCCACATGGAAAATGGGCGGTAAGATCACCGTGGATTGCGCGTCGCTTATGAACAAGGGGCTTGAGGTTATTGAAGCGCATCACCTGTTTCAGATGCCCTATAACAGAATCGATGTGACCATTCATCCGCAGTCCATTATTCATTCTATGATAGAGTTTCAAGACGGCGCGTGCCTTGCGCAGCTGGGCGCACCGGATATGCGCGGGCCGATCGGCTATGCCATGGGATATCCCGAGCGCGTTTCCTATGGCGCGCAGCGGTTGGATTTTGCCAAAATCGGAACGCTTACGTTTGCCGAGCCTGACCGAGATCGTTTTCCCTGTCTGGACTATGCGTATGAAGCGCTTAAGGAAGGCGGAAGCGCGCCTGTTACGCTCAACGGCGCAAATGAAGAGGCGGTAGGCGCATTTTTGCGCGGCGACGTGAAATTCGGCGCAATCGCACGTGCGGTTCGCTTCGCGCTGGACGAAGCGAAAACCGTGAAGATTGAATCGTTTGAACAGGTTTTTGAAAAGGATCTGGAAGCTCGTATGCTTTCCAGAAAGTGTTTATTCGGCATTTAATGGATTTGGAGGAACTATGGCTTCGTTTTTTTCGATTATATTGGCGCTTTTGATTCTTGGCGTCATCATCATGGTACATGAATTCGGGCACTTTATCGTTGGTAAGAAAAGCGGTATCGGCGTAACGGAGTTTTCTGTAGGCATGGGTCCGAAAATTTTGGGCTGGAAGAAAAACGGTACGCAGTATTCGTTAAGAGCGATTCCGCTCGGCGGTTTCTGTAGCTTTGTCGGCGAAGATGAAAACAGCGAAGATCCCCGCGCGATGAACAATCAGCCGGTTTTTAAACGGCTTTTGACCGTTTTTGCCGGGCCGTTTCTTAATTTTGTGCTGGCGTTTGTTGCTGCCGTGATATTGATTGCTGGCGGTATGATTATCAATCCCTACGAATCCGTGGTTTCGGCGCGACTGGGCTATATCGATGAAACCATGCCTGCATATGAAGCCGGTCTTATGGTGAACGATCTGGTAACGCACTTGAACGGCGAGGCGATTTCCGATGATGCTGTCGGCGTCAAGCGTATGCAGGATATGATTTCGTCCGCCAAGCCGGGCGACAGCATTTTGTTTACCGTACTCAGGGATGAACAGTCGCTGGACATTGCCGTTGCGCCTGTGTATGATCAGGAAAACCAGAAAATGATGGTGGGCGTAGCCTATTACAGCATGTCACAGCCCTATGACTGTAATGTGATTACTGCCGTTCCGGAGGCGCTCGTTCTGATGGGCAGAACCGTGGTGGATACGGTAGCATTCCTAAAAGATATGATCGGCGGTATTTTTGCCGGAAACGGCGTACAGGATGGCGCGGTATCCGGCGTTGTCGGCATCGTTTCCACAATGTCTTCGGAGCTGAAAGAGGGCTTTGCCGCGCGTTTTTCCGACGTGCTATACATGGTTGTTTACTGGTTCTTTATCATTTCTCTGAACCTCGGTATTATGAATCTTCTGCCGCTTCCGGCGCTGGATGGCGGGCGATTGGTGTTCCTTATTTACGAAGCTATTTTCAGAAAGCCGATTCCGCGCGATAAGGAAGCAATCGTTCATTTTATCGGCTTTGTTCTTCTGATTATCCTGATGATTATCATTACGGTTTCCGATATTACCAAGCTTGTAAAATAAGAATTGCGAAAGAGGGAACAGGCCTTGCTTACCCACAATCTTCATGCGCATACATTCCGGTGCAACCATGCAACGGGAACGGAGAGGGAGTATATTGAAAACGCGATCCGGGGCGGTATGCGCGTGTACGGTTTTTCCGATCATTCGCCCTATGTGTTTGAAGGAGATTATTATTCCGGTTTTCGCATGAAGCCGGATATGCTGGACGGCTATGTGAAAACCATTTCCGCCCTCAGGGATGAATACAAAAACGATATCGAGATTCACATCGGCCTCGAGGCGGAATACTATCCGAGGTTTTTTGATGCGTTTCTCCGCCTGATTGAGCCATATCCCATTGAGTATCTGATTCTTGGCCAGCATTTTCTGAACAATGAGATGGGCCAGACCGGCGCAACTGCAGGAACGGACGACATAAAGCTGCTGGAAGCGTTTGTAAGGCAAACCCAAGCGGCGATTGAGACGGGCGTGTTTTCCTATGTGGCGCATCCGGATGTGTTTCGGTTTACCGGCGACATCGATGTATACAAAAAGAACGTCCGAGGAATTTGTGAAACCGCGCTTATAAAGAATGTACCGCTGGAAATCAATCTCTTGGGCATTCGAACTGGCCGCGCCTATCCTCGCCGCGAATTCTGGGAAATTGCGGGAGAGGTAGGAAACGAGGTTGTTTTCGGCGTAGACGCGCATGCCGCCGAAGACGCCGTTGATTTTGCATCCTACGATGTCGCCATGGGTATGGTACAGGAATTCGGATTGAAGTTTCGCGATATGCCTCGGCTGATAAGTCCGGCAGGCGGGAGGGAATAATATGCATACCAACAGAATCATGGTTGGCAATGTACCGATGGGCGGCGGCGCGCCGGTTTCTATACAGAGCATGACCAATACCGATACGCGCGATGTGGAAGGCACGCTTTTACAGATCAGAGCGCTTTATGAAGCGGGCTGTGAGATTGTGCGCGTGAGCGTGTATGACGATAAGTGCGCCGAGGCGGTAAAGCAGCTGGTGGACAAAAGTCCCGTGCCGCTGGTTGCGGATATTCATTTTGATCACAGGCTTGCCATCAAGTCGCTGGAAAACGGAATTTCCAAGGTGCGCATCAATCCCGGAAACATTGGGGGCGAGGCGAACGTCAAAGAATTGGCGGATGCGCTGAAACGGCACAGGGTTCCGGTTCGCATTGGCGTAAACAGCGGTTCGGTGGAAAAAGAAATTCTCAGAAAATACGGCGGGCCTACCCCCGAGGGCATGGCGGAAAGCGCGCTGAACCATGCGCGGCTGCTTGAAAAATACGGCTACAGCGATATCGCCATATCCATAAAATCCTCGGGCGTTAAGGAAACGGTGGAAGCCAACAGGCTGCTTCGAAAAATGTGCGCATATCCCCTGCATATCGGCGTTACCGAAGCCGGTACGCCCGGTATGGGCAATGTGAAAAGCGCCATCGGCATCGGAAGTTTGCTTTTGGACGGCATCGGCGATACGATTCGTGTGTCGCTTACGGGCGATCCCGTATATGAAGTGTATGCGGCAAAGGATATTTTGAAGGCGGCGGGCATTCGTAAAGAGGGCGTCAATATCGTTTCCTGTCCGACCTGCGGGCGTACATGCATTCCCGTTGGCGAGATTGCCGACCGGGTGAAAAAAGAAACCGCCCATATCAGAGACGCGGTGACCGTTGCCGTGATGGGATGCATTGTGAACGGTCCCGGCGAAGCCAGGGAAGCCGATATCGGCATTGCCGGCGGAAGGGATGGCGGGGCGCTGTTTATCAAGGGTGAAAGCACAAGAAGCATAAAGGGCGACCTTGCAAAGGCGCTGATTGACGAAATACAGAAAAGATACCGATAAGGAGCTTGAATGAGCGAAATCTGGATGCAGCTGTTGAATGGAATAGACACATCGCTTACCCGTATGCTGACGCTGGAACGGGTTACTTTGTCGCGCTCTACGGGCGGCATGCGCGCTTTTTTTCAGGCCGGGCGATTGCTCAGCCCGCGCGAAAAAAGGGCGATTGAAAAGGCGATGAAAAAGGGATTTCCGGATGTTTCGATGACCGTCAGCATCCGGTATCCCGCGCTGCGAGACGACGTTTTGGAGGATATATGCAAGTATAAGGACGAGGTGCTGGAACGCGTAATGCAGGAAAGCCCCGGATCCATGCCCTATCTAAAGTGGAACGACAATGAGTGGACGCTGGACAGCGGAGTGCTGAACGTATATGTAGACGCGCGTGAAGGCGCGGAATTTCTCAGGCTTCGCGGCGTAGACAAAATGATTGAGCGCGAAATGCTTGCGCTGTTTGACATTGAAGTGAAAACCGCTTTCCGCGTTTCAGGCGGCGAGGAGGAACGGATGAAGCGCATTGCCGAAAAACGGCGTGAGGAGGATATCCGCCTTGCGCAGGAGGCAATGGAGAACCGCACATCTGCACCGGAGGACGTGAAAAATGAGGGGCCGCGCGATGCGGTTCGCGGGCAGGTCTTTTCCGATCCGATTATTTCCATGAACGAGCTTACCGAGGACGCCGGTAGAGTGGCACTGATGGGCGAAGTCGTAAAGATGGAAATGCGCGATACCAAAAACAGCGAGCGCAAAATATTGACTTTTACGCTGACCGATTACGAGGGAAGCGTGGAGTGTAAAGCGTTTCTGCAGCCGAAGCGCGGCAAATTCGGCGTATCGCTGGAAAAGCAGATCGAGGGCGCAAAGGAGTTTGTGAAGGAAGGCCTTTGGCTGAAGGTTCGCGGCGAGTATAAGTACGACGATTACCGCAAAATGTATATGCTGTTTGCCGACGATATCGTGCCTGCTTCTAAGCCTGTCCGGCTGGACAGGGCGAAGGAAAAGCGCGTGGAGCTTCATCTGCATACGCAGATGAGCGCCATGGACGCATGTGCGTCGCCTACGGATCTGATCAAGCAGGCGGCCGCATGGGGTCATCCTGCGATCGCCATTACCGATCACGGCGTCGTTCAGGCATATCCTGAGGCGTTCGGCGCTGCGAAGAAGGCAGGCATCAAGCTGATTCCCGGCTGCGAAGGGTATCTGATTGAAGACTGCCCCGAAATCGTAAAAAATGCAGACGCCAGATTGATGAAGAGCTGCCGGTTTGTCGTGCTGGATGTGGAAACCACGGGCCTGAATACTGCTGCGGATAAGATTACGGAAATCGGCGCCGTGCGCATTGAAAACGGGAAAGAGGTTGCCGAGTTTTCGCAATTGATCGATCCCGAGATGGCTATACCTGAAAAAGTAACGGAGATTACGGGCATTACCTCCGCGATGCTTCGCGGAAAGCCCACAATTGGGCAGGTCATCGGCGAATTCGCTGACTTTATCGAGGGCTGCGTGCTTGTTGCGCACAATGCGTCCTTTGATATGGCGTTTTTTAAACGTGCATTTCAGGAGGCGAAGCTTCCTTTCGATTATCCGGTGCTGGATACGCTTGCCGTCAGCCGCAATTACTATAAATCGATGAAAAGCCATAAGCTGGGTCAATTGTGCAAAGCGCTTGGGGTAAGCCTTGTTAACGCGCACCGCGCGGTACACGATGCGCGCGCGACGGGCGAAGTGCTGGTGAAAACGCTTGCTTCCATGCAGGCGGACAAGCCGTTCGCACATCTCGAGGATCTCAATTCGTATTTTACCACGGATGCCGGCGGCGACAGCAGACACATCATACTGCTGGCTACATCGCGCGAGGGCATGACGAATCTGAACCGCATGATCAGCGACGCGCACCTGAAGTATTTTCACAGAACGCCGCGCATGCCGCGCGGATTGATTGCCAGAAACCGCAAGGATGTGCTCGTGGGCAGCGCCTGCGAGGCGGGCGAGCTGTATCAGGCAATTCTGGCCGGTAAAAGCGAACAGGAAATTGAAAGAATTGCTGACTTTTACGATTATCTTGAAATTCAGCCGCTTGGCAATAACGAGTTTATGCTTCGTGAGGGCATTGTCCGTGACGAGGAAGCGCTAAAGGACATCAACCGACGCATCGTCGCCCTTGGGAAAAAACTGAATAAGCCGGTTGTAGCAACGGGCGACGTGCACTTTAAAGACCCGAAAGACAGCATCTACCGCGCCATACTGATGGCTACCAAAGGCTTTGAGGATGCGGATCATCAGCCGCCGTTGTACTTCAGAACTACGGATGAAATGCTCAAGGAGTTCGAATATCTCGGCAAAGAGGAGGCCTACAACGTTGTTGTCAGGGCGCCCAACGAGATTGCGGACAAGGTGGAACATATCAAAGATCTGTTCATGAAAGCCCCGGACGGCGGCGAAACATTCCAGCCGCTGTGGGAGGATGCGGAACAGAACCTTCGCAATATGTGCGAATGCAAGGCGCGGGAGATATTCGGCGATCCGCTTCCGGAACTGGTTCGTGCGCGGCTTGACAAGGAGCTGGGCTCCATCTGCGGTTACGGCTTTTCCACGCTGTATATGATCGCGGTGAAGCTCGTTGCCAAATCGCTGTCGGATGGCTATATTGTCGGTTCCCGCGGCTCGGTCGGATCGTCTTTTGTGGCGAAGCTTGCCGGAATCACCGAGGTAGACGCGCTGCCGCCGTATTACGCTTGTCCCAAATGCAAGCATCATGAATTTGACGTGCCCAAGCAATATACCTGCGGTCTGGATCTGCCGCCGAAAAACTGCCCGGAGTGCGGAGAACTGATGATCAAGGACGGCTTCAATATCCCGTTTGAAGTGTTTCTGGGCTTTAAGGGCGACAAAGTTCCCGATATCGATCTGAATTTTTCTGGCGTATATCAGCCGCGCGCGCATCAGTACGTTAAGGATCTTTTTGGAGAAGAAAACGTATTCCGAGCAGGCACCATGGGTACGGTAGCCGATAAAACCGCATTCGGCTATGTGCTTAAATATGAGGAGGAGCGGGGGCTCAACTTCTCTCAGGCGGAGAAAGAACGCCTCGCCAAGGGTATTACGGGCGTAAAGCGCACGACGGGTCAGCACCCTGCGGGCATGGTCGTACTGCCCAAGGGATATGAAATTTATCAGTTTACAGCCATTCAGCATCCGGCGGACGACGTCAAGAGCGATACCATTACCACGCATTACGATTTTACTTCCATGCATGACGTACTCGTAAAGCTGGACATACTCGGCCACGACGATCCCACGATGCTCAGAAATCTTCAGGATCTGACGGGCATTAAACCACAGGATGTACCGCTGAATGATCCGGATGTGTTTTCCAAAATCATTTCGCTGTTTTCAGGTACATCGGCTTTGGGTCTGACCGAGCAGGAGCTGGGCGTGCCTACGGGAACGCTGGGCATTCCGGAATTCGGAACGCGGTTTGTTCGCGGCATGCTGGTCGACACGCGCCCAAGCTCTATGGAGGAGCTTGTGCGCATTTCGGGTCTTTCGCATGGCACCGCCGTTTGGCTTGGAAACATACAGGAAATTCTTCGCGCGGGGCTTACCGACCTTAAGCACGCCATCTGTACGCGCGACGACATCATGAACCAGCTGATGGATTACGGTGTAGAGCCCAAAATGGCTTTTACAATCATGGAGTTTGTCAGAAAGGGCAAGGGAGCAATCGCCAAGGGCGGCGATCTGAAGCCTGATATGCTGGAGGCTATGGAGAAGGCGGGTACGCCCGACTGGTTCATCGGCGCATGCCGAAAGATTGAATACATGTTCCCCAAAGCCCACGCCGTGGCATATGTCACGATGGCGCTGCGTATTGCGTATTTCAAGGTTTTTTATCCCGGTGCATATTATTCGTGCTTCCTCTGGCGAAATGAAGAAGACTTTAATGGCGCGACGATGATTTGCTCCGTCGCACAGCTCAGGGCGCGCATGGAAGAAATCGAAGGCATGGAAAAAACGGAACGGGAAAAAAACGATGGCGAGTATTCGCTAATCGAATCCCTTGTGGAGATGAATCTTCGCGGCATTACATTGCTGCCCGTTGATCTGTACCTGTCGGATCCCGAAAGGTTCCTGCTGGAGGACGATACGCATATCCGCCCGCCGCTTTCGTCGCTGCCGGGGCTTGGCAAAAACGCTGCGATTAACCTTGCACAGGTGCGCGGGGAGGGCAGGTTTACATCCAGAGAGGACATGGTCAGAAGAAAAGTCGGAAAATCGGTTGTGGATATACTGGCTGCCGCCGGCTGCCTGAATGATCTTCCTCAAACCAGTCAGGTCAGTTTGTTTGAATTTATTTAGCGGGAGGTGACGGTTTTATGAAAGAAATCTTCAAAACGCTTATGCTAGCTCTGCTGATTTGCGCGTTTGCGTTCAGCGCGCATGCGTCCATCGCCGTATCGGGCACATACAGCGCGCTGATTTCCGATACGGGAGAAACGCTTACAGCGCCCGGAGCGTATACGGATATTATTGCGCTCAGGGAAAACGAATTGTATGCGGTTATGAACGGAAACGGAAAATACGCTCTTATGGATGAAAAGGGGCAATTGCTGTCCGGGGCGGAATACTCATCGCTGAGTGCAATGGATACGGGAATTCTGTTTGGTATTGGGGAACAATACGGCGTAATGAATGATTTGCTTGAAATCGTCGTTCCCTGCGAGTTTACCTGGATCGTATCCAATAATGCGGGCGGTTATTTCGCATTTCGTACGGATATCTGGGATGATTTTGCAGACGGCGTGTATCTGATTGACGAAAGCGGCTATGTTTCTCCCACAGGCGTTAAGGTTTCGTCATTCCTGACGCCGTTTTCGGGTAGGCTGGCGCCCGCCCTTTCCGCAGAAAACGGAAGATATGGCTATCTCAATTCGGATGGGCAGTGGGCGGTGCGTCCGCAGTATGCCTATGCGGAGGCTTTTGAAAACGGGCGCGCGATCGTTACGCTTGATTCCGGAACGGGCGTGATTGATGAAAACGGAAACTGGCTGATTACGCCCAAGTATGACTTTGTGGATATCGGAACCGGTGAAAATGCGCTGATCGCCGCGGTAAGCTATCATTCGGGTATTACCGTATTTGACAAACAGACGGTAAAGGAACTGTATCAGCTGGATCTTAAGATATACGGCGCATACGCTTCGGTCGGCGGGAACCGGGTGTATGTTTATACGAATACCGGTGTGTGTGTTATGGATGAAACCGGAGAGGAAGTTATGTCGCTCCCGGAGGACAGTTATGTCATTCCGGGCGAAAACGGAAATATGATCGTATATACTGATTGTGCGTATCTGGTGGATGCTGAGGGAAATCAGGTATCCGAAAAATATCTGGATATTTCGCCGCTTGGCATATGGAACGAAAAAGGATATTATGTTGTTACCCGCTATAAGGATCGTATTGATCATGAGATTATATGCGGTATGATCGATGATTCCGGTAATGAGCTGATACCCGTTGTCTGTCATTTAATTATGATGCCGAAGGCAGGCTATGTGCTGTATGAGGATGATGCGGGTATGTCGCTTATTTGCCTTCCCGATGAACCGGTGTGGGCGTACGGCTTCTGACGGCATGCTGTCATAAAAAGATACTTTGGAATACTGTAATGACAAACCGCGTGGTTTGAATATTCCTTAATTCCGCATGTATCTGTTGTGTTTTGCCCACAGGATGGAAAGAAGGATGAACCTTGAATACAAACAGAAAAACATTTTGGCTTTTTCGCATTATCAAAGCGGCGGTACGACTTTTTTATCCCAGAATAGAGGTCGTAGGATTTGAAAACCTTCCTGATGAGCCCTGTGCCATTGTAGGCAATCATTCACAGCTTCATGGGCCGATTGCCTGTGAATTGTACTTACCGGAGAATTGTTACACCTGGTGCGCAGCGCCCATGATGAAGCTGAAGGAGGTACCCGCATACGCATATCAGGATTTTTGGTCGCAGAAGCCCAAATGGATTCGCCCGTTTTTTCGATTTGCGTCCTATGTGATCGCTCCTCTGTCGGTGGTAATATTCAATAATGCCAGAACAATAGCAGTGTATAAGGAGAACCATGTGCTGCAAACCTTCAAAGAGTCGGTCGAAAAGCTGCAAAACGGAAACAACATTGTCGTTTTTCCCGAGCACGATCAGAAGCACAACAATATTGTTAATGATTTTCAGGAAGGATTTACGGATATTGCGCGGCTGTATTACAGGCGAACGGGAAAAACTCTTTCCTTTGTACCGCTGTACATAGCGCCGAATCTGAAGAAAATGTATTTGGGAAAACCGATTCGTTCCTGCGAGGATACGCCTGTCGCCGATGAGCGCCGCCGTATCAGCGATCAGCTTATGAAGGAGATCACCGAAATCGCATACGGCTTGCCCGAGCATATCGTTGTTCCATACCGCAATATTCCAAAACGGCTCTATCCCACCAATACCCGGGAGCAGGAGCGATAGAGTTTATCACTGAAAACAAATGAAAATGGAGAGGCTTTGCCCTCTCCAAACTTTTTCCTGTATGTGCAAACTGGCCGACCTGTTCCTGCTCGTTACAGACTTCGCAGCGCGTCTACCAGAGCGGTCTTGCTTTCTGTTTTTTCGTCCTTCATTTTGATTATGCGTGCGGGAACGCCGGCGACAACCGCATTTTCGGGTACATCCTGCGTTACTACTGCGCCTGCGGCAACAACTGCGCCGCGTCCGATGCGCGTGCCTTCAATCACAACTGCATTTGCGCCGATCAGTACGTTGTCTTCTACAATAACCGGTGTGGCGCTGGCGGGTTCCACAACGCCTGCCAGCACCGCGCCTGCGCCGATATGACAGTTTTTTCCTACGGTTGCGCGGCCTCCGAGCACTGCGCCCATATCAATCATAGTGCCTTCGCCGATCACTGCGCCGATGTTGATAATTGCGCCCATCATGATCACCGCACGTTCGCCGATCTCCACGCGGTCGCGAATGATTGCGCCGGGTTCGATGCGGGCTTTGATGCCTTTGATATCCAGCAGCGGAACGGCGCTGTTTCTGCAATCATTTTCAATGATAACATCCGCGATTTTGTCCTGATTTGCCAATAAAAACGGTTCGATATCCTTCCAGTCGCCAAATACAATCTTATCGCCTGCGCCGAAAACGCGAAGATTTCCGTAATCAACCGGCGCGTTTTCGCGGATATACGCCTTAACGGGCGTCTTTTTTTCTGCATTATGGATGAAATTGATAATTTCCTGTGCGTTCATTATGCTCCCTCCCACAATATGTCTTCAAGGGAATACAGCCCCGGCGTCAGGTTTTTCAGCTTTTCGGCTGCGCAAACCGCGCCCTTTGCAAATATTCTCCTGCTGGCGGCTTCATGCCGGATTTCGAGAATCTCGTCCTCGCCGAAGAACATCGCCTTGTGTTCTCCCGCAACCGTTCCGCCGCGAACGGCGTGAATGCCCAGTTCCTTTTTGCGCGTACCGGATGCGCCCTGACGGCCATACACGCGCGTCAGCTTTTGCTCGGGGTCAATGGCGTCGGCAAGCGCCTTTGCGGTTCCGCTGGGCGCATCGGCTTTTTTGTTATGGTGGGTTTCTATGATTTCTACGTCAAAATCGTCGCCCAGTATTCCATACAGCATTTGGCAAGCCCGCTTCATGACAGCGACGCCCAAAGCGTAATTGGCGCTGTACAGAATCGGGGCGTGAAGGGCGGCTTCTTTCATGAGCGCTTTGTCGGAATCCGTCAGATTGGTCGTTCCGATCACGGCGGGCATACGGTTTTCGGCAGCGTATGCAAGGGTGCTTCCGAGTGCGTTCGGGTGTGAAAAATCGATGATCACATCGGCTTTTTCCAGTACATCCTCCGGTTTTGACAGGCGGTTTATATCTACGATTCCCGAAATGCCGTGTCCCCTTGCAATCAGCATTTCCTCGATCATGCGGCCCATTCTTCCATAGCCAACAAGAATTGCGTTCATAGTGTCCTCCGTCAGATCAGCTTATAGTCCGCCAGAATGCCTTTAAGCGCTGCTTCCTTATCCTCATCCATTTCGCAAAGCGGCATTCGGAAGCCGCCGACATTCATCCCCATCAGGTTCATGGCGGTTTTGACGGGAATGGGGTTTACGTCGCTGAAAAGTGCGTGGATGAGCTTGAGGTATTTCAGCTGAAGCGCGCGCGCCGTAGCAAGATTGCCCTCCATAAATGCGTGAATCATGTCGCTCGTTTCTCTGGGACAAATGTTGGCCAGCACCGAGATACAGCCAGCGCCTCCCGCAGCCATGATGGGAAGGGTAATATCATCGTTTCCTGAGATGATTGCAAAATCATCCGATGCAAGGTGCGCGATGTTCATAAGATAGCTCATGTCGCCGGAGGCTTCCTTAATGCCGACAATGTTTTCATGCCTGCTCAGCGCTTCTACCGATTTTGGCGTAAGCGAGCAGCCGGTGCGCCCCGGAACGTTGTAGGCGATGATCTTGGCGCTGACTCTGTCGGCAACGTCGGTGAAGTGGCGCACCATACCGCGCTGATTGGCCTTGTTGTAGTAGGGAGTAATCAGCAGAAGGCCGTCTACGCCCAGCTTGTCGTATGCGATAGATTTCATCAGCGAGGTTTCCGTGCTGTTGGAGCCTGCGCCGGCAATGACCGGAATCCGGTGAGATACGGCGCTCATAGCGGCGCGAACGACGTCTTCATCCTCTTCGTGACTCATTGTACTGCTTTCACCCGTCGTTCCGAGCACGACGATGCCGTCGGTTCCGTTTTGAATCTGAAATTCAATCAGTTCTTCCAACTTTTTGAAGTTCACGCTGCCGTCATCGTGAAAGGGGGTTACGATTGCCACATAGCTGCCGCTGAATCTGTACATATATTCAACCTCCACAAAAAAATCAAACCGGCTGCACGGAGAAAGCACGCCGGTTTGACTGAAAAACACTTTGGCTGATAGCTCTCCCGCACACTGTGCAGACAGTACGGCGGATATTGTCCGACGTACCATCGCGCGCTGACGCCTCATCGCGCGATTCGGCGGGAACGCCCTCATCATCGCTCAAATGCCTGCCGACTTGCGATGAATCCTTATATCCCGCGCCTCTATCCTTGTATGAAATTAGTTGAATTATACCATGCATATTTACCGGACGCAATACCCCAAAAACATTTTAATGCATTTTAACGATCAACAGCCTATACGGAATGCCGAAACCGGGCGCTGCATAGCCTTTTTTGATGAATTGTTGTAAGGAGGCGCGCTTTATGGCATTTTTGGGCATGTACCGACACGCGCGAACGGCCCATGTGCAGTCTATTACCGGGGAAACCTTTATTTCGCTTGGCACGAATGCGCTGAGCGGGAAAGACATTTGCACAGAGGGCGGTGTAATTGCGCTGGCGGAGGGGGATTTGAGAAACCATAGTCAGCTGGCGCGGGCGTTTCGGCTTCCGTATCACAGCAGGCCAAGCGCCATCGTCATGCGTGCGTATAAAACATGGGGCGTGGATTATCCGTCGCACATAGAAGGCGCGGTAATGACTGCTGTCATAGACCGGGCGGAGGACAGAATGATTGTTACCCGCGACAGAATGGGCGCTTTACCGGTGTATTATTCGTGGCGGGCGCGCAGCACTGCGTTTGCATCCCGCGCGGAGTTTTTGCTTCTGGCGGGCGCCGCCGGGCGTATGGTGAATCGGGAGGGACTTTGCGAAATACTGGCCATGGGCGGTGTGTATACCCCTGGAAGGACGCCGTTTCGGGATATCCGTATGCTTGAGGCCGGCTGTATGCTGCTTTCCGATGGCAGAGGCGTTCGGGTGAAAAGATACTATTCTCTGATCAGCGCAGTTGAAAAGAAGGAAAGGTCGGACTATGCCACGTTTCGGGAAAGCTATATAAGCGCTGCCGGAGAAATGTCAAGGAAACAGCCGGGAATATTGATCTTGGGAAGTCCCGGCGATATTGCGCTTTCCGGTGCGATTGAAAGAAAATATCGGGAATGCCCGAGAGGATACGCGCTTAAGGATAGAATTACGCCGGAGTATAGAAAAGAAATTTTGAATCTGAACCTTTCCTTGGAGGACCTGTCGACGGACGGTGATGAATTGTTCGATTGTATGGAAGAAAACGCGCATATTATGGGCTTTCCCGGCTACAAGTGGGAGGATGCGCTATTTATGCTGGCTGTTAAGGGTGCTTCGAAGCATGAAAAGAACCTGGCAGCTTCGATGGACGACGGGTTGTATGCGAGAGGCGGCATATTTCCATGGGCGGAGGGCGACAACGCGCTTACATACGTTAAGCGCTGGGTGAAGGAGAAACTGAATGCCGATCAGTATGTGAATGATCGCAGGCATGAAATGCTGGATCGGCTTCTGTTTTCGGGCGGTGCGGACGCATGCGATGATCAGTTGGTTTCCAATCTTCAGTACGCGTTGTTTGCGCTGCCGGCAGTTTCGCAAAAGCGGTGGGCGATTGCGCATCATATGGGAGTGAAACTGCATTCTCCGATGTTTGACGAACGGGTAGTTGTAAACCTTGTGTGCGCAGGAGAAGACGGATGCGTTGAAAGGCTGGCGATGGAAATGTCCGGCGCTGAGATGGTAAACGAAAAACGCCTTCGGATTGCGCAGATGCCTCCGGAGGCGTTTGAAAAACGGGTGCTTGAGGACGCACTTCGCATTGCGTCGGACGATAATGAGCCGGTCAGCCGCCTTGCTGATGCGGATAAGATCAAAAAGCATGTGCGCGGCGGATGCGCGGATATAGGGGCGCTTTGCTCCATTTTGCAGCTGAACCGCTTTCTGATCGAATTTGAAGCGGAAACGGAACTTTAGTCCGACGCCAAACCGATGTTTGGAAGCAGCAGGCCTTTCAGCCATATATGGCCGGCAAGCGTATCCACGCTTCTGCTGTCGATGTAAATGCGTACGCCGGTTACGCCTTCTATGGTCGATAATGTGTTCACAATGGAGTACACAAAGAGAAACTCCTCGTTGGGCGTCATGCTTTGACAAAGACGATATACCTCGGAGGACAGATTAATACTGGCGACGCCATCCTTTAAGCGGGTTCCCAATACATCCGATTGCGTGAGCCCCCTTGGGAAGGTGCGGAAAAGACCGTAGGTATCGGGGCCGTTCATCAATAAGGAAAGCCTTTGGCGGACAGAGGCTACATCCATAAGCGGCACGGCGTGCATTTCGCAAAGCAGGTTTCCATCTTGGTCTTTAAAGTATGTGGGCACAAGCGCGCCGATGCGTCCGGCGAAATCGCTCCTGCGGATAATCGCGCCGGGGAATACGATCTCTGTACCGATGTTATCCTTCACTTTCTGTACGCTTTCGCCGTTGACAAATATGCGTACGCCGGAAATATCCGGACAGAAGGTAGTTACCGTCATCGCTATGCTTGCCAGAAACTGCCACTTTTCAACGGGGCTGATTTCAAGCGCGTTCAGAATGGTTTTACTGAAGCGGATTTCCAGTATGTTTTCATCGCTTTCATTTACAACGACACAATCGGATTCAAGCGCTCCGCCAACCAGAGGAATGCCCGGCAGTAGCTTGTCGAGCGGAGGCGCTTTGCTGAGACCGTCGATGAGCTGCGTTGCATAGTCGGGGGAAGTAAACACTGTTTCGCGGGTCTGCGGAATGATATACTTCCCATCCCAGGACGGGAAATACATCGTTACGTTTCTGGTAAGGCGCCAATCGTCGGCATCTGCTGTAGACAGGCGAACGGATTCGCTTGAAGCGTCCGCCAGCATTTTCTCCAAACTTGCCCCTTCCTGTGTGATTGCGCCGATGGGCAGATTCATGTAGCTCATCGCGCGGTCGAAGACGAGTACGTTTACGTTTTCTATATCGTCCAACTCCATGAGCGTGCTGGCCATTGCAGACGCCAGATGCGCGGGCGCATTGGAACCTGTCAGAACGCTCCCGGGCAGTACGTTTACCGTCGCCGTCTGCATGCCGGTTTCAATATATGCAATTGAGGAATTCCGCGGGGCAATGGCGGTGCTGTCGGAAAGGGTGGGAGTTCTCAGCGCCTCTTCGCACAGGCGCAGCGCTTTGGTTTCCGGTGCGGTCAGCCACATAACGCGCGTGGAGGGTGCAAGCATGCTGCCGTCGGCGTTGACGGAATATATCTGCGCGCGCCAGATTTCTCCCTCCGTTATATCGCCCAGAGGCGCGGAGGGAATATTTTCATTGGGTTCGGGCAATTCGACAGGGATGTATGCCTGCGCGGTGTCCTTCAACCCTTTCACGGACGAACAGCCGCCAAGCGAGGCCGACAGGAAGAAAAGAACGGTCAGTAATGCCGCTGTGCGCCGGAACCCGGAGCGTGTATGAATGTATTGCTTTATCATGCGCTCTTTCCTCCGGATGATTTCATCAGTATCGGAAGCTCTACCGTGAAGGTGGAGCCGACGTTTTCTTCCGAGGTTACGAATATGTTTCCCGAATGCAGAAGCACGATCTGCTTTACGATGGAAAGGCCCAGACCCGTGCCGCCGGTTTCACGGGACCGCGCTTTGTCCACGCGATAGAAGCGATCGAAAATATGAATCTGATCCTCCGCCGGTATGCCGATGCCGGTATCTGTAACGCGGCCAACGGCCATTTTTCCCTGCCTTACCAGGTCCACGCGCACGCTGCCGCCGCGGGGCGTGTACTTGATGGCGTTATCGATCAGGTTATAAAACACCTGGTTCAGCTTCATCATATCGCCCATGGTTTCTACGTTTTCCCGGCAGGTAAACTCCAGTTCGATACCGCGCTCGCGCGCAAGAGGCAGAAGGCGCTTTACGTTATCCCGTATCAGATCCCGAAGGGAAAGCGGTGCAGTTTTAAGGCGCAGCTCGCCGCTGTCTATGCTGACCAGCGTCAGTAGATCGCTGATTACATAACTCAACCGGTCGATTTCTTTATCGATGTCCGTAAGGAATTCTTTTGAAATTTCAGGGTCGTATACCTCCTGATAGAGTATGGTCTGCAGGAGGATTTTCATTGTGCTTAACGGCGTTTTCAGCTCGTGCGACGCGTTTGATACGAACTGATTTCGGGATCGGTCGAGCACTTCCATACGGGAGGACATGCTGTTGAACGCGCGGGCAAGCTCGGAAAATTCGTTTTTGCCGCGTACGCGTACGCGGGCAGTAAAATCACCCTTGGAAATCTGCTGAATACCGTCGCTCAAGTCCTTCACCGGGCGCGTAAACAGATTTACAATGATAATGGAGAAAAGGCCGATAACGGCAAATACCGCCAGAAGAATCATAGAAATCTGCCGGGTGACCGACGAAAGGCCGATATAGATATCCTGCGCCTTTGAAATGTATAAAAGAACGCCGGAAATGCTTGTTTTATCGTGAATGGCATGCGAATAGACGCCCGTCATAACGCCGGCGTCTTCGGAATGAGTCAGAAATATGGCGTCTGCAGCGGGCGCCTGATAATAGCCGTAATCGCTTTCGCTTCCGCCAAGCACATTTGCAACCTGCTCAATAGCGAGACGGTGGCCGTTCAGGCGGCTTTGAGAATCTACCTGTACGATTCCGTATTCGTCCAGCACGATGATTTGTGAATCGTACTGCTGGCTGATTTCCGTCGCCCGATGGTACATACCCGCCGCATCGCGGGCGAGGAACATTGGCGCAAACTCCTGTGCGGTTTCCGCTGCAACGCGCTCCTCTTCGCGTACGCGTTGATTAAACAGATATTCGCCTACCAACTGAATCACCGACGCCGTTACAATCGTAAAGGCGATGATGATAATCAGCAGGTAGGCGACTACAAACTGCCATCGAAGGGAGCGGAATATGCTTTTAATCCTTGTCAGTGAAATAATAGCCGACACCCCATTTGGTGAATATGAATTCCGGCTGCGCGGGGTTCTTTTCGATCTTTTCACGCAGACGACGGATGTGTACGTCTACCGTACGCAGGTCGCCCAGATAATCGTACTTCCAGATGGTTTCAAGCAGGTTTTCACGGCTGAATACCTTGCCGCGGTTGGAAACAAACAGCTGAAGAAGATCGAATTCTTTGGCGGTCAGGTTAATCTCCTTTGAACCGATGTTCACGGAACGGTTATTGAGATTAATGCGCATATCGCGCACGGACAGCACAGACTGCGTGCTTTCCTTCTGCATCATTGTCGTGCGGCGGAAAATGGTTTTAATGCGGGCCTTGACCTCCAGAATGTTGAAGGGCTTGGTCATGTAGTCATCCGCACCGTACTCGAGGCCGAGGATTTTGTCCATATCTTCGCCCTTAGCGGTGAGCATGATGATCGGCACGCTGCTCTTTTCGCGGATGCGCTGGCATACCTCAATACCGTCGAGCTTCGGAAGCATGACGTCGAGAATCACCAGATCATATCTGCCGGTGAAGAATTTATTCAGCGCCTCTTCGCCGTCCTGAGCAGAATCGGTCTCGTAATTATCCTGCTCGAGGGAATATTTTAATCCCTTTACGATCAAGGGCTCGTCGTCCACAATCAAAATCTTGTGCGCCATCAGGTTGCCTCCGTTCAGTATTTCACAGGCCAAAAGCCAATTTCAGTATTGCAAAGCTATGTCACATATATTATAATCGATTTTCTATTTCATTGCAATAGATGTATGTAAATTTTCATATCGCTGTACAAAAAATACTTTTTATGCTATTATATATGGAAACTTGAAATTTTTCACAGACAGAACTTTTTCCGGACGCACGCGTCCAATCTTATGAGGTGATTCAATTGAAGATAAGGTTACTATCATGTTTACTTGCGGTGACGGTCTGTTTATGCTCTTTTTTTGCGGCGGCTGAAACGCTGGATCCGAATACGCTTTTGTCCGCCGCGTGCATATTGATTGATGCAAAAACGGGCGAGGTTTTGTTTGAAAAAAAAGCGGACGAACGCCTTGCTCCGGCAAGTATTACAAAAATTATGACACTTTTAATAGCAATTGAGAAATCAAATCCGAATGAGATTGTCACAATTCCTAAATGCGTGCAGGATATTGCGCTGGATTCATCCCGCGTTCCCGTGTTCTATGGCGAAGAAATGCCGATGCGCGATCTTTGGTACAGCTTGATTTACAGAAGCGGGAACGACGCTGCCAACGCCATTGCCGAGCTTGTCAGCGGAAGCATTGAAGCCTTTGTGAAAGAAATGAACGACAAGGCGAAAGAACTTGGCATGACCAATACCCATTTTATGAATGCACACGGATATACTCAGACGGGGCACTACACCACTGCAAGGGATATGGCGATACTGACAAGCCATGCGCTTGAAAACGATCTGTTCCGTGAAATCACATTTTCCGAGCGTTATACCATGCAACCTACATCCCTTCGGGGCGAACTGGAGATTGCGCATAACTATTCCATTACCAACTATGAATCCCCATACTACTACCAGTATGCATACGGTATCAAAACCGGCTATACGGCAGCCGCCGGACAGTGCTATGTGGGCGCGGCGGTAAAGGAGGATATGGAGCTGATCGTTGTTTTGCTCAGGTGCGGCTGGGAAAAAATGCCTAAGTGGACGGAAGCCAAAACGCTGTATCAGTACGGTTTCAAGAAACTAAATGCCGGTTCGTAATGGGAGTGTTTTTTCACCTATAATTTATGTACAAAAGTGTCTGTACGTGATAAAATATATTCGATTTTATCGCCGATCCGGAGGAAACTATGCATTTTTCTGCACGCAACGCTTTTATATGGCTTTTTATTTGCCTGTTTGTGCTGAATTTGTCTGCAGTTGCCGCAACGCCTGCGGACTATTCCACGTCTATGCCCGAACTTTTGGAGGCGGGACATTTGTATGGAGACAGTTGTCTTGTGATGGACGCCTCCAGCGGCAGAATTCTGTTTGAGAAAAATGCATATGAACGGCGTTATCCCGCCAGCACCACAAAGATTATGACCTGTATTCTGGCAATTGAATACGGTCCTGTGGGACAAAGGGTAACCATACCCAACGGAATTACCGTATCCAATGATTCCTCCAAGCTCGGTATCGTACCGGGCGAGGTCATGCTGTTTGACGATCTTCTCTATGGCATGATGCTGGCTTCCGGTAACGATGCGGCGCTTGCCATTGCCATATTGGTCAGCGGCAGCGAGGCAAAGTTTGTCGAGCTTATGAATAAAACGGCGGCATCGCTCGGCATGAATTCCACGCATTATGAGAATTCGCACGGATATCATTCGGCAAACCATTGTACGACGGCCTATGATCTTGCTATCCTCACGCAGTATGCGATGAAGGAACCCATGTTTCGGGATATCGTCGCGTGTGTGGATTATGTGATTGATCCCACGAACGCTCACCCGGAAGGACTGAGCTTGACCACCAAATACGATCTGCTTATATCTAACAAGCCCCTTTATTATGAATACTGTATCGGTGTAAAGACCGGCTCTACCAAAAATGCGGGCCGCTGCTTTGTCGGCGCAGCAAAAAAGGACGATACCACACTGATCTCCGTAACGCTGAATACGGACAGCGACGATAAACAATATGTGGAGGCATTTACCGACACCATCCGCCTTTTCAAATACGGGTTTTCCAGATATCAGGCGCTGTCTTTCTATGAGATTTACGAGATGTGCGAGGATCAGTACCTGTCGGTTGCGGTGGATAACGCCGCATACAGCGATCCGAATAACGGATATCTGAAGCTCAGCATTGTCGATATGCCCCAAACCTATCGCGAGTGGTTCCTGGTGGATGACCTTGAGGATCTGTACTACCAGAAGCAACTGGTGGAGGATTTTACCAACCGCATATCCGTGGTTCTGGATGAAAATGCGCTTGTTGCGCCGATCAAAGCCGGCGACGTGCTTGGAAGCGCGCAGTTTAAAACGCCCGCCGGCGAAATCTATACCGGCTATGTTGCAGCTTCCCGCGATGTCGAGGAGGAGCCGCCTACCATTGACGAGGTAATGGACGAATGGATTGAGAATAACGCGCCGTTCCTCTTTAAGCTGATGCCCAGACATAATCCGCCGGTTCGAATACTGTATTGGGCGCTGTTTGCAGTCATCATCGTTTTGATTGTCATGCGCGTCCGCAAGGTCAGGCGGCGCAATCGCCTGCGCAGGCAGCAGCTGGAAAGAAAGCGCAGGGAATACATCAAGCGGCAGAAGCAACGCGAAGCATACCTGAAGGCCCATCCGGAAATGCGGAATGCAAAATCCGCAGCAGCAAGGGTACCGTCGGCAAAAACGCCTGCCAAGCGTCCGCCTGTGCAGGGAGGCGCGTCTCAGGGACAGATGCGGCCTGTAAAGCGTACGCCCTCATCAGTTGCCGGCGTTCAGAACAGGCGTCCCGCCGTTCAATCGCAGAAGAAACAGTAGCACCATATAGGATTTCGCCCTTCGGATGATATTCCGGGGGCGATTTTGTATGTTTGAGACACACAATCGTCTAATATGGCAGCATTGCGTTGACATTCAGGCATCCGGGTGCTAAAATATAGACAAACGAATGAGGAGGGAAAAAATGGATAAGGTTATTGCGATTCTCAAAAACCCGACCTGGCTGGCAATCATTATCGCAGCCGCTGTAGTGCTGTTTTTACTGCTTGCCAATTACCGCAAGGTACCGCCAAACATTGCGCTCGTTATTTCCGGCTGTGTGCGCCGTCGCTACAAGGTGAAGGATGCAGACGGTAAGGTTGTCGTGAAAAAGTTTGGTTACCGCATTGTTCGCGGCGGCGCGACGATGGTAATCCCGTTTTTTGAAAGAGTTGATAAGCTGAACCTCGGCATCATGCAGGTGGATATCCGCACCACTCAGCCTGTGCCCTCTCAGGAATACATTTCCGTTATGGTTGACGGCGTAGCCAACATCAAGATCGGTTCGGACGACGTTTCCATTGCAACCGCCGCCGAGCAGTTCCTGAACTGGAAGCCCCAGGAAATCGCCGCAATCGCCCAGCAGGTTCTGGAAGGTAACATGCGCGAAATCATCGGCCGCATGAGCATTGCCGATCTGGTTCAGAACCGCGATAAGTTCGCCACCGAGACCAGCCGCGCTGCAACTGCCGACATGGCGAACATGGGCCTTGAAATCATCAACATCACCATCCAGAACTTCTCCGATAAGGACGGCGTGGTAGAAACCATGGCTACCAAGAACATCGTTGAGAAGGAAAGAGACGCTCAGATCGCCAAGTCCGAGGCTGAACAGCAGGGCCACAAGGCCAAGATGGAGGCCGATACCCTGATTGCCGAGCAGACCAAGGAGCTGGAATTGAAGCAGGCCGAATACAAGATTCAGGCCGACCGTGCCCGTGCCGATGCCGATATGGCGTACAAGGTACAGCAGGAGGTCGCAAGACGCAGCTTTGAAGAAGAGAGAGCGCAGGCAGAAATGATCCGCCTCCAGAAACAGACCGAGCTGGAGCGCCAGCAGGTTGAAATCCAGAGGCAGAAGCTGAACGTAGAAATCCGCGAAAAGGCGGAGGCAGAACGCGATGCGCGTATCGCGCAGGCGGAAGCTGAAAAGGCTGAGCTGCAGGCGCAGGCGGATGCGGAATTCTACGCAGCCGAGAAGGAAGCCGAAGCCATCCTGATGAAGGGCCGCGCAGAAGCACAGTCCATCGAGATGAAAGCGCTCGCCATGCAGAAATACGGCGAAGCCGCCATCCTCGAAATGGTTGTCAACAAGCTGCCTGAGGTTGCAGAGGCGATCGGTAAGCCCCTTGCGCAGACGGAGAAGATCCTCATGTTCGGCGAAGGCGCTGCAACCGGCCTGACCCGCGATGTGACGGGCTCTATGATGCAGTCCTTTGAAGCTATGAAGGGCGCGCTGGGCATTGATATCCCCAAGATGCTCAGGGACGTAACCACCGGCGGTCTTGTAGGACGCGCGGCGGAAGAAATCGTAAAGGCGGACGAAGCGGAAGCAAAAGCCGAATAATCCTTTGAACCGACGAAGGCCGAGCAGAAATGCCAGCCTTCGTTTTTTATTCGGTTTTTCATGGATTTCGATAATCCATTCTTGACATACAGGGTGGTTTGGTCTATCATACCCCTATGGAAAGGGGCGAAAAAGATGGCGTATTTAACGAAGGAACAGGAACTCTGGTGCGAAGCGCAAGCGGATGAAGCGATTATGCTGTTAAGATCGCTGGGCAGAATTCCCGCGCCGTCGCTTCATGAGGAAAGGCGCGCGGAGTTTGTCAAAAGCTGGCTGAACGTTCAGGGCGCGAAGAATGTATATGTGGATGAGGCGCTGAACGTCGTTTTGCCGCTTGGCGTTACCGAACATAATCCCGTGGCCGTAATCATGGCGCATACGGATATTGTTTTTCCGGATACCGAAGATTTTGTCATTCGCGAGGAAGGCGGGCGCATGTACGCTCCGGGCATCGGGGATGACACTGCCAACCTTGTCGCTCTGATGATGGCGGCAAAATACGCGATTCATTGCGGTAAAAAGCCGGAAATCGGCGTATTGATCGTTGCCAACGCCGGCGAGGAGGGGCTTGGTAACCTCAAGGGCAGCAAACGGATTATGGAGGACTACAGCGAGCGCGTCCGTGAATTGATTTCGATCGACGGAGATATGAAGCACGTGGTCAATAAGGCGGTAGGCAGCGTGCGTATGAAGATAACCGTCCGCGCAGAGGGCGGGCATTCCTACGGTGCGTACGGAAACACCAATGCCATTGTGCACATGGCTAGGGTGATTCAAAAGCTGTATGAAAAAACGCCTCCTACGAAGGCAAAAACCACCTATAATGTTGGCGTGATCGAGGGAGGAACGACGGTTAATACCATTTGTGACAGATGCTCGATACTGTACGAATATCGCTCTGAGGACAGGGAGTGCCTGCAGGAAATGAGCGAGTTTTTTGATCAGACGATTCAGAACCTGAAGCAGGAGGGTCTGGATATATCTGTAGAGGTTCTTGGTGTGCGTCCCTGCACGGGCGATGTGGATGAAAACGCGCTGGAGGATTTGTCTTCGCGCATGGCCGGAATTCTCAAGCACTGGACCGGGGAGGAGATTGCGTTCAGATCCGGTTCGACCGACGCAAACAGCGCGCTTGCCATCGGCGTTCCCGCAGTTACCATCGGTGCGGTGGAGGGCGGCAAAGAGCATACGCGTGAGGAGTGGATCAATATTGCTTCGCTCACTACGGGCCTTAAATCCGCGCTTTCGGTTGTGCTTGCCTATTTTAAATAGGCGTATATAAAAACAGCGCTTATCCGCACGTTTCCGGATAAGCGCTGTTTTTTATACGATTTTTCCGGGATTCAGTATGCCGTTTGGATCAAAGGCGTATTTGATGCCGCGCATGATGGCGATGGGGGTTTCACCGGCGGATTCAAACAGGAATTCGCGTTTGGCATGTCCCACGCCGTGTTCGCCGGAAATCTGTCCGCCAAGCTCACGGGCTCGGTCGTACAGTCCCTGCATGAGCGCGGCAACATTTTTCTTCCATAGATCGTCGGGTACGTCGTCCTGACAGGCATAAATGTGAAGATTTCCATCGCCTGCGTGGCCGAAGGAGCGCACGCGAAGGCCGTACAGTTTGCTTAAGCGCTGGCTTTCCAGAACAAACGCGGCAATTGAGTTTCGGGGAACAACTACGTCACACTCGTCCATGGACTTCGTGCCGCCCTTGATGGCTTCCAAAAATGCGCCGCGCGCGTCCCAGATGGAGGTTTTGCGCTCGTCCGTATCTGCAAGCAGCACATCGTTTGCGCCGGCTTCCAGAAGAATATCGGTCAGCGCGTCTACGGCAGGTGAAAGCGCGTTCAGGTCCGCACCGTCCAGGCGCACCAGCAAATATGCGTTTGCACTCTTGTCGGGGAATTGCTTTCCGAGGTATTTTTCGCTGTCTTCAATAACCTCGCGCTCCATGAATTCCACCGCCGTGGGCTGTGTGCCGGAAAGCACCGGAGAAACGGCTTCCACGCATTTTTCCAGACTGTCAAACGGCGCCAGCAGGCTGACATTTGCCTTGGGCTCTGCAATCAGTTTGAGCGTGATTTCGGATAAGAAGCCCAGTGTGCCCTCGCTTCCGCAGATCAGATGAATGAGGTTATAGCCGCTGGAGGTTTTTACGGTTTTTCCGCCAAGCGTCAGAACCTCGCCCGACGCCAACACAAATTTCATGCCCAGCACGTAATCGCGCGTAACGCCGAAGCGCACAGCGCGCATGCCGCCGGCGTTTGTCATTACGTTTCCGCCGAGGGTTGCGCTTTTTTCGCCGGGATCCGGCGGATAGAACAGCCCGCTGCCCTCCAGCATCTTTGAAAACTCCATCAGCAGCAAACCGGGCTGAACGGTTGCCGTCATGTTAACGGGATCCAGCTCGATCAGCTTTTTCATTCTCTCCGTGGAAAGCACGATGCCGCCGTGCTTGGCTACGCATCCGCCGCAAAGGCCTGTTCCCGCGCCGCGCGGGGTGACCGGAATCAGATGCTCGTTACAGTATCGAAGTATGCGGCTGATTTCCTCGGTGGTTTCCGCCTGAATGACCGCTTCCGGCATGAACAGGCCGTATTCTGTCATTTCATCGCGGGCATAGTCCTCGGAAATGCTTTCGCCGGTAAACACGCGATCCTTCCCCGCAATATCAATGAACGCGGAAATGTCGCTTTGCGTTACTTTATTGAATTTCATATTCCGCGCGCCTCCTTGATTCTTCTGATGAGCTCGGGAATGATTTCATATATATCGCCCACAATGCCCACATGTGCCGATGCAAAAATCGGGGCTTCGGGGTCGGAGTTTATGGCGATGATGTGGTCGGAATCCTTCATGCTGGCGGTAAACTGAATTGCGCCGCTGATGCCGCAGGCAATCAGCAGCCTTGGCTTGACCGTACGGCCGGAAAGACCGATCTGGCGCAGGTTTGTATTCCAGCCTTTTTCGACCAGGGGACGCGACGTAGCCCATTCACCGCCGAGAAGGGAAGCAAGCTCGCGGATCATGTTGAGATCCGATTCCTTGCGGATGGCGCGTCCGGCGGCTACGATGATTTCGGCATCCGAGATATTTGCGCTTTTCTGAACGGGCGTTTGCGATACAAACCGCGAGGGCGAAGTGATTTTTGCCGTTTTGCGCTCGATAATCGTGCCTTTTGGTTCGGCGCTTCTTACGGGTGCGTTCATGACCTTATAGCGCACGGTGGCAAACTGCGGACGCGTGTTTGTGGTAATAATCTGCGCCATGATATTTCCGCCAAATGCAGGGCGAATCTGAACCAGATCGCTGTTTTCGCGCATTTCCAGCTTGGTGCAGTCCGCCGTCAGGCCTGTATGAAAGCGGGTGGCCAGGCGAGGCGCAAGAGAACGCCCCAGAGCCGTTGCACCGACCAGAACTACAGACGGCTTTATATACCGGATGGCGTCCGCCATCTGATCCGCAAAGGCGTCTGCGCGGAAATAGGACAGTTCGCTATCCTCGTATACCAGTATGTTTTCTGCGCCGAAATGGCGAAGCTCCTGCGCGTGCGCGCGCACCTTATCGCCGATCAGAACGGCGGTAATCGCATGGTTTGTATTTCCCTTCAGCTCCTGCGCCTTACCGAGAAGCTCAATGGAAACCGGATGCATTTTTCCGCCGGTAACCTCGGCAAATACCATAATGCCGTTCCATTTGGACTTATCTACGGTTTTTACCCTGGTTTCAAGCTTGATAATCGCTTTCTGCTCGCATACCTTGATGCAAACGCCGCACACGCGGCAGGCAGCGTTGATCTCAGGCTTATTGTTTGTAAGCTCGATTGCGCCGAAGGGGCATGCGCTTTCGCATTTGCCGCACAGCGTACACTTTCTTTCGAGAATTGCAATGGAAGCCATAGCCTGCGTACCCCTCCTTACAGAAATTTCTTTTGCTTAAGATGGTCAAAAAGCTTATCCGCCATGTTTTCGCCTTCCCAGCTTTCGCGAACCACATCGTTTTCCGGCGGGAAGATCCGCTCCACCTGCGTGGGGCTTCCGCTCAAGCCGTAATGCTCGGGATCGGTATCGATAAAGGAATCCAGCCCCAGTATGGTTACCGGCCTGCTTTCGGTTTCGCGTTTTTTCTTAAGGGAGGGAAGTCTGGGTGTATAGATATCCTGCTCTACGGTAATCAGACAGGGGAAAGGCATCCAGACCTTTTCAACAATGTCCTGAAGCTCCTGTACGGCATACACGCCGCCATCCGCCACAGAAAGTTCGGATACCCATGCTGCGTGGGGAATGCCCATATGCTCGGCGATTGCCGGACCTACCTGCGCGGTATCGCCGTCGGTAGTCTGCTTTCCACAGATAATCAGATCGAAATCTCCGATTGAGCGAATGGCTTGCGACAGCGTGTAGCTGGTTGCCAGCACGTCTGCGCCGCCAAGCCTTCTGTCGGAAAACACATAGCCCTCGTCAGCGCCCATCATGTACGCTTCCTGTATGATGGCCTTTGCCTGCGGCGGACCCATGGTGCCCACGGTGATTTTGCCGCCGTACTGCTCCTTCAGGCGCAGCGCAGTCTCCAGTGCGAACAGATCGTACGGATTCATTTTGGAGGTAATGCCCTCGCGCTTCAGTACGCCCGTTTTTTCGTCTACCTGAACCTTATTGGTGGACGGAACCTGCTTGATTGCAACAAAGATATTCATAAAAAGAATCACTTCCTGATTTGTATGTGGAACGTATACAATATTTTAACATATGGATGGGGACACGTCAACATTCGCGGCAGGGGATATTGTCCAAAAAGGGGAAAGCAGCCGATGCTGTAACCGGCTGCTTTTCCTTTTTGAATACCGATCAGTAGTTTCCGCCGCTTGCCCGAAGACCGCGTACAAAGGCTTCGAAATTTCGGGCAATGGCAGTCTTTTCACCGGATTCCGAATTTACGTATGCGATCTCTGGCTCGCCGTTTATGCCGCACGTTTCGTAATCCAGAAGGATTAAGCCGCGGGCAGGGGAAATGACGTTGGAGATAGCGATTCCCGTAATGCTCTCGGCGTTTCTGAGCCCCTCAATCAGGAAATGGCTGCCGAATTTGCCGCAAAGAGAATAGGGGGCCTCTGAGCCGATCCCGAAAAAACCGGAAATCTGAACAAAATCGCTGTATTGCTTCGCATTCGGAACAAGCGGGAACCAACAGCGGTTCAAAAGGCCGCCGTTATGCTTTTTCATAAGCTCGATATAGCTGGCGGGCAGCTTATAGCCCAGGCATTCTTCCACATCGCGGATCATTTTATAATCCGGCGCAGCGCACATATGACGGCGCAGGGATTCCTTGGTGTCGTGCCAGAATTCCGAAAAATCCAGGTCGCTGAGGGTGGGATCAGGGTCGGCGGCGATAATATCGTCGATTTCGAAGGCGTCGGGCGCTTCTTCTTCGATTACGATTGCATCGCTGTCCACATCCTGCTGCTCCGGTTGATCGTTATCTTTGGCTGCGGTGAACTCAGTATCTTCCGTTTCCGGGGTTTTGGCTGCGGGAACGGATTCTTCTGTCGGGGATACGTACGCCTGAGCGCTTTTGCGCTTAAACCAGTCGCGAATACCCATTGCAATCCTCCTTGTTCGGGGGTGTGGCTGTTTAGAGTCAGGCGCATGCGGTATTTGGCGCATGCGCCCGGGAATCAGTTTATTTTACTACTTTGACGGCAAGCACCGCATTTTCACCGTTGATCTTCATTTCACGTACGAAGGCGCCTTCTTCGGCATCATCGTTTTCGGCGGATACGGCCAGAACCGCGCGCATGAGCTCGTTCTTTCCGCCCTCGAGGATGGCGGCAAGCTTGTCGGTGGTGCGCCAGGTAAGACGGATGCGATCGGTTACTTCAAAGCCGGCTTCCTTGCGCAGGGTCTGTACTTTGCTGATCACTTCGCGTACGAAACCTTCGTTGATCAGCTCTTCGGTGAGGTTGGTGTCCAGAACCACTGTGTAGGCGTTGTCGCTTTCTGCGACGAAGCCGGGCTTTTTATCGAGGCTGGTGAGAACGTCGTCCTTTTCCAGCTCGATCTTCGTGCCTTCGATTTCGAAGGTTACGATTTCGCCGCGCTCAAACGCGTCGACCACTTCGTTTCCGTCCATCACGGCCAGCTGCTGACCGATTTTGCCCAGAAGCTTTCCGTACTTTTTGCCAAGGGTTCTCATCTGCGGCTTCAGATGATAGGTGGTGAACTCGCGGGCGTCCTCCACGAACTCTACGTTCTTTACGTTCAGTTCGCTCTTGATCAGCTCGGCGATTTCTCCGGACAGCGCTTCGCCCTTGATCAGGCAGCGGGACAGCGGCTGGCGAACCTTGAGGGATGCGGCATTTCGGGCGGCGCGGCCCAGCTGAACAACGCTCATTACCTCTTCCATGCCGACTTCCAGCTCCTTGTCTACCAGAGACATGTCGGCCGAAGGATAGTCGCAAAGGTGTACGGATTCCGGCGCGCCTTCCACATTATTCACAACCAAATTCTGGTACATATGATCGGTCATGAAGGGGATGTAGGGCGCAAGCAGCTTGGTCAGGGTGACAAGCACGGTGTACAGGGTTTCAAATGCGGCAAGCTTCGTGCCTTCAAGGCCCTTGCCCCAGAACCTTTCGCGGTTCAGGCGAACGTACCAGTTAGACAGCTCGTCCACAAAGTCTGCGATGGCGCGGCTGGTTTCGGTGATTTTATACTCATTGAGGCCCTTATCCACATAATCCACCAGCGAATTCAGGCGGGAAAGCACCCAGCGGTCGATCAGTGTGAAATCTTCTTTATTGGCCTTGCTGGCGTTCGGGTTGTAATTGTCGATGGAAGCGTACAGCGTGAAGAACGCGTAGGTATTCCACAAAGTACCCATGAACTTACCCTGCATTTCGCTTACGAGCGAGCCGGAGAAGCGGGTGGGCAGCCACGGCGCGCCGGATGCATAGAAGTACCAGCGGACGGCGTCGGCGCCCTGCTTGTCAAGAACCTCCCACGGATCGACGACGTTACCGATATGCTTGCTCATTTTGCGGCCTTCGGCGTCCTGAACATGGCCCATGACGAGGCAGTTCTTGTACGGAGACTGGCCGAATACCAATGTGGAAATTGCGATCAGGGAGTAGAACCAGCCGCGGGTCTGGTCGATGGCTTCAGAAATGAAGTCCGCTGGGAAGCGCGCCTCGAATACCTCTTTGTTTTCAAAGGGGTAGTGCCACTGCGCAAAGGGCATGGAGCCGGAATCGTACCAGCAGTCGATAACTTCGGGCGTTCTGTGCATTTTGCCGCCGCACTTTTCGCAGGGGATAACCACTTCGTCAATATAGGGGCGGTGCAGTTCGATATCTTCTTTTACATTTTCGCCCATTTCCACCAGCTCCTGACGGGAGCCGATAACGTGCATGTGTCCGCAGTCGCAAACCCATACCGGCAGGGGAGTGCCCCAGTAGCGCTCACGGGAGAGAGCCCAGTCGATAACATTGTCAAGGAAGTTGCCAAAGCGGCCGTCCTTGATGTTTTCGGGCATCCAGTTGATGGTTTGGTTGTTCTTCATCAGCTCGTCGTGTACAGCCGTCATGCGGATGAACCAGCCGCCGCGTGCGTAGTAGATGAGGGGCGTATCGCACCGCCAGCAGAAGGGGTATTCATGCTCGAATACGGGTGCGGATACCAGCTTGCCTTCTTCTTCCAGCTGCTTGAGGATCATGGGGTCGGCCTTTTTTACGAATACGCCGCTCCACGGGGTTTCTTCGGTCATTTCGCCCTTGGTGTTTACCAGCTGCAGGAAGGGGATATGGTTTTTCTTACCGACGCGGTTATCATCTTCACCGAAGGCCAGCGCAATGTGAACGATGCCGGTACCGTCGGACATGGTAACGTAGTCATCGGCAATGACGGTCCATGCATTGTCGCAGTCGGGATCCTTTTTGACGGCGTCCTTCTGGAAATCAAACAGCGGTTCATACTTCAATCCGACGAGCTCGCTTCCGGGGAACGTGGTTTTATTGGAAACTTCTGCGCCCTCGCCCAGTACCTTTTCAATCAGCGCGTCGCCCATGATAACAGTGCGGCCTTCGAAGTCAAACTTTGCGTAGGTTTCATTTGCGTTGACGCAGAGCGCGGTATTGCTGGGAAGCGTCCAGGGCGTGGTGGTCCATGCGTAGATATAGGTATTTTCTTCGCCTTTGAGCTTGAAACGAACGACGGCGGAGCGCTCCTTTACGGCCTTGTAGCCCTGAGAGACCTCATGCGAGGACAGTGCGGTTCCGCAGCGGGGGCAATAGGGAACAATCTTGTGGCCCTTGTACAGAAGTCCCTTTTTCGCGATTTCCTTAAGAGACCACCACTCGGATTCAATGTAGTTGTCTTCATAGGTGATGTAGGGGTTTTCCATATCGCACCAGAAGCCTACGCGGTCGGACATTTCCTCCCACATACCCTGATACTTCCATACGGATTCCTTGCACTTCTTTACGAAGGGCTCAAGGCCGTAGGCTTCGATCTGCTCCTTACCGTCAAGGCCCAGCAGCTTTTCTACTTCCAGCTCTACCGGCAGACCGTGGGTATCCCAACCGGCTTTTCTGAGCACATTCTTGCCCTTCATGGTCTGATATCTCGGGATCAGATCCTTGATGGCACGGGTTTCGATGTGGCCGATGTGGGGCTTGCCGTTTGCGGTCGGCGGACCGTCATAGAAAGTGAAGGTGTCCTCGCCTTTGCGCAGGTCGACGGATTTTTTGAAGATTTCCTTTTTCTTCCACAGAGCCAGGATCTCTTTTTCTCTGGTCAGAAAGTCCAGATTGGTTGAGACTTTTTCAAACATGGCGTATGCCTCCCTAAAATAATCAAATAAAAAAGCCACGTCCCCTCACTTATGGGACGATGGCTCGCGGTACCACCCATATTGACGCAGAAAAAGCGCCCTCTTATTGCGCGCAGCAGCTACGCGCCTGCGCTGTAACGGGCGCGCCCGGCGGCGTTTACCGGCGCAATCTGCGCTTTCAGGCCGCTGCTCCGGGGTGATTCCGCATGGCAGCTCAGTCCGGACTCGCACCGTCTTCCGGATCGCTTTGCAAAGCCGCGCCACAGGCCGTCCCCATCATGGCAATATCGATTCTATTATACACATTTCAAATCAATGGGTAAAGGGGTATGCGAGCATTTTACAATTTTGTGCGCCGATCTTTACGCTGTAATTGACACCCTAAGCCGAATTTTGTATAATACAATAGAATAAATCTGGCAGGTGGTTACTTTGGACGTTAACGAGCTTTGCGGAATTCTGGAATCGGTTTTGTATATCGCGGGCGAACCGGTTCGCGTGGACGCGCTTGCGCATGCGCTGAACTTGACGCAGATGGAGCTGGAACCTGCCATTGAGCAGCTGCGGGATAACTGCATTCTGGAAAAGCGGGGCATACGCTTGAACCGTCATGGCATGGAGATTCAGCTTTCCATTAATCCCGAGTACGCAAAATACGTGGAAATGTTTTTGCAGCCGGTAAAAAAACAGTCGCTTTCACAGGCAGTTATGGAAACGCTTTCGATCATCGCCTACAGACAACCGGTTACCAAGGCCGATATTGAGCTGGTTCGCGGCGTAAAGTGCGATTATTCCGTGCAGCTTTTGCTGGCCAGGGGTTTGATATGCGAAGCCGGCCGCAAGGATACGCTGGGAAGGCCCATACTTTATGAAACGACGGATAAATTTTTGCGGCATTTCGGGCTGGAAAGCCTTTACGACCTTCCGAACGTTGCCGAGCTCGGAAAACCTGACGAGGAGGATCAATCAGAATGAGACATCATATCGATACCATTCCCGTATGGGACGCATACCGCACCGACTGCGAATGCCCGATGTGCCATCTGCAGGCGGAAAACGAGAAAAACTATGTCGACGCGTTTATGGGCGGCAGCGTTATGGAGCCGGATGTGCGCGTGGAGGTAAACAAGTACGGCTTTTGCGGCAGGCACTTCAAGCTCATGCTCAATAACAACAACCGGCTTGGCGTTGCACTGATGGCGCATACGTATTTAAAGGAAACCATGGCGCGGCTTGGGAAAACCTCAATGGCCGTAAATGAAGCGCCGAAGGGCGGCTTGTTTGCAAGGCGCGTGCCTACGGCAGGTACTGATTTCAGCCATATTACCGATACTTGCATCCTGTGCGACCGCCTGAAGGAAACGATGGACAGATATGTCTATACGCTTGTATACATGTGGAAGCATGAAAGCGCGTTCCGTGCGCAGCTTCAGAAGAGTAAAGGACTGTGCTTAAAGCATTACGCCGAAATTATCAATGCGGCCCCCGAGCAGCTGAAGGGAATGGAACTTAAGGAATTTGTCGATCAGCTGAATAAAATCGAAATGGATAACCTTTCGCGCCTTGAAAAGGAAATCGAGTGGTTCACGTTGAAGTTCGACCACAAAAACGCAGATAAGCCCTGGGGAACGAGCAAGGATTCGCTGGACAGAACGATACTGAAGCTTCGCGGAAAGTGCGTGTAAGAGCGTATCAATGAAGGGAGAAAAGTATCATGGCTGAATTCCGATTGCCCGCATTTGGACATGGCGGCGATTATAATCCCGATCAGTGGCTCAGCAGACCCGACGTGCTTCAGGACGATATCCGCTTTATGAAGGAAGCGAGCGTGAACCTGGTATCCATCGGCATTTTTGCATGGGCGGCGCTTGAGCCTGAAGAAGGCAGATATACCTTTGACTGGCTTGGCGAAATACTGGACAATTTCCATAAAAACGGAATATCCGCATTTCTGGCTACACCCTCCGGTGCGCGTCCGGCCTGGATGAGCAAAAAGTATCCCGAGGTTCTTCGGTATGAACACGGCGTGAAGATGCAGCATGGAAACAGGCATAACCACTGCTTCACATCCTCTGTATACCGCAGTTTCGTAACGAAAATGAATACGCGTCTTGCCGAGGAATTCGGGCGCCATCCCGCCGTGGTCGGCTGGCACATTTCCAATGAGTATTCGGGCGAATGTCATTGCGAGAATTGCCAGAAGGCGTTTCGGGAATGGCTGAAGGCGCGCTATCAGACGCTTCATCGCCTCAATGAGGTTTGGTGGACGGCGTTCTGGTCGAAAACCTTTTCCGACTGGGATGAGATCCGCTCGCCCGAAAGAAACGGCGAAACCAGTCTTACAGGTCTGACCTTGGACTGGCAGCGCTTTGTGTCGCATCAGACGATGGATTTTATAAAATGCGAAACCGAGCCGATCAGAAGGCTTACGCCCAATCTGCCCGTTACCATCAATACTATGCAGAATTTTACCGCCCTATCCTACCCGAAATTCGATGGTGTTGTCGATTTTATGGGCTATGATTGCTATTCCCTGTGGGGAAGCGCGCCCGATTATCGGATTGCGGTGGATACGGCCTTCACCTATGACTCTGTGAGGGGTTATCTGAACAAGCCCTGGTCGCTGATGGAAAGTACGCCGTCGCAGGTGAACTGGCACGAGGTTTGCAAAATCAAGCGCCCGGGGATTCATATGCTTTCCTGCGTGCAGGCAGTTGCGCACGGTGCGGACACGGTAATGATGTTCCAGTGGCGCAAGGGCCGAGGCGGCCCGGAAAAATTCCATGGCGCAGTGATCGGGCATGATATGACGAATAAAACGCGTGTATTCCGTGAAGTCAGCGAGGTAGGCGCGCTGCTTAAGAAAATCCAGCCCATTGTGAATTCTGAAGTGAAAAGCGAATGCGCGCTGATTTACGATTTTGAAAACTACTGGGCGCTCACCGGCGCACAGGGACCCGTAAAGGATAAGCAGTATCACGCCGTGCTTATGTCGCACTATGAGGCGCTAACCAAAAATGGAATCAATGTCGATGTTATCGATTCCGAAAAGCCGTTTGATGCATATAAGCTTATCTGCGCGCCGTATCTTTATATGGTAAAGCCCGGCGTTTCGGAGAAGCTGGAACGGTTCGTGAAAAACGGCGGAACACTGGTTTTAGGCTATTTCTCCGGCATCGCAGATGAAAACGATCTGTGCTTCCTGGGCGGAGCGCCCGGGCCGCTTAAGCCTCTGGCGGGCGTTTGGGCGGAAGAGACCGACGCGCTGTATGCGGATCAGAAAAATTCCATCGTGATAAGTAAAAACGAGTACATTGCCTTACAGGGCGAGTATGAATGCGGTTTCATGCTGGATATACTGAATCTGGAAGGCGCGCAGGCTGTTGGCGTGTACGGAAGCGATTATTATGAGGGAAGCGCTGCGCTGACTGTACATACTATGGGAAGCGGCGAAACATGGTACATTGCCGCCCGTACGGAGCAGAGATTTTTGGACGATCTGTATCGCTGCCTGATTGAGAAGGCCGGCGTCCGAAAGCTGATCGCTCAGCTTCCTGCAGGCGTTATTGCGTGCGAAAGGGAAAAGGACGGCGAAAAGTATTTGTTTGTAATGAACTTTTCCGGCGAAGCGGCAACGGTATCCCTGCCCGCAGGCGTCAGCATGGTAACGGGCGATGCGGTTTCGGGTGAAAAGAGGCTTGCCCAAAACGGTTTTGAGATTATGAAACGCGCATAAGGAGATTCAGTTTGTTCTATTTTCAGAAGCCTACAGGTGGGCTGTATGTGGGTAAGAGGCTTTTGCAGCCACCCCATGTTTCCGAGCATTCGGCGAATGCGCCGGTGCGGATTGTGTTTGTGTCGGATTTGCACATGAGGCGCGGTTATGAGGAAATACTGGAAACGGTGTTTTCCGTGACGCAAGCGCTTAAGCCGGAGATGTTGATTTTCGGCGGCGATATTTCGGAATTTGACGACGGCGTCAATCTGTTTTGCGAGCGCGCGAAACGGATGAATGTTCCCTATGGCATGTTTGCCGTTGAAGGAAACAACGATACGCAGCGTTTTAAGGGCGATGAAGGAGCGTTTCGAAGTGAACTTGAAAAAGCGGGTATACGCTTGCTTTCAAACGAATGCGCTGTTGTCAGTATTCCCAGAAGACAGAAAATGGAAATCGGGGGCGTGGCCGATATCTTTAAGCATACGCCGTCGGCGAAAGGCCTGTTTTCCTCCGAAGAGGGCGTATACCGCATACTCGTATCCCATGCGCCGCATGCGTTTTTGCTTCGGGAATGTGAAACGCCGCCCGAGCTTATGCTTTCCGGGCACACGCACGGAGGACAGATCAACGTATTGTGTTTTACCTGCTACGAGCTTTTGGGCTATGAGCGTAAATTTCGGTTTACGCATTTATCTGGCGACAGGCGGATTGGGCGCAGCCGCGTTATCGTGTCCAACGGCATCGGTACCAGCAAGTTTCCCATACGCTTTGGCGCCAGACCGGAAATTCACCTGATTACATGATAAGGAATGTGCGATTATGAGAATGCGAGTCAAAAAATGGGCGCGGCCGGAGCTGGACGAATGCCCGTTTTATGTGAAAGATCCTACGGAAATGCGGGGGAAGTGGAATCGGGCGTTTCCAAACGATCATCCCCTTCATCTGGAGCTTGGCTGCGGAAAGGGCGTTTCCACATGCCGGATGGCGCTTGAAAACGAAAATGTGAACTACGTTGCCGTTGATATCAATACGTCGATTATGGGCGTGGCGAAGCGGAATGCGGAGAATGTGTATAAGGGCGTAAGGGAAGTGAACAATCTTTTGCTCACCAACTTCCACATTGAATACATCTGGAAGTTTTTTGCGCCTGAGGATCGCGTGGATCGTATCTATATCTCCTTCTGCAATCCTTGGAATAAGCGCCCCAAGCAGGCGAAGCACAGGCTGACGCATACCAGACAGCTGACCTTTTATAGAGAGTTTCTGACGGACGGCGGCGAAATCTACTTTAAAACCGACGACGATCAGCTGTTTCAGGATTCGCTTGAATACTTTCGGGAAACCGGGTTTGAAATCCCTTATATTACATACGACCTTCACCAAAGCGGGTTTTCGCCCAATTACGAATCTGAGCACGAGAAGATGTTTTCTTCCGAGGGCATCCCGATCAAATTTTTGATTGCCAAAAAGGGAACAAATTAAAAATGATTTTTTTATAATCGATCCGATTCATTCACGGGTCGGTTTTTTGCTTCTAAAACAAAAATTGCATGATATCCATATTTCCTCTTGCATTTTTTTCTCGTTCAGCGTATAATGCAATGTATAACTTTCCGAAGGGAGATAACGTGTATGAATCGAGTATACAACTTTGCCGCGGGACCGTCCATGCTGCCGGAGGAGGCGCTTGAGCGCGCCGCATCTGAGATGCTTTCCTATAAGGGAACCGGTATGTCCGTCATGGAGATGAGTCACCGATCTAAGGGCTATATCGAGATTTTTGATCACACGGTCAGCCTTCTTCGGGAGCTGATGGGAATCAGCGACGATTATGAGGTTCTGCTGCTTCAGGGCGGTGCGACCGGCCAGTTTGCGGCCGTTCCGATGAACCTTCTGAAAACGTCTGCAGATTATGTTGACAGCGGCAATTTTGCCCATGGCGCGCTTGTGGAAGCGAAGAAGTACGGCGATATTCGTATCGTTGCTTCCTCCCGGGACGATAACTATACCTATATTCCCGAAATCAAGCCCGAAAACTTGAATCCGAATGCTGATTATTTCTACATTACGACCAACAACACCATTTTCGGCACCCGCTATACCTCCATTCCCGATACCGGTAATGTGCCGCTGGTTGCCGATATGTCCAGCAATATTCTGTCCGAGCCTATGGACGTCAATAAGTTTGGCGTCATCTTTGCCGGCGCTCAGAAGAACATCGGCCCTGCCGGCGTTGTTGTCGTAATCGTTCGCAAAGATCTGCTCGGCCGTGCAAATCCCAATACACCCAAGGTGCTGGACTGGACGAAGATGGCGGAAAACGGCAGCATGCTGAATACGCCCACCACTTACTCCATTTATATGGCCGGCCTTTGCATGGAATGGCTGAAAAAAGAGGGCGGCGTGCGCGTAATCTATATGCGCAACCAGCTGAAGGCGAAGCTTCTGTACGATTATCTGGACGAAAGCAAGCTGTTCAAGGGCACTGCAAAGCGCGAATATCGTTCGCTGATGAACGTAACCTTCCGCACCGACAATCCCGATGTGGACGCCGAGTTTGTAAAATACGCGCAGAGCAATGGCATTTTGAACATCAAGGGCCATCGTCTGGTTGGCGGCATGCGCGCGTCCATCTATAATGCCATGAGCGTAGAGGGCGTTCAGAAGCTGATCAAGATTATGAAGCAATTCGAAGTGGAGCGTGTATAGACATGAAGAATATAAAACTGCTGAATCCTGTTTCGCCCGTATGGCGCGACGTGATTTCGGAAAACGAATACTTTCTGGATAAGGACGCCGTAAATCCCGACGCCATTATTGTCAGAAGCGCAGACATGCATTCCTATGAGCTGGAAGAAAATGTGCTGGCCGTTGCCCGCGCGGGCGTTGGCGTAAATAATATTCCGCTGGATGCATATGCCGAGAAGGGCGTTGTCGTATTCAACTCTCCCGGAGCGAATGCAAATGCTGTTAAGGAGCTTGTCATTGCCGGCCTTCTGCTGGCTTCGCGCGATATTATTGGCGGAAGCGAGTGGGCGCAGGGCCTGAAGGGCGAGGGTGAAAATGTAGAAAAGCTCGTGGAAAAGGGCAAAAAAGCGTTTGTCGGCCCCGAAATTCAGGGTAAGACGCTGGGTGTTATCGGTCTTGGCGCCATTGGTCTTCTGGTGGCGAACGCCGCTGCGGCGCTTGGCATGGAAGTTATGGGCTATGATCCCTATATTTCCGTCGATAACGCATGGATGCTGTCCCGCGCGGTAAAGCACGCAAAGAGCGAAGAAGAGATTATCGAAAACGCCGACTATATCACCGTGCATGTTCCGCTGAACGCCGATACGAAAGGAAAGTTCGATAAGGCGCTGATTTCCCGCATGAAGAAGGGCGCCTGCCTTCTGAACTTTGCGCGCGGCGAGCTGTGCGTAACGGAAGATATCATTGAGGCGCTTGAAAGCGGCCAGCTGCGCCGTTATATCTGCGACTTCCCGACGGAAAAGCTGCTGGGTGTAAAGGGCGCTGTATGCCTTCCACACATCGGAGCTTCCACGCCCGAGAGCGAGGATAACTGCGTGCGCATGGTAGCAAAGCAGGTAGACGACTATCTGAAAAACGGTGCGATTCTGCACTCGGTCAACTATCCCGACGCCGATCCGGGCCGCGTGACCTGCCCGCGAATCATCGTTCTGCATCAGAACGTGCCCAACGTTGTAAGCTCGATTACCTCGCTCATTTCTCAGCGGAATATCAACATCGAGCACATGCTCAATAAATCACGCGGCAAGTATGCCTATACCTGCCTTGACGTTGACACTGCAATTGACGCTGATGTTCAGAACGAAATCGCTGCGCTTGCCACTGTATACCGCGTGCGCGTGATTACCGGCTGACGCATAGCATGATTGAGCATTCATGCGTACTTCCACGCGTGAATGCTCTGTTTTTATAAAAAGGGGGTTTTCCCATGCGGAGTTTTCCGGGCATAATGCCTGCGGATATCTATCTGCCTGCAAAGCATGTTGATCCTGCCAAGTGGGCGGTTGTTGCCTGCGATCAGTATACATCCCAAAAGGATTATTGGGAAAAGGCGGAGGCCATCGTTTCGGACGCGCCCTCCACGCTCAGAATTATTCAGCCGGAGATTTATCTGGCGGAGGCTGAAAAAACCATACCCCTGATCAGAAGCGCAATGAAGGAATACCTGGAAAAGGGCGTTATAGAGCCGCGCGTACGGGACGGTTTTATATTGACCGAGCGCAGGACGGAAAGCGGCGCGCGACTGGGCCTGATTGCCGCTGTGGATCTGGATCAGTATGACTATGCCCCCGGCGTACAGCCGCTAATCCGCGCAACCGAAGGCACGATTACTGAGCGAATTCCGCCGCGCGTGAAAATCCGCGACGGCGCTCTCATTGAATCGCCGCACATTATGATGTTGATTGACGATCCCGAATGCCTGACGGTGGAAGCAATCTATGCAGCCGTCAGAGAGGATGAGCCGCTATATGATTTTGAGCTCATGCTGGGCGGCGGTCATTTGCGCGGATGGAGCGTTACAAAGGATGAGCATCTGAACATGCTATCGGATGCGCTGGGCGTATTGAATGCGCGCGCAGACGGTTTTCTGTATGCGGTTGGCGACGGCAACCATTCCCTTGCAACGGCGAAGGCGTGCTGGGAGAAGTGCAAGCAAACGCTTGATCAAAGCGAATGGGAAACGCACCCGGCGAAATATGCGCTGTGCGAGATTGTCAATCTGCATTCGCCGGCGCTCGTATTTGAGCCCATTCACAGGGTGTTGTTTTCGGCGGACGCTGACAGCGTTTTGCATAACTTTACCGCCTACCTTCAGAAAAAGGGTTTGACGGCTGTAGAGGGACGCGATATTGTGTTCGTGTCCGGCGAAAAAGAAACCGGTATTTCCGTCTCAGGCGAGCAGGCGCTGCCGGTAGCCATTCTTCAGCCGTTTCTGGACGAATACCTGAAGGAGCACAGCGAAATCCATATAGATTATGTACACGGGGAAGAAGCCGTGCGTTCGCTTGCCGTCAACAAAAATACGGGCATTTTGCTTGGAGCAATCGATAAAGGGCTGTTGTTTCCGTCCATACGCTCGGGCGGCGTTTTGCCCAGAAAGACATTCTCCATGGGCGAGGCGCATGAAAAGCGATACTATATGGAAGTTCGAAAAATTGTATAAAAAACCGGGGTTCTGCAAGATTGATCTTGCAGAACCCCGTTGTTTTGCGCTTGTATTACTTGCTGCACAATTCGATAAACTCGTCAACTTCCTTACGGATACCTTCAAGCGCGCTTCTCCAGTAATCAACCGAGCGCACGTCAATGCCGACGCTGGCAGCTACATCCGCAATTTTGCCGCTGCCACAGCTGGCGAGCAGCTGATTGTACTTGGGCAGGAAGGAAGCGCCTTCTTTCAGATATTTTTCAAATACGCCCAGTCCGAACAGATGGCCAAAGGCGTAGGGGAAATTGTAGAAATGCAGACCTACATTGTAGTAATGGCTCTTGCAGATCCACATACCGCTGTGAAGCACTTCGGGATCCAATCCGTCGCCGTAGGCTTCCCGCTGGGCGTTGAGCATCATTTCGTTCAGCTCGCCTGCCGTGGGGATGCCATTTTTACGCGCTTCGAATACGGCGCTTTCAAACAGGAAGCGGCTGTAAATATCAACGATTGTCTGCGTGGATTCCATCAGGCTGCTTTCCAACAGGGAAAGGCGCATATCTTCATCGGCACCGGAAAGTACGACATGGCTGAGCAGGGTTTCATTGAAAATGGAAGCGGTTTCCGCAAGCGGCATGGGCGGATCGGCCATCAGGCACGGCATGGTTTCCAGACATTTGTTATGCCATGCATGTCCCAGCTCATGAGCGATGGTGGATACGTCGGAAAAGCTGCCCACAAAGTTGGTAAGAACGCGGCTAAGCTTCTTCTCATGGAAACCTGCGCAGAATGCACCGCCCTCTTTGCCCTCGCGCGGATACATGTCAATCCAGCGGTTTTCAAACGCATGGTTGATAAATTCGCCCATTTCCGGATTAACCTTGTTGAATACGTCAACCAGCAGCGCCTGCGCTTCCTCGGCGGTGTATTTTTTGGTGCTTTTGCCTACGGGCGCGAACAGATCGTAAAACGGCAGTCCGTTTTTATGGCCCAGAAGCTCTGCCTTTTTCTTAAGATACCTTCTGAAGTGAGGAAGGTATTCGCGGATGGCGGTCAGCATGGCATCAAGCGTTTCCTTGTCCATGCGGCTTTCGCTGAGCTGCTGGATAAGGTTGTCGGGATAATTCTTGATTTCGCACATCGTAATTGCTTCGCCCTTGATGCAGCTGATGCAGTAGGCCATTGCGGTTTCGATCTTTTTATAGGAAGCCAGCTCCGCTTCGTATGCCGCCTTGCGAACAGACGGATCGGGATCGTAGGCCATGCCGCGAACAGCCGGAAGGGGCAGCGTTTCGCCGTTCAGCTCTACGGTGTGGGAACCCATCAGGCGATCGCGCAGCTTGGAGAAAGCGTCTGCGCCGTCAAGCGACATGCGAAGCATCCATTTTTCCATATCCTCCGGCAGCATGTGCGATGCGCTTTCCTTTATTTCGGCAATCACAAACGCGTTCTTCTTCAGCAATTCGGATTTTTCGATGATAGCGTCAATATCTTGAATGGCGCCGACAAAGCGCGTGATTTTGCTGGACATCAGCTGTACGCTTACCATCAGGCTGCTCATTTCGCCCAGCAGCTTCAGTGCGTCCAGATTGTTCGTATCGGCGGCCAGCGTAAGCTGCACGAAGCCAAAGGCGCGGCTGAGGGTATACACGAGAGTTTCTTCTTTTTCGATTAGTTTTTCAAGCTTGCTGAGATGGCAGGCTTCGGCCGAAAGAATGTCTTCCATTTCCGAAAGGATTTTGCCAACGCTGTCGATATCGCGTCTGAGAGCCGGATCTTCAAAGTCCATGTAAAATACGGAAAGATCCCAGGTTGCATCCTTCATGTAAGTATCCTCCTGAATATAAGGCGGAAAAATACCGCATATTTCCATATTGGTATTGTAGTATGAAATACCCGGAGCGTCAAGTGCTATATAGGTGTTTTTGCTGTATAAACAAGGCGCAGAACCATGATTCTGCGCCCCGAGAGATATACTTCTGAATTACTTTTTGAATCGCATGGCATACGCGACTGCAATTGCGCCCAGCGCGTTGCCGACGGATACCAGCAGAATGTGAAGGATGCTCTTTGCAAACGCGCCGGCGCATGCGAAATAGTACATATCGGCGACGCTGTGCTCAAAGCCGCTGATGATGAAAGCGGGTACGCACAGAAGCATGCCAAGCACCTTGCCGCTGGTGATTTTATAGGTGTGAACGGCAATGTACATCAGCATACCGCAGAAAAAGGCCATGGCGATGGTAACGCCGAAATTCTGGGCGAGTCGATTGTTTGCGATATTTTCGCATAGCGCTTTCAAATCGGGCTTTGCAAGAGAAACGACATAGCCCGTAAGCGCCGCGCCGATAAAGTTACCGATCCAGGTGAGGAGCAGATGGATCAGGTTTTCCTTTGAATGATCGTCAATCACATATCCTACGCGGCCGGTGTACAGCCTGAGGCCAAAGGCGCAGATCGTGTACAGTCCCACACAGAAAAGCAGCGAACCGATATAAGTATTGCCTGCGCTTAAGCTGGTAGTGCCCGCGATGCCGATCATACTTCCCGCAAATACCGCAGAAATCAACACGCTGATGATTGCCATAAAAAATACCCTCCCGTTGCCCGATTCGGGCTGTGATGGAGGGTATTATACCATTTGATTGTAAATACACAACTGAAATTGTGTCATTTATATGTATTTATACTTTACTCGGATTACAGGTTCAGATAGCCCTTCAATACTTTCAGCGTATTGAGTACGCCGTCCATGTGACTTCGCTCATATCCGTGGCTGGCGTAAACGCCTGCGCCAATCAGCCCGTGGCGAATATCATGGCCCGAGCGCAGCGTGGCTTCAACATCGGAGCCGTAGTGCGGGTAGATATCCACCGCGTATTGGGCATTTTCCTTCTTTGCCGCTTCAATCAGCTTGCCGGTCACTTCGTAGCTGTAAGGGCCTCCGGAATCTTTCGCACAAATAGACACCATTTTTTCGGTGCAGCTGAGGCCTTCACCGACGCAGCCCATATCTACGCTGATGGCCTCCGTAACGCCCGCAGGGACGGATGCGGAGCCGCCGTGCCCGACCTCTTCATACACGGTAACGTGCGCGTACACGCGGCGGGCGGGGGAAGTGTTTTTATCCTTCATGTACTTTGCAAGACCAAGCAGTATGCCTACGGACAGCTTGTCATCCAGAAAGCGGCTTTTGATATAGCCGGACTCGGTGATGCGGGTTTTGGGATCAAAGCATACGATGTCGCCCACCTCGAGCCCAAGCGCGCGGGCGTCGGCCTCGCTGGTAACGTCTTCGTCCAGTACAACCTCCATTGCGTCGAACGTGCGCTTGGTATCGCCGTATTTTCCGTTTACGTGAACCGAGGCGTTCACCAGCTGCAGGGTGCCTTCGATTGCGCGCCCGCTGCGGGTATACACGCGCACATTCTCCGCCTCTGCATTTTCTGCTCGCATGCCGCCAAGGTTTGTCACCCTCAGCCGGCCGTTTGACTTAATCTGGCAAACCATTGCGCCGAGCGTATCGGCATGGGCTTCCAAAAACAGCGCGTCGTCTTTGTCTTCGCCGCCAAGGTCGATAAGCACGCCGCCCTTTACTGTGATCTCAGACGGATATCCAAGTTCTGAAAATGCATCCGCCACCCATTTTGCCGCGTTTGCTGTAAAGCCGCTGGGGCTGTCTACGGCAATCAGCTTTACCGCTTCGTTTACTGCGTATACCGCATAATCCTTCGTCATACCGATGCTCCTCCCGTTATCGTATGGTATTTTTATTTGGAATGAAAAATGTTTGAAAAGGCTGTTACGCCCGGAATCAACGCCCGTTCGTCAAACCGGAATGCGCTTGAGTGCAGCTCCGTATTGGTTCCGAGGCCGATGTTGAACATAAGCCCGGGTACCTGCTGAAGATAGCAGGAAAAGTCCTCCGCCGTCATGTACGGCTTTGTGAGCGTGATAAAGGGCATATCCATGCATGCGTTTTTCAGTCGGTTAAAGCATGCGTCAGAATTGATGACAGGGGGATAGCCCTCGTCGGTCAATACCTCAATCCTGCCGCCGTATGCATCGGAGAGTTCATTTGCCAATTGATGCAGGTCTTCCTTCATGCTGAAAAACACACTGTCGTCAAACGCGCGAAGGGAGCCGTCGATCTGTGTATGGGCGGAAAGAATATTGTTGGCGGTGCCTGACAGAAAACGCCCGAACTTGAAAAGGTGCGGTTCGCCTTTGTATTTTTCCTCGATGGTATCGGTTGCGCGCAGGTAGAACCTTGCGCACATTTCCAGTGCGTCCACGCCCTCCGATGCCTTGGCAATGTGTGCGCTCTTTCCGTGCCCGATAACGTGAACTTCGCAGGAGCGTGCCATGAACGCACCCGGCTTTGCTGCAACATAACCGATTGGAAGCGTTGGCTCTACGTGCAGCGCATATATTTCCGAAACGCTGTATTTTTGTATGAAGTTGCTTTCCAGAACCATTTTTGCGCCGTTTCCGGCTTCTTCTGCCGGTTGAAATACGAATACGGCGTTTTTATCTGCCTTTTTGGTTTCGTTCGAAAGCGTTTCAATCAGTGTGAGCAATATGGCCATATGCCCGTCGTGTCCGCAGGCATGCATTTTCCCTGAATGACAGGATGAAAATGCGGCGCCGCTCTGTTCTTCCATTTCAAGCGCATCCATATCCGTGCGAAAGGCGACGGATTCTTTCGCGCCGAAATCGAGAAAGGCGATTATACCCGAGGGGAACAGGGGCGTAACTTCGGCACGCGTTTTGGAAAGTGCGGAAAGCACATATTCCTGGGTCTTTGGAAGGTCATATCCCGTTTCCGGAATTCTGTGAAGGGCGCGCCGATGCTGTATCAGGCGGTCGAGCATATTCTTTTCTCCTCATCATGCAGTGGTATGCGTTCATTTTATCACATTTCCTGTCCAAATACTATGGCCGGGCGTGCATTTTTTGAACCCTTGACTTTCTTTCCGATTGGCTTTATACTCAATTTACATCTCTTTCCGGGGGCGTTTTTATGATATTGACCATACTGGGTGTAAATGGACCGTTTCCCTCTGCAGGCGGCGCATGCTCCGGCTATTTGCTTTCATCAGACAGCGGTCAGACGAATCTTCTGATTGAATGCGGAAGCGGCGTACTTTCCCGCCTGACGCAGGTAATGGATATACGTGATTTGGATGCGGTGGTCCTTTCCCACCTGCATTATGATCACATGAGCGATATGCTGCCGATGAACTATCTGATCGATTTTTCCGGCCGCGCACCTGTGAAAACCGTATGTCCTGAGAATCCGAAAAAAGCGTACCACATGCTTTCTGACGGAAAGCTCGACCTGTATCCCGTACGCGATATGGAGCTTAAGGAAATGAAGCTGGAGTTTATGCCCGGTAAGCACCCGGTAGAATCGTATGCCCTGCGCGTTGTCTGCGATGGTCAAACATTTGTATATACCGGCGACACCAACTGGGTGGATGAGCTTGTGCTGTTTGCCAGCCAAGCGGATCTGCTGCTGGCGGACGCGGGGCTTTTATCCTGTGATTGGACGGAGATAAAGCCTCATATGTCTGCCCGGCTTTGCGCCAGGCTTGCCCGGGAAGCGTCTGCAAAGCAGCTGGTGCTTACGCATCTTTCTCCCCTTTACGATCCGGAGGCGTTGATCGATGAAGCGCTTGTTGAGTATCCTAAAGCAATCCTTGCCCGTGCAGGAATGCGTATTTCTGTATAAGAGAATACAGCGGCAGTTTCATATAAGACGATTGGCTTCCCTTGCCGTTTTTGTGCTTTCAGGCCTTCTGATTGCGCTTGCGCTGGATGTTCCGCCTGTATGCTGGCTGCTGGCTTCCGTTGTGTTTCTTTTGCCAGCGGTCTTTTTCCGGAAACGAACCTTCTCCAGACTGCTGGTTTTTCTTTTTATCGCTTGTTTGTTCATGGGTTACGGAGCCTTTAGAAACAGACCGAAGTCTGTATCATTTCCGGACAGCGGTGTTTTGACGGGCACGGTTTCGAGAGAGGCGTCTTATCAGCCGGAGAAGAACCGAACCACCTTGGTGCTTTCGGATTATCAGATTGACGATCAGGCTTATAAGGGAAAAATCTACGTATACCTGTACGGATATAATCAGGATAATATATTCCGCTATGGACAGACAATATCCGTAACCGACGCAGATCTATGGCTGCCGGAGGGTCAGACCAATCCATACGGCTTTGATTTCAGGCAGTATCTGAGAATGAAGGGGATTGATCTTTGCGCATCGGGCGCTGTTTCCGATACGGATATTATCGGCGAAGACGTGTCCCTTCAAAGCGTACTGTTTGGCATAAGGCGTACAATCGGCGGATGGATTGACGATATATATCCGGAACAGGCGGATATCATGCGTGCGCTTTTGCTTGGCGATAAAGCGTCTTTGTCGGATGAAACGTATGATGATTTTAAGGATTCCGGCATCGCGCACCTGATCTCGCTTTCGGGTCTGCATGTAAGCCTTATTGCGCTTCTGATCGAAACGCTCCTTATGCTGTGTATGCTGCCAAAGCGTGCCAGGTATGTGCTGACGTGCTTGCTTCTGGCTGTTTACGCCATGATGACGGGCGCAAGCGCGTCCATTATCCGCGCCGTACTCATGTATGCGTTTTTCTGCATGTCGCGCATGTTTGGATATCCGTCCGATTTTCTTACGCGTATTGCGGCAGCGTTTCTTATACAGACCGCGGTCAATCCGTTGATTATACGGGATACCGGCTTTCAATTGTCCTATGCTTCCGTGCTGTCGCTGGCGCTGATTTCGGATTTACTGAGCAGATGCATAAATCGGCGGAGGATGAAAAAGGTTTTCGCGCGTGCGCTGGAATCGGCAGCTTCAGGCGCAGCCATACAAATGGGCACGCTGCCGCTTTTATCAAATCTGTTTTATTCCGTACCGGTTCTTTCGATACCGGTAAATATGATAGCCATACCGTTCGGACTTCTGACGATATACGCCGGCGCTTTAAGCATGATTCTGTATCCCATTTGGAAGGGCGGCGCGCGTTTGATTGCGCTTTTGCCTGAAACGATATGGTCTGCAATCCGGGCGATGGCGCATTTTGTTGCCGGGCTTCCTTTCGCGATGATTTCAAGCCGTAAGTGGCCTCTGTTTTTCGTGATCGCCTATTTTATCTGTCTGTTTTTGGTTTCGCCGTATCATGAACCGGTTAGAAGGATTCGCATAAGATACCTTGTTCTGCTTCCGGTTATTGCGCTTTTGGGCATGTATATGCCGCTTCATATCAATCATGGTCTTCAAGTAATGTTCCTTGAAGCGGGATATGCCGACAGCGCGGTGGTGGATGCAAAGGGAAGTGCATATGTGATTGACTGCGGAAAAGATAATGACATCTGCGCCGATTATCTTACGGCGTCCGGCGCGAACGTACAGGGCATATTCCTGTCTCACCCGGATATCGACCATGCTGGCGGGGCTGTGGAGATTTTAGAGCGCTATGAAGACGCTTTTGTATATCTGCCGGAGTGCTGGGAACGGATGGACGTTCGGGATGAATTGCAGGAAGCGCTTCAGAACGCCAATATCGTATATTTGTCCCGCGGCGATGAGGTGGACCTCGCCGACGGAATCTTTGCCAAGGTGCTGTGGCCTGAGGAAGGCTTTACGCCGAAAAGCGACAACGACGGATCACTGGTTTTGAATATTTGCTATAATGAAACATCCGTGATGTTTACAGGCGACATCACCGATAAATATGACAAAATGCTCTTATCCGATTGCGATATATTGAAGGTAGCACACCATGGTTCAAAATATGCTACAACCAAAGAATTTCTAAGCGCCGCCACTCCGGAAATTGCGGTGATTTCCGTTGATGGGAACGGTTACGGACATCCCACGCCGGATGTGTTGTCAAGGCTTTCCGAAGCCGGGGCGGCGGTATACCGCACGGACGAATCCGGCGCGATAACTATTGATGTAGACAGGATGGGGAATGTGCAGATCAGTACGTTTTTACCCTGAGAGGAGACTGGACTTATGACTTGGAAGCAGCTGTTTGATGCGATAAAGGATGGAACGGCTTCGGGCGTGTATCTGTTTTACGGGCCGGAGGAGTTTATCAAGCGCTCTGCTGTAGACAGGCTTAGAGAGGCGTTCCTGCCTGCGGGGCTGGAGGCGCTGAACGAGGCGATCCTTGAAGGCGCAGGCGTGCAGGAGATTATTGAAAGCGCCGAAACGCTGCCGGTAATGTGTGATAAAAGGCTGGTCATTGTGAAGGAATGGGCGCCGCTTGTGGGAGCAAAGGCAAAGGACGCCGAGGAGGAGACGAAAAAGCTGGAGGCGTGGCTTATGAACACACCCAGCGAATGCATAACCGTATTCTATCTGCGCGACGAACCGGATAAGCGTTTGAAGGCGTATAAGGTTTTTGAAAAGCACGCCAATGTCGTGCCGTTTCCGTATCTTCCGGATGTGGATATTGAAAAGTGGCTGAAAAGCCGCCTGAAAAAGGATAAAAAGACCATAACGTCCCAAGCGGCGCAGATGCTGATCTTTATGACCGGGCATGAGCTGACGCGGCTTTCGGGAGAAGCGGACAAGCTTGCGGCGTATGTGGGCGACAGAAGCGAGATCAATGAACACGATGTTCAGGCGGTTGTAACACCCGGCGTTGAATCCAACGTCTTTATGATGATTGACGAATTGATGGCGAAAAATGCGAAGCATGCGTATGAAATACTGAACGCTATGCTGGACGCCGGGGAAAGCCATATCCGCATTCTCGCAGCGATTACCAGACAGCTTCGCTTGCTCACCCATATAAAAATGCTGAAGGATGAAAAGCTGTCGCTTCCCGAAATTGAAAAGCGTACGGGGCTTGCGGAGTTTATTGTAAAGCGTGTGTACAAACAGACCGGAAAAACGGCCGCCTCCGAGTTTCAGGAGGGGTACCGTATGAGCGTGGAATATGACTATCTGGTGAAAAGCGGCAGAGTTCGCGAGGATGAGGCGCTGGACGCAATGATTCTGAAGCTGCATTCGCTTTCTTGAAAAATTAACATTTAAAGCGCAACCTTTTTATGTATGCGATCGTCAAAAAAATACCGGGAATCCTATCCTTTCGGGAGTGATGATATGAAAAAAAGAATCCTGTCCATATTGATTCTTGCGGCGCTTGCGATTGTTTCTGCGTTTGGCGCATATGCCGAAGCGCCGTTGGCGCCTAATGAAAATGCGTACAGAAACGCCAAGGAAGCCGTAAGCCTAATTTCTTACGGCGAATACGGTATGGCCCTTCAAAGGCTGTCGCTTACACATGTTATGACAGCGCAGGCTCTGAAAAGCTACATCGACATCAATTGCCGGGAGATTTATCGTGGCAGCGTGCAAACGGAAGTATCCGTCGCATGGTTTGACGGCATGATATGGAACATTGCGGTACCTTTTGAAGCGCCGGATGACGAAGCTGTTGGCGCGCTGGTGTTCCAGCTGCAAAGCCCCGAGCAGTTCTCCTCTGTCTATTTCATGCGCTGGGGCGATGTACAGGCGTCTTATTCCATGTCGCGGTATGTTTATTGGAATGTGGAATACATTCCTAATTATGTAATTGTCGCAGACTGGTAATCGAAATAGTCAGGAAATCATGCGCTTCCCAAAATGCGGATCGCCGGACGGGCCGGATTCGCTTCGGGAAGCGCTTTTTAGTTGTTTGGATACCTATAAGCCGGCTGCGCGGATGATATGTTCTCATTGCGTTTTTTTGTTTTCTCAGCCAATTGCTTCCGCATGCTTTGGAACGCTTGACACCTTTTCAATTGACAGGTATAATCTCTTTTATGAATGAAAACTGGAGGATGCTTTTTTTGATACACGAAGGTAATCAGCCGGACAAATCGCTGCGCCTGCCCATGGTGGCTCTGCGCGGTCTGGTTATTTATCCGGATGCGGTAATGCATTTTGATGTTGGCAGGGAAAAATCCGTTGCGGCGTTGAACGCGGCACTGGAAAGCGACAGTAAGCTGTTTGTGATCGCGCAGAGAAACGCTTTGAAGGATGATCCCAAAATAGAAGACCTATATACCGTCGGAACGATCGTTCATGTTAAGCAGGTCGTGCGCATGCCGGACGGTATACTTCGCGTACTGGTGGAAGGAAAATCCCGCGCGGCGCTGGTTGGCATGTTTGACGAAGGGTCCATGGCTACGGCCGAAATATTCGCCCTGGATGAAAAAAAGACGATCATTACAAACGAGCTGCGCGCCTATGTGCGCGTGCTCAAGCGTATGTTTGAAAAACTGTCGGCGCTGAGAAATGATTTCAGCAATGATCTTAAACAGGCAGTTGAAGGGGAAAGCGATCCCAACCGGCTGGCGGATCTGCTTGCATCCGGCGTATTTCATGATATCAAGGACAAACAGTCCGTGCTTGAATGCGTGGACGTTTATACAAGGCTTGAAATCGTATCCGGTATTCTGGCGGATGACGTTGACATCTGCATGCTGGAAAAGGATATTGGCCGGCGCGTACACGAGCGCATTGAGCGAAATAATCGCGATTATTACCTGCGCGAACAGATGCGCGTGATCGAGGAGGAACTGGGCGAAACCGACGAGGACGTACAGATGTACGAACAGAAAATTGCCGAATTGCCCATGTCCGGCGAAGCCAGAGAACGTACGGAAAAGGAAATCAAGCGCCTGTCCAGAATTGGCGCAAACACTCCGGAAAGCGGTGTATTGCAAAGCTATATTGAATACATGCTGGAGCTTCCCTGGGGGAAATATGACGATGACGAGTTCAACCTTGCCCGCGCCCGTTCGGTTTTGGAGGCCGATCATTATGGGCTGGAAGAGGTTAAGAAACGCATAATGGAATTCCTCGCCGTTCGCAGCATTAAAAAGAACGCGAAGGGCCCGATACTGTGCCTGGTTGGCGCTCCGGGCGTTGGAAAAACGTCTATTGCCCGGTCAATTGCCCGCGCGCTTAAGCGCAGATTCTGCCAGGTTTCCTTGGGCGGCGTACATGACGAGGCGGAAATCCGCGGACACAGGCGCACCTATGTGGCAGCCATGCCGGGCCGTGTCATTTCGGCCATCAAGCAGGCGGGCAGCATGAATCCCGTGTTCCTGTTTGACGAGATCGATAAAATGGCCTCTGATATGCGGGGCGATCCCGCTGCGGCAATGCTGGAGGTGCTCGATCCCGAGCAGAACAGCGCTTACCGCGATCACTATCTGGAGGCACCGTTTGATCTGTCGGGTGTATTTTTCATCACCACTGCCAACAGCGCCGATGCCATCCCGCGCCCGCTGTACGACCGTATGGAGATTATCGAGGTTCCGAGCTATACGCTGGAGGAAAAGGTGCAGATTGCCAAACGCCATCTGTGGAAAAAACAGCTGAATGAAAACGGCTTAAACGGCAAGATGCTCAGGATTACGGACGCGGCGATTAAGAACGTTATCGACGGCTATACGAGGGAAGCAGGCGTTCGCACGCTGGAAAGAAAGCTGGGCGCAATTTGCCGCAAGGCGGTTGTCGAGCGGCTGGAGGCTTCGGAAGAGGACAGAAAGCTTGTTACCGTGCGCCCTGATTTGGTGCCCCATTACCTTGGAGCGGCGCGCTTTAGCCATGTGAAAACCGAAACGGAAATGGAAGTCGGCGTCATTAACGGCCTTGCGTGGACGAGCGCCGGCGGCGAAGTGATGCCGGTGGAGGTTCAGGTACTGCCGGGCGACGGCAATTTGCAGCTTACAGGCTCTTTAGGCGATGTAATGAAGGAATCGGCCAAGATTGCGTGGAGCTACGTGCGCGCGAACATGGATTCCGCCGGGATTACGGAGGATTACCGTAAAAAGCATGACATTCATGTACACGTGCCTGAGGGTGCAACCCCGAAGGACGGCCCTTCGGCTGGCATTGCTATGGCTTGCGCCATGTACAGCGCCGTGACCGGCCTGAAGGCCCGACAGGACGTTGCTATGACAGGCGAGATCTCTTTGAGGGGAAAAGCGCTTCCGATCGGCGGCGTGAAGGAAAAGCTGCTGGCGGCATACCGCGCCGGAATTCGCACGGTGCTTCTGCCCGTGGAAAACGAGAAGGACCTTGAAAGCATACCGGACGACGTCAAGAGCCAAATGCAGATCAGCGTAATCAAAAGCGCCAAGGACGCGATGAATGTTGTTATTGGCGAAAATAAGACGAAGGCAGTAAAGGCGGTTGTGTAAGAATGCGGATTGTACGCGCATCGTTTGTTGTTTCTCTGGAGCGCCTGCGGGATTTTCCCGGACAGGGAATGCCGGAGATTGCCCTTGCGGGAAAATCAAACGTCGGGAAATCCTCCATGATCAATTCGCTGTGCTCAAACAATAAGCTTGCGCGCACCTCGTCCGAGCCGGGCAAGACGCGTATGGTGAATATCTATCGCATAAATGATGAGTTCTTTCTGACGGATCTTCCCGGCTATGGCTTTGCGAAGGCGCCGGGCTCTGAAAAGGCGAAATGGGCTAGTATGATTGAAGGCTACCTATCGGGTTCCGGCGAACTTAAGCATGTGTTTCTGTTGGTAGACATCCGGCACGAGCCAACGAAGGATGATATAATGATGGCTGAATATCTGCGCCATTATCATATGCCGTTTTCCGTTGTAGCCACCAAGGCGGATAAACTCAGTAAAGCCGCAAGAGGGCGGAGCATTCCGGTTATCTGCAGATCGCTTGCCGTTCAGCCCTGGCAGATAATCGCTTATTCGTCTGAGGATGGAACAGGAAAGGACAGGCTGCTCGACAGAATTGAATCCATACTCCATCCTGCCGAGGAGGTTATGGCCGAAATCGATGTACCCGAGGGTATTACATTTGAGGACGGTCCTACGCGGGAAGAATAAACAAAATGAAAGCGCATCTGAACCATTACGTTCGGATGCGCTTCAGGCCATCAAAAAAGTCCCTTTTTTGATGGGAGGGGCCGATCTCCTGAAATCCTGCGGGATTTCCGGGCGGAAATCGGAAGGGGAAGCGTGTTTCGTCGCTTCGCTTTGGAAAAACGCACGATTTCGCCGTACACGCCGCCGAAATCGATGAAAAAAGGAGAGGGAGTGCGCTCCCTCTCCAAGCTTCTCCCTGAGGTTTGTTGATGATCTGAGCCCCATGCATCCGGTAAATGGATGGCATGGGGCTTTTTCAGGCGTCCGGGGACTGATTATTTAAAGAAATTTCCGAGCAGGCCGCGCACGATTTTTCTGCCGACTTCTCTTCCGATGCTGCTTGCGGCGGAATTAATGGTTTTGTCAAGCAGCGTTTTGCCTCTGCTTTGCGTTTTTGCATTTTGCTTTTTAAGAGCTTCCTCTTCCTTGCGTTTGGCTTCCGCTTCCAATGCCTGCTGCTTGGCGGCTTCTTCCGCTTCGCGCAGCTCTTTCAGGTCCTCAAAGGCGGATTCGCGGTCTTCGGCTTCGGCGTATTTTGCCTTCAGCGCATCGGAACGGATAAACATGCGGATGTCCATAAGTTCGGCGGCGCTCATGGAGCTTCTGGGCGGAAGGATATTTGCGCGCTCGACCATGTTGGGCGTACCCTCTGCGTCCAGAACGGAAACCAGCGCTTCGCCGACTTTAAGCGCCTGCAGCGCTTCCTCGGTGTCAAAGGCAGGATTTTCGCGGAACGACCTCGCCGCGGCGCGCAGGCCTTTCTGGTCGTTGGGCGTGTATGCGCGAAGGGCGTGCTGCACGCGGTTGCCGATTTGTCCAAGCACGGAATCGGGAATGTCGGCGGGGTTCTGGGTGATAAACCACACGCTCACGCCCTTGGAGCGAATCAGGCGCACAACCTGCTCAATTTTGTCCATAAGCGCCTTGGGTGCGTCGTCAAACAACAGGTGTGCTTCGTCAAAGAAGAAGGCAAGTTTCGGTTTGTCCAGATCGCCCGCTTCAGGCAGCATTTCATAGATTTCGGACAACATCCACAGAAGGAAGGTTGCGTACAGAAGCGGATGGCGGAACAGCTCCTGACATTCCAGTATGTTCATCATTCCGCGACCGTCTTCCGCCCAATCGAGCCAATCGCTCAATTCCAGCGCCGGTTCGCCAAAGAACAGATCTCCGCCCTCGTCTTCCAGGGTAAGCAGCGCCCTTTGTATTGCGCCGATGGACTGCGGGGCGATGTTGCCGTACACCAGTTTGTACTCCTTTGCGTTATCGCCGACGTACTGGAGCATGCTGCGAAGATCCTTCATGTCCAGAAGCAAAAGCTGTTTTTCGTCTGCGATGCGGAATACAATTCTCAGTACGCCCGCCTGCGTATCGTTAAGGCCCAGAAGGCGGCTTAAAAGCTCCGGACCCATTTCGGATATCGTTGTTCTGACGGGCAAACCGCATTTTCCGTATACATCCCAGAACCGGACGGGATAGGGTGTGTATGTAAAATTCTCAATGCCCATGGTTTCGATGCTGCGCTTAATGTGCTGATTTTCTGCGCCGGGGTTGCACATGCCGCTCAAATCGCTCTTGATGTCCGCCATAAACACTGGTACGCCCATATCGCTGAAGGATTCCGCAAGAACCTTCAGGGTTACCGTTTTGCCGGTTCCGGTTGCGCCCGCAATCAGGCCGTGCCGGTTTGCCATGGATGGCTCAAGGTATATTTTCTCATTTCCGGTAGCAAGCCATATTTTGCCGTTTTCGCTGTAATACATGGTTTTTCCCTCCAGAATGATTGCCTTTTTTCTATTATATCGTCTTTTTCATTGTTTTGCAAGAAACGGATGCAGATGAACGCGGATGGGGGAAATGTGGTTTTCAATCATTCATCTGCCGGGCGCCGATTGATAATTTCTCCGTTTTTCATGCCCGCAAAACAAAATGTATACGCGTCCTGTTTTCTGCGGCTGCTGCCTGATCAGCGATTTTGCCTGTAGAGCTGAATGGCTTTATTGACAAACGCAGCGGTTCCTTCGCCGTTTCTATCGATATTGCTTTGAAATCTTTCATCGGCAACATACATCTGTCCGAGCCCGGCCAATATTTCCGGCGTACAGGTATAGTAGTTTTCGGTAATGTGATTTCTGAGCGTATCAACCAGCTGCTGTACTTCGGGCGTTTCGGGCTGAGCGCCATTTTTCATTAGCAGGGCAAACGCTTTGAAAATCTCATCCATTCTGTCGGCAATGCTGTCCCACGCATTCTTGGGGTAAGCCTTTGTTTTTTCGGCGAATTCCCTGTATGCGTCGGTATTTCCCCATCTTTCTCTGGCTTCGGCCCTATAGGCATCAAACTCACGGGTATTTCCCTTGTTCATTGCACTTTCTCCCTTCGCAGTGTCGTCGATTGTTTATGAATCGGCCGGCAATCATACGGTCAATGTACGGTTCATTATATCATGAACTACAGCCAAAAAACAGGGGCGATGCGCCCCTGTCGCTATTTATTCAGCCGATTTGAGCATATTCTCTATCAATATGCCGTATCCGCGCGTCGGGTCGTTGACCAGTACATGTGTCACTGCGCCTACAAGCTTACCCTCCTGAATGATCGGACTTCCGCTCATTCCCTGAACAATCCCGCCGGTTTTGGCAAGCAGCGTATCGTCGGTGACCAGAATCAGCAGGTTTCGGTCTTTTCCGCTTTCGTTGATATTCGTGATCTCTATATCGTATAATCTGGGGCCGTTTTCATCAACGGTGGAGAGAATCTGCGCCTTTCCTGTGTGAATCTCACCGGCATTTGCCGCCGGAATACCGGCTGGGTACAGCGCGTTTTCAAGATTTGCGCGTATGAAGGTTCCGTAGATTCCGTTTTCGCTGTTTTTGTCGATGGTTCCGATGGGCGAATTGTCTTTTTCAATGAAATCGCCCGACAGCTCGCCCGGGACACCGGTTTTTCCGGGGATTACGCCGGAGAGATTGCTTTCGTATATTGCGCCCTGCGAAATGGGCACAATAATGCCGGTATCCGGGTCGGAGATTGCGTGTCCGAGCGCGCCGTATTGGCCTGTTTTTGGATTGATAAAGGTAATGGTGCCTACGCCGGCGGCGTTTTCGCGCACCCATGCGCCAATCCGGTACACGCCGTCGCGCGGATCCCTTTCAGGCGTTACAGATGTTTTAATGGTTTCTCCGTTTCTTACGTATTCAACGATCGCCTTGTTTCCGCCGGAAAGCGCCTGCTTTAAGGTTTCTGCGTCATAAATCCGTACGCCGTTGATCCTTTGAATGACGTCGCCGCTTTTCAGACCCGCAATTCTGGCCGGGCTGGGCTTTGAACCCAGATCAGATGCGCCGACGTACACCAGTCCGTCAGCTTTCACGTAGATGCCCGCCAGCTGACCGCCCGGAATCAACAGCGTCTCATCCGCCTGCGCCCATGCGCCATATGATAGCGCAAGCATTAAAGCAAGTATGATGGCGGCAAGCTTACAATGGATAATTCCGTTTTTTTCCATGCCCGTTTCCTCCTTCCCAATCGTCCGCAGGCTATTGTCCCACAGATCGTGAGCTGGATATGCTGGCAGATCATAGAACGGAGGAAGGCCGATTGGCCATTTTTCGGTGGGTTTTTTTAGAATTTCATATGAGTTTTGTTTTCTGATAGTTGAGATACGATCATTTCATGATATAATAACAGAAAACGGAAATTTCGCCGGGGGTGAGCATTCGGGTATGCGCCTGACCATTGATCTGAATCAAACGGGCATACTGGGAAAGCACGTGCTTCTGGCGCTGTCCGGCGGTGCGGATTCGGTGGCGTTGTTTTACCTTTTGTACCATCTGCAGCGCGAGGGAAAAATCCGCCTGACAAACGCGCACTTTGAGCACGGAATCAGGAGCGAAGCATCGCTCCGGGATCGGGATTTTGTGAAGGCGCTTTCGGACGAATACGAGGTGCCTTTGGTTTCCGGCAGTGGAAATGTGCCGGAAGAGGCGAAAAAAACGGGCGAAGGGCTTGAAACCTGCGCCAGGCGTATGCGGTATGCATTTTTGAAGGAGGCAATGGGCAGCGTCGGGGCGGATGTTATCGCCCTTGCACATCATAGGAACGATCAGGCGGAAACGGTGCTCATGCATTTGCTTCGCGGCGGCGGTATGAAGGGCGCAGTCGGAATGCGCATGGCGGACGGACTGATGGTAAGGCCGCTTCTTATGTATACCAAGGACGACATCATTTCGTTTTTGAAGGAAACGGGCGCTTCGTGGTGTGAGGATGAAACGAACCGGGAAAGCGATAACCCGAGGAATTTTCTGAGAAATCGCGTGCTTCCCGAAATACAGAAGGCCTATCCCGGTGCGGATCGGGCGCTTGCCCGGTTTTCGTGTATCGTGCAGGCGGAAGATGCGTATATGCGGCGTATGACTGCGCAGGCATATCGAGAACATGTGTCGTATTATGCGAGCGTTTGTATCATTTCCCGCAGAAAGGAAATCGATACGGCCATTCTGAGAAGGCTGATTTGCATGACGCTTTCCAACCCGGACTTCGACGATGTTGAACGCGTCAGACTGTCAACAGGCAAAACAAACCTGTCCGGGGACGCGTATGCATACGGCTACGAGAACGAAATCTATATTGCATGGAAATGCGACTCGCCGCAGGAGATTCCGCTTCCGGATGAAGGGTGCGCGTCGCTTGATGGCATTTGCCGGATTGAGGTCCAAAATGCGCCTCCGGTTCCCGTGAAGGACAATGGCTTAATACAGGTGCTGAACGCTTGTTGCCTTACGGGCGCCGTAGTGAGAACGCGCCGCGAGGGCGACTATATGCACCCTTTCGGTATGAACGGAAAAAGCAAGCTGCTCAGCGATATATTGACGGACAAAAAGGTGCCCCGTCCCATACGGGATGCAGTGCCGGTAATTGCCAGAGGCAGCGAAGTTTTGTGGGCTGCTGGCGTAGGTATTTCGGAAAACGCAAAGGTTGCAAACGGGTGCGACGCCCGAAGAATACAGATACGAATTGAAAATAATGGAGGAGAAACCAATGAGGAATGACATGAAGTGCATACTGCTGGACAAGGAAACCATTGCAAAGCGCGTGTACGAGCTTGGTAAGGAGATTGAGAAGTTCTATTCGAAGGATGATGCTCCGCTGATGATCTGCATTCTTAAGGGATCGGTGGTATTCTTTTCCGATCTGATTCGCCACATCGAATATTCCGTGCCGATTGAGTTTATGACCGCTTCCAGCTACGGAAGCGCGACGGTATCCTCCGGTGAAGTAAAAATTGTCAGCGAGCTGGATAATAAGATTACCGGAAAGCATGTAATTCTTGTAGAGGACATTATCGACAGCGGACGCACCATTGCCTACATCAAAAACGACATGCTGAAAAAGGGCGTAAAGTCGCTGAAGGTATGCGCGCTTCTGGACAAACCCGATCGCCGCGTATCCGACGTGTATGCGGATTTTGTAGGATTTACCATCCCGGATGAGTTCGTCGTCGGCTATGGCCTTGATTTCGATCAAAAATACCGTAATTTCCCGGATATCGGTGTATTGAAGCCGGAAATGTATAATACCTGAGAACGATTAACGCATTTTTTATCGTTGCAGCACGGTAAAGTACATTTACATGTTTGAAAATGTGAGAAACTCATGGTATAATAGATGAGTTAAAATGTCAGGCGCATACGAATGCGCCGAAAGAGAGGATACCCCTATTGAATGACAAGAAGAAAGGGCTTTTCCGAAGCCTGATGATTTACACCGCCATCATTGCGGCAATACTGATGGTTGTGTACATGGTCGGCACGCCGCAAATGCGCGTCAAGCCCGTGAAGCTTTCGTATTCCGAATTGCTGAAATGGGTGGAAAGCGATCTGCGCGTGGAGTCGGAAGCAATTGAAGGCGGAAACACTGCCGAAACCATCCGCAGTGTAATCATTGTCGATAATGAGCTTGTAGGTATCAAAAACGACAGCACCATTTCCGACAAGGCGTTTTCTACCAGCCACTACGACATTTACGCCACCATTCCCAGCGAAACGCAGTTCTTAAGCGATGTAAAGAGCGTTTATGCGTCGGTGCTGAATAAAGAAAATGTAAGCCCCACCGATTATCGGTTCTCCGTAACCAGCCAGCTGCCCGAGGGCACCAGCTGGTGGATGGAGCTGCTTCCGCTCCTGATCATGATTCTGCTGTTTGGCGGGCTTATGATGTTTGTCATGCGTGCGCAGGTGAACGGACCCAATAAAGGCGCCAACAGCTTTATCCGCGGCCGCGCGAAGCTGACCGATCCTGCCCGCAACGTGGTTCGTTACGGCGATGTGGCCGGCGCAGACGAAGAGAAGGAGGAGCTTAAGGAGGTTGTCGACTTCCTGAAGCAGCCCGATAAGTACACCAAGGTCGGCGCTCGCATTCCCAAGGGCGTGCTTCTGATTGGCCCGCCCGGCACAGGAAAAACGCTGCTTGCCAAAGCCGTTGCCGGCGAAGCGGGCGTGCCGTTTTTTACGATTTCCGGTTCCGAGTTTATGGAAATGTACGTTGGCGTCGGCGCATCCCGCGTTCGCGATCTGTTTGATCAGGCAAAAAAGAACGCTCCCGCGATCATTTTCATCGACGAAATCGACGCCATCGGCCGTCAGAGAGGCACAGGCCTCGGAGGCGGACACGATGAGCGCGAACAGACGCTGAACCAGCTGCTGGTTGAAATGGACGGCTTCACACAGAACGCCGGCGTTATCGTTATGGCCGCCACCAACCGTAGCGATATCCTCGATCCCGCGCTTCTGCGCCCCGGTCGTTTTGACCGCCAGGTTCTGGTAAATTACCCGGACGTAAAGGGCAGAGAGGAAATTCTGAAGGTTCATGCGCGCGGAAAGCCGCTGTCGGCCAATGTCGATCTGCATGTGATCGCCGTAATCACGCCCTATTTCACGGGCGCAGATCTTGCCAATGTGATGAATGAAGCCGCGCTTTTGACCGCGAGGAACAATAAGACGGAAATTGACATGGAAGCCATTGAGGAAGCCATCAACCGCGTGTCCATCGGTCTTCAGAAGAAATCCCGCGTGGTATCCCCGGCAGACAAGAAGCTGGTTGCTTATCACGAAGCGGGGCATGCCATCGTAGCTTATATGATTCCCGAATGCGAAAAGGTTCAGGAAATCACCACTATTCCGCGCGGTATGGCGGGCGGCTATACCAAGTACATGCCGGACGAAAGCTCTCAGTTTGTAACCAGCGCTAAGCTGCGCGCCCGTATAGCCAGCGCTCTGGGCGGACACTGCGCTGAAAAGATGATCTTTGGCGACGTGACCAGCGGCTCTACTTCCGATATCAAGAGCGCAACCAACACTGCGCGCGCCATGGTAACCGAATACGGAATGAGCGATCTTGGCCCCATTTTCCTGTCCGGCGAACATGAGGTGTTCCTCGGAAAATCCTTCCAGCAGACCAGCGCCGGCATCAGCGAGCAGCTGAACAGCAAAATCGATACAGAGGTCAGAAAGCTTCTGGATGAAGGCGAGAAACGCGCCAGCGATATTCTGGAAACCTATCGCGAAAAGCTGGAGGGCATTGTCAAAATCCTGATGGAGAAGGAGCATATGGATCGCGAGGAGTTCGAGTCCTTTATGGAAGGCCGCGCTTACGATCCTGCCCGCGCCGAAGCCTATCGAATGGGCAGAAACCCTGCCGATTCCAAGCCTGACGAAAAGGCGGAATCCAAGTGCGAGGGAATAGCGGAAGAATCCTGCGGGGAGAATGCAGACTACATTCAGGAAAACGCACAGGATGAATCATTCGGCGAACCTGACGAAAGCAATAATAATCAAACCGAATGACATTATAAAGAACGCTGCGCAAGCGAAGGCTGCGCAGCGTTTGATTATTGGAAAAGATAGGTGAGAGGTATGGAGAGGAAGTGCGCTTCCTCTCCATTTTTCATCGGTTTTGGCGGCCTGTATGGCGAAATACGCAGTTTGTTCCCGTCAGACAATATGCTTCATCGATGGCTGAGTAACGCCCCGCCGATTGATCGGCGGGGCGTTGTGTATGAATTCCGTTTATTTCGCCATTTCTATGGCGCGTGTTTCGCGGATTACATTTACCTTGATCTGGCCGGGATATTCCATTTCGCTTTCGATGCGCTTTACGATTTCCTTGGCAAGAATCAGGGTACCTGCATCGTTTACGTCCTCCGGACGAACCATAATGCGAACCTCGCGGCCCGACTGAATCGCGTAGGACTTGTCGACGCCGTCGAAGGAGTTTGCAATCTCTTCCAGCTTCTGGAGGCGCTTGATGTAGTTCTCCAGAGATTCGCGCCTTGCGCCGGGGCGCGCGGCGGAGATGGCATCTGCGGCCTGTACCAGAACGGCTTCCACGGATTGGGGCTCTACGTCGTTGTGGTGCGCCATGATGCAGTTGATTACCGCATCGGATTCATGGTATTTCTTGGCGAGCTCTGCGCCGATGGTTACGTGCGTGCCTTCAACCTCATGGTCGATGGCCTTGCCGATGTCGTGCAGAAGGCCTGCGCGTTTGGCAAGCTGAACGTCTGCGCCAAGCTCTGCGGCCATGATGCCGGCAAGGTGAGATACCTCTACCGAGTGCTTCAGTACGTTCTGACCGTAGCTGGTGCGGTACTTCATACGGCCGAGCAGGCGAACCAGCTCGTGATGAAGCGAATGCTGATTGGTGTCGAATACGGCGGATTCGCCGGCTTCGCGGATTTGGTTATCCACTTCACGGCGGGCCTTGTCCACCATCTCCTCAATGCGGGCGGGGTGGATGCGTCCGTCCATGATCAGCTTTTCGAGGGCGATGCGGGCAACCTCGCGGCGAACAGGATCGAAACCGGAGATAATAACGGCTTCGGGAGTATCGTCGATGATGAGATCAACGCCCGTTGCGGTTTCAAGGGTGCGGATGTTTCGTCCTTCGCGGCCGATAATGCGGCCCTTCATGTCGTCATTGGGGAGAGCTACTACGGATACGGTGGTTTCTGCAACGTGATCGGCTGCGCACTTCTGAATGGCCAGAGAAATGATGTTGCGTGCTTTTTTGTCGGCTTCTTCCTTTGCGCGGGATTCGATATCACGAACCATGACGGCTGCGTCGTGGAAAGCGTCTTTTTGTATACGGTTCATCAGGATCTGGCGTGCTTCTTCCATGGTCATGTTGGAGATGCGCTCCAGTTCACCCTGCTGCTGGTCGTGCAATTGCTGGGCTTCTGCCTCAAGGCGTTCGGCTTCCTTATACTTATCGTTCAGCGATTCTTCGCGGGCTTCGAGGTTGTCATATTTCTTGTCGAGAGCTTCCTCGCGCTGGGTTACCCTACGCTCAAGGCGCGTAACTTCTGCGCGGCGATCGCGTACCTCTTTATCCAAGTCGGATTTGAGGCTGATGATTTCTTCCTTTGCGGATAGTATGGCTTCCTTCTTTTTTTCCTCTGCTTTTCTGGTAGCGTCTTCCAGAAGATTCTGTGCGAATTCCTCCGTACGTCCGATCTTACGCTCCATAACATTTTTACGATACAGGAAGCCGCCAAAGCCACCGGCTGCCACAGCAATCAGTCCGACGAGAATCGTAATGATTGCATGTCCCAATGTGTCCATTCCTCCTTTTCTTTTTTTTGTTTTCAGAATCGATTATGCAGTTAATCGCATGATGCAATTTGCCTAAGTATAGACAGATTAACAGAACAATTTTACCCTTTTTTTGACGTAAAGTCAATAAATGAAAGCGTTTGCGCGACAACTTAATATTGTCGGCAGCATTTTCCGCAGAATTTGCAGGATTTATCCCAACGTTTATGCATTTATGGCCGGCGGAACGGGCATTTTGCATACCACGAGGGGATGACGGTATGGAAACCGTCGTACCAAGAAAGTATGTCCAAAGCCTGTTTTTGCATAACGGCAATTTCTTTGTCTCCGTAGGATATGGCCCAGGGAAGCGAGCCCAGCGAATTGTTTGCGATATAGACGGCGAGCTTCAGGAAAAATTCCGTCGATGCACTATTTTCGGTATAGCCATCCACCATGCCGCAGGCAAAATTCCCGGATAGCTGCGCGCTCCAGACGATGCGGTTCAATTCTTCGACAGGGTCGCCGAAATCAAAACGGTTAAAGTCAATTACGGTCAGACGGCCTTCTGAATCCAGCATCATATTTCCGCTGTGATAATCACCGTGCTGAAAACTTTGTGGACAGCTTTGAATATAGCGCCTGTTTTCTTCTATAAACGCCGTCATCCTTTCGCCGTTGTCATACTTCAAAGGACAGGCGGCATACATTTCAAGCTTTCTGTCTATTTTCCTCTGGAAGCGTTCGCCCCAGTCCGGCACATGATCGGGCGCCGGAATCGAATGGATTTTTATGAGCATTCTGCCGGCTTCAAGGCCGTAAAGGTACTTTTCCTCCTCCGTTAGAAAAGGGAACGCTTCCTCCAGATCCCGTCCAAAAATCCATTCATGAACGCTGATTACACCCTCCTGCGTTTCATACAGCGCGATGGGCGCACAAATCCTGACGCCAAGCGTGTGAACGCGAAGCATCATGTCGAACTCCGTTTTCTTCTGTGAAAGCGTTTCAGGTGAAGAAACCCGCAGAAGGTATCTGTTTCCGCTTTCATCCAGCGCAGAGTACTTCTTTTCGCCCGACCAGCCCTTGTCTACGGGCGTTTTCTCTGTAAACAAGAGCCGGGTGTTTCTGCCTGCATCCGGCGCGCGATGGATTATGATTCCCTTTTCCATCACACGCGGATCTCTTCACCTGTCTGTTCCTGGTTCTCATATTCGCGCAGCACAGGGTTTACAACCTCGGTCACAAACCAGCGTGTCTGCTCGGGCGCGCAGCCGACGAATTTGTTTACATCGAGGATTTCGTCCAGCGTCTCCTTCGTAAGGCAGAAGGCGGGGTCGTTTACAAGCTTGTCCAGCAAATCGTTTTCACGGCCTTCAAGCTTGATATTCTTTGCGGTTTCCACGCTGTATACGCGGATTTTTTCGTGCAGCTCCTGCCTGTCGCCGCCAAGCTCTACCGCGCGCATGAGAATGTTTTCCGTAGCCATAAAGGGCAGCTCCTCATTTAAGTGCTTTCTCATTACGCCGGGATACAGACTGCCGCGCTCAATCAGATTGGCGCACAGAAGCAGTATGGCGTCGGTTGCCAGGAATGCCTCGGGAAGGGCGATGCGGCGGTTCGCGGAATCGTCCAGCGTTCTTTCCAGCCATTGTGTGGATGCGGTGATGGCGGGGTTCAGGGACGCGGTTTCCACATATCGCGCGAGGGAGCATACGCGCTCGCTGCGCATGGGATTGCGCTTATACGCCATGGCGGAGGAGCCCACCTGATCGGCCTCAAACGGCTCGTCAAACTCCTTCATGTGGGACAATAAGCGCAGGTCGGTTGCCATTTTGGAGGCGGACTGAGCGATGCCGCTTAAAACATTCAGAACAAAGGAATCCACCTTGCGGGAATAGGTCTGTCCGGAAACGGGGATGGCTTCTTCAAACCCCATTTTTCTGGCGATGGAGTTTTCCAGCGCGCGAACCTTATCCGTATCGCCGCCCAGCAGCATCACAAAGCTCGCGCAGGTGCCTGTCGTACCCTTGCAGCCCAGCGGACGCAGATTTTTAAGCTCATAATTCAAGCGCTCCAGATCCATCATGAAGTCTTGCAGCCATAGGCATGCGCGCTTGCCCGCAGTGGTGGGCTGCGCCGCCTGATAATGGGTATAGGCGAGCGTGGGAACGTCTGCATGCTTTATGGCGAATTCGGACAGCGCGCGGATTACGCGAACCAGCAGGGAACGGATTTGCAAAAGCGCGTCTTTCATTTGAACGACGTCGGTGTTGTCGCACACATAGCAGCTGGTTGCGCCCAGGTGCAGAATGGGCCCGGCTTTGGGGCACTGATCTGCAAATGCACGAAGGTGCGCCATTACGTCGTGGCGCAGTCGTTTTTCATAAGCCGCCGCCTCGTCGTAATGAATCTCGTCTATATGCGCGCGGATCTCCTCAAGCTGTTCATCGGTGATGGAAAGGCCCATTTCCTGCTCGGCCTCGGCCAGATACAGCCACATTTTGTGCCACATGGTGAATTTATAGTCGGGAGAGAATATCTTCTGCATGGTGTTTGAGGCGTATCGTTCGCACAGCGGGGATACATAGCGATCTTTCATTCGGTTCATCCTTTCTGTGTGTATCGCAAGCATGGATAGAATTCTGTAATCTGACTGGAATTATAAATTCTTCCTTTACATATGTCAATCTGAGAAGCTTTAGCGGTATGTTGATTTTTATGAAGGCCGACGGCGCTTGACAAAAGTATGGAAAAATACGATAATATTATTCGGTGAGATATGATATTTGGGAAATCGTACGGGCGCTTTTGGCGGATATTCGGACGAGGATGCGAAAACAATCGTACGATTTGTACTTTGTACTTTACTTCGAGCCTTACAGGGGTTATGATGTATCAGATAACAGCAAAGGAGCAAGTAATAATGTATACGGAAAATGATTTCAGATGTGCGGAAAAACAGTCGAAGCTGCGCCTGGCGCTTTTGATTTTGCTGGCCTGCGTGTTTTTTGCCGGCATGATTCTTATGAACCGTCTGCGTATTCAGGCGGCGTCAATGGCGGTGGCGGGGGGCGGCTTTGTGCTCGTGTACTTCCTGTGGTCGTTCAAGGTTTCGCCGTGGATCAGCTATAACCGGTATCTTCGCGAAATGAAAAACGGCAGGAAACGCGATACCGAATGCGATTTTGTCAGCTTTGAAACGGAAACGCGCATGCGCGACGGCGTGGAGGTTCATGAGCTGATCGTTAAAGTCGGCGAGGAAGAGGAAGATGAACGCCTGTTTTACTGGGACGCGGATAAAAAGAATCCCGAATTCCATGAGGGCGATCGTCTCCTGATTACCTCCTATGGCAATTATGTTGTGGATCTGAAGGTTTTGTAATTGGAACGGAGGTTCGCGAATGGCCGGACATGTACTGGTTTGCGTAACGGGTCAAAAGACCTGTGAGGCGCTGATTGTGGAAGGCGCGCGCATAGCACAGGAAAAGACCGCGCAGCTTTCGGTATTGCATGTGGTGAAGCCGGGCGCTTCGCTGCTGGGCAGCGCTACGGAAGGGGAGGCACTGGAATATCTGTTCCGAATTGCCACCGCTCACAATGCCGATATGTCAATGATCCGTTCGGACGATATTTCGGGAACGATTGCAAAGCAGGTGGAAAAGTTGAGGGCGGATGTGCTGGTGCTAGGAAGGAGCAACGGACACAGAGAAAAAAGCGTCGCCGCCATTATGCAGCAAAAGCTGCCGAATATTGAAGTCAGAATGGTGTATTCGTAAGCAAAAATTACCGCCCGAAGAATGTACGCCGCTTATGAACCGATGGGAATAGCGGTACGTCTAACAGGCAACAAATGAAAAAGGGGAATGGCTGATGAAAAAAATGGTGTCCTGCCTATTGGCTGTGATTTTACTGCTTGGCGCCGTCCTGCCCTCATTTGCTGAAAGCGAACAGGAGCGCAGGCGCGGTATGGTAGAGATTATCGATACGCCGGTTGACATTGAAGAGGATATCGACGAAGCGCTTTTGGGCGAAGCCGACGACGAAGAGGCGCAGGAGAATTCGGTTGTTTACGATCCAATCGAAGAAATCCTGTATGAGGAAGCGTTGATTACGGACGCCTTTGATAAGCTCGACGGCATGCGCAATATTCTGCTTTTGGGCGTAGACGCGCGCGACGACGGCTTTTCCGGGCGTACGGATACGATGATTCTTCTGACAATTGATATTGAGGGCAAAATTATCAAAATGACCTCGTTCATGCGCGATCTGTATGTGGAAATCCCGGGCCACAAAAACAACCGCTTAAATGCAGCGTATGTGTTTGGCGGATATGATCTTTTGAAAAAGACGTTTGAAAAGAACTTCGGCGTCAGTCCGGATGCGTATGTTATTGTCAATTTAAATAGTCTGAGCACGATTATCGATAAACTGGGCGGCGTATATATTGATGTGGATGCAAAAAAGATCGACCGAGTGAACGCCGTAATTTATTGGTACAACAAGCAGGTTCTGGGACTTAACAACCTGAAGGACGGATATCTGACCAAAGGCGGCTACCAGCTGCTGAACGGTAAGCAGGCAGAGTCGTGGGCGAGGTATCGCTACAGCGAAAGCGACGCGCAGCGTACCGCTCGGCAGAGACAGCTGATTACGATCATCTTCAACACCATCAAGGAAATGCCGCTGAGCGAATTGGTCGCATTTGCAATGGAAAATATCGGCCTGATCCGTACGAATCTTTCCATCATGGAAATCATTCAGCTTGCGCCTGCCGTAATCGCTATGGGCGATGCGCAGATCCGCGAAATGCGCATTCCCGTAGACGGCGCATATCAGAGCAAAACCGTGTCCGGCATGTCTGTGATTGTGCCCGACAGGCAGAAAAATGCCAACAAGCTTGCGGAATTCCTGAAGGCCAAATAACCGGAAAGGAACGGGTGACCAAAAATGTGCACGCTTACATGGATACTGATCGTTTTGTCAGTCCTTGCGGCGTGCACCTATTTTTTTGTCTGGGCGCTTTCAAAGGCGCGGTATACAGCCCGAAGATCGGACGCAATCATTATACCGGGCGCAAGGGTCCGAATGGACTGGACGCTGTCCAACGCGCTTCGTTATCGGCTGGATGGCGCAATGGAAGCATTTTCAAGCGGGCTTTCCGGTAAAATCATCGTGTGCGGAGGAAGGGGAAGGGACGAGCCCGTTGACGAAGCCTTTGCGATGCGAGAGTATCTGATTCAAAAAGGCGTTTCGGGTGAGCGCATATATATGGACAGAACGTCCGACAATACCATTTGGAATCTGAAAAATGCAAGGGAAATCATGCGTAAAAACGGCATGAAAAGCGCGCTGATTGTAACAAGCGATTACCACCTTGCCAGAGCCCTGTTTCTTGCGCGAAGGCTCGGAATAGACGCATCCGGAGTCAAGACGCGGGCGGGCGCAGCGCTGAAAACCCGTTTGCTGGCGCCTGCGCGGGAAGCGGTAAGCTGGCTGATTCTGCTTCGCCTGCTGGTTTTTCACCCTTCTTCGGTAAAATGATCCTTTCCGTAAGTACGCTTCATATTGAAAGCGTGCTTTTTTTCATATACGCGGCTGAATTCCTCGGCGCTTATGCCCATGCAGGACAGCATATCCCAAAGATACATAAGCACATCCGCTGTTTCCTCCATCAGATGCGTACGGATGCTTTCGTCGGAGGCGGCGCTTTCCCAGCCGTCTTTTTTGAATATATCGATGATTTCTCCCATTTCGCCTACCGCCCAAAGCAGCTTGCTCTGCGCGGTTTCGGGCGCAATCGGCTCCCATATGCCTTTGTACTTTTCCTGCAGCTGCGCCTGCATCGAAATCATTTCGGAAATTGAAATTGTCGCCATATACGTTCCCCGCTTTCTTTGCATGCAGGAATTTTGGATGCGCATGCAGAATGTTTATTTGTATCATTGGATTTAAGGAGGCGAAACCGTTGAAATTCACCTTTGCGCACAATAATATCAATGTCGTGAATCTCGAGGCTTCTCTTGCGTTTTATAAAGAAGCGCTCATGCTTACCGAAGCCCGCCGCAGCGAAAACGATAACTTCACCCTTGTATACCTGACGGACGGTGAAAGCAAGCATCTTCTGGAACTTACCTATCTGAAGGATTGGCCGAAGGATCATTACGATCTGGGGGATAATGAAATTCATCTGGCGTTTGTCGTGGACGATTACGATGCGGCGCATAAGAAGCACGAGGAAATGGGCTGTATCTGCTACGAAAACCCCGGCATGGGAATCTATTTCATTCACGACCCCGATGATTACTGGATTGAAATCATTCCGAGAAGGAAATAATACAATCGCACTAAGCGCCTTCGGGCGCTTTTGCTGTACAGGGACGAGGATAACAGATCGCAAAGGGATTTGTCAATATTAGTGCGCAGGGATGGATGGGAATGTTTTATCAGTATGTAATCGTTCGTTGTTGATGATTCGGAAACCAGTTATTTACAAACTGCAGAGAACGTGGTATAATCAACGCATTACATCCAATTCCTGAAACGGAAAGGACGGTTGCAACCATGAAAAAAGTGGCGAGTGTTTTATGCCTGATGCTTGTACTATGTATGACCGTTTCAACGATGACGACAGCGTTTGCATATCAGACAGATATCGAAAGATACTACCCAAGTTATATTGAGGAACTCAGGAATTACGTAAACGGTATAAGTGATAAGCCGCTTGATGACTTTTATCGTGATTTTGATGAATGCGGCGATTATAAGCTGAGCAAGGCATTTAAGGTATATTCCGGAATTCTTTACATGATAGAGACCGGAGAAAACCTTACGACATATAAGCCGGGTGGAACCTCTGCTGAAAAGCAGCTTTCTGAGAAAACCACTTCGGAGCTTGACGGGAAAGCGATTTCCGCACTTCTTTTGCAGATTTCCTTACTGCATACATCTCCCGATTTTGAACAGTTTTTGATAGAAGACAGTGATCTTCCTGATATTCAGGACATAGAGAACTACGTGCTTGGACGAAAAGCGGAACTGGAAAATGATCGCGAAAAGGCGATTAGTATGTATATGCAGGCGAATGAGTTTTATGATTCATGGGAGCGTCTGCGTCTGCTTGGCGGTATATTCGAAGAAAATTATGCGACAGCCAGAATTTATTACGACTATGGCACTTATGATGCCTGCCTGATCGCACTGGAATTGTTTGAGGAGTTGGCAGCTAATCATTACAGTGACAGCGCATATTATGCAGAACTGACGCGTAAAAAGCTGATCGAAACCAAGCCTACGCCTAGTCCTACACCTCAGCCGTTTACAAAATCTGCGCAGAACCTGCATGCGGATTCGTTTGGCGGCAGCATTACCTTTTATAAAGATGCGGATATCAATTCCGGCATACACTATACGACCGACAGCAGCAGAAAATTTACGGTTTTACAGGAAAACGATATATGGATTAACGTACGGGATGCATACGGAACCGTTGGCTATCTGCTGAGAAAAGACGCCCGCCTGTTTTTCCCGACGCCTACGCCTACGCCAAAGCTTACCCCTACACCAACGCCTACTCCTTCGCCGAAACCTACGCCTACTCCGATATCTGTATATAACAGAGCCTACGGAAACAGCTATACCACCTACGCAAGCAGTTATCGGCAAAACAACAGTTCGTCGGTTCACTACAGAAACCTTACGGATGGAGACGAGTATACCTCGTGGGATACCAATAACGATCCGTACGCTACATTCTATTTGCAGACGTCTGACGGACAGAGATATGCGATTAAGGGCTTTGAAATCCTTAATGGAAAGATGAAGGACGGATACAGGTCCGGCGTGGATTACTGGAGGAAGAATTCCAGAATCAAAAGTGTAGACGTATATGCGGACGGTAGTTATATCGGAACGTACCGCGTGGAAGATCTACGCTCATGGCAGCGGATTGATTTTAACAGAACGATCATTGCATCCAAAATTGAGTTCAGAATTCAAGAAGTGTACAGAGGAGACGATTACAAGAACTGTAAGGATGTATGCGTAAGAGAAATTAGACTCTACTGATACAAGTAAAGCTGTGAAATGGGGCGCATCCGTTTATCCAACGGATGCGCCCCAACGTTTAGCATTTTGATATCAGTTTTCGTCAAATTCCTTGAGGTTCAGCCGCACGCACAGTATATACGGCTGGTTTTTGCCGTTTTCCCACTCTACCCAGTGTCCGTAGGTAATGGCTACGATTGTGCCGTCCTCCAGTACGTGCATGCCGGGGTATGCGCAGTCGCCGTCCGTGAGGGTTTTCATGTTGTCCTTCAGGCGGAATTTATACTGGCCGCCCTGTCCGTTTACCAGATCCTCCTCGGTGCCTACCCAGAGTACCCAGTCGCCGTGGGTCTTGGACTGGAAGCCCACGTCGCGGAATGTGACGGCAATTCGGCCGTCGGGCAGGCGGCGGATGGTATGTCTGTCGCCCGTAAGGTCATCCGAGACCTCGCGGGGACGCGACCAGGTTTCGCCGTCATCATCGGAAATGATGATGAAGGATTGATGCTTGCGGCTGTTTTCGCGCAGCAGCACGGCGATTCGGCCGTCGGTCAGGCGGATGGCGCCGGGTTCGCACAAATGCGCCGTGGCATGCCTTGCAATGGCTACCGGCTCCGACCAGGTGAGACCGCCGTCTCTGGAGATCACTTTGTCTACGCTGAAAATATTGTAGCCGTCCCTTTCGCCGACAAAGCATTCGTAAATCACTTCGCCGTTTTCTTCGGGTACGCTTCGGTCGCCCTCGGCGTGTATGCTGTATTCAAATGCATATTCGCCGTTTTCCTGCAGCCTGTCAGAGCGGCGCACATACTTTACCCTGTCGCCGTCGGTGTATTTTGTGAACGTTACGCGCTCGCCCTTATTTCCGCCGTAAAGCATATAGGGCTCGCTATGAAAAAGCGCCATGTATTTGCCGGGCTCATTCAGCGGAATCATGTCGCCCATTGCGACGATGCCGCCGTAGTTGCCTGCCGGCACGAGTTCGCTCCAGTGATAGCCGTCGTCCTCGCTCAGGGCATAGCGGACGGGGTACAGGCCGGAAAACAGTACGATTCTTTTTTTGCCGTCCTTGTCCGTCGTTCGGAAAATGGTCGGAACCTCCATGGATGTTACAAACGATTCGGGAAGGGGCAGCCTTTCGGTCCATGTAAGTCCGCCGTCATAGCTCATTTTTTCGATGATGCTTCCGCGGCCGTGCCCTTTTGGATATACAGCAATGATGGTTTTGCCATCTTCCAGCAGTATGCTTGATACATGGCCCAGATACTGGCCCTCCTCGCGATCAACGATAATCTGGCGGTGGGCGTCGTTGTTCAGGTCAATATATTTCATATATGGCCCTCCTTTAATGAAAACAGGCTGCTGCCCTGGCGTTTCATCGCAGGGACAGCAGCCTTCTAAAGATGAATTACTTGGCCAGGGTCTTCTTTGCCAGAAGGGCAACGTTTTCTGCAGTGAAGCCGTATTCCTTGAAAAGGAACTTATAGGGAGCGCTGGCACCGAAGCGGTCGATGCCGAGCACCTCGCCGTCGAGGCCTACATACTTGTGCCAGCCGATGGTGGCGGCGGCTTCTACCGCTACGCGCGCGCGAACGCACTTGGGCAATACGCTCTCGCGGTATTCATCGCTCTGCTCGTCAAACAGTTCGAAGGAGGGCATGGATACAACGCGTGCGTCTACGCCTTCTTCCTTCAGGAGGGCCTGAGCGGCGATGCAGGGCTCGACCTCGGAACCGGAGGCCAGCAGGATGACGTCGGGCGTTTCCTTTTCGCCGTCGGAGATGATGTAGCCGCCCTTGAGCGCTTCGGGGCCGCTCTTTGCGTTAAGAGGCAGATCCTGACGGGAGAGAATCAGGGAAACGGGGCGCTTCTGGGTCATGGCAGCATACCAGCCGGCTGCTACTTCCTTGCTGTCGCAGGGACGGAATACGACCATGTCCGGAATGGCTCTGAGGCCTGCCAGCTGCTCTACGGGCTGATGGGTGGGGCCGTCTTCGCCAACGCCAATGGAGTCGTGGGTGAGAACATAGGTTACCGGAATCTTCATGATGGAGGCAACGCGCATGGCATTCTTCATGAAGTCGGAGAATACGAAGAAGGTGCCGCAGTAGGGGCGCAGGCCGCCGTGCAGCTGCATGCCGGCGCAGATGCAGGCCATGGCATGCTCGCGTACGCCGAAGTGCAGGTTGCGACCGGTGCGATCTTCAGCGGAGAAATCGCCCTGACCCTTCATGTAGGTCTTGTTGGAGGGGGCGAGGTCGGCGCTTCCGCCGATAAGGTTGGGAATGCGTGCGGCGAGACGGTTGATCACTTCGCCGGAGGAATTGCGGGTTGCGGCTTTGCCTTCAAATGCCCAGAAGGCTTCATCATTCAGAAGGTCTACGGGCAGCTCTTCGCTGTGCCATACATCCCATTCCTTCTTAAGCTCGGGATAGGCTTCGGCCCATTCGTCGAACATCTTCTGCCACTGTGCCTGTGCGAGCTGGCCTTTGTCGGCGGTTTCCTTGGTAGTATCGTATACTTCCTGGGGAACGGCGAAGCTCATGGGAACCTCGTCAATCCAGCCAAGAGCCTTCTTGAGCGCGACGATGTTGTCTTCGCCCAGAGGCTCGCCGTGTGCGCTGGCCATGCCGGCTTTCGGAGAACCGAAACCGATGGCGGTGTGGCAGGCGATGAGGGTGGGCTTATCGGACAGCTTGGCAAGCTTGATGGCCGCTTCAACGTTCTCAAACACGTTAGCATCGGCAACGTCGATTACGTTCCAGCCGTACGCGCGGAAACGGGCCTGTACGTCCTCGCGGAAAGCGATGTCGGTGTTGCCTTCGATGGAAATCTCGTTGTCGTCGTACAGAGCGATGAGCTTATTGAGCTTCAGGGTTCCGGCCAGAGAGCAGGCCTCGTGGCTCAGACCTTCCATCATGCAGCCGTCGCCAAGGATGACATAGGTATTGTGGTCGACTACCGGGAAGCCCTCGCGATTGAACTTCGCAGCGAGATAGCTTTCTGCCATGGCCATACCGACGGCATTGGAAATGCCCATGCCGAGGGGGCCAGTGGAGGTTTCGACGCCGCGGGTATGCTTATACTCGGGATGGCCGGGGGTAAGAGATCCGAACTGACGGAACTGCTTCAGATCGTCTATCGTAAGGCCATAGCCAAACAGGTGCAGAAGGGAATACAGAAGCATGGAGCCGTGGCCGGAGGAAAGCACAAAGCGGTCGCGATCGGGCCACTGCGCGTCGGCGGGGTTGTGCTTCATTTCGCGTCCCCATACGGCATATGCCATTGCCGCAGCGCCCATGGGCATGCCGGGATGGCCGGACTTGGCTTTCTGAACCGCTTCCGCAGACAGAATGCGAATCGCATTTACTACCATGGTTTCCTTGTTCATAATCGTTCACTCCCGTATTTTATTTTTTCAATTCCAATTGATCTATCGCGGCCCTGAGGGGCGTTAGGTCCAGTTCCTCATTGTCCTTTTCGAGCACCTGATACAGCTCGGAAAGAATCCGTTTCAGTCCGCCGGGCACGTCGCTTTCGGCATTTACCGGCATGACCGGGTCATGTACGGACAAACGCAGCATAAACCATGCGTTGTCTACGCCGCCGTCCAGCGAAAACATGATGCGCACGCCCTCGCGGTTATCCGGCGCAAGACGCCAGGACGGGTTTTCAAGCGTTTTGGAAAGAATCGCTTCGATGACGTAGCCCGCTGCCCTGCGGTAATCCTCCTGAATGATGGGAAGGCGAACCTCAACCGATTCTACGGGCTCGGAAAGCTCGTCAATCAGGGAGGAGAGCGTCAGGCCATCGCGTTTGCGCCACATGGCTTCGCAAATGACCTTCGTGGCAAGGTACATTCCGTCGTCAATAAAGTAGTTTTCCGCCATTGCGGCATGGCCGCTGGTTTCAATGGCTACGGGTACGTTGAAGCCCTCGTCCTTCAGCCTTCGGGCTTCTTCAATAACGTTTCTGTAGCCGCGCCTGTAGCGGTAGTGCGTTCCGCCCCATTCGGTGATAAAGCGGTTCAAGCCGGACGATGTTACGGAATCCGTAACAAAGGTCAGGTTCTTTTCATCATCCAACAGAATGGCGGCGATCAGAGCGATCAGGCGGTTTTTATTGATTGCTTTTCCGTTTTTGTCCACAATGGCCACGCGGTCGCCGTCGGCGTCAAAAATTACGCCAAGATCCGCCTGATGCTTGATAACGGCTTCGGAAAGCGCCTTCAGCGCATCCTCGCTTTCGGGGCTGGGTGCATGCGCCCTGAAAAGGCCGTCGGGTGTAAGGTTCAGACTGCCGTTCGTGTTCGCGCCCAGCGATTCGAGCAGCTCCGCGTAAAAGCCGCAGGCGCCGCCGGAGGCGTCTACAATCACGTGCAGACCGAGTAAAGGCAGCGCGACTTCGCCGCCCATAAATTCCATAATCTGCGCTTTAAGTCTGCTTTGATAGGCGTCCATCAGGTTCAGGGGCTTTACAAGCCTGTGCGGAACCTGAACGTCGGCTGCCCGCCTGAGAATCACGGATACATCTTCTGTGGTAACCGCGCCGTCGGGCGTAAAGAACTTAAAGCCGTTCATGCCGCTTTCTCTTGCGCTTGCGGTGATCATTACACTGCCGCTTGCGCCGATTTCCGATAACTGTGTGCTCAGCTGCATGGCCGGCGTGGTTGCCATGCCGCAATCGAATACATCTGCATCTGCCTGAGTAAGGCCGTGCGTAAATGCGCGCTTTAACCGGTCGCCGCTGGGCCGCGAATCACAGCCTACGGCTACGGAAAGCTGATCGGGCGTAACGCCCAGGCGCTCTGCAAGCCAGAGCGCGAAGGAATACCCCAGCTTTGTCGTCAGATCGTCGGTGAGAAGTTCGTCGCGCGCGCGGATCATTGCGCCGCTTAAAAGCCGGGTAATACCTAAATCCATAAAAACCCCCTTTGGTCGATTGGAAGGCCGTTTGGCAGGGAATACGCGTTCCCATGCTACCGCTGATGGGTGCGGAGGGCGTTTGGGCGCCTTGCCTTTCGGCACCGTAATGCCCGGCGGCTGTTCCGCATTGGCGGAACGGGCAGCTATATTTTTTCCGCGCTTCAGTCCTCAACGGGCGTCAGGCGGGTAAAATATCGATAGAGCGGCGTAAGATAACGATAACCGTCTGCGATTTCGTCCGCAAGGGCGGATGATTTCAGCAGGCTGAAGTCGGTGATTTCCTTTTCTACATAGAAACCGCGAAGCGGATACCATTTTTTGAGGGGCTGAGGAAGATGCTCCGGAATCTTGATCCTCTTGAACGATTTGGGAAACAGGGCAAATCGCTTTTCGACATGCTCGGCGATTTCCTGAAACTCGGTACAGTCGTTTTGAAGCTGTAGTCTGTGCGCCTTCATCAGCGGGAGGTTTTCATCGTAAAAGCCCATACCGTAGCTTAAGCCGCTGTCCGAAAGATCTACATATACGCCCAGGGTTGTTTTTCTCTCTTCACCGGGCCTTCTGAACGCCAGCCAGATGTAATCGCGGTAGGGGGACTTGTCGTTTGAAAACCGGATATCCCGGTTGATGCGGGAAACCACCCTGTGCGGCCGCCTTTCCAGCGCTGGATCAAGCGTCTCTACGCTGTCGTGAAGCGCATCGGCCAGATCAAGCGCCGGCGTACGCACATGTTCAAGATACCACGCGTGATTATCCAGAAAGAATTCCCGGTTGTTATTGAACCGGATGGCCATGAAAAACTCAAAGGTCTGGTCGGTAAAGCCCTGAAACACTGTTACTGGTTCTCCTTTTCCTGATCCCTGCTGCGGATCGGTTCAAACTTACTGGTTTTGCCCAGCTCGTCTATTTGCTTTCGTTTCTTGGCGGCAGCGCGCTTTCGCTTTGCGGACAGGGCAATATAAAACGCCGTGACAAACAATACGGTGGCTGCGCACATTCCGATTACCACTGCGGGCAGCCTGTTTGCATGAACGATTGCATCCAGAATGTTGTTGACCTGACCATCCGAAGCGGCAGAAACGACTCTTTCCGGCGGATTGACTGCTTCCGACTGACAACTGAAATCCTCGTCGCCGTCCCGCCATGAAAGAGTAAAGCGATACGGCGTTTTTGAATCGGCGTTTTCATATACGTACAGAACGGTTTCGCGGTTTGCGGGTATGACGGAAAGCGTGCGGCTGTATGAGAGAAGATCTTCTTTAACGACGGCGTTATAAATGTTCTCGCTGCCGCCCTGTATGCGGATGGTAAAGGACGCATCCTCCTTACCTCCTGCCTCCAGAAGAATGGAAGGTTCCTTTTCGGGAAGGGGAGACACGTCTATCGCAATTTCGGCGCTTGTCATGGTGAACGGCGTTCCGGAATCATCGCGTATATGGAGGGTAAAGGCATAGCGCGCGCTTTGCGTCATGGGCGGCGTGGTTATCGGAATCACTACGCTTTCGCCTGCCCGAAGAGAACCGGGCATCCGGCCGATCTCCCCCAGTTCGGGGCAGCTCAGCGAAAGGCTGCGGTAGTGGAAACGACCGTTGTTCCTGATTTCGAGCTGGAAAGCGGCGCTGTCTCCGTAAGCCACGGAGAGAGCCTGAACGTCCGGTACAAGCGAGACGTCGTCATTTGAAATAAGAAAGCTGACCTTCGGGTGAGTTACATCGTATGCGGAACCGGAAACGGAAGAGACATATGTCAGCCTTGCCTCGGACGTATTTGCGGAGGAAACGGCGAACGACTGAGACGTTTGATAGATCTCGCCCGGTTCAAGCGAAAACATGTCGGAGGTGTAGTTGTTCAGAACGTCGTTCACCTGCGCGTTTTTGATGGCTACATTGCCGGTATTCGTTATAGTATATACGATCATCTGCTCGCCGCCCTCGCGAACGACGGCGTTTCCGATGCGAATGCTGATTTTTGCCTGTGGAAGCGCATCCACCCTGCGGACGGCTGCCTGCGTTTGCATCTTTACGGTTTTATCGTTTACTTTGCAGGTGATGTATACGTCTACCTGGCCTGCGTTCAGAATTTTTTCGGTAATCTTGACGGGATATGCGTAATTGCAACTCTCACCCGGCGCGATATTGCCCACCGGAGTGCCGGCTTGCCCCTTTGTGTTTGAAAGATATACATCCTTTACGGCGCTGCCGGAGGAATTGATCAATGTGATCATCAGCGTGCCCTCGGCCGGCTCCAGATAGTCCGTCGGGGTCATGATGGCGATCGTCGTTAAAGGCGCTTCGGCAAAGGCAAAAGAACCCAACCCTGCTATAAGCATGATGAGCAAAAGAAAGAATATGCATTTCCTACGCCGATGAGTTCTCGTAACCGTATCCTCCGAGCACACAATAATCCATCCTCTATTTTATAGTGAAAAGGCAAAACTGTCAAGAATCCTTGGCGATTATCGTGTTTCCGGAAGGAAATCCGATGGAAATGTGGAATGTTATCATAGAATATGGAGGGCGTTAAACGATGAACAGCGTATTGATTTCCGGTGGCTCCCGAGGAATCGGCGAGGCATGCGTAAGGCTTCTGTCCGAAAGCGGATATACCGTATCGTTTTTATATGAAAAGGCTGAAAAGCGCGCGAAGGCATTGGCGGATGAAACGGGCGCTTATCCCATCCGTGCGGATGTAGCGGTGCGGGAAAGCGTGTTCCGGGCGTTTGACGAGGCGGAAAAGCATATGGGGCGCGTGGATTCTGTAGTGGCGTCGGCCGGTATTGCCCAGCAGCTTCTGTTTCAGGACATGACGGGCGACGATTGGCGGCGTATGCTGGACGTGAACCTGTCCGGCAGCGCATTTCTGGCGCAGGCGGTGCTTCCCGGTATGATTTCGCGCAAAAGGGGATCGATTGTTTTTATCACCAGCATCTGGGGCGAAGTCGGTGCATCTATGGAAGCGCATTATTCTGCGTCCAAGGCGGGCGTAATCGGCCTGACGCGCGCCCTTTCCAAGGAGGCGGGACCGTCGGGTGTACGCGTAAACGCCGTTTCCCCCGGCGTGATCATGACGGACATGCTTTCTTGCTTTGACGCCGAAGCGCTTGCTGCCCTGAAGGAGGAAACGCCGCTTATGCGCATCGGAGCGCCTATGGATGTAGCCAAGGCGGTCAGATTCCTTTTGTCGGATGACGCGTCGTTTATCACCGGCCAGGTGCTTGGGGTAAACGGAGGATTCGGCATGTAAATTCACACAATAAAATACCAAAGGGCTTTATGCGACTGAAATATGCGCATAAAGCCCTTTGGTTTATTAAGTAGCTTCTGAATACTGTGAAGTAGTGATTTTGTTCAGTATTCCCGTAAGATCAAGTCCGTCTGCCCGTTGCTGGGACCGCGCGAAACGCGGATGACCTTAAAGTGCATTCCATACTCGCGGCGGATCATGGTTTGTATGGCGGTTCCGTTGTTGAATCCGTGTATGACGCGTACGCGATATACGCTCATGTCAACATTGCGCAGCGCTTCATCCAGCGCGTCCCGCGCCTGTTCAAGGTTTTTGCCGTGCAGATCAATTTCGACGATAGCGTTCATGGCCGCCTCCGTTTACCGACGTACAACCGTCTTTTTTTCGGGCAGTAAAATGGTTTTCAGAATGCCGATTACAAGGATCATGACCAGCAGGAAAAGGACCGTACGGAAGGTGATACCCGGGATGAAAACGGTGCATACGGCGATTAGTATCACAAACAGCAAGGTCCGCATCAGACATCCCAATATCGAAGACATGATCGAACCACGAAACAGCGTTTGCCGTAAAAGCGCGATTACACCAAGCGCAATTACCACCAGCAGGAATATATTGGTGGCGTTGAGGGCAAACTGAACGTTTGTAATACTGCCAAGCTTTTCAATCAGGAATGAAAGCACGATGTCAAACACAACGGTGCGGTACAAAAACCAGGTGACGAACACCGTTACAATGCTTGCCATTGCGGCAAATATCCCTCGGATGAAAAAGCGTATAACCAGCGGCGAAAGATCGGATATTTCATATACGCCGTCGAATATAATCAGACGGATCAGCATATACACGGGAATGGTCAGAAGCGAAATCAGGAAAAATGCGTACAGTTCCTGAATAAAGTCGTCTCTGTGGGTAAGCTTTAATAATGAGTTTCCAATGTTCGGCGCGGGTTTTGCGCCCTTGGCGATAAAATCCTTGTACGACGCGGCAAGCTCCCGAATGCCGAAAACTTCTTCCTTGCCGCCGTAAAACGGGAATTCGGTCATCGACAGCTTTTCAAGGCTCACGCCCTTTTTTTCCAGGTCCTCGTCCTTCACATGGGTTCTCAGCCAGTTCGGGAACAAAATGATTAATGAACAGGCGGTGAGCAGTATGGCAAGGATCAGGCAAATGATGCGTTTGGCGTTCATAAAGTCTCTTTCCCGGCGTTTTAGCCGTTTTTTTTATTTTAACATATTTTGACGATGTTTGCAATCGCGCCTGTGTTCTGCGTAACAGGCTTTTGGAAGTATTCTGGTTCTAAAAGGATCTTTCCATGCATAATCTTTTCCATTTATGAATGGAAGGGATAACAGTATTTGTAATACTATATGTTATAAATTATCGTGTTAACCGGGAAATGCTTGTTGCTTCGTTTTTTGAATGATATCATATATCCAAATTTTATTTAAAGGGATGATTTCATGGCAGCGCTGACTATGGACAAGCTTGTTGCTCTTTGCAAAAATAAGGGATATATCTTTGCCGGTTCCGAAATCTACGGCGGACTGGCCAACACCTGGGACTTTGGTCCCCTTGGCGTGGAGTTCAAAAACAACATCAAAAAGGCCTGGTGGCAGAAATTTGTACAGGAAAGCCCGTACAACACCGGTCTGGACTGCGGCATTCTGATGAACCGCGAAGTATGGGTAGCCTCCGGTCACGTAGGCGGATTCAACGATCCGCTGATGGATTGCAAGGCCTGCAAAGCCCGCTTCCGCGCAGACAAGCTGATTGAAGACTTCACCAACGGTGCCGAGACCGGCGACGGCTGGAAAAATTCCGAGCTTGAAGCCTACATAGCCGAGCATGACATCGTATGCCCCGTTTGCGGCAAGAAGGATTTTACTGGCATTCGCCAGTTCAACCTGATGTTCAAAACCCATTTGGGCGTAAACGAAGCCTCCGCTTCTGAAGTACTGCTCCGCCCCGAGACTGCGCAGGGCATTTTTGTCAATTTCCTTAACGCCATGCGTACCACCCGCAAAAAGCTGCCCGCCGGTATCTGCCAGATCGGAAAGTCTTTCCGCAACGAGATTACCCCCGGCAACTTTATCTTCCGCGTACTGGAATTCGAGCAGATGGAGCTTGAATTCTTCTGCAAGCCCGGCGAGGATCTGGAGTGGTTCAACTACTGGCGTTCCTTCTGCCGCGACTGGCTGATCTCCCTCGGCCTTAAGGAAGAGTGCCTGAGACTGAGAGACCATGAGCCTGAGAAGCTGGCCTTCTATTCCAAGGCAACCACCGACTTTGAGTATCTGTTCCCGTTCGGCTGGGGCGAGCTGTGGGGCATTGCCGACCGCACCGATTACGACCTCAAGCAGCATCAGGAGCATTCCGGCAAATCCATGGAATACATGGATCCCACGACCAACGAAAAGTTTATCCCCTATTGCGTAGAACCCTCCGTCGGCGTAGAGCGTCTGGTTCTGGCCTTCCTGTGCAATGCCTATGAGGAAGAAGAGCTGGAGGGCGGCGATGTACGCACGGTTCTGCATCTGCATCCGGCGCTGGCACCCATCAAGTGCGCGGTACTGCCGCTTCAGAAGAACAAGCTTGGCGATAAGGCTAAGGAAGTGTACGCCAAGCTGTCCAAGAAGTTTATGTGCGAATACGATGAAACCGGTTCTATCGGCAAGCGCTATCGCCGCGCAGACGAGGCCGGAACGCCCTTCTGCGTAACCATCGACTTCGATACCGAAGCCACCAACAAAGTTACTGTGCGCGACCGCGATACCATGGAGCAGACGCTTGTGGACATTGACGAATTGACCGCATGGCTTGAAAAGAAAATGGAGTTTTGATTTCAATTAATTCGGAGGCAACCATGAATTTCGATCTGATCCGAGCGTATGATCCGGAGCTTTGTGCGTCCTTTGACGCGGAGCTTAAGCGCCAAAGGGAAAACATTGAACTGATCGCTTCTGAAAACTATGTAAGCGAAGCCGTTCTTGCGGCAATGGGCAGCGTGCTCACGAACAAATACGCGGAAGGCTATCCGGGGAAGCGCTATTATGGCGGCTGCTACGCCGTGGATGTAGCCGAAGAGATTGCGAAGAAGCGCGCATGCGAGCTGTTCGGAGCGGAGCACGCCAACGTGCAGCCGCATTCCGGCGCGCAGGCGAATATTGCGGTATACTTTGCGCTTCTCAAGCCCGGCGATACCGTGATGGGCATGGCGCTTGATAACGGCGGACATCTCACTCACGGAAGCAGCGCAAACCTTTCCGGTTCGTATTTTCACTTTGTGCCCTATGGCGTGAACGCCGAAACGGGCAAAATCGATTATGACGACGTAATGAGAATCGCGCTTGAAGCCAAGCCGAGGATGATTGTCGCCGGCGCAAGCGCATATGCGCGCGCCATCGATTTCAAACGTCTGCGTGAAATCGCGGATGCATGCGAAGCATATCTGATGGTGGATATGGCGCACATCGCCGGCCTCGTAGCCGCGGGCGAGCATATGAGTCCCGTTCCGTATGCGGACGTCGTCACCACTACCACGCATAAGACGCTCAGAGGTCCGCGCGGCGGCATGATCCTTTGCCGTGAAAAGTATGCCAAGGCCATCGATAAGGCGATTTTTCCCGGAACGCAGGGCGGTCCGCTGATGCACATCATTGCCGCCAAGGCTGTGTGCTTTAAAGAGGCGCTGTCTGATGAGTTCAAAGCCTATCAGAAGCAGATTGTGAAAAACGCCGGCGTTATGGCAAACCGCTTTGTAGAGCGCGGCATATCGCTGGTTTCCGGCGGCACTGACAACCACCTGATGCTTTTGGATCTTTCCGAACGCGATGTAACCGGTAAGGCGCTTGAGCACATGCTGGACGACGCGCACATCACAGTAAACAAAAACACCGTGCCCGGAGAAAAGCGCTCCCCCTTCATTACCAGCGGCATTCGCATTGGTACGCCCGCCGTCACTACGCGCGGCATGAAAGAAGCCGAAATGATCGAAATTGCCGACATGATTTCCGATATCATTGAGGGCGGAGAGGCAGCCGTTGAAGGCGTATCCAAGAGAGCGCTGGCGCTTACCGCACGGTTTCCGCTGTATGAATAACAGACTTTAGAAATATGGATAAAAGGGGCTTTTACAGCTTGTTTCGCTGCAGAAGCCTCTTTTCTGTAAAATTGTGCTTGATTTAACATCAAAACGATGAACGCACCTGAAAACGTATTTATAATTTTTTATCAGTAATAAAAGCGTCGGTTGTCGATGAACGGAATGGGAGCGGAGGATTGACTATGAGGTCTGGTATACGGAGTTTGCTCGCTTTGGGATTGGTATGTATACTGATGAATGCGGGTGTTTTTGCCTTTGCTTCTTCGCTGGATATGCCTGAAGCGCTGACAATCATCGAAAGCGAAGCGTTCTATGAGGCTTCGTCCATTGATAAAGTCATATTGGCGGAAAATGTAACGGAAATCCGCGAGCGGGCGTTTATGAACAGCAGCCTGTCCGAGATTTTACTTCCGGAATCCGTTGAGTTTATCGCTGACGATGCGTTTGACGGCTGTGATAATCTGGTTATCACGGTCTATAAGGACAGCTACGCCCACAGATGGGCTGCCTTCAGCGATGTGAGATATGAGGTGCTTGATGAATCAGCGGCGGAAGGACAGTATTCCATAAACGGCATAGAACTGAAGCAGGACGCTGATGGCGTATATGCTGCGGCACAGATTGAAACCGGCGAATCCTGTATTCTGCGCTTTTATTTCCTTGACGATGAGGACGAAAGCGTTTTGATAAGCGTAAGCGCCGGCGCAGAAGCCGGACGGAAGGGCGAATATATGCGTTTGCCCGTGGAGAACGCGCTGCCTGAGTATTTTATTCTCGAAGCAGTTCTTCTTGATCAGGCCGGAAAAGCGCTTACAGAACCGGTTCGCGATATCCGCCATACCCGTGCGTATGCGCAGGCCGAAGATGCGGGTGCAGAGGATTACCCTTCCGACAGAGTGCTGGATTTTGGAGACGCAGGTTTCGCCGTGCTTGCCGAGGGCGTTGTGCGCGTTCCCGGTGAAGCCAATCTCAGCGGAAGCAGGTATTCCTTTTCTGCTTCTGATTTCGATGGAAATACGCCTGCCGTCGGCGACATACTGATGCTGAATGTGAACGGAATACAGACTCCGGTGAAGGTCGGTTCTGTTCTCATGGGAAAAAGCGGCACAATCACTGTTGAAGCGGATGCGGACCTGTGTCTTTCGGACGTTTACGATAAGCTGAGCATTAATGGGCACATGGAGACCGATGGCTCTTCGGCGGGTCTTGAAGTCGGCAATGTGATCAATTATGATGAAACGTTTGTTTATGGGAACGGTATTTTAACCGTGAATGTAAAATGCGGTATGAGCATTTATGTAACCGCGGAATATGATAAAAAGAATCTGGGCAAGGATTATTTTCTATTTGACGTGGATGCACATGTGTGGGGCAACGGCATTGCGACGCTTGAAGGGGAGTATTCGACCAAAGAAGGCGAGATTGAGCTGGATATTTATTCGGGCAAGGTTATCATTCCCGTCATCAATTTGCCTGCCGATCTGACGGTAACCCTGCCCTTTAATGCCGGAGTTCAAGGCATCGGCGTTGTGGATATCGGCTTTGATAAGCTTATCGGCTTCAAATGGGACACCAAAAGCGGGTTTGTCGAGAAGGAAGAACCTGGCAACCATTGGGCGGATGCGGAGCTTGAGGTGAATTTCCATGCCGATGCCGGCCCCGAGGTTACATTGGATATCGGAATCTGGGACTTTTTCGGTGCAAAGATCAGCGGACAGGTGGGCGTGAATGCAACAGGTACCCTGTTCGGAAAAATGCACGCGGGCTATGAACCGCCTGTAGACGATGACCAAATCCACGCCTGCGATTCCTGTCTGTCCATTGACGCCGATATCTTTGCTACGGCGAATGCAAATATCTATTACAATATCACCGAGGATTTCAGCGGCGATCTGCTGGATAAAGAAATTTTCTATATCGACGAAGATTTGATGGATATGTATATATCCATCATCAATGAAAAGGAAAGCATATTCGGCGGAAAACTTGAAAAAGGCTTCGGAATATGCCCCAATAACAAATATCGCGTGAGTGTTTTCACACAGGACATGTACGGACAGCCGATAGAGGGTATAGACGTCGGCATTACCGGCTCTAACGGCAGCAGGGAGACCCTGGTAAGCCCGGATGATGTTTATCTGTATGACGCCAGATATACCGCCGAGGCGAGCTTTGATTCCGGCAGCGTTTCGACGGAATTCAGCGTTGCGGGATGTCCGAAGGATGTAGTGATCAAGGAGGAAGAACTGATCATTCAGGGAACGGTCACCGACAAACACACCGGCCAAACCCTTCAGGGTGTTCTGGTAAAGCTCACTCTGCCAAACGGGAAAACCTTAAACGCCTATACCGATTCGAAAGGCGGGTATTGCATCGATAAGCTCGGCAGAGGAACCTATGCCATTTCCTTCTCCAAGGACGGCTATATGGCAAAAACTTTCAGCGATCTGGAGTATGAAAATGGCTACAGGGTGAGCTTTGATACTGCGCTTGTACCCCTCTGCCTGCCGGTGATCTCCGCCCATACGGGCAATGAAACCAAGCGTGTACAGGCACTGACCGCCGACGGAACTTGTCCGCACGGCATTCCTAAGGTGTTCATTGCCGTAGAAACGAATAATTGGATCGAAAAGGTAACGATCAGCCACGAGAATTGCTCTCAGGATTTTGTTTATCAAACAAGCTGGTACACGATGGCTATGGATTTCTTCGGCGTGGATATGGGCAACGGCGAGTATACCTATGTACTGCAGCTCGCTAATAGCGGAACCGGTATGGGACATGAAGCGATTGTTATGCGTGAAACGGACGGCAGGCTGGAGATTATCAAGGAATTCACAGGCAGCAATTTCTCTGATAATATCGATATTCAGGCTTCGTTCAGCGACAATACCCATTTCAGCGGAACCATTCTGCCTACCAATATTCGAATCAACGGCGAAATGCCGCTTCCCTACAGTGGTTTCAAGCGTACCGGAAAAACGATTTCGGATGAGGGGCTGGGCAGCATGAGCTATGAACTCAATGAAGACGGTGTCTATGACCTTGTGTTCAGCATTCGCACAACTGCCGGAGGCTATAATTGGGACAATATCGGAAGCATCATTACCCGCTATGTGATGGAAGAAGGCAGTCTCGTGCTTGCTTCACAATCCTACAAAATGTACGAAGGCGGAACGGTTACCATTTCCTGACGTCGGTTTTCTGAAACGTCCTCAATCGAAAAAAAGATACGATGGCAAAAACGAAGCCTTCTCCCACTTTCAAGGTGGCGGAAGGCTTCGTTTTTGTAATAGGGAAAGGCGCTTTGCGCGAAATGGGTTGGATTACAGACTCTTGCTGTCCAGAATCAGCGCACCTGCGGACACAAACAGCGTCATGGGAGCAGCGACTGCCAAAAAGCGAATGATCAGGTCGGTAAAACCCAAACCGCCGTGCAGGAGGGTGTGCCAGGTTAAGTAGCTGGTAAACATAATCGGCGACAGACCAAAGAAGGAACCCAGCACGAAAAGCGCGATATAGCCGCCGATGGATAAAAGCATTGACAGCGCGGGGCTTTGCGTGACAACCGACATCAGGCAGGAAAAGGCGATCAGCGTAAACAGCGGCAGCATGTCGACGAGGACGTATACATACGGAAGCAGGGAAAGGGTTTTTTCGAAAATCAGGAGATATACTGTTTCCGTGAAAATGAGCACCAGCGCATGAAAAAGGCATACGGCCAGAATCGCCAAGCACTTTGCGATATACACGCACATGCGCGATACCGGGCTTAACAGGCATACGAGAATGCTTCTGTCCTTCAATTCGCCGGCCAGCAGGTCGTTTGCAGCAATGAATGCGATCAGCGGAAGGTATACGGTAAAGAGCGCCCCTGATACAATTGAGCTTCCGGGATTTACATGAAGATGCTGGTTCAGTATGATGCGGATCACATAGCCGATGACTGTCAGGGCAAGCGCGATAAAAAGGAATACCGTGTATCGCTTGTGCTTTCGGAGTTTGAGGGTTTCGGCTTTGAATGCCGAGAGAATTCCGGTCATTCGTTTCCCTCCCTTGTTACGGCCAGATAGAAGTCCTCCAGGGCAGCGCCGTTTGCAAGCGCTTGTTCGATGGGAACGTCTGCGGCGGTATAGCCGTTTTTCAGAATTCTGACGCGCGTAGAGAGCTTTTCAAGCTCATCGGACAAGTGGCTTGAAATAATCGCCGCCGCGCCCAGATCAAAACACGCGTGTTTGATCATATTCTTCGTATTGGATTTACTGGCAATATCGAGGCCGTTTGTGGGTTCGTCCAGCAGAATCAGCTTTTTGTCGCCCAGAAATGCCAGCGCCAGCGCCATGCGCTGCTTCATACCCAGCGAATACCTTCGTACTTTATCCTTCTGATAGTTCGTAAGACCGAAAATTTCCAGCAGCCTGTCGACATATTTTTTTGCGTCCAGCTGCCTGTATGCGCATGCAACTTTTAGATTGTCGCGCGCGGAAAGATTCGGATACACAGCGGGGGTTTCAATCAAAGCGCCTACATAGCCAAGCGCTTTTACGGGATCTTCCGACAGGGGAACGCCGCAGATTGTCACGCTTCCGGCGTCCGGCTTTGTAAGGGCGCATGCGATTTTCAGCAGCGTTGTCTTTCCGCTTCCGTTTGCACCAAGCAGGCCCAGAATTTCACCCTCGTTCAGCATAAGGTTTGTTTCCTGAAGGCCGCGCCCGTTCCGGTATACACGCTTTGCGTCGGTTATTTCAAGTACTGCGCTCATTTTTCCACCATCTCCGTATACTCAACCGGGTATGCCGCGCCGTTAAACTCGATTTCCTGAATCACAACCACCTTTTCTTTCTGAATATCTTTGCTGAACACATATCCCGTCATATCGGGAAGAGAAATGCTCGTCGTTCCGTAATCGGAGAAAACCGCTTCTAAATCAAATGTATTTGTGCGCTTGTTTCCGGCAAAATCGGTGATTTCCAGATCCAGCTTTGCGCGGATGTTCGTGAACCGGCCGGATTCGTCAATGTCGATCTGAGCAGACGCATTTTTTAGCTGCATGCTCTTCATAAAGGGCGTCGTTCCGAACTTTTCTATGTTTTCACTTGTGAATTCCAGGGATTTATAGAAATCGACTCCGCTGGCAAATGCATCGGCCGTGCCATCGGTATAGACGTATACATACCCGTCATCGCCGTACGGCGTGAGCATTTCGGTATATTTCTTATACATATCATCGCGCATGAGTGAGAAGGCGTCCCGCAGCTCCTTATTGTTATAGTATACGTCAAAGAAATTCTCGGCAAGGTCGCTTCCGGTCTTGTCCTTGTAGTAAGCGCGGAAGGTGGCGTCGAAGTCCTCGTATTCTATTTCGGACAGGTACACCTCGGATGAGGCCGTGTTGATCAGCTCCAGAAGCAGAGTCGCCGCCTCGGGCAGCTGGGATTCATTGAGACTTACGGTGTAGCGGTCTCCGTTTTCCATGCGGCTGTGGGAGAACTGATTTTTCACGTTCCCGGAGAAGAAGTCTGCCATCAGCTTTGTAAGCTTGTATAAGGTTTCGGCATTGTCCTCATAATGGGCGTCGTACAAATCCGCAGAACTGACATAGAAATAGTAGGTCTTCTTTTCGTGGTCGAAGGAATGATAGGTTTTGTTGTCGATGGTGTAATCCTCGTCCGAAATGGTTCCGTCTTCGGCGATCGCCCAGGATGCGTTGTCATTGCCGTCTTTCAGCAGCATCGTGTTGAAGCGATCGATGTATTTTCCATCGATGCTGTTTTCCATCCGGAGCTGAACGGTGAAATTGTCCGTTTCAAATACCAGTTTTCGGATGGCGTCGAAGGTTTTTTCATATCCGTTGCCGGAGCCGGATAACAAAACTACTACCAATACCGTCATGGCCAGTGAAATGGCAATAACGGCCAGTGCAATTTTCTTTCTCTTATTCATACGTTCACCTCATTTTGCTAAGTCTCTTATATGACGCATTTTTCCATATATTTGTTCAACACCCTATAGTGGAATTCCTGCTTTTCCGGCGTGCGTTAATTTCCTGCAATTTAGTCGGAATTCCTTGACGCAGGCGGCGAGGTTGGATATAATGCTTTTGGAAATCATTATAAATTAGTCGGGATTCAATCCGGAGGACAGAAATGAAATTATCGACGCGCGCACGATACGGCATTCATGCCATGTATGACCTGGCGGTATGCGGAAACGACAGGCCTCAGCCGCTGAAATCCATTGCGGAAAGGCAAAGTATTCCCGAAGCATATCTTGAGCAGTTGATGGCTGCCTTGCGCAAGGAAGGGCTGGTGCTTTCCGCCCGCGGCGCGCAGGGGGGCTACACGCTTTCGGATGCGCCCGGCAATATTACTGTCGGCGGCATTATTCGCGCGCTGGAGGGCGATTTGTGTATGACGGATTGCCTGAAATTCGAGGACGCCTGCAAAAAATCCGGCGCATGTCCCACGAGGCTTGTGGTGCAGAAGGTGTCTGAAGGCATCAACGCCATTGTGGATGGAATTACGCTTCAGGATATGATAGACGATTATGAAATGAGAACCGGTAAAGGAGAAAGCGAAGCATGACGCGCATTTATATGGATAACGCGGCAACGACCCGCGTAACGGAACCTGTTTTTGAGGCTATGAAGCCGTATTTTACCGAAATCTATGGAAACCCTTCTTCCGTACATTCCTTCGGCCGCGAGGCAAGGAAGGCGGCAGAGGAAGCCAGGCGTCAGGTGGCCAAGGCCATCGGCGCGGAAAGCCGCGAAATCTATTTTACGGGCTGCGGCACCGAAAGCGATAACTGGGCGATTCGCGGCGCGGCATATGCCGCCAAGAACGGCCGGAAAACCATCGTCACCACCACCATCGAGCACCACGCCGTGCTGCATACGGTAGAACAGCTTGAAAAAGAGGGCTTCAAGGCCGTATATGTTCCCGTTGATGAGTTTGGCATCGTCAATATGGATGAAATGAAAAAGGCCATTACCGAGGATACAATTCTTGTAACCGTTATGGCTGCCAACAACGAAATCGGCACCATTCAGCCCATTCAGGAAATCGCCGCCATGGCGCATGAAGCTGGCGCGCTTTTCCATACCGACGCCGTACAGGCTATCGGCAGCATGGAAATTGACGTCAAGGAAATGGGCATCGACATGCTGTCTCTGTCCGGTCATAAGTTCCATGCGCCCAAGGGCGTTGGCGCTCTGTATTTGAAAGGCGGATTGCGCATTCAGCCCCTGATCCGCGGCGGCGCGCAGGAGCGTGCGCAACGTGCGGGTACGGAAAACCTTGCTTCCATCGTGGGCCTTGGCAAGGCAATCGAGCTTGCAACAAGCGATATTGAAGGGCATAACAGGAAGCTCATCGCCATGCGCGATCATATGATTTCTGAAATCCTGAACAGGATTCCCGAAAGCCGCCTGAACGGCCATGCCGAAAAGCGCCTGCCGGGCAATGTAAACGTATCCATTCGCTATATCGAAGGCGAAGCGCTGCTTCTGAGTCTGGATCTGAAGGGCATCGCAGCCTCCTCCGGCTCCGCATGCACTTCCGGCTCGCTCGATCCTTCGCACGTGCTTCTGGCAATCGGCCTTCCGCATGGCATCGCGCACGGCTCTTTGCGCCTGTCGCTGAGCGAAGAAAACACCATGGAGGAAGTGGATCAGGTGGTTAGCGAACTGACTGTCATCGTCGATCGTCTGCGCTCCATGTCGCCTCTTTACAATCAATAACCGATAATCACGCCCGGACAACGGCTTTAAATGGAAGGAAGGAAAGAATTATGTATACTGAGCAGGTTATGGATCACTTCATGAATCCCCGCAACGTAGGTGAAATCGAGGATGCCAGTGGCGTAGGCCTGGTAGGCAACGAAAAGTGCGGCGACATCATGAAAATCTTCATCAAGGTAGAAAATGAAGTCATCGTAGATGTGAAGTTCAAAACCTATGGCTGCGGCGCGGCGATTGCTACCTCCAGCCGCGCTACCGAAATGGTTCTTGGAAAAACCATTGACGAGGCGCTTCAGATTACCAACAAAATGGTAACCGAATCTCTGGGCGGCCTGCCCCCTGTCAAGCTGCACTGCTCCGTACTGGCGGAGGAAGCGCTGCACGCCGCAATTGCCGATTACAAGGCTAAGAAGGAAGCGGGCGAGGCATAAGCATGGCGGAAACGATTCGCGGCGTTCGGCTGTCAGACGCCGCGCGGATTGCCGAAATCTATCGTCCCTATGTGGAAAACACAGCCATCACCTTTGAAACCGAAGCGCCGGACGCTCATGAGATGGAAAACAGAATTCTGTCGCATGCGGAGTATCCGTATATCGTTTTGGAGGATAACGGGCGAGTGATCGGTTATGCCTATGCAGGCCTTTTCAAGGAAAGGCGCGCGTACAGGCCAACGGTTGAGGTGAGCATATACCTTGATCAACAGTATACCGGCTGTGGCCGGGGGAAAAGGCTGCTGGAATGCCTTCTGGATATGCTGAAAAATGACAGCCGTTATTTTACGGCGCTTGCCTGTATTACCAGCCCGAATCCGAGAAGCGAAAGGCTTTTTGAAAAGATGGGTTTTGTGTGCGCGGGTAAATATGAATCTGTCGGCTATAAAATGGGTGCGTGGCTGGGCGTAAAGGACTATGTGCTTGCGCTTAAACCCTATGATTGCGCACCGGAAATGAAATGAGGATATAAAAAATGAAGGATTTGTCCAAATATCTGCGCGTCTCCGAAGAAGTACAGGAGGCCATAAAACATAATCGCCCCGTGGTAGCGCTTGAAAGCACCATCATTTCCCACGGTATGCCTTATCCCAAGAATGTGGAAACGGCGCTTCTGGTAGAAAAGACTGTGCGCGAAAACGGCGCGGTGCCTGCTACCATCTGCATCATTGGCGGAAAAATCGTAGTCGGTGCGAGCCGCGAGGACATTGAATACCTGGGAAAGGCCGGCTTATCCGTACATAAAGCCAGCCGCCGCGATCTGCCGGTACTGCTTTCCAAGGGCATGGACGGCGCGACCACCGTTGCCACTACCATGATCGGCGCTCAGCTTGCGGGTATTTCCGTATTCGCCACCGGCGGTGTGGGCGGCGTGCACAGGGGCGCCGAGGTAACCATGGACATTTCCGCAGACCTTGAGGAGCTGGCTATTACAAACGTTATGGTCGTATGCGCCGGCTGCAAATCCATTCTGGATTTGAATCTGACCCTCGAATATCTGGAAACCAAGGGCGTTCCCGTAATCGGCTACGGCACCGAAGAGCTTCCGGCGTTTTATACGGACAGAAGCGGGCTGAAGGTGGATTATCGCCTTGACACGCCCGAGGAGATTGCCGGCGCGTTCAAAGCCAAGCGCGAACTGGGTATGAACGGCGGTATGCTGATTGCCAACCCCATCCCGCATGAGTACGCGATGGATCCGGACGAGATCAACAGTACCATTGAACAGGCGGTAAAGGACGCCAACGAGCTTGGCATCAAGGGTAAGGACACAACGCCCTATCTGCTGGACCGCATTCAGAAGCTGACAGGCGGCAGAAGCCTTGACAGCAACATTCAGCTGGTTTTGAACAACGCGCGCCTTGGCGCGAAGATTGCCATCGCGCTTTCTGAAGGAAACTGATCATCTTCCGGGAGGTTATTTGATATGAAGCTTTATAACACCGCCAGCCGCACCAAGGAGGAGTTTGTCCCAAACCATCCCGACATCGTAAAGATGTATACCTGCGGTCCTACGGTTTACCATTTCGCGCATATTGGCAACTTGCGTTCCTACCTGATGGAGGACGTGCTGGAAAAGTATCTGCGTTTTTCGGGCTATAATGTAAAGCGTGTTATGAACATTACGGATGTAGGCCATCTGACCAGCGACGCCGATGAAGGCGAGGACAAGATGGTAAAGGGTGCAAAGCGCGAGAACAAATCCGTCATGCAGATTGCCCAGTTCTATACCGATGCGTTCTTTGACGATTGCAGAAAGCTTAACATCAAGCGCCCGGATGTGGTAGAGCCCGCAACCAATATGATTGATGAGTATATCAAAATCATCACGCGCCTAATTGAGACGGAATATGCCTATCTTGCAGGCGGAAACGTGTACTTTGATACCTCAAAGCTCGAAAAATACTATGTGTTCAACGACTTCAACGAGGAAGATCTGGCAGTTGGCGTTCGTGAAGGCGTTGAGGAGGATCAGAACAAGCGCAACAAGAACGACTTTGTTTTGTGGTTCACCAAATCCAAGTTTGAGGATCAGGCGCTGAAGTGGGATTCTCCCTGGGGCGTCGGTTATCCCGGCTGGCACATTGAATGCAGCTGCATTTCCATGAAGCATCTGGGCGAGGATATCGATATCCACTGCGGCGGCGTTGACAACGCGTTCCCGCATCATACGAATGAAATTGCGCAGTCGGAGGCATATCTGGGCCATAAGTGGTGCAACTATTGGATGCATGTGCATCACTTAAACAGCGCGCAGGGCAAAATGTCCAAGTCCAAGGGTGAATTCCTGACCGTGTCGCTGCTTGAGGAAAAGGGCTATGATCCGCTGGCGTACCGCCTGTTCTGCCTGCAGAGCCATTACAGAAAGAACCTCGTATTTACCTTTGAAAACCTTACCAACGCGCAGGGCGCGTATCAGAAGCTGATCAACAAAATCGCTTCTCTGAAGGAAAACGACGGCGAAACCGATGAGGCAGCTTTGAAGGCGCTTCGGGAAAAATTCTGCTTCGCGCTGGATAACGACCTGAATACCTCTCTTGCCGTAACCAGCCTGTACGACGTTCTTAAGTACCCGACGAACGATTTTACCAAGCTTCAGGCCATCGCTTCCTTCGATACGGTGCTTGGGCTCAGCCTGATTGAAAAGGCAAAAGCCAAGCGCGAGGATATGAAAAAGCAGGCGGCCAGCGCCGCAAACGCCGTAGTAACCGTCGTATTTGACGGCTGCGACGCGGACACAGAAATTGAAAAGCTGGCGCTTGACAGAATCAGCGCCAAAAAGGCGAAGAATTTTGCCGAGGCTGACCGCATCCGCGCAGAGGTTCTGGAAAAGGGATATGTAATCGAAGATACCCCTGCCGGTCCGAAGGTCAGAAAGGCATAAAGGACAGATCCAAAAAGAAACGAAAGACGTCTAGAAGCCCGGTGAAGCGTCCCAAAAAAGGTAGATAAAAGAATAAAGCCAGGCTACCGGGGATTGCAACCTGTGAAGAGCAGGAGGCAATCCCTTTAGTTTTGCCTTAATTCCGCGGTGGTTGTAGGAATCAAGCTAACCAATTCGAGGCAGAAGGGTTCTGTGGATTTAATATCCTGTAAGTAAAGCAGTTCGTTTTAAGAAGACCAAAGAAGTTTTCCGTAACAGCATTGTCAATACAGTTTTCCTTCCGACTCATACTCTGACGAATACTGTTGTATCTGGGTAGGTTCTGATATCGCTTGAGCGCAGATCCGGAATAATCGAGAGATGTCTTTTCTCTCCGAAGAGTGAAAATCCGGCGACGTCAGTTCCCCCATTTTTGATTCGGAGCCTCCGCTTCAAAGTCGCAAGCCGGCAGATTTGGTGCAATTTTCCCGACTTCACCTTTATAGGAGCGATATTTCTTTAGACATACCTTACAGAGCAAATTCAACTTATACATGAGCTGCTGTACTTCAACGGATCTTTCCCAGCTTTCTTTGGCATCTGGGGTGAGTATTCCTTGTTACCGCGCTCTCGTCGTTTTTCGTACAGCCCTTTCGGCCCTTCTGTCAGATAGATTCGGTTCCCGCTTGAAACATAGCCATGACTCGTGATTTCAACATACTATTCCGCCTCTTGGCGGCTCGGCTTCTCACGTTGTATTGTTTCAATCACTATTTGCTTGAATTTACCTGCATGTCTCTTGTTCGGCTTTCCCTTAGGCATAAAACTACTCTCCACTTGTTAGACAGTATACCAATACTGACTTGCAAATGGAGAGCAGTTTAAACGCAGCGCGCCCCGGTGTTTTGTTTTGTGGTGTATTTGCTTTTCAATGCGGTTACTGATCGGTTTCTTCTTCGGCGGACATTTTGGTTTTGATTTCGTCCGCTTTGGCGCTGGCCTTGTTGACCGCGCTGTTGGCAATTTTTCCGGCAACGGAATTTCCGGTGAAGCGGAAGCGATAGCCGGTGAACAGGCCTGCAATAATAAGCAGCAGCGGAATAAACCAGCTGAGCAGGAAGACCAGAAGAAGCGAGGTAACGGAAATGGACATAACGAGATCTTCTTTGCGGGAGATTTCAAAATGAGTTTCCTCGCCCTTTTTGATGAGTGCGCCCAACCATTTGAGCGCAGCTGCAACCTTGTCGCCCAGTTCGCTTGAGGAGGAAATGCGGATTACGCGCTTTTTGGGGGCGGGTTCACCCTGTATCGGCTGAGGATCTTCCACCGTGCCTTCAAATGCAGGTTCGGCTTTTTTGGCGGACGCGGCATTCATGTGTTCGATGGCAACGATGGCGTCCAGCATATCCCAATTGCATTTTTCCAGGGTTTCACGCGCCTGCTCGTAAGTTACGCCGGTTTTTTCATGGATTTTTTCGACCATTTCCAGTCTCGTCATGGTATATAGTGCCTCCTTGGCGGTGATCAAACGTATATTGCCGTAATAATCCGACAACATGCGTATTATATCAAAAAAACGCACATGATGCAACTATTTTGAAATAAAATTGAAATATTTACGCGACGCGCATATGGTACAATAGCAGTAGCTAAAATGAGGCGGGATTGAAAATGGATCAGGAAAAGGGAATACGTCTGAATAAGTATATATCCGATGCGGGACATTGCTCAAGGCGTGAGGCGGACAGGTGGATCGAGGAAGGGCGCGTGCGGATCGATGGGCGCATTGGTACGCTGGGCGATCGCGTGCTTCCCGGCATGAAGGTAACCATTGCGGGGGAAAAGGTGCGTTCAAAGGGAAAAAACGTGTATATTGCGCTTTATAAGCCGGTAGGCATTGTTTGCACAACCGATATGCGCGAGCCTGCGAATGTGGTGTCCTTTGTCGATCACGATCGGCGTATATATCCCATCGGCAGACTCGATAAGGACAGCGAAGGCCTTTTGCTTATGACCAGCGACGGCGATATTGTAAACCGGATACTCCGAGCCGCCGGCAGGCATGAAAAGGAATATCAGGTTACGGTGGATAAGCCGATTACGCAGGAGTTTCTGAACAAAATGGCGGCGGGCGTAAAGATACTGGGCGTGACGACGCTGCCCTGCCGCATTGTGAAAACGGGTGAAAAAGCCTTTACCATCATACTCACGCAGGGGCTGAACCGGCAGATCCGCCGCATGTGCGAGGCGCTTGGCTATCGGGTGCGGACGCTGAAAAGGGTCAGGATTATGAACATTCATCTGGGCAATCTGAAGGTTGGACAATGGCGCAATCTTACGCCGAATGAAATGCGTGAGCTGATGCGAAGGCTCGACGCGCGGGAGGAAATGGAAGATGAAGATACTTGAAAAGCTCAACAGCAGGCAGAAAGCGTTTGTAAATCACCGCCCGGTTTTGATCGCATGCATCGGCGACAGCGTGACGCATGGCTGTTTCGAAGTGTTTCTCAACGAGGAGCGCCATGTTGACACCGTGTGCCGCGCCCATGAGGCGTATCCCGCCCTGCTTGCGGCGGAGCTTGGGAAAATGTACCCGTTTGCTTCCCCCAATATCATCAATGCCGGCGTATCCGGCGATAACGCCGTAAACGGCTTGAAGCGTTTATCACGGGACGCTTTGTCCTTTAATCCCGATCTGGTAATTGTGGATTTCGGCCTGAATGATTCCATGAATCCGGACGTCGACGGCGGCCTTGAGAGATATGAAAAAGCCATGCGTGGGATTTTTGAAAGCGTTCTGGCTTCCGGCGCGGAGTGCATTCTGTTAACGCCCAACTATATGTGCACGTATGTATCCCATAATCTTAAAGATGAAACGCTCATCGATATTGCAAAGGATGCGTCCCGCGTACAGAACGATGGGGTTCTTTTAAGGTACGTAAATGCGGCACGGAAAGCTGCCCGGGAAATGAACGTACCCGTCGCGGATGCGCATGATGTGTGGCAGAAGCTGGAAAAGGCTGGGGTAGATGTAACGAAAATGCTTTCAAACGACATCAACCACCCGAGCAAGGAGGCGCACGGCATTTTTGTAAGGGCGCTTATGGAGACGATTTTCGAAAACTGACCGGGCACGCGATAGCGGAGCAAAAAACTGCGGATGAACGTTTAAATCGTTCATCCGCAGTTTTTATCGGGACAGTTACATTTTTGCGCCCTTGGTTCCTTTTGCGCCTTTGGTTCCGCCCATTTTGTTCAGAATCGGGGATTGATAGGAGAATACGTTTTCGTTGCGCTCGGCGTTGGCCAGAAGCGCATATTCCACCATTTTGTCGATCATTTTGGCAAACGACAGTCCCTTGGGCTCCCAAAGATAGAAGGCAAGAGAACCGGGGATGGTGTTGATTTCGCCGATAAAGATATCGTTCGTGTCCTGATCGACCAAAAAGTCTACGCGGGATACGCCGCGGCAGTCGATGGCGTTAAACGCCTGTACGGCGAGTTCTTCTACGCGGTGAATCATTTCATCGCCGATGGGCGCCGGCATCTGACGGTTCAGACTGGTCATGCCCTTGCTGGGGCCGCTCTTTGATCCGCCTTTTGCGCCTCTCAGGTACTTTTCTTCAAATGAAAGGAATTCCGTCCAGCGAACGGGCATTTCGGTCATGGAAGCGATGGCGTCGCCCGCATAGCCCAGAACCGCGCAGTTGACTTCCATCAGGTTCTTTACGCCCTTTTCGATCAGCACGCGCCTGTCGTAGGAAACGGCAACGTCGATGGCTTCTTCCAGGCTCTTAAGGTCGTCGGCGCGGTTGATGCCGATGGAGGAGCCGAGATTGGCAGGCTTTACATATACGGGAAAGGAGAGGGAGGCAGACACGCGGGCAAGAATGCCCTGGCGGTTGCGCTTCCACTCGGAGCGATCCACATATTCGTCCGGGAGCACGGGGAGATTTGCGGCCTTGAACGCGCGCTTCATGGCGATTTTATCCATGCCGAGGGCGCTTCCGAGTACGCCTGCAGAGGTATAGGGAATTCCCCAAAGCTCAAGCATGCCCTGAAGGGTTCCGTCTTCGCCGTTCATGCCGTGCATAACCGGCATAACCACGTCCGCTTCCGCAATCTGGCGCAGGCGGCCGATGGGGAAGAGCTTATCATCGGGATGCTGCATAAGCCTGAGCTTGCCATCCACGCCCATCGGGATTACGCGTACAACAGCCCTGGGGTCAAACGCGCGGTACAGAGAGATATCCGCCAGCTTTTCACCGGTGTACCAGTCTCCGTTCTGGGCGATGTATACATAAATGATATCGTATTCGTTTCTGTCGGCGTTCTGCGCTGCCTGAAGGGCGGAAATGATGGAAACGTCGTGCTCGCAGGTGCGGCTTCCATAAACGACGGCCAGTCTGATTTTCATGCTGTGCAGCTTCCTTTCTATTTCTGTTCGGTGTAATTATCGGGCAAATCGTTTTCAAACAGCACGCTGTCGCCATTTGAAACGAAGGTGGGAATAAGTGCCGAGGCTTCTTCCAGCGTATTGACCACGCGGATGGCGTCCTCGCCGAAACCGGACTGAATCAGACCCTGACGGATGGGCGTGGTGTGTCTGGGGCCTACCAGAATCGCTGCGTCGCATACCTTTGCGATCTGAACGCCGAGTTGGTAGTTGAACTTGGCTTCGTCTTCACCCAGCTCTACGAAACCGGGGGTGATGATCAGGTGCTTCCCGGGGAATGCGCCCAGTATGTTCAGCGCTTCCTTTGCGCCCACGGGGTTGGAATTGAACGCGTCGTCAATTACGTTCATCGGGCCGTTAATCAGCTGCAGGCGATGCTTAACGGGCTTGATCAGCGAAACGCCCTGGCTGATTTCCTCCAGTGTCATTCCGAGCTCGTAGGCAAGCGAACAGCAAAGAACGATATTGGAAATGTTATGCTTGCCGAGGAGTTTTGTTTCCAGACGCATGCTTTCGCCGCTTGTGGTTACCAACGTAAAGCGGGAGCCAAACGTGCCCACCTCGATATCTTCGGCGTACATGTTCATGTAGCCTTTTCCGAGCCCCACGCGGTACTTTTTGCACTTTGCGCGTTCATACAGCTTATCAACCTCGCCGTCGTCGGCGGCAAAGAACGCGCAGCCGTTTTTCGGCAGCCCTTCAATCAGTTCAAACTTGGTATTTGCAACGTTTTCAACGGTTTTGAAGGTTTCCAGATGCTGCGGGCCTACGCTGGTAATGATGCCGTAGGTCGGATGAACCAGCTGAACCAGCTCTTGGATATCGCCCACATGGCGCGCTCCCATTTCGGCGATAAATACCTGATGCGCGCTTTCAAGGTCATTATTGATTACTTTTGAAAGGCCCATCGGCGTATTGATAGAGGCCTTCGGATAGAAAACATTGTACTTTACGGACAGAATCGTTGCCAGGCAGTACTTGGTGGAGGTTTTTCCGTAGCTGCCGGTGATGCCGATCTTGATCAGATCCCTGCGCGCGTCAAGCTTTGCCTGAGCGGCCTTGTAAAAGCCCATGTTGATCTTCTCTTCAATGGGTTTCACGAGATAACCGGCGATAAGGGGCAAAAACGGGCAAGCGATCATGAGCGCGAACGGGCACAGCCATGTAAGCATCATCTCGGAATTCGCGGTATCGTTTCTTTTAAAGATAAGGAGAGAAAGAAGCAGTATTGCGGCAATGACAATAACAAGGGAAACGATCAGACGGATCACGCGCTTGGTATACACCAGCGGCTTTTTCTGGCGCGATTGATAATCGCGGTAAACCATGAACGCAGTATACAACAGAAATGCTACAGTAGTTACAATGCCTGCGATGATCATGCTTTCGCGCCGTTCACCCGTCATGAACATGGAAACCAGAATCGGAAGCGCGTAAAACAATACGGAAGCGCCAACGCCCGCGCGGAGCGTCCAGCCAAACATGTTATTGGCAGTATCCTTCTTCAGCCAGCGGATATAGCCGTCCAACTGATAGCTCTCCAGCTGCAGCATGTGAATAAAATAGCGCGAGGCTGCGAGCGTTGCGATGAACGCCGCTGCCAGCTGAAGAATTGTAAGCCACCACATAGAACCTATCCTCCCCGGTTAACCGAGCAAAAATTTCTTTGAAACGGCAAAAAAGCGCTGATACTGTTCAAGGTAAGCAAAATGCCCGGAGCCTTCGAATACGACAAGGCCTGCATCCCGGATGACCCGCTCCATTTCCTGTCCCATCCAAAGGGGCGTAGCGGTGTCGGTTTCGCCCCAGATCAGGAGCGTAGACGCCTGTACGCAGGGAAGGCAATCGGTGAGATCCTGATCGATAACCATCTGGAACGTTTGCTTCATGAGGGGCGACGCGTTTCTGTAATCGGCGGAGCCGAACCGGTTGCGCATCGCTTCGCGCGCTTTATCGATTTTTTCGTCGCCCGCAATTCTGCGGGTAAGCTTGTTGTCGGCTGCGCCGGCAATGGCGTGAAACATGGTTCTGGTCAATCTGCTCATGCCGCTGCGTTTGGGCGGAAGTCCTGCGCAGCCGGTCAGCACCTGCTTGCGGATGAGATTCGGCTCCATTTTGCTTAACAAAAGCGCTACGCGGCCGCCGAAGGAATGCGCCATCAGGTCAACGCTGTCAACACCCAGCGAATGAATGAATTCGCGCGTCAGCTCGGCATATTCGGTAACCGACCAGCCTTCGCCGGGCTCGGGGCTTTTTCCAAAACCGGGAAAATCCACGTTGACAACCCGTAGATCGCCTGCAAAATCTCTGACGACCGGTATCCAGCTTTCGGTACTTCCGCCCCAGCCATGCAAAAGAAGAAGCGTTCTTTCGCCTGAACCCGTGATTTCATAATGCATACTGCCAAGTTCAGAAGTAAAAACCAATTGAAAAACGCCTCCTTCGGATAAAAAACACAATCCTATATATTGTAGCCTTTGTTTGTAAACTTGTCTACGGTTTTCCGTGCATGCGCCGCCGGGGTTGGTTAATCCTCTGTTTTTTCTGATATCAGATACGGATCGTTTTCTTCATTTCCCCGGGGCATGGCGATCAGAGCCATAACGACGGCGTCCTCTCCGTTATCCTCGTAGTACGCTTTTCTGAATCCTACGCGCAAAAACCCGAGCTTATGATACATGCTTCTGGCTGCGTTGTTTGACTTTCGTACTTCAAGCTCCATAAACCTTGCGCCCGAGTCGGCGGCGCAGGAAATCAGCCTTCGCATCAAAAGCTCGCCAAGGCCCTGCCTTCTGTATTCGGGCAGCACGCATACGCTCATAACGTGCGCTTCTTCCATTAATAGCCATATTGCGCCGTATCCGATCAGCCGGGTTTCGTCAAACAAACCCAGATACCGGGCGCAGAGATTTCGGGTAAGGTCGCTTTCAAACTGATCCAGCGTCCATGGCGCGTGAAAGCATTCGTTTTCGACGCGGAGGATTTCGGCTAAGTGGGAAACATTCAGGGGCTTTATCGTCATACCTTTGCCCTCGTGATTCTTTCGTTCCGCTCGCGCTCCGCCTGCGGAAGGCGTAGATAAATAGGCGTAAGCCGGTCATAGGGGATAGCTTCGGACGGATCCTGCCCGGCAAGATAGCAGGCTGCGGACGCGCGAAGCACGCGCATATGAAGCGGAGCAAAAATGGCTCTGTCCCCGATCATGCTGCGAATCGCGCTTTCATGAACCGAAACGCCGTCACCGGTAAAGTACAGCGTTTCGTTTTCGGGCAGCGCCTTGATAAAATCGGTAAGCGGCATGGCTTCGTCGCTTTTTACGCATACGAGCCGTTCGCCTTCATAGCGGTATGCTGTGCAGTATACCTGCTGCCGCCTTGCGTCGAGAATCGGACAGATGACGCCGCCAATCCCGAAAGCCGACGCTGCCAGCGCCTTAAGCGCGTTTATGCGAACGCAGGGCTTTCCTGCCGCATGTGCCAGCGCGCGGCAGGCGCATACGCCGATACGAACGCCCGTAAAAGAACCGGGGCCTGCGACGCAGGCAAAGAGGTCGACCTCGTTTACGGTAATGCCGGATTGCGCAAGCACGCGTTCCACTGCCGGCATCAGCGTTTCCGAATGGGTGAGCGCGGAATTCATTACGATTTCCTGAATCAGCACGCCGTCTTTGGAAACGGCTGCCGAGCATGTGGGCCCGGATGTGTCGATTGCCAGTATATTCATGCCTGCGCCTCCCATTTCTGAAGTGAGGACAGAATCGCTTCCGTTCGTTCGTCTGCGCCGAATATTGCAACGTCGATTTCGCGCTCGTTAAACTGTGCTCCGCGCACAATGTCGATTTCAATTCTGCGTTCAGGCGAAAGGTCCGCCTGCTGTGGCCATTCGATCAGGGAAACGCCGTCCGTTCCGATATGATCCTCAAGCCCCGAGGCGAACAGCTCGTCCGCGCCCGACAGGCGATACAGGTCAAAGTGGTATACGTTTGTGTGCGCGCCCTTATAGGGCTGCATAATGGTAAAGGTCGGGCTGGCCATTTCGTCGGCTACGCCAAGCGCCCTGGCCGCGCCGCGCGCAAGCACGCTTTTGCCGGTGCCAAGATCTCCGTACAAAAGCACGCTGTCGCCCGCGCGAAGGTTCACGCCCAGCGCGCGCCCGAACTCGAAGGTATCGTTGCTTCCGCGAGTGATGTACATTTTTTCAGATTCCCCTATATTCGCTGCTTATTTCAGCCAAACTGCGCCCTCGGGGCGAACATACAGCGGTTTTACCGCGCCTTCGCCGAATACGGCGTTCATCGTTTTGATGTATTCGGCCATTTTTGACTTGGGAACAAAAGCCAGTATGGTTCCGGCAAAGCCGCCGCCGTGAATACGCCATGCGCCGCCGGCATTTTTCAGCATCCGGCGGGACATTTCAAGCGCGAGCGGCATTTCCTGATTGTCGCGGCCGGGAACCGACAGGTTTTGAAGCAGCTTCCAGCTGCTTTCGCCGGATTCGATAACGCCGTTTAAGAATGCATGCAGATCGTCTGCCTTAAGCGCCTTCGCCATTTCGTTTACGCGCTCGTTCTCATCCCTGAAGTGCAGGGCGCGCAGAATTGCGCGGTCGGACACCTTTCCTTTGAGGTTTGGAATTTCGCTTTCAATCTTGTCCGTCACGCTTCTTAGCACGTCTGCGCCGAGAAGGGCCGCCACCTGCTTCATTTCGGCGGGAACGGCTGCGTATTCCGCCGTCAGGTTGCCGTGATCGCCGCCGGCGCTTACCACGCATACGTCATAGTCCTTTTCGGAAAAATCGTACTTCAGAGCCTCTACGCGCGCACCGCCGTTTTCAAAATCGATAAATACAAGCCCGCCCACGGCGCTGGCCATCTGATCCATCAGACCGCAGGGCTTCAAAAAATACCGGTTTTCAGCCTTTTGGCTGATTTTTGCGTTCAGCTGCGGATCGACCGTCCAGCCATTAAACAGCGCGTCGTTTATGGATACAAGCAGAACCTCAAACGCTGCGGACGAGGAAAGCCCGCTTCCCCTGAGCACGCTGCTGGTAACGCAGGCGTCAAAGCCACCGATTTCGTAGCCGGCTCCCTGTAAAAATGCGGCGACGCCGCGAATCAGTGCAAAGGTGGTTTCTTTTTCTTCGGGATGCACGGAAAGGTCGCTTATATCCACCGTAAAGGGCGTGTCATAGCCTTCGGAATAAAGGGTGACAACGCTGTTTCCGCTCTTTCTGACGACGGCAACCGTATCCAGATCTACGGATGCAGCCAGCACGCAGCCATGGTTGTGGTCGGTATGGTTTCCAACGATTTCGGTGCGGCCGGGCGCGGAAATAAGCTCGGTATTTTCACTGCTTCCAAAACGGCGGGCAAATTCCGCCTTCAGATTTTCAAAACGCGCAAGCTGTTTTTGGGCTGCTTCTTCGCTGCCGTACAGGCTGATCAGGCGTTTCATATCCATAAAAGCTCATCCTTCCAAAATTTCGCTATTATTATTGTAACGCGTTTTCAGAAGAATGTAAATCCCCTAACAACTGAGATTTTATTTGACTTTTTTTGCCCGATGCGCAATAATAAGGATAATAAATGGATACGGGGGATGGAAATATGGCGTCATATGCAGCGTTTGAAATTGATAAATTGCTCGCTTTTTCTGTAAACAAAGGCCTGATTGAATCCGAGGACGTGGCTTATGCCAGGAACCGCCTTTTTGAAATCATGCAGATGGATGCGCCGGACGCCGAAGGCCCGTTTGTATTTGATTTTCTTCCCGAAACGCTTACGCCGATGGCGGAGGCGCTTTCGGATATCGCGGTGCAAAACGGCCTGATCCGCGATACGTTTGAATCGCGCGACCTGTTTTCGGCAAAGCTTGCCGGTGCAATCACGCCTTCGCCCTACGAAGTGCGCGCAAGGTTTCAGGCGCTTTATGAACAGTCTCCCGAAAAGGCGACTGAATGGTTTTACGAAATGTGCCGCGCGGTCGATTATATCAAGGTAGACCGCATTAATAAAAACGCCCGCTTTTTTGAAGGCGGTCTGGAAATTACCATCAACCTTTCCAAGCCCGAAAAGGATCCGCGCGATATCGCAAATGCGCTCAAGGTGAAATCGGCGGGCTATCCCAAGTGTATGCTATGCATTGAGAATCCCGGCTATGCGGGGCGGCTCGGTTTCCCGGCCCGTCAGAATCACAGAATGATACCTATGCAGCTGAACGGAGAAAACTGGCATCTGCAGTATTCCCCGTACCTGTACTATAACGAGCACTGCATTGTATTAAGCGACGAGCATCGCCCGATGAAGATTACGGAGGAAGCGTTCAGGCGGCTGTTTGGGTTTGTTTCCCTGTATCCGCATTACTTCCTTGGCTCCAATGCTGATCTTCCCATTGTCGGCGGCTCTATACTGACGCATGATCATTTCCAGGGCGGAAACTATGAATTTCCGATGGATAAGGCGCCTGACGAGATTTCGCTTGCATGCGATACGGATGGAATTTCCGCTTCCATTGTCGATTGGCCTATGAGCTGCCTGCGCCTGAAAAGCGAATCGAGCGAGGCCCTGATCCAAAAAGCGGTTCAGGTGCTTGACGCGTGGCGCGCTTATTCCGACGAGGAGAATGGCGTATACGCGTTTACCGATCAGCCGCATAACACCATTACGCCCATTGTCAGGAAATCGAGCGGCGTTTGGAAGATGGATCTGGTGCTCAGAAACAACCGCACCAGCGCGGAGCATCCGCTGGGCATATTCCATCCGCATACGGATCTTCATCATATCAAGAAGGAAAATATCGGCTTGATCGAGGTTATGGGCCTGATGATTCTGCCGGGCCGACTTTTGAGCGAGCTTGACGATGTGGCGAAGTACCTGACGGGCGCCAAGCCGCTTCCTGAAAAAATGGCCGCGGACGAAAAGGGCGCATGCCACATTGACTGGGCGAAGCAGTTGGTTCAAACCTACGGAACCGATAACTCCGCACAGGCGGCGGACGAAATCGTCAAAAAGGGCGTAGCGGATAAATGCAGGCGCGTGCTTGCGGACGCCGGCGTTTTCAAGCAGACCGAGAAAGGCAGAAACGGCTTTGTAAGGTTTTTAAATACCGTTGGCTTTCAAAAGGCGTAAGTAAGATACCGATAGAAAAAATACGGCAGACTGCGGGAGAGATGTTTCCCGCAGTCTGCCGTATTTCAGTATTTCTAAATGACGGCGGTCATGCCGTCGCGGCAAATAATCAGTTCGCCCCCAAGCCTTTTTTCGTTTTCTTCCAGCTCTGTCTGAGACGGATGAAGCGTTCGGGCCAAGTGGGTAACGAATACCTTTGCATCCGGCTTCAGCGCATTCATGTCGATCAGCGAACGGCGCATGGTTCTGACCATCGGCAATGTGTTATGCTCAAACACGCGCCAGTCGTTCGGGAACGCGTCGCCGACGGTTCCGTCGAATACCGCTGCGTCAAGCGGTTTATGCGAAAGAATGGCGTGATACGCGCCGTTTAACAGCCATGCGCCGTCAGTTGCGTACAACAGCGTTTTTCCGTTTCCTTTAATCAGGTAAATCAGAGGCTGTTCGCTTAAGCGGGGCGTGGAGTGATTGGCCGGCAGGGGAAGAATTTTAAATCCCGCGGCTTCAAAGGGGACATAGGGCGTAAGCGGCTCGGCGTTTATTTCCGCCGCCCAGCTTTTCTCCGCATACACGGCCTTCGGGGCGATTGTTTTCTGAAAATCGATATCAAAGTGATCCCGATGGCTGTGGGTGTAAATGAGCGCGTCCACGCCCTGAATTTCGGACAAAGAATCCTTGATCAGCTCCGTTTGATCGATCAGCAGCCTTCCGTCTATAAGGGTGGAGGTATATCTGCGCCTCTCGGGCATGTCCGCATGCCTGCTGCTCCAGTCCGCAGCGCCGGTGCCGAGAAATTTTATGATCATAGAGGCCTCCTCAGCCGATGTCCATCTCGTCGTCGAGAATGCATTCCGGCTTTTCAAAGCCGTCGGTTTCCAGTACCGTAATGGTGTTTATGCCTTTTTTGATGAACGGAGCGGGCAGGTATGCGCTTTTCTGCGGGCCTACCTCCCAGTGGCGGGACAGTGGCTTTCCGTTTATGAAAATCATGCCCTTTTTAAAGCCCGGAAGCTTGATGAAGGTATCCATCGGCTCGTCGCCTGCGTCGAATTCCCCTTTCAGGAAAACAGGGGTTCCGTTAAAGGGGGCAACGCCCTCTGTGAATGGGATTTCGGATACGTCGTCCATCGGAAGCGTCCATGCGTTCCAGTCGTAAACGAACTGCTGGCCAAGACGCACGCCCTCGGTGATGCCCTTGGCGTCTTTAAGGTACGGTCCGTAGTTTACGCGGCCCATATTTTCTACCAGTATGTCAAGCGTGAGGCCTTCCTCGGGGATTGCCGTTTGGCAGGCGGGTTCCTTGTCGTTGCGGTAGGAAATGCCGATCAGCTTTTTGTTTGCAAAGATGTGCGCGCGGTCGCGTACTTCCTGAAGGACTACGGGAAGATCCTCTCGGGGGCCTAATACATTTGCGGAATACAGTATGTAACCATAACCCTGATTCAGCTTTTCCATGGACATGGGGCAGGCAATATGGTGCTTGGTTCCGAGTGCGTCCAGGCAGTCAAACAGGGCTGCGGAATGCGTGAACGTTACCTTGCCGTATTTGGCTTTTTGGACAGGCATAGGCATTTCCATATCGGGCAGGGGCGCGTATTTCTCTACCACCTCGCGGAACAGATGGTATTTTTCCGTCAGATCGCCGCATTCGTTTACCGGCGCGTCATCGTCGTAGCTGGATACGGTGGGCTGATAATTGAATCTGTCCGGACAGTTTGCGCCGTTCATGAAGCCAAAATTCGTGCCGCCGTGGAACATATAGGCGGAAACGGATGCGCCCATGGACAGAATTTCATCCAGCACGTCCGCCGCTTCCTTGGGCGGACGGGAGTGATGCTCCTCCGTCCAGTGATCAAACCAGCCCAGCCAGAACTCCGTGCACATGAGCGGGCCGTCCGACTGATACTTTCTGAGCGCCTCGAACTGCGATTTGGCGCGGGAGCCGAAGTTCACGGTTTTATGAACCGAATCCATCGTACCGCCGGTCAGCATAAACAATGCGTCGCCGTCCGATGTGATCAGGGGCACGTCGATTCCCCTTGCAATCATGCCGTTTTTCAGATAATTCAGATACGTATGGTCGTCTCCGTAGCTGCCATATTCGTTTTCCACCTGCATCAGTATGACGTTTCCGCCGCGCGTTATCTGGTGGGGCGCGATGAGCGGAATCAGAAGATCAAAGAACCGGTCGACATGCCGCAAATACCTGGGATCCGCGCAGCGAAGGGAAAGATCTTCCTTCAGAAGCCACCACGGCAGCGCGCCGAATTCCCATTCGGAGCAGATGTAGGGACCGGGGCGGACGATGGCGTACAGCCCGAGCTCCTGCGCAAGAGATAAAAACTGAGACAGGTCGAGCATGCCGTCGGATTTGAACTCGGTTTCCGTGGGCATATGTGCATTCCATGCCACATAGGTTTCCACCGTGTTGAAGCCGCAGTATTTCAGCTTCAGCAGCCTGTCGCGCCAGTATTCTCTGGGCACGCGGAAATAGTGTATTGCGCCGGATATGATCTGAAACGGTTCGCCGTTCAGCTTGAAACCGTTCTTTTCAATGGAGAATGCAGCCATGTCTTTGCGCCTCCCATACATATAATGACAGTTAAATTATATCAGACCCCGCGCTGCGCAGCAAGCGGATTTTTTATCGAATTATGTTTGCGGGCAGCGCATTTTGGGCTTGAAGGTTTCTGAAAATAGGGCTACAATAATAAAGAAAACGCATAATGGAGGGATACCCATGCCAAAGCGCCTTGAGCATCATTTTGAGCCCCAAAAGGGCTGGATGAACGACCCGAACGGACTGGTTTATTTTAAGGGCAGGTATCATGCGTTTTTTCAGCATTATCCCTATAAACCCCAGTGGGGGCAAATGCACTGGGGGCATGCGGTCTCGTCGGATCTTGTTAGCTGGGAACAGCTGCCGATCGCGCTTTATCCCGATCAGGCGTATGAGGACGACGGCGGCTGCTTTTCGGGCAGCGCCATTGAGAAAGAGGGCAGGCTGTATCTGTTTTATACCTCCGTATCCCATGCGCTCGGGCAAACGCAGTCGGTGGCGGTGTCAGACGACGGAGTGACGTTTACAAAATACGAAGGCAATCCCGTTATCGATCGCTATCCCGAGGACGGGAGCCCGGATTTCAGGGATCCCAAGGTAATTGCGTTTAGGGATGAGTATCGAATGGTCGTCGGTTCCGGAAAGGACGGCGCCGGACGCGTACTTCTGTACCGGTCCAAGGATCTGCTTTCCTGGGAGTATCTGGGCGTTTTGTTTGAAGATGCAGCGCTTACGCCGGTAATGGAATGCCCGGATCTTTTCCGCGTGGGCGACGAATATGTGCTGATGTTTTCCAAAATGGGGAAAAAGCAGCGGGCTACGCAATTTATTTTGGGAAGCTTTGACGGGCGGAAATTTACCGAGCGCGCCCGGTTTGAAAATGAAATCGGCCCGCAGTTCTACGCGCCGCAGACGTTTTGTTCCCCTGACGGACGGAGAATCATGATTGGCTGGCTGTACGATTGGGGCAAAACGCTGGATGAGGGCGCGACTTACGCGGGTGCGCTCACGCTGGCAAGAGAAATCCGGATTGAAAACAGCAGGCTTCTGGTAATGCCCGTTAAAGAAGCGGAGCATTTGCTTACGGACGAGGATGCGCAGGTATCAGTAAACGGGAACATCATCCGTGTCGAAGGCGCGGGTGAGTATGCGTGCGCGAGAGAAGTTGAAAGCATGCGCATAATCAGGGATACCAAGACGATGGAGATCTTTGTGAACAGCGGCGAGGATGTTGTCACGGTATGGTTTGGAAAATAACGGAGGGCTTGTTTTGAAACGGTTTATTGTGTGGCTGATTAAAATACGGGGGATTACCTGGCAGAACCAAAGGGGCGAAAAGGAGTCGGAGCTTTATAAAAAGGCGCTGTCCATTGCGCTTCCGGCCACCATTGAAGGCGCGCTGCTTGCCGTTATCAGTTCGATCGATACCATGATGGTGGGAACCATCAGCCCTGCGGCCATTACTGCAGTAGGCCTTACCAGTCAGCCGAGAATGATCCTTTTAATCATTTCACAGGCGCTTTGCGTGGGAACCACGGCATTGGTTGCCAGACGCAAAGGCGAAGGGGATCGGGAAGGCGCCAACGCCGTATTATCCCAGTCGATGATACTGATAACGATTGTGGGCGCGCTGATTTCGCTGATCGGCTTTTTCTTTGCCGAGCCCATTATGTATATTGCCGGCGGCAAACCCGAAACCATTGAAATGGCGACGGAATACTTCAGAATTATCGCCTCGGGGTTGATATTCAATTCATGGTCATTGTGCCTTTGCGCCGCAATGCGCGCCATCGGAAAGACCAACATTACCATGGTTACCAACATTACGGCAAACCTTGTGAATGTGTTTCTGAACTATTGCCTGATTGGCGGAAATCTCGGGTTTCCGCAGCTGGGCGTACGCGGCGCGGCAATTGCCACGGTAACGGGCACGGTTGTTTCCTGCATCATTGCCTTTGCGTTTGCCATGCGCCCGAACGGATATCTCTGCTATCGGATCAGACTTGTCCGCTTTGACGGGAATACCATGCACGGACTTCTGCGCGTAGGTTCCTCTTCTATGGCCGAGAGCGCGTTTTTGCGTCTGGGCTTCTTCATCAACGCCCGCCTGATTGCCGATGTCGGAGTGGATCAGTTCGCAGCCTATCAGATCGTGCAGCAGGTGACGCTGCTTTCCTTTACGCTGGGCGACGGCGTCAGCACGGCGGGCGCTACGCTTGTCGGGCAGTCGCTGGGGGCAGGGCGAAAGGATGTGGCAAAGGCATATGTCACAGTAAGCCGGAAAATTTCGCTGGTTGCATCGATACTGTTAATGATCGGCATATTTTTTGCAAGGCGCGTACTGGCCGGGCTGTTTACGGAGGACGCCGGAATCATTTCTGGCGCGTCGATGGCGTTTATTGTGGTTATCTTCGGTATTATTTCTCAAAATGGGCGCGTGGTATTTTCCGGCTGTCTGCGCGGCGCGGGCGATGTGAAATACGTGGCGATGTGCGCGCTGATCAGCGTAACGGTCGTGCGCCCTGTGCTTACCTATCTTTTCTGCTATCCGGCCGATCGATGGTTTCCAAATGCATTGTTCGATGTTACCGGCCCATGGATTGCGTTTGTGCTTGACGCGTATCTGAGAGAAGCGCTGCTGAGACGGCGGATTAACAGCGAGAAGTATCTGAACATTCGTTTATAGCGGCTTTGGACCATTCAACCAACATAAAACGGCGCGAAGACTGCTTTGTCAGGCGAATCTGAGCCTGATAAAACAGTCTTCGTGCCGCTTTTTCCTGTAAGCGCAGAGAATCATCTTGCGCGCGGAAGGTTGGTGAGATTATAGGGCGTGTTCTGGTACACAAGGTAGTTCAGCCAGTTTGCGTACAGAAGGTTGGCGTGCGAACGCCAGTTATGCACGGGCTCCTTTGAAGGATCGTCCATTGGGAAATAGTTTTTCGGGAACGCGTCTGTAATGCCCTGCGCGATGTCGCGTTCGTATTCGTTTTTTAAAGTTTCCCGGTCGTACTCGCCGTGACCTGTGATGTATACCCGCCTTCCGTCGCGCGAGGCGATCAGGTGAACGCCGGCCTCTTCGCTTTCGGCCAGAATTGTAAGGTCTCGTGTTTTCAGAATATCGTCTTTATCCACGGTGCTGTAGCGCGAATGCGGGGCGAGGAAGGTATCGTCAAAGCCTCTGACAAGCGGGTGATGAACATCCGTCACGCGATGAGTGAAAACGCCCACGCACTTTTTGTCAAGCAGCTTTTTCTCGATGCCGTAATGCCGGTAAAGCGCAGCGAGCGCCGCCCAGCAGATGAACATGGTGGAATACACATTTTCATCCGCCCAGTCCATAATGCGGGTGAGCTCGTCCCAGTATTTTACGTCCGTATACTTCAGTTTTTCTACCGGCGCGCCGGTGATAATCAGCGCGTCAAAGCGGGCTTTGGTTTTGATAACCTCATCGATTGTGATGTAAAACTCCGCCAGGTGGGAAAAGTCGGTATTCTTTCCGGTATATGTGCCGGTTCGGATGAAGAAGGCCTCTACCTGCAATGGCGAATTGCTTAAAAGCCGTAACAGCTGAGTTTCGGTGGTTTTCTTGGTGGGCATCAGGTTGATAATGCCTACGCGCAGGGGGCGTATATCCTGATGGCTTGCACGTTCATTGGTCATTACGAATATATTCTCTTTTGTAAGCGTTTCCGCAGCGGGCAGCGAATCGGGTACCTTAACGGGCATTGGGTGCCTCCATGCTCATATTATTCAACCAGACGCCAGGCGCACAGGAAGTTTCGGGTATAGTAGCTGCTTCCTGTGGCGGGAATGTAATTGTAGCGTACCTTTCCGGCGCCCCGTGAGGATTCGATAAATACGCCGGAATTGTAGTGAACGCCGTTTAACGTGCCTTCGCCTACATATAAGCCGACGTGTTCGCAGTCGGTTAAATCGTCGTCATTATCGTTATCATCCATCCAGCAGATAATGTCGCCGGGCTTCATGTCGGAAATCTTGTCGATTCTCGTTCCCTTTGCGCCGTAGGAGTTATGGTAAATGCGATAACAGGTGTTGCCTGTGGTGATTCCGAGGGCGTTTCGGTAGCAGCGGGATACAAACCCCACGCAGTCCATTGACGAATAGGATGATCCCAGCAAGGAATCTGCATATTCCAGCAACTTGCGGATCTTTGCCGGCGTTTCATCGGGTTCACCCGTATCCTCGTCCAGATAGTGGAAATCAATTCCGTAAACATCCGCATAGGTTTGCGCGGTGGAATTTTTGTAGCCGTAAATGGCGTGCGCGGCGCCTTCTCCGCCCAGAGAAAGCGGGGCCAGTGCGGCGCTTTTGTTTTGTACGACGATTTTTATCAGATTCTCGCAGTTTGCGAAGGCGTTGGCATTTACGATCAGTATGTTTTCCGGGAGCGTTACCTCGGTGAGCGCCGGATTTCCTTCAAACGCGCTTTCTTCGATCGTTGTGATGCTTTCGGGAAGCGTCATAGCGTTTGCCATGAAAGATGCAAAACAAATATAGGCGACCGTGAGAACGCCCGCAAACAAACTTTTTTTCAGCGCATATATCCCGCGCGTAGGGATGAAATGAAATAATATCCTTTTCATGACTGAATTCTATCATATTCCATTAAAATTGTAAAGTGTTTGCCATGTTAGAGAAATATTTTGAACGTAAATTCGATTGAAAGAGCGGAAACTGCGCCGGAGCGCGCGTTTTCCAATACCATGTTATTGACACATCCTGTATAATAGAAGAAAGATTATTTAGGTGGGAGTGTACGATCGGATGGTGCGGGACAAGAATTTTTATAAGACAATTTTTCGCATTTCTCTGCCTGCGGCGTTTTCATCGCTGGTCAGCTTTCTTGTCGTAGTTGCGGACGACATTATGGTCTCCTACACGCAGAACGCGACCGCTGCGCAAAGCGCGGTCAGCCAGATCAACGCGTTGACCGCATTTTATACGGCGACGCTTCTGGGCCTTGTCAGCGGATCGGGCGTGCTGATTTCTCAGTACTGGGGCAAGAAGGATACCACCAGCATCAAGCGCATCTTCTCTTTCGTGTTCCTGCTGTCGGTTTGCGTATCGCTTCTGTTTGTCTTCGCGGCGCAGTTTTTCCCGAACACTATTATTCGCCTGGTCATCGGCGCGGATCAAACAGAAACCATCGAGCTGGCAAAGATGTATTTCCGGATTGTTTGCTTCAGCTATATTCCCTTTGCTGTTACCAACTCCCTTTCGGGCATGCTTCGCTCGATTGAGGTTGTCAGGGTTACGCTGTATGTATCGATATGCTCGCTGTTTGTGAATATTTCGCTCAACTATGTGCTGATTTTCGGAAAGCTTCCGGGACTTGAGCCCATGGGCGTTGAAGGCGCGGCGCTTGCTACGGTGATTACGCGCGTTGTGGAAATGCTGATTGTGTGCGTTTATACCTTTAAAGTTCAAAAGGCCATCGACTTTAAACCCCGCGACCTTTCCAAGCTGGATCGCATGCTTTGCAGGGATTATGCGCGTTACGGCCTTCCTGTCGGCCTTACCGATATGCAGTGGGCGGTAATCGGCATGCTGAAGGCAGCGATTATAGGACAGCAGGTGACGGAGTTCATCGCTGCAAACTCCATTACCAACTCCATGATGAACCTGGGCACCATGTTCACATTCGCACTTGCCGGCGGCGCGTGCGTAGTGGTCGGAAAGGCTGTGGGCAAGGGCGATTATGATATGGCCCGAGAGTACAGCAAGACTATTCAGATTATGTTTGCCATTATTGCGGTTCTGATGGCGTCAATCGTGTTTGTGCTGCGCGTTCCGTTTACAAAGCTCTACGGCTCCTCTGCCGATCCGAAGGTATATGAGCTTGCCATAACCATGATCGCCATCGGCGCATGTACGCTGCTTGGAACCAGCTATCACGCGGCGTGTTTCGTAGGCATTAACCGAGGCGCTGGCGACAGCCGCTTTGTCGCCATGGTCGATATGATCTGCGGCTGGTTCATTGTGTTGCCTGCAACGTTCCTGGCGGCATTTGTGTTCAAGTGGCCGCTTCCGATCATATTCCTGATGACGAGAATCGATCAGTGCTTCAAATGGATTATCGCGTTTTTCCGGCTTCGCGGAAATAAATGGATCAAAAATGTTACCCGAAACCGCGAAAATGCAGCTTAACCCGGCGAAGACAGATGCTTTGGGAGGATATATATGGATCGCATGACAGAACTCAGCCGTATGATGATGAGCCGTGCCAGAGAGCCGATGAGCGTCTCGGAAGCAGTCGATATGCTGGAAGCCTCGGCGCAGTTCAGAACTTTTCAGGATAAGCTGAACGCGTTTTCGGGCGGGAAGGATCTGAGAAGCACGCTGACGGAGGGCCTTTTGGCGAACCATCCCGAAGCCAAGCGCGAAGCAGTGGACAAAAAGGTTCGCAACTGGCTGTCCGGACGCACGCAGACCGTCGGGAAGATGGATGCGATCGAGCTTTGCTTTGTGCTGGGGCTGGATATTGAAAGGGCCAATGAGTTCGTATCGCAGGTATCCGAGGAGGGCATTCATTGGCGCAATCCGGAGGAAATTGCCTATGGATTCGCGCTTTCAAACGGCATGACGTATGCAGACGCCTGCGATATGGCGGCGCGTGTAAGGGAAGGTCTGAAGGATAAAAAACTTGGCGAATGCGCCGATTCGTTTACTTCAATTGTCCGCCAGGAGGTTAATAAAATCGCCGGTAAAGATGCGCTGGTTGAGTTTATTGTGGAATCCGCGGACAGACTGGGGGCATTCCATAACACTGCATACTCGCTGTTTATGGAGTTTATGAAGACGCTGGAATCCGGATCAATTGAGGACGGACTCGACGATGCGGGCGCAATGTCCACCAAGGAGGTTCTGGAGAACTATCTGTACCGAAAGATGGTGCCCGTATCCGAACGGAAAAAGGGTGTCGATAAGAGCAAAACCGCCTTTACCGACGCACAGAAGAGCGTTCGCGCGAACTGGCCGGACGAAGCGACTTTGTCCAAAATGAAATCGCGCCAGACGGATGTAAACCGAAAGGTGCTTATGCTGTTGTTCCTTGTAACCAACGGTGGCGAGGGCGATTATGTAGACGATGAGGACCTCGATTGGGAGCCCTCGCGCGACGAAATTTTTGTGAATGCGTTTATGCGCTTAAACCGCATGCTTACCGAGTGCGGCTTCCAGCGGCTGGACCCCAGAAACCGGTTCGACTGGATGGTGCTGTACTGCATGTGCGTGGACGATATATTCGACGTAGATCAGAAGATCAGCGATTTCCTGTCAGAGCTGTTTTCAGATGGAAACTGATTTCAAGTTTTTCTGCCCGTAGGTGTTATTCTTTACCCAGATGAATGATTTGATAGGCTGAAAATCGGGCTGGGAGGGAGTTACTGATGGATGTAAGGCAAAATCTGAAGGCAGGAGCGATTCTTTCATTTGAAGGCATGTGCTGCGTGGTGGAGGACGCAATCGGACGCGGCTCCAACGCAATTGTATATAAGGGCTACTATCTGGATCACCGGGAAAGCGGGCTTAAACACCACATTCTGATAAAGGAATTGTTTCCCTATCATCCGGCGGGCGCAATCTGGCGCGATGAAGATGGAACTATCGTTACCGATCCGGAGGCGCAGGACGATTTTGAATTGCACAGGCGTTCCTTTGAGCGCGGAAACCGCGTGCATCTGAACCTGCTATCCAAGTCTCCGGACGCCGTGGGCGCTAATCTGAATACATTTGAAAAAAACGGAACACTGTATTCCGTGCTTGGCTTTACCGGCGGCAGAAGCCTGGATAAGGTATTTGAGGAAGAAAACGAAAAGGTCACGCTCCGCAGCGCAGCGGAGCGCATGATCCGCATACTCGACGCGCTGGAAGCCTTTCATGCAGAGGGCCTTTTGCACCTTGACATCAGTCCTGACAATATTCTGGTTATTGGTGAAGACAAAAAAGAGCGCGTCATGCTTATCGATTTTAACTCCGTTCATACCATCGGCGAGCTGGTTTCGGGCAGGGGTGATTACCTGAGCCTGAAAAACGGTTATACCGCGCCGGAAATTGTAAACAGAAGTCTGCATACTGTTTCCGAGAAAACTGATATTTATGCGCTGGCCGCGGTGTTTTACCGCATGATTACCGGTAAAACGCTCACCCTTGCGGATGCGCTTAAGCGCATGCCGCCTGACGCGCAGGATGTGCCCATGGTGAAAGATGCGCCGGAAACGGCCAAGAACATGGTGAAGACGATTCTTCGCCGCGCACTCAGTGTAATTCCGCAGAGGCGATATGAAAATGTATCCGAGATGCGGGATGCTTTTGCCGAATTGATTGACCGGATCGACATGGTAGGCGTAACGCACGGATCAATTTGGGAAGGCGGCAAAAGAAGCGTAGAAAAGCTCATCAAGACCAATGCATTTTATCGCTACATCGCTTCCGGCGACGGGCTGTATCCTGTTCGCGTGTCGATAAACGGCGAAAGCATGCCGCTGGGCGATTGTGTGAAACAAATCGTATCCAAGGATGGTAAGAATACGCTTTTAAAGGCCGAGGGCGGCATGGGCAAAACCACGGCGCTGCTTTTGACGGCGCTTATCCAAAATGAACGCTATTTGGTAAACGACTGTGCGGTCGTGTACATTCCCCTGTACGGTTATAAGGAGGGGGACGGACAGTTTATCAGAAACAGCGTGCTTGGAATGCTGCGCTTTTCGGGCGAAAGCGTGCGGTATGAGGACGCCAGGCATCAGCTGCAGGCGCTGTTTGGTGAAGCCAGACCGACGAAGGAAGGCTTGCTTCCGCGCTTTCTGCTGCTTCTGGACGGACTTAACGAGGCGACGGGCGATACGGCTGATTTGATTGCCGAAATCAATATGCTTTCGGCGATGCCGGGCGTAAGGCTGATCATTTCCTCCCGCAATTCCCATGAAGCGCTGAATGCAGCCGAAGCCGCCGTTGAGCAGCTTTCGGAGGAGGACATCAATCAGGCGCTTTCCAGAAAGGGCCTTTTGCTTCCCGAAAGCGAGGAAATCCGGGCGCTGATCAGAACGCCGCTGGTTCTGTCGTTGTTCATTCAGGCTTCGGGTGATGAGGGACAGCTAACGGTACACTCCAAGGAGGAGCTGATTCATAAATACCTGCTTGCGTTGATTGAAAAGGAAACGGATGTGCTTACGGACGATTCTCACCAAAAATGGCAGCTGGAGGCTGCGGTTTGGTTTGTTCTTCCCTGTATTTCCGAAGAAATGAACCGTGCAGGCGGTGCGCTTGACGAAAAAGCAGTATTGAAGGCAGTAAAGAAATGCATGCGGTTTTTGAAAAGTCCGAACATGCAGCGCGCCTTCCCAAAATGGATCGGCCACACAAAGGACATTATCGCCGGCGCAAAAACCGCGGAGGAATGGTACGGGCAGATCGTTAACGATATTCTGTGGAAGCGGCTCGGAATGCTTCTTCGGGATGAAAACAATTTGTTGCGCGCAAGCCATCAGGTAATATGCTCGTATCTGTCAGTGCTGGACCGCCATAACCGCAAACGGCTTGCCAGACGGCGTTTGCTTTTTGCTTCGGGCGTTTCTCTGGCGTCGGTTTTAGTGGTTTTCGCTGCGGTGTTTGCAATCAACGCGTTGTTTGTGAAAACGCCGTACAGCATAGAACAGTCGGATAACGCAATGACTTATACCACAAATGAATACTCCGAATTCAACGAATTGTATACAGCGGTTGCCGAAATTGTTCAGGCTGCCCGCGACGGCGACGTAAAAGAATTTGAGAATCGGTATGAAATCCGAATTCGGGCTGTTGACAGAATCGCCAGGCCGAACCGCGCGAACGAAAGGGAAGCGGCCTATATACAGAAAATGAAAACGACGGAAGGCGAAGTGATGTACTCGTCAAAAAAGCCGTTTGCGTTTGATGAAGCCGATTCCATTATGACAAGAAATACCGATCGGGCGGCGCTTTATCAGGAAATGCTGAAGCTGCTTGATTTCTGGGTGCACGACGAAACCCTGAAGAGTCTGCGCCCGGACGTTCCCGATTTATTGATGAATGTACTTGAATCAGACGCATATGTGGAAAGCTGGCTGTATGAAATCGTCTGTGCGCCGCATGCGCAGGATGCTGAGGATGTGTGGACCGAGGAAAGAAGAAAAGTTATTGCGTTTGCCAAAGAATTGAATCAATACAGAAACGATACGATGGGCGGAGAGTTGAAGCAGCAGCTTGAAAACGCTAAAGTGGCTTTGGATGATGCGGAAACGAAGCTTCGCGCAGAACTGGTACCGGTACAGAAAGAATACAATAAGCTTGGAGGTTAGGGTTATGAAAAAACTGATCTGCGTTGTTCTTCTGGTGTTTTTGGCGCTGGGCGCCGTGTTTGCGCATGCGGAGAGCGCAAATAACAGGCTGTATCAAGATCTTGTGAATTACATTGATTCGTGCGAGGGCCGAATGTCGGCTATGAACTGGGCGTTTGAATATGTAAAGGCCTACACGGAAAGCGGCACGTGGGAAGATCTGGTCAGGGCGCGCGCGGCTGCAAGCAGCGCATACCGGTATCTGGATCAGATTCCCATGCCCCAAATGACGACCTCGCCGGATGAATCTCTCGCCTTGATGGACGCCGGTATTGAGGCGGAGGTTGTTGAGGAGCATTACTTCTCGCTCATTGAGGATTTCGATTATGACAGGGTTACATATATTTCACTTATGTCCCATCTGATGGACAACGCCTTTTTGAAGGATGACTTTGAATTCCTGAAAAAGTGGCTGGATGTGGAAGAAAAATCGCTGGACGCTGAAGGAATCTATCTGTGGTACATGTATAATTATCTTACCGAGCAGATTTATCCGGGCATTGACGGCGTATCCTGTGTTGAGCAAGCAAAGGAAAGATGGCCGTTCCTTTCATTGTACTTTGATGAGTGGGAGACAGATGGCGAGAAAATCGGCGAATTGGTGGGCGCGAAGCTGGATGAATACCAGAAGCTTGAGAAAGACGCCGTTGTGTTGACCGAAGAGCAGGAGTACAGTGTAGACGTACTTGAGCAAATGATAGAGAATAATGATCTGGAAGCCATCAAAGCGCAGCTTCTTACAATTGCCGGAGAACCGGCGCGCTTTCCTGCGGCATATTATGTGAATGCGGAAACGGCTCGGTACTACTATGCGTATGTGGATCAGGAAACTTTCGAAACGCGGCTGGTTACGTGCTTTGATGATCTTTCCGTTATGCCTTCAAGCCTGATGATCAGGTGTGATTCCGTAAGCGTGGATGAGTTTGTTTACTATCTGTTGCTTCTGGATAAATTTGGAATTTATCATCAGGACACCTTTGGCGAAACGGATGCGGACATAGATTATTCCGGCATCGCAGTCAGCGGCGAAAGCTTCCTGAGCATTACGTGGGATGATGAAGCGATTCAGTTCTTCTTTCCCGAACCTGCAGGCTCCATGGTTCCGGAGCTGTACATACTCGCACAAATGAACGGTTGATTTCAAAGCGCAGCCGTTGTATAATAGAACATAGGGTCTGTGTCGGGCCTATACGATTTTTAAATACCGGGTGAAGCGTAAGTTTCACCCGATTTTGTATGAAACGGAAGGAAGCGATTAAAGTTGGCGGGTTGGCGAGCGTATATTGGCGATAAAAAATTCTATAAAACAATGTTTAAAATCGCGCTGCCGATTTCTGCACAGCAGCTGATTACGGTGGGCGTAAATCTGATGGATACGGTCATGCTGTCGGATTACGGCGATTTTCAGCTGGGCGGTTCCGCCATGGCAGGCAGCTTTATTACGCTGTTTCAGATTTTTTGCATGGGCATCGGCATGGGCGCTTCGGTTTTGACCTCGCGCTTCTGGGGCATGCAGGAACGGCCTTCGCTCAAAAAGGCGATTACGCTGATGCTCAGGCTTCTGGTTGGGTTTGCCTCCGTGTTTACGCTTGCTACGATCATTGCGCCTGCTGCGATTATGCGCATTTATGTGGACGCCAAACAGACGGAGGTAATCCACTACGGCGTGATTTACCTGCGCTGGCTGATTCCTACATACTTTTTAATGGGGCTTACGCTCACGTGTACCATCGTTTTGCGAAGCGTCGGACAGGTAAAAATTCCGCTGTATTCCTCTATTTGCGCATTTTTCGTGAATATCTTTTTTAACTGGATGTTCATTTACGGCAAACTCGGTGCGCCGGAAATGCAAATCGCCGGCGCCGCGCTGGGCACCCTGATCGCCAGAGTCTTTGAATTTGTGTTTATCTGCGGCTATTTCTTCTTTGTAGATAAGAAGATCGGTTACCGCATTCGCGATTTTTTCATGAAGTGCGGCGATCTTCTGAGGGAGTATATCCGCGTGTGCATACCGGTTCTGGTCAGCGACGGTCTGCTTGCGCTTGGCAATAACGCCGTTGCCATGATTATAGGGCGCATGGGCGACGCGTTTATCGCCGCCAACTCCGTTACAACCATTGTTCAGCAGCTGAGCTCTGTTCTGACAACCGGCGTGTCCCATGCCAGCTGCATAATCACAGGGCATACGATGGGCGGGGGCAATATGAAAAAGGCTCAGACGCAGGGCTATACGTTCCTTTTGTTCTCGTTCCTTCTGGGTATCTGCGCGGCGGGAATGATATTGATTGCCAGAGGCCTGATTATCGGCTATTACGATATAAGCCCCGAAGCGAAAGACATCGCCTGGTCGCTGATGGACGCCATCAGCCTGATTATGGTGTTCCAATCCATGAACAGTATATTGACAAAGGGCGTACTGCGCGCAGGCGGCGATACAAAGTTCCTGATGGCGGGCGATATATTGTTTTTGTGGGTAGCCTCCATTCCCCTCGGTCTGGTTGCCGGTCCCATACTGGGCTTACCGGCGTTCTGGGTGTATTTTATGCTGAAGATTGATCAGGTAATCAAGTGCGTATGGTGCTATTTCCGCCTGAAGAGCGGAAAGTGGATGAAGCGTATCAGGACAGCGGGAGAAAAGTGATGAAGGACATACTCTTTAAAACGGATGACTATGTGTTCAGCTATCGCGTGGCGGGCATCCTCGTTCATAATGGCTGCGTGCTTCTGCAAAGGCCGGATGACGATCCGGGGCTGGCGTTTCCAGGGGGACATGTGGCCTTTGGGGAAACAAACGCGCAAACCCTGAAGCGCGAGTTTATGGAGGAAATCGGCGCTGACATTGAAGTTGGAGAGCTGAAATGGGTGGCGGAGGTATTTTTTCCGTGGGGAAACAAGCGCTGTCATCAGATTTGCCTGTACTACATCGTGCATCTGCGTGCAAACAGCATTCCGCTTTCCGGCAGCTTCCGGGGCGTGGAAATGCTTGAAAACCATAAGACGAAGCTTGGATTTTACTGGACGGATATCGATTCAATCGATTCGCTGGAGGTATACCCGACAGACAGCAAGGCGCTGATCAAGGATTTGTCGGGCGGCGTCAGGCATTTTGTGTATACCGAATGAGGGGGTGCAGGATGGAATTTGATCTTAAGAAAACCGCGAAAGAAAAGACGATTATCGTTGCGCACAGGGGTGTAGCCGGCGGAAACATTCCCTGCAATACCCTGTGCGCCTATGAGAATGCGCTCAAACAGGGCGCGGATATGATCGAAATCGATGTAAGCCTGTCTAAAGACGGCGTGCCGTTTGTGTTCCATCCGGGTATGGAATATGCACATCTGAATCTTCATGGCTCCCTTTCTGAGCTTACGGCGGATGAAATCGCTTCCCTTCGTTTTGTGAATGCCGACAGAACGCCGACGCAGTATCCGGTATACAGGCTGGATGAGGTGTTTGAAAGGTTTAAGGGGCGCTGCTACATTAATGTGGATAAGTTTTGGGAGCACCCTGACGTCATTACGGAGCATATCCGCGCCTTTGATATACTTCCTCAGATTCTGGTAAAAACCGGCGCGTCCGACAAATGCTTTGACGTAATTGAGCGGGTTGCACCCGATATTCCGTACATGGTCTTGGTGCGTTCGGACGGGACAGAGATTCATAACAGGCTTAAAAAACGGAGAATCAATTATATTGGCCAGGAGATTCTGTTTGATTCGGATGAAAGTCCGTTGTGCAGCCGGGAATATCTCGATTTTTTGAAAAGCGAGGATATTCTTGCGTGGGCAAACAGCATTGTATACAATTACAAAACCGTAATCAGCGCTGGGCATACCGATGATGCGGCGCTTGGCGGCGATATGGATGCAGGCTGGGGCTGGCTTGTAAGGCGCGGCTTTGACATAATACAAACCGACTGGCCGCTGATGATGAAAATGTATCTGGAAGACAACGGCCTTTTGCGCAGGGCGTAACAGGCAATTTGAAAATGAGAAGTATGTGAGGATTGGTTTGTGAATAAAAAAGATATTTCTGAAATCCGGAAAAGGCTGAATCCCGAAAGCAGAAATCCGATTGAAATCCGGGGCTGCTATGTAAACGGACAAAAAACCATCGTTTCCACGTTTCATCGCTCGCTGATCTCGCTTCCGGAGGGCGAAGCGGACAACTATATGCAGATTTTTAAGCGCATACTGGCCGGCGACATCGGAAAAAACCTGATGGAGCTCTCCTTCCCGATTGACCAGGTGATGGATGGAGAGGCGCATGCACGCCTGATGCGGATGAACAGCGAGGCGCTTTCGGACGACGATACCGTTAACGACTTTTTTGTGCGCGTGATTGAAAACACGAACGCGGACGGCAACTACCTGATTTTGCTGTTAAGCGATACCTACGACGTGCCCTTTAAGACCTTTTCCGACGATGAAGAGAGCCTTGAAAGTGAAAACGTGTTTTCATATCTGATTTGCGCGGTTTGCCCCGTTAAGCAAAGCAAGTCTGCCCTGAGCTATTTTGCAAACGAAAACGACTTTCATTCCCGCGAGCCCGACTGGATTGTGGGCGCTCCGGAAATGGGCTTCCTGTTCCCGGCCTATGAGGATAAGGGACCGAACATACACAAGGCGCTTTTTTATACGAAGGATCTGTCTGACTGCCATGTCGACTTTACGGACGCCGTGCTTCAGACCAGCGAAATTGCGCCGGCTGCCGAGCAGAAAGAAGCGTTTCAGAACCTGCTTGTGGAGTCGCTTGAGGATGAATGCAGCATGGAGGTCGTACAGGCCGTTAATGAGCAGATTATCCAGCGACTGGAGGAGCAGAAAAGCGATAAGGAAGCAGAGCCTGCGCGCATCAGCAAGCGCGAGGTGAGCAGAATGCTGACCGAATGCGGCGTTTCCGATACCAAAAAAGAAGCGTTTGAACAGAACTTTGACGAGACCTTCGGCCTCGGCATGGACCTTTCCGCCGCCTCGATAGCAAACGAACGGAAATTTGAAGTCAGAACGCCCGATGTTGTGGTGCGCGTAAGCCCCGACAGGGCCGGGCTGATTGAAACGCGCGTGATCGACGGCGTAAAGTACATACTGATTCGCGCGGATGAAGGGGTAACGGTAAATGGAATGTCGGTTGGGATCTGAAATGGGAAAGGCGGAAAGTGGCATGACGGCGCGGGAAAGATTTCAAAAAACTATGAGTTTTGAAAAGCCCGACCGCCTTCCTGCGCTTGAATGGGCCACCTGGTGGGACCAAACGATTGACCGCTGGAGGCGGGAGGGCCTTGAAATCCGCAGAGAAGAGGGACTGACAGAGGGCGAAAGCCTGATGGTTCACTTCGGACTGGATCTTCATATGCAATCCTGGATCGGTTTTACAACGGAGTATACGCCTGCGCCCGCGTATCACGGCGCGCCGCTAATTGCCAGTCTTTCGGAATATGAGGCAATAAAACCCACGCTGTTCCCTGAGCATCCGCTGAACGACGAGCGCATGAAGCAGATTCGGGACAGACAAGCTTCGGGTGCGATCGCGTGGCTGACGCTGGAGGGGCCGTTTTGGGGGCCCAGGCGGCTTTTGGGCATTGAAGGGCATCTGTATGCGTTTTACGATGAACCCGAACTGATGCATGCGATTAACAGGGATCTTTGTGAATATAACAAGCGCGTGTTTGAAAGCGTACTTTCCTACTTTACGCCCGATTTCATGACCTTTGCCGAGGATATGAGCTATAACGGCGGACCAATGATATCCGAAGCGCTGTTTGATGAATTCATGCTGCCGTATTATGAAAAGATGATTCCGCGAATAAAGGACGCCGGAACCAAAGTGTTTATCGATTCGGACGGCGATATTTCTAAGGCCATCTGTTGGTTTCGCCGCGCCGGCATTGAAGGCATACTTCCGCTGGAAAGGCAGGCTGGCGTGGACCTGGAAGCGCTCAGAAAGCGCCATCCCGATTTTCTGTTTATAGGGCATTATGATAAAATGGTCATGAATAAGGGAGAAAGCGCTATGCGCGCCGAATTCGAACGGCTGCTTCCCGTTATGCGGCAGGGCGGCTTTGCGCCGTCGGTTGATCATCAGACGCCGCCGGGCGTATCGCTTGATGAATATAGAACGTATCTCAGGCTGTTTTTTGAGTATTGTCAAATAGCGGCGATATAGCCGGCGTTTTTCCACTTGTAATTCGCCGCTTTTTCCGATATAATGAAAAAGTGCACGAAGTATATATGCGGGAAGGGGCGAGAAGAAAGTATGAAATCGTTTTTACTGATTGCAGCCGCGGTTATGAGTGTAATTTCATTTTTGGTATATGCCTATGACAAAGCGCAGGCCCGCCGGGGCGGATATCGCGTGCCGGAACGCATATTGCTTTTGCTTGCGTTTTTGTTCGGCGCAACGGGCGCATTCATTGCCATGTTTACTTTGCGGCATAAAACGCTGAAAAAGAAGTTCACGTTGCCTGTACCGCTTTTCATGATTATACAGATTGTTGTTCTTGTGCTCGTATAAATGAAAGACGATCGGCTTTTTGATAAAACAAAGGCTTTAAGGCGCATGACGTTTGTCGTGCCTTAAAGCCTGTTTGTTTTTCGCCTGAATAAATGCAGGCGAAATTGTTTTCTAGATCACTGATTCTTTATTGGAAATCGAATCCAAAACCGCCGCATGCTTCGCATACAGTGGAGTTGACAACCGTTTTGCCTGTCGCGTCGCACAGGAAGCACATGTATTTTCCGGTGCCGCCGCATTCTAAGCATATGCCGTCTCCTTCACAGATGCCGCAGACCTTTTCTTCGTTGATATCCAGTATGACGTCGTATTCGGTCAGGTTGCCGGCGCCCTTGCATCTGCTGCAGACAATCGCGCCCTTGCATGTAGGGCATGTATCGCCAAGCACGCCGGAACCGGAGCACAGGAAGCAGTTGTTATAGGTGGAAACGGTGCCTGTACCGCCGCATGCACTGCAAAGTATATCAGCTGCCTCCTGTTCGGGCGCCGGCTCGGGCATCTGAACCGTGCACAGCATAAACGGATCCGCGTGTTCTGAAACCGCATCCATTCCAAAGGTGATTACCATCTCTTCGTTAACCATATGGGTAGCCTGAACCGGTCTGCGCAGGTGCATGGATGCAACATTCATCGCGGAAAGGTAAGCGCTGTTTAACAGGGCATCATCGACATAGCCGTAATAGCCATGAACCAGGAACATGGCGTACAAGTATCCGTCTATATACTGCTGTTCGTCAAAAATGGCGAATTCCACTCGTTTTATGCCGTCCTCGTTTCCGATAAAGGTGGCAAAAAAGGTTTTGTCCTGGTTGTGGTATACGCTGAAGTATTCGCTGTGAGAGGCGTCCTTTGCCGGGTCGTTTTCCGTGAGATAAACGTTCGTATCGTTGGCTTCTGCAATTTCTGCAATAACCGGTATGATCGCGTTCACATCATCCTGAAATACGGAGGCAAAAGCGCTGCCTAACAGAAGCAGCATCACAATCAGCGTAAGAGATAAAAACTTTTTCATGGGAATTCCTCCTTTTAGCGGCGCAGGTGCGTTTATGCTTTTGCGCCGTTTGTAAACTCTGATATAAATACAGTTTAACACATTTTATAGAAATGAGCAATGGGGATATCGGTATAATATTATAAGAATACCGCCAGACGGAAAAACGTCTGGCGGCAGATATTCATAATGAGATCTTGGATATCAGGAGTTTTTATCGACAGGCATCCGCCGCGGCGCTTTTCCCGGCAAGCGCGCCGGTGGAGAAGGCAATCTGCAGATTGAAGCCGCCGGTCAGGGCGTCCACATCTATGACTTCGCCTGCAAAATACAAGCCCGGCATCAGTTTGGACTCCATGGTTGAGGGGTTAATTGCTTTGATTTCTACGCCGCCCCTTGTAATGACGGCTTCGTTCATGCCTCTGAAGCCCTTTACCGTAAGCGGCAGCGCCTTGAGCATGGAAACCATACGCTTTCTTTCCTCCGCTGTTACGGAATGGATCGGCTGATAGGGGGACAGATCGCACATTTCCAGTATTTTCATGCCCAGCGCATGCGGCTCCAGGCCATCCATACAGGTAAACAGCTGCTTGCGCTGCATGGCCTGAAAATCGCGCAGCACGCGCTTTTCCAGCTGCGCTTCGTCAAGCGCAGGCTTAAGATCAATGGAAAGGGATACGTCCTTGGGATCGTCGGGCAGAACGCTGGAAAGCGTAAGCGCGAGCGGACCCGAAATGCCGAAATGCGTAAACAGCATTTCCCCCTGCTCGGAGAATATGCGCTTTTTCTTTCCCTTCACCATTTGATAGGCGTTCAGGGCCACGTTTTTCAGCGACAGACCCATAAGCTCGCGGGGCCATTCTTCCTTGGTTTCGATCGGCGTCAGCGACGGGCGGCAGGCGGTAACGCCGTGCCCGGTAGCCCTTGCAAATGCGTGTCCGTCGCCCGTTGAGCCGGTGGAGGGATAGCTCAGGCCGCCGGTGGCAATAATGACGGCGTCGGCCGCTATGTGCCTGCCATCCTCGGTAATTACGCCGGTGCATTTTCCGTCCTTTGATGCAATCTCTTTTACCCTTGTGTTCAGGCGGATGTCTGCGCCCATGCGGCGGATTTCGCGCTCAAAGGCGTTGGTGATGTCGCTGGCATGGTCGCTTTCGGGGAAAACTCTGTCGCCGCGCTCCACCTTCAGCTTTGTGCCGAGGCTTTCTATCAAATCCATCAAGCCGGTATTGTCAAGGCATGCAAACGATGCGTACAGAAAGCGCGGATTCCTTACGATGTTTTTCATGAACGCTTCCGGCTCCTGCGCGTTTGTCACATTGCAGCGGCCTTTACCGGTAATATATATTTTTTTTCCGAGCTTTTCGTTTCTTTCAAGAAGCGTTACGCTTGCGCCGCCTCTTAAGGCATACAGCGCAGCCAGTAAGCCTGCTGCGCCGCCGCCGATGACGAGTATATGCTTTTTCATTTATTCGTTGCTCTTTCCCAGATATACTCTGTATTCCGACCAGATGTCTTCCATCTTCTGGAAATAGTCCGTTACCTGTGAACGCCTGCGCTGCGAAAGCGCGACGATCAGCGCGTTGATCAGGGACAGCGGAGCCGCCAGCGAATCGACAAAGGAGGCCATATCGCTTTTTGCCATCAGGCAGAAATTCGCCTCGGCATGAAGCGGAGAAAGCGGGCCGTCGGTAATGGCGATCAGCGTCGCGCCGCGTGAGCGCGCAAATTTCATGGCTTTTACGGTATGGCTGGTATAGCGGGGGAAGGAAATGCCGATCAATACATCGTCGTCATTGATGCGGGATACCTGCTCAAATACGTCGGAAACGCCGCTTGTAACGATGTGTACATTCGGGAAGATAAAGTTCAGATAGTGGCCGAAGAACTCCGCCAGCGGGGCGCTGGCGCGAAGGCCGAGCACGTAAATGTTGCGCGCCTGCAGAATGCCTTCGATAACGGCTTCAAACGTATTCAGATCCAGCTCATCCAGTGTAGAGCGGATGTTCTGAATATCGGTTTTCAATACCTTGTTTAGTACCTGTGCATGCCCCATATCGCCCGTCATTTCCAGTCGCTGGGTAGCGGTAAGCCGGTGGCGGATCAGCTCCTGAAGCGCCTTCTGCAGCTGCGGATAGCCCTCATAACCGAGCGCGGCGGCAAAACGGACAACCGTGGATTCCGATACGCCGACATATTCGCCCAACCGCGACGCCGTCATAAAAGCGGCTTTGTCATAATGGGAAACGATGCACTCCGCAATGCGGCGATGGCTTTTAGACAAGCGTTTTCCGCTGTGATTCAGTCGCTGAAGCAGCTCCTGCGTATTATCCATGCCCAAATCCTCCGTTATTTCCTGTTTCTTTGGCTGTCAGACCGATATATCGTAGCTATTATACACCATTTGAATAGAATATGCAAGATGAAATTGCAATTCCCTCATTATGAATTGATTGAAAATTCAAATTTTTGAATATATGAAAGAACAATGGATATAAATGATTCATTTTTATGTATAATGAATTTTTCTATAAATCACAGGGGCTGCTGCAGATCATTTTTCTGCGGCAGCCCCATAAATCGCATCTGATTTAGTTTTCTTCGGGTTCGGGATTTTCCTCCAGGTCGACAACCAGACGATCAAGCGCGTCGGGCGCGTTTGCGTTTTCGGCTTCAGTATCCTCCAGCTCCTCATCCTTATCGGAAGGCGCTACGCACACAATGCGGCTGTCGCCTACGCGCATCAGGCGAACGCCCTGCGTGTTTCTGCCGTGTACGCTGATATCGGCCACGGGGGTGCGAATGATGGTACCATCTGCGGTGATGAGAAGGATGTCTTCATCGTCGCTGACCAGCAGCTGCGCGGCGAGCTTACCGGTTTTGCTTGTCAGGTTCATAGCCTTGATGCCCTTGCCGGCGCGGTTCTGCAGGCGGTATTCGGAGATATCCGTGCGTTTTCCGTAGCCGTTTTCTGTGATGGAAAGCACCTGCTTGCCCTCTTCTACAATGGACAGATCGACGACCTCATCTCCCTCGTCCAGATCCATCGAGCGAACGCCCATGCTGGCGCGGCCGATGGGGCGCAGATCTTCCTCTGCAAAGCGGATGGCCATACCGTTCTTGGAGCCCAGCAGCAATTCCTTGCTGCCGTCTGTCAGGCGAACGGCGATCAAGTCGTCGTCCTCTCGCAGAATGATGGCAATCAGGCCGGTTTTTCTGAGGTTGGTAAACTCGGAAAGCTCCGTACGCTTGATCGTGCCGCCGCGCGTTGCCATTACCAGATAATGTCCGGCCATTTTCTCCTCGGGCACGGGCAGGACGGCGGTAACCTTTTCGCCGGGATCCAGGTTCAGAAGGTTAACAATCGCGGTGCCGCGCGCGGTGCGTCCGGCTTCGGGGATTTCGTAGCAGTACATCTGGTGCACGCGACCGCGGTTGGTGAAGAACATGATCGGGTCGTGCGTGGAGGTAACGTAGAGCTGTTCTACAAAATCCTCCTCGCGCGTGGTGGCGGCGGTAACGCCCTTTCCGCCCCTGCGCTGAGAACGGTAGGTGGAATTGGCCAGACGCTTTACGTAGCCGAAGTGGGTGATGGTGAGAACCATGTCCTCCTCCTGCACCAGGTCCAGCATATCGATTTCGCCTTCGAGCGCGGAAATTTCCGTACGGCGTTCGTCGGAATACTTGCGCTTGATTTCGAGGATTTCTTCGCGGATAATGCCCATTACCATTTCTTCGCTGGCGAGTACGCTATTTAAGTAGGTAATCTGCTTTTGAAGCTGATCGTATTCCTCCTGCAGCCTTTCGCGTTCCAGACCGGTCAGCCTCTGCAGGCGCATATCCAGTATGGCCTGCGCCTGCTTTTCGGTCAGGCCGAAATTGGTCATCAGGCCTTCTCTGGCGATGGGCGGCGTTGCGCTGGAGCGGATGAGATTGATTACTTCGTCAATGCGGTCAAGTGCGATCAGCAGGCCTTCCAGTATGTGCGCACGCGCGAGCGCCTTATCCAGCTCGTACTTCGTGCGGCGACGGATGACGTCCACCTGATGATCCAGATAGTGCTTGATGACGCTCTTAAGCGACAGGATTTTCGGTTCGCCGTTCACAAGCGCAAGCATGTTGACGCCGAAGGTATCCTGCATCTGGGTGTGCTTGTACAGGTAGTTAAGCACAACGTTGGCATTTACATCGCGCTTAAGCTCAATGGCGATGCGCATACCGTTTCTGTCGGACTCATCGCGGATATCGCTGATGCCCTCCAGCCGCTTTTCATGAACCAGCTCCGCAATTTTGGTAACCAGATTGGCCTTGTTTACCATATACGGTATTTCCGTAACGACGATGCGCTGACGGTTCTGAGTCATTTCTTCAATTTCGGTTTTCGCGCGCACGATAATGCGGCCGCGGCCTGTATGGTATGCGTCGTAAATGCCGCGCTTTCCGAGAATGACGCCGCCTGTGGGGAAGTCCGGGCCCTGAATGCAGGTCATAAGCTCGTCCACGGAGCAGTCGCGGTGATCAATCATGTATACGACTGCGTCGATGACTTCGCCCAGATTGTGCGGGGGAATATTGGTTGCCATGCCGACGGCAATACCCGCCGAACCGTTTACCAGAAGGTTCGGATAGCGCGCGGGCATGACTGCGGGCTGCATGAGCGTTTCGTCAAAATTGGGGTAAAAATCAACTGTCTCTTTATCGAGGTCGCGAACCATTTCCATGGCCAGCTTGTCCAGACGAACCTCGGTGTATCGCATGGCTGCCGCGCCGTCGCCATCGACCGAGCCAAAGTTGCCCTGGCCGTCAATCAGCGTATAGCGGGTGGAAAAATCCTGCGCAAGGCGTACGGCCGCGTCGTACACGGCGCTGTCGCCGTGGGGATGATATTTACCCAGTACGTCGCCTACGATACGGGCAGACTTTCTGTAAGGCTTGTCGGGGGTTACGCCCAATTCCATCATGGAGTACAGTATACGCCTGTGTACGGGTTTCAGGCCGTCGCGCACGTCCGGCAGTGCGCGGCTTACGATAACCGCCATGGCGTAGGATATAAACGATTTTTTGAGCTCGTCCTCTACGTCCAGCGGGGTAAGATTGCCGATATTATATTGATCGTTCATGGGGATGATTGCCTCCGTCCGGGGGTGTCCCGTGTTTGTCAGATATCAAGATCCGCTACGAGCCTTGCGTTCTGCTCGATGAATTCGCGCCTCGGCTCTACCTGATCGCCCATCAGCAGGGTAAACATTTCGTCGGCGGAGATGGCGTCTTTCAGCGTTACCTTGTACATATTGCGCGTTGCAGGATCCATCGTGGTTGTCCAAAGCTGTTCTGCGCTCATTTCGCCAAGGCCTTTATAGCGCTGAATATCGGGCTTGGAATCGCGGCCAAGCTGGTCGAGGTATGCCTGCAGCTGTGCGTCGCTGTACACATATTTTTCGGTCTTGCCCTTGGTAACCTTGTAAAGCGGCGGCTGGGCGATGTATACATACCCGTCCTCAATGAGCTTGGGCATGAATCGATAGAAGAAGGTGAGCAGGAGGATGCGGATGTGGCTTCCGTCTACGTCAGCGTCCGTCATGCACACAATTCTGTGATAGCGCAGCTTACTGGCGTCGAATTCGTTTCCGAAGCCGCCGCCAAAGGCGGTGATCATGGCTTTGATTTCTGCGTTTGCAAGGACCTTATCCATGCGGGTTTTTTCTACGTTCAGGATTTTACCTCTCAGCGGCAGAATCGCCTGGAAATGGCGGTCGCGGCCTGTTTTCGCGCTTCCGCCGGCGCTGTCGCCCTCAACCAGGAAAATCTCACACTTTGCGGGATCGCGCTCGGAGCAGTCGGCCAGCTTTCCGGGAAGAGCGGCGGATTCAAGCACCGTTTTTCTTCTTGTAAGATCGCGCGCCTTGCGGGCGGCTTCTCTGGCGCGGGCGGCGGAAATGCATTTGTCAAGCACAACCCTTGCGATGGAGGGGGTTTCCTCAAATACTGTGGACAGCTTATCGGCTACCAGTCCGTCTACCAGCGGGCGGATTTCGCTGTTGCCGAGCTTGGACTTGGTCTGGCCCTCAAACTGGGGCTCGACCATCTTTACAGAAACGATGGCGGTCAGGCCTTCGCGAACGTCTTCGCCCGTCAGATTTGCATCTGCGTCGCGCAGAATTTTGTTTTTGCGGCCGTAGTCGTTGATCACGCGGGTGAGCGCAGAGCGGAAGCCCACCAGATGCGTGCCGCCTTCGGGCGTATGGATGTTGTTTGCGAAGGTGAATACGCTTTCGTTATATCCGTCGTTCCACTGAAGCGCGACTTCAACCGTGCTTCCGTTTTTCACGCCCTCGATGTAAATGGGCTTGTGGAACAGGCAGGTTTTGTTTTTGTTCAGATAATCAACAAACGATACGATGCCGCCCTCGTAGTGGTATTCCTTTTCCAGCGCGGGCTCTTTACGTTCATCCTCCACAGTGATGCGGATGCCCTTGTTGAGGAAAGCCATTTCACGAAAGCGCGTGCGCAGTGTGTCAAAATCGAAGTTTCCGGTTTCGAAAATACCGGGTTCGGGCTTCTCGCCGGTTTTTACATCCGGCCAGAAGCGGATGGTAGTACCGGTACGTTCGGTTTCCCCGATGACCTTCAGATCGTAAAGTACCTTGCCGCGCTCGTATTCCTGCTGATAAATTTTGCCGTCCTGATAGACGTTTACCTGAAGGTGGCTGGAAAGCGCGTTAACAACCGACGCGCCTACGCCGTGCAGACCGCCGGAAACCTTATAACCCCCGCCGCCGAACTTACCGCCGGCATGCAGCATGGTAAGACAAACTTCAACTGCCGGACGGCCAACCTTCGGATGTACGCCCACGGGAAAACCGCGTCCGTCGTCCTGGACGGAAACGGAGCCGTCTGAATGCAGGCGCACATGGATGTTTTTGCAGTAGCCGGCAAGCGCCTCGTCTACCGCATTGTCAACAATTTCGTATACCAGGTGGTGCAATCCGCGCTCGTCGGTCGAGCCGATATACATGCCGGGACGGCGGCGGACGGCCTCAAGGCCCTCCAGAATCTGGATATTACTTTCATCATAGTGGGTTTCGTTCGCCATGCGTTCAACCTCTGAGATCAAAATTTTTCTACTATATAATTATATCACATTTTCACGCTTTTTGCATTGCTTCTGTGTTATTTCTGCTTTCGGTTTTTGCGCGTGCAATCCCATGAAACAAGCCTTGCAAAATACAGGGACGGATGGTATAATAACCACGGTAAATTGTTTTGATTTCGGAGGAATACCATGTCTGAATCTTGTACTCATAATTGTGACTCGTGCCAGCTGAACTGCGAAAGCCGTCAGGGAAGCGGCATCCAAAAGGAAGCCCCGAATGCGCAGAGCCGAATTAAGAAGGCAATCGCCGTCGTATCCGGAAAGGGCGGCGTAGGCAAGAGCCTTACCACCGGCCTCCTTGCCACCATGGCGCAGAGAATGGGCTATAAAACCGCGATTCTGGACGCCGATATCACCGGCCCGTCCATTCCCAAAATGTTCAAATTCTCCCAGAGTGCCTCTGCGGATGAAACCGCGCTGATTCCCGCCGTTACCGCTACGGGCATCAACGTTATGAGCGTGAACCTGCTGCTTGCAAACGAAACCGATCCCGTCATCTGGCGCGGTCCTGTGATTGCGGGAACCGTCAAGCAGTTCTGGACGGATGTAAACTGGGGCGATATCGATATCATGTTCATCGACATGCCTCCCGGAACGGGCGATGTTCCGCTGACGGTGTTCCAGTCCATTCCCGTAGACGGCATGATCGTTGTAACTTCTCCGCAGGAACTGGTGGGCATGGTCGTTCAGAAGGCCGTCAATATGGCGAACATGATGAATATACCGGTTCTGGGCGTTGTTGAAAATATGAGCTACTATCAGTGCCCGGACTGCGGAAAGAAAATTGAGCTCTATGGCGAAAGCCGCCTGAGCGAAGCTGCGAAGCTGGCCGGTACCGACGTTACCGCCCGCATACCCGTTGAGCCCAAGCTCGCCGCCGCTTGCGACAAGGGCATGATCGAGCTGTTCGAAGGCGATTGGATGGACGAAATGCTTAAAAAAATACTTTAATAAATTGAACTACAACGAGGAGGATTTTTCATGGCAAAGATCATCGGAAAACCACTGCCCAATATCCCGTGGGAACCCCGCAGTGCTGATTGCAAAGACGTAGTATGGCGCTTCAGCGGCAACCCCATCGTTCAGCGCGACGCGATTCCTTGCTCCAACTCCATCTTCAACAGCGCCGTAGTGCCCTTTGAAGGCGAGTTTGCCGGTGTTTTCCGCTGCGATGACAAGAGGCGCGAAATGCGCATCCATTCCGCTCACAGCAAGGACGGTATCCATTGGGATATCGATCACGATACCTTTAATCTCATCAATCCTCTCGAGGAAGAGGTTGGCCCGTTCATTTATGGCTACGATCCCCGCTGCTGCGAGATCGACGGCGAATATGTTGTAACCTGGTGCAACTGCTACCATGGCCCGACCATCGGCGTAGCCACCACCAAGGACTTTAAAACCTATCATCAGAAGGAAAACGCGTTCCTGCCCTTCAACAGAAACGGCGTTATGTTCCCCAGAAAGATCAACGGCAATTATGCCATGCTCTCCCGTCCCTCCGATACCGGTCATACTCCCTTTGGCGACATCTACTATTCCGAGTCTCCGGACCTGGTATACTGGGGCAAGCATCGCCATGTAATGGGTACCGCCGGTGGCTGGCAGTCTACCAAGATCGGCGCAGGCCCGATCCCGATTGAAACGGATGAAGGCTGGCTGCTGTTCTATCACGGTGTGCTTACCAGCTGCAACGGCTTTGTTTATTCCTTTGGCGCGGCGCTTCTGGATCTGGAGAAGCCGTGGAAGGTTCTGTACAGAACCGAGCCCTATCTGCTTTCGCCGCAGAAGCTGTACGAGCAGGTTGGCGACGTTCCGAACGTAGCGTTCCCCTGCGCAGCGCTGGCTGACGCCGAAACCGGCCGCATCGCTATCTATTACGGCGGAGCCGATACGGTTATCTGCATGGCGTTCTGCGAAGTAAACGAAGTGATCGACTTCATCAAAAAGAACAGCAAGGTCTGATTCTGACTGATCTGTGAATCGCCCGGCGGTATTTGCCTCCGGGCGTTTCACTATCCTTTAAACCCGGAGGATGCATACATTGTTTTACGAGAGGCCGAAGAAAAAGCGGCGCAGAGCGCCGGAAACGGACATGCGCGCACAGCTAAGAGAGTACGAATCCGAAGCGGAAAACGACTTTCCCGGTCGAAGGCATGCATGGAGCACAGGACGCGAGGATATGTACACAGCCCGCCGCCGCGTGGAGAACGCGCGAAAAAAGGAACGCTTTTCCCTCATACGCTTTTTGTTTGAAACCCCAAGAAAGGCAGAGGAACCGGCGTATGAGGAGGGCTATCTGGAGCCGGACGAAGTGCCGAAGGCCGGTAAACGCAAAAAGCACTATGTTTTAAAGTTCCTTTTTCTGATTCTCGCACTGTCAGCGCTTTGCGCTTTCCTTCTGTACATTCTTCCCGTCAGCTTCTTTGGCTTCAGAAGCGCTGATGCATTTTTGGCTGATAACGATTTGCCCGGCGGTTATGTGCATGTGCTTCTGATCGGTGTAGACAAGGATACGAGCGGCACTAGCCGGTCTGATACCATGATGATTGCTTCGGTCTCAAAGGGGGATGTCAAGCTTACGTCTCTTATGCGAGATACCGGCGTAAGTATTCCGGGGAAAAGCGGGAAACATCGCCTGAACGCGGCGTATGCCTACGGTGGCGCAGAGCTTTTGATTCAAACGGTGAACGAAAACTTCGCGCTTGATATCACGCGCTATGCGCTTGTGGATTATGAAAGCTTTCCAAAGCTGATTGATCTGATCGGCGGCGTTGATATTGCCGTTACCGAAGCCGAAATGGAGCAGATTAACCGAAACACCCGCGAAGTTTTGTATCGGAAGGTTGTTAACGGCGAGAATTCCTACGAGGATGGGCTTGCGGAATACGAAAGATCGCTTCTGCATACCTTTGGTGAAAATACACACCTTTCAGGCATACAGGCGCTGAGCTATGCCAGAATCCGCAATCTGGACAGCGATTACGGGCGAACCAATCGACAGCGAAAGCTTTTAAGCGCCGCTGTCGGTACGCTGAAGGGTTATATATATAAACCTTTGGCGCTTGCCGGGGTTGCCACAAGTGCGCTCGATATGGTGGAAACCAATATGACCGTTCCTGAGATTCTGTCGTTGGGCTTGAAGGCCGTGCCCGGAAGCGGCAGCATATCGCAAATGCGCCTGCCTGTGACCGGTACATACACCGATAACGGCGGCATGTTCCAGAACGTTGATTACGCTGCAAACCGCAAGGCGTTTATTAGCTTTGTATACGGTGACCAAAAGGCAAACTGAACGAACGAATCCCCTTAAAGCGAATTATCGCGCAGCTCCGGCATTTTAGTCGGCGCTGCGCGTTTTTGCGTTTGAAAAATTTACTTTCCGTCTGCGCCTCAGGACGCTTGACAAAAGGCGCGATCAATGTTAGAATACAATTAACATTTAGGTTAAATGTTAAAGGAGGTGAGCACATGGCGCTTCAGCAGACGCTGCGCGCGCTGGCGGATCCGATCCGACGGGACATACTGAACCTTCTGAAGGGCGGACGGCGTTCGGCGGGCGAGATTTCGGAGAAGTTTCCGGTTACGGCGGCTTCGATTTCAAGGCATCTGTCGGTATTGAAGGAGGCGGATCTGATACGGGATACCAGAGAGGGAAAGTTCATTTTTTATGAGATCAATACGTCCGTATTGGAAGATGTAATGCTGTTTGTAGCAGATCTTAAGAAAGGAGATCAGGAATATGAAAAAAACTAAGCTTCACATGATACTTTCATCGATTGTTGTACTTCTTCCTGTGATTTTCGTGCTGCTGTTTGGCGATCGCCTTTCGGCGGTCGTGCCGATTCACTTTGGAATCACCGGACAAGCGGATAACTTTGCGAGTGTGAAGTTTGCGTTTATTACAATTGTATCCATTCTGGCGGTTCTCCATTGGCTGTGCGTTTTCATTACCTTAAAGGATCGGGGAAACAAAGAGCAGAATCCCAAAATCCTGTCGCTTGTGATGTGGATTGTGCCAACAATTGCCCTGTTTATGTCAATGATGATGCTGATGACGGCGATGGGAAAATACGATTCGATTTTTAGCGGGATATGCCTGTTCCTTGGCATCTGTCTCATTCTGATGGGCAACTATCTGCCCAAATGTAAGCAGAACTACACCATAGGCGTAAAAATCAAGTGGACGCTTGAAAGCGAGGAAAACTGGTACGCAACCCACAGATTTACCGGAAAGCTTTGGGTAATCATAGGCATTTTGATGATTGCGGGCATGCTGCTTCCGGAAAAACTGTTTCCGGCGGTATTGATCGCGCTGATTGTGCTTTTGTCTGTTCCGCCGGCGGTTTATTCCTATTTGTATCACAAAAAGCAGGTGCGCGAAGGCTGGACGAAAGAAAAAGAGCTTCCCGCAGCTTTCAGTAAAAAAGTTTTCATCTGCGTTATGGTGATTGTCGTTGCTATTTTAGCCGGATGCGGCGTTATCATGTTTACCGGGAATATTGAGTATTCCTTTGGGGAAGAAGCGCTGGAAATCAAAGCCACATACTATCAGGATCTTTCGGTTGATTACAGCTCCATCAGCGAAATAAGCTATATCGATGATTTTGACGGTGGCACGAGAACCTTTGGCTTTGCAAGCGCAAGACTGCTATTGGGAGCGTTTCAGTGCGATGAATACGGTGTGTACACGCGCTACACGTACACTGGCGATAAAGCGGCAGTCAAGCTGGTTGTCGGCGGTGAAACGCTGATCATCGGCGCGAAAACAAATGAAGAAACGATGGAAATGTACAAATCGCTTCTTGAAAGAATCAACCTTACCGATACAGAGCCGTAAAATGGAAACATGCGCATAAATAATATACGATTGCGTAAAACCTGCAATCGTATATTGTTTATTCAGATAAAGTACTCTTGCAGCGGCCTTAATTACCGATCTGCAATCTTCAGGATTTCTTCGATCTGTCCGGCGTCGAGCTTTACAAACTGGCCGGTTTTTCCGTCGGGGCCGCGCTTTACATTCTTGGCCAGATAGGGGATGTCCTCGGTCTTTGCACCCAGTTCCTGAAGCGTGATCGGCATGCCAATGGATTTAAGGAACGCTTCATGGCGTTCGATGCCGCGAAGGGCGGTTTCGCGCGGATTGCTGAAGTTCATTTCAACGCCGTATACGTTTACCGCAAACTGAGCGAAGCGGTTTACATCGTGATCCAGATTATAGCGCATCCATGCGGGGAACACTACGGCAAGGCCGGCGCCATGAGCGACGTCGTACAATGCGCTCAGTTCATGCTCGATCAGGTGGCTGGCCCAGTCGCCCTCGCGGCCTACGCCGCAGGTATTATTGTGGGCGAGGGTGCCCGTCCACATCAGCTGCGCCTGCGCGTCATAATCGCAGGGATTTTTGTATGCAATGGGCGCGTACTGAATGACGGTTTTTAACAGCGCTTCGCACAAGGAATCGGTTACCGCGACCTCTTTTTCATTGGTGAAATAGCGTTCCATGATGTGCGCCATAATGTCGGTTGCGCCGCAGGCAATCTGGTAAGGGGGAAGCGTGAAGGTGAGTTCGGGGTTCATGATGGCAAACAGCGGGCGGTTGAGCTCCGTGTTCAGGCCGCGCTTCAGCTTCGTGGCTTCCTGCGTGATGACCGAACTGTTGGAGGATTCCGAACCGGTTGCCGACAGCGTCAGGATACAGCCAAGGGGAAGCGTCTTGGTGACGGGGACCTTCTGGCTCCACAGATCCCAGAAATCGCCTTCGTATACAGTGCCGTGCGCGATGGCTTTGGCGCTGTCGATGGCGCTGCCGCCGCCAACGGCGAGCACACAGTCGCACTTTTCCTTGCGTGCAAGTTCAATGCCCTCATATACCTTGGTGTCTCTGGGATTGGGTACGGCGCCGCCCAGCAGTACGTAGCTTACGCCGGCTTCGTCCAGCGACTTGGTAACGCGGTCCATAAGTCCGCTTCGAATGACGCTGCCGCCGCCATAGTGAATCAGCGCGCGCGTGCCGCCAATGGCCTTAAGCTCCTGACCGGCACGATTTTCCATGCCGCGTCCGAACAGGAATTTGGTGGGCAGATAAAACTCAAAATTCAGCATTCGATTTCCCTCATTTCTTTAGAATATTGATTAAAGGTTTCTGATCCGTTTTCCGTCATCAGTACGAGATCTTCTATGCGAACGCCGAACTTTCCGGGAAGGTATATGCCGGGTTCAACAGAGAAGATCATGCCCGGTTTGCACACGGCTTCAGACGTCTGGCTGACGTCGGGGAATTCATGAACCTCAAGACCGATGCCATGACCGGTTCGGTGGATGAAGTATTTGCCGTATCCGGCGTTTTCAATGACGCTTCTTGCAGCCTTATCTACGTCCTTCAGCAGCGCGCCGGGCTTTGCTGCGGCGCGTCCCGCCTCATTTGCGCGCTTGACAAGATCGTATACCTTTTTCTGCTCGTCCGTGGCCTTTCCGTAAAAAACCGTACGGGTCATATCGGAGCAATAGCCGTTCAGCTTCGCGCCCACATCCAGAATGACGGAATCTCCTTCCTTCAGAATGGTTGCGTCGGTAGCGTGATGGGGTTCTGCGCAGTTTGCGCCAAAGCAGACAAGAGAATCAAAGCTTTCGCCCTCGGCGCCCAAACTGACGGCGCTGTCTTTGTATACCTCGGCAATCCGGGCTTCTGTGACGCCCGGGCACAAAGCGTTGATCGCTCGATCAACAGCCATATCATTCAGGCGGGAGCTTTGACGCATCAGGTGAATCTCTTCATCGGTTTTCAGCATTCGGGCGCGGTCTACGGCTGGGGAACCGACTGTTAAGCGGATATCGCTGCGCCTGTCCTGCAGCGGCAGGGCAAAGCGGCAGGGCCAGTCCTTATCGACGCCAAGCGCGCCGGACGTCAGGTAATCGGAAAGTATGCCCACGGCGTCGTCCGTGTCGGAATACTCCGTAAGAGAAGCGCCTTCAAAAGGCGAAAGCGCAAACAACTTGTTTGCAAACAGGCGGCATTCGCCCGTATCCTTCACCAGCAGCGCCAGCATGCGCTCGCCCGGCGCTATCCACTTGTCGGTTAAATAGTAAATGCTTGTGGGCGAGGATATCAGAAGCTGGTTAAGCTTCATTCGCTGCATATTGCCGATTACCTTTTGAAGCCTGTCCGTTTTCATTCGGCTTCGCCTCCTTTTTCGCATTCGATGATCCAGTATCCCTTGTCGCGGTTAATCATTTCTGCGCGGAAGAATACGCTCTTTAAATGTTTAAGCGCGCTTTCTGCGCCCTGCTGCTTGCGTATCACAATAAACAGTTTGCCGCCGGGTTTCAGATGCTGATGCGCCGTATCGAACATGGCATAAATAACCTGTTTTCCGGTTCGGATGGGCGGATTGGTGATAATAAAGTCGAATTCGCCGTCAATGGCGGAAAATGCATCCGACAATACGACTTCGGCATTGGAAACGCCGTTTTCTTTCAGATTTTTTCTGGAAAGTGAAAGCGCGCGTTCGTTTACATCGCCCATGATCAGCTGAATATCCGGATACTTTTTGCCGATGGTAACGCCGATTGCGCCCCAACCGCAGCCCAGATCCAGCACCCGACCCGAAAGGGGTGGAAGAGAGGAAAGCAGCACGCGTGTTCCGTAATCGACGGCGTCCCTGGAAAATACGCCGGAATCGGTGTGAAAGGAGAGCTTCTGATCCAGAAGCCATGCCTCAAATTGCTCCGGTCGGCTTTCGGAGGTGGGATTGGACGTAAAATACTGCTGACTCATGTGGGTTTGCTCTCCGTTATTGTATAAAAATGATCGGTTTCTTCCTTGGTCAGATAACGCCACTGGCCGGGCTCCAGAATGGGATCCAGACGGATTCCGGCAATGGATTCGCGATGCAGCGTAAGCACGGGATGGCCTACCGATAACAGCATGCGCTTTACCTGATGGTATTTGCCCTCCGTAACGCGCACGCGGCAAATGCTTTGCGTATCGGCGGCTTCGATAATTTCAAGCCCGGCGGGCTTTGCCGTAAAATCCTTGAACGGAATGCCCTCGCGGAATGCCTGCACACATTTTTCGTCCAGCCGGCCTTCTACCTGTGCGATGTATTCCTTTTCATGCTCCCATCGGGGGGATATAAGCCGGTGCGCCAGTTGCCCGTCCGTCGTCAGAATGACAAGTCCGGTAACATCCTTATCCAGCCTTCCCACAGGGCCGATTTTTCGGTTCCACAGGGATTCCGGGAGCAGCGACAAAACCGTCTTTTCGCCGTGCGCGTCCTCTGTTGCGGTAAGAACGCCGGCAGGCTTATATATCATAATGTGAAGCTCTTTGCGGATATCTGCCTTAACGCCGCCGATTTCTATTTCGGCATCGTCCGGCACATTCGCTCCGGCGTCGCGCATGACGCATCCATTGACCTTTACACGCCCGGAAGACAGGATTTTTTTTGCATCCTTTCGGGAAATGCCCGTAAGGGCAATCATTTTATCAAGCCGCATATACCCTCCGGTCCTCTGAACAATTCCAATTTTATCATACCACGACTTGAACCGGAAAACAAGAGATTCCAATAAAAACAGCCGCCCTTGCAGATGAAGGGCGGCTAAGACCGTCAACAAACCCCTGATTTCAATAGAAATCAGGGGTTTGGGCAATAAAAAGGGAAAAAGCGGAGGGAAAAAGGAGAGAAAAACGCCTTGACGAGGCGCTTGATGTTTTGAACTGCGGCAGTCAGGAAGCATTGT
>JAZSRC010000073.1:0-5868 GCA_045538305.1 Clostridia bacterium | reverse complement strand
GCCAGTATTTCTGGCGGATGCAGCACCTGCTCAAACTGCGGAACGAGCTGCCAGTCGACTTCGTCGCTTTGTCCGCGCTGCGGAAGCACGATGACCACCACCGTATGATGCGTACCGCCGCATGATGAAAGGCGGTTTATATAGGCGCCGGCGCTGAGAGAGCGTTTTACAAAGGAACCCGGCGCCCTCTTTACATATTCGTATACATGCGAAGCCGGCAGTAACATGGCGTTGCTGCCGGCTGTTTCAGTCGATTACCTCTACTTTGTCGCGTCCGAATATTTCAAATGTGCGCGTCATGGTTTCGCTGGATACGGCCTTTGCGGCTTTCTGAGCGGCGTCGTTTTCCAGCTTCATGTTTACTGCGATAGTCCGGCCAAACTTTTCTGAAAATGCCTGTTCCAGCAGGGATGTCTTTTTTTCAAGCAGCTGCATTTGTATGCGTGAGTTTTTGTCAAATACAGTAAACAGAACATCTGCGTCCATACCGGCAAATTTCATGCGCGACAAAAACGCCCGAAGGGAAGGATTCTTTTCGGAAAGCGATGCGACAGCTTCGTCAAAAAGGGCTTCATCATTTGTTTTGACGCTGCTTGCCGGTTTTGCTTCATGTGCGGGAACCGGTTTCTCTTTTTCCGCGGGCGTGGCGGCGGGCGCCGGCTTTTCTGCGGTTTGAGCTTTTACAAACGTTCCCGCTTTCAGCTGTTTCTCGAGCGATTCCACGCGTTCGGTAAGGGCGTCTACACTTATTCCTTCCTGTACGGCGCATGCGCGTACGGCGCATACCTCCAGAATGGACCGGGGAGAAGAAACCCACTTCATCTCACTCTCTGCTCGGATGAACAGATCCAGCGCACGCATCAGCCGCGTTTGCTCGAACCGCGCTGACTGTTCGACGAAGCGAACGGCATCCTCGGGCGCAATTTCAGCCAGATCGCTCAGATTATCGCCTACCAGGCGCGCCATGAGAATGATGCGCATATGCTGCGCGGTTTCACGGGCAAACACGCCTGCGTCACGCCCGTCGCGCATGGCCTGATCGATCAGCAGAAGGGCTGTGGCTGCATTGCCCTCTTCGATGGCGTTGGTGAATTTGAACATAAAGTCCCGTCCTGCAGTCCCGAGCACCTCGCGAACAAGAAGGGCGGTTACATTTTCCGAAGTGTAGCTCAAGCACATGTCCAGAAGCGACAATGCGTCGCGCATGCCGCCTTCTGCAGCGCGCGCGATTTCATACAGCGCATCGGTATCGGCGGTTCTGCCTATGCCGTCAAGCACAACCTGCATGCGGTCAATGATAACGCTTGCGGCGATGCGTCTGAAATCATATCTCTGGCATCGGGAAAGCACCGTTGCGGGCAGTTTCTGGGGCTCTGTGGTTGCCAGTATGAATACTGCGTGCGCCGGCGGTTCCTCCAGCGTTTTCAAAAGCGCATTGAAGGCGCTGTTTGAAAGCATGTGTACCTCGTCAATGATATATACCTTGTATCGTCCGACGCTTGGGGGATAAGCGATGCGATCGCGCAGCAGGCGCACCTCATCAACGCTGTTGTTGCTGGCAGCGTCGATTTCCAGTATATCCATACTGTTTTCATTTTTCAGCTGTATGCAAGCATCGCATACGCCGCATGGCTCGCCATCCTGCGAATTCCGGCAGTTGATGGCCCGAGCCAATACCTTTGCGGTGGTGGTTTTTCCGGTTCCGCGGCTGCCGCAGAACAGATATGCGTGCGCGATATGTCCGCTTACAATTTGCCTTTGAAGCGTTTTGACAATGGCGTCCTGACCGGCGATGTCTTCAAACCGTTCCGGTCGCCACGCGCGGTACAGCGCCTGATAACTGCTCATGGCGGATCCTCCGTATTGTTGTTATATGAGGTCGTTCCTGAGCGCCTGAAGGCGCTTGGAAACTTCGAAAGGAATATCCGTTTCAAGGAAGCTGAGTCCGTCGTCCAGCTGATTGCGGTTGGAGAACGACGCAATTGCTACCGACGGGAACGGCTGGTGCTCAAAATACGCCAGCGAAAGCGGCGTGATCCCAATTCCGGTTTCCGCCGAAAGGGACAGGAGCTGTTCATATATTTTATCGTTTGCAGGCGTATTGTATGTGGAGGGTACGCTTTCACGCACACATGTTCCGGCATATTTGTGTGAAAAGTATCCCTTCGCGATGGAACGGTAGGCCATTACATTCATGTGGTTTTTGCTGTGGTGGGCGTATGTTTCTTTGTCCATCGCGACCAGCGTTTTATCGCTGACATTTTCATAAAGAATCGCGGCCAATGACCACATCAGCTGGTTGCAGGTAAAGCCTGGTGTTCCGATCCTGTGCGCATATTCCTGTGCTTTGATAATACGATCAAGCTTCCAGTTCGATACGCCGTAAAAGCGGATTTTTCCCTGCTTTCTGAAATCTTCCATGATATCGACGATCTCTTCTACAGGGCGGGATACATCGTCCCTGTGCAGAAAATACATATCGATTGCATCGACGCCGAGATATGTGAGGCTTTCCTCCAGATCCTTTGCAATTTCTGCTTTGGACATGCGGGGACGGAAGGCGGGATCGCCGATTACGGGATGCGCGCCCTTGGACGAAATGATCATGCGCCCGTTCATTCCGCGCGATTTCAACCATTTTCCGATTACCTTTTCGGATGCGCTTTTTCCGCCCGGCTCCCAGTCGCCGTATACATGCGCTGTGTCGATGAAGTTGCCGAGCTCGCGATAGTGATCCATCTGATAAAAAGCTTCCGCCTCCGGGGTAGAAGTTCCAAAGTTGACTGTGCCGAGAGACAGCGGCGATACCTCAAGCTGCGTATTGGCAAACACAATTTTGCGCATGGGACACCTCCTGTAAGATTATGCTTTATTGTACCATCAAGGTATATAGGTCTGTCAAGTAACGGGCGGCAAAAGTTGCTTGCAATTTGAAATTGGACCGTTTTTCAGTGCATCGGAGAATTCACGAATGTTTAGAATTGGCATTTCTCCGCCAATAGTTAACTGTTTGTTTAACCAAAGCGTAAGAAAACCGGAGAATCGGTGTGCTATAATGAATCGTGTTCTGTTTGAAAGAGCATAAAACATGTGCGAAACGGGGGGTGCTTTGATGCGTATTGTATTGACTGGCGGCGGTACCGCGGGGCACGTTACTCCACATCTGGCGATTATTCCGGAGCTTTTAAAGGAAGGCTGGGAAATCCACTATATCGGTTCTGAAAACGGCATCGAAAAAAGCCTGATTGATCCGATCGAGGGCGTTACGTATCATTCTGTAAAAACAGGGAAACTCCGCAGGTATTTTGATCTGAAAAATTTCACCGATCCTTTCCGCGTTGTACATGGCGTTGCACAGGCGATTGGCCTGATCAGAAAGCTGAAGCCGAATATTGTATTTTCCAAGGGTGGCTATGTATCGGTTCCTGTTGTGTATGCAGCGGCTTTGAACCGCGTTCCCGTAATTGTTCACGAATCCGATATGACGCGCGGACTTGCCAACAAACTGTGTATGCCCTTTGCAAAGGAACTGTTGTGCACATTCCCTGAAACCGCGAAAGAGGCGGGCGATAAGGGCGTGTACATTGGTTCTCCCATACGCAAGGAACTGCTTCAGGGAAACCGGGAGCGCGGCCTTAAATTGTTCGGTTTTAAAGACAGCAGACCCGTGCTGCTGGTTGTCGGCGGTTCGCTTGGCGCTCAGGCCATCAATCGCGCTGTGCGCGGCGCGCTCAAAGAACTGTCCAAGTGTTTTCAGATTCTGCACATTTGCGGAAACGGAAATGCTGACGCCGATTATGAAGGAATACCGGGTTATGTGCAGATGCAGTATCTGAACGAAGAGATGGCGGATGCATATGCCTGCGCGGATGTAGTCATAACGCGCGCGGGTTCCAACACCATTTGTGAACTGCTGGCGCTCAGAAAGCCGTCACTGCTGATTCCCTATCCCGGCAGCGCGTCCAGAGGCGATCAGGAAATCAATGCGTCTTCCTTCCTGAGAAGGGGCTTCTCGCGTGTACTGGAGCAAAATGACCTGACGCATGATACGCTTGTCAAGCGGGTAATTGAGGTATACCGCGACAGGGGACAGCTCATTGACGCCATGAACCGGGAACCTGTTTTGAAGAGCGTCGATAAAATCATGGAGCACATCCATATGTACGCAAAGAAGGATGAAAACCGTTAACCCGTATGGTTTGGGCGTCTGCCCATCCATTTGAACAGCCGGAGAGACCTTGGCAGGTACTCCGGCTGTTTTTAAGAATAATTTACATCCATGAAAGAGGTTCACATGCTGAAAGCGCTTAAAGCATATTGTCCCAACGCTCTGCCCATGCACATGCCCGGCCATAAACGTAATACTCTGATGGCTTCGTATCTGAAGGAGCTCGGAGCCGAATGGGATATTACGGAGATTGACGGATTTGATGACCTGCATGCGCCCGAGGGAATGATAGCGGATTCCGAAGCGCGCGCCGCCCGCCTATTCGGAAGCGAGCATTCGATATATCTTGTCGGCGGCTCGACTGCCGGTATACTTTCGGCGGTATATGCGCTTGGACAGGGAAAGCAAACCTGTGTTATTGCGCGAAACGCCCATAAAAGCGTGTATCATGCGCTGGAAATCACGGGGCTTCAGGCAACGTTTGTCTATCCTCAGGTTGATTGCGAAACCGGCATGAATGCAAGCATATCTCCGGATGCCGTGGAGAAAGCGCTTCAGAATACGCCCGGCGCTGCCTTTGTCTTGATTACCAGCCCAACCTATGAGGGCGTGATCAGCGACGTCAGATCCATAGCAGACATTGCGCATAAGTACGGCGCGAAACTGATTGTAGATGAGGCACATGGCGCGCATCTGGGCTTAGGCAACGCCTTCGGGAACGGCGCTGTAAAGGCAGGCGCGGACATTGTCGTTCAGAGCCTGCATAAAACGCTTCCGTGCTTGACGCAGACCGCAATTATGCATGCGGCAAAAGGCGTTGATTACAAAAAGCTCATGCATGCAATTGATATTTTTGAAACCAGCAGTCCTTCTTATTTGCTCATGGCTTCCATAGACGGATGCGTAAAGCTTTTGTCTGAAAAAGGGAAAGAGATATTGGGGCATTGGCGTGAGTCGCTTGAAGGATTCCGGAAAGAAACCTCTGCTCTCAAAAAAATCCGCATTCTTACGCCTGACAGCGCGAATGTATTTGCATTTGATCAAAGCAAGATTATCATTGGCATAGGCAATAGCGCACTCAGCGGCGTTGATATTATGCGCCTTTTGCGAAACAGATTTCATATTGAATTGGAAGCGGCCTATGAACGATACGCGATCGCGATGACCGGAGCAGGGGATACCGAGCATTCGCTTATGCGCCTTGCGGAGGCGCTTATTGCAATTGACAGGGATGCGCCGTCCGGCGAGAGCCGACCGGTTTTTCCGGGAATGGAGGCATTGGAGGCTGTAACCAGCGTCAAGGATGCGCTGGCGTGCGTTTGCGAATCTGTGAAGCCGGAAGAGGCTGTCGGGCGCGTGAGTGCGGAGTATGCATGGGCGTATCCGCCGGGCATACCGTTGATGGTTCCGGGAGAAAGAATAACCGATAACGTTGTGCGGGCGTTTCTATCCATGAAACATATGGGGATAAAGATGCTTACGACATCGGGCGCAGACGACGCTTTCGCCGTGATACCGGAGAATAGTATTTCCGGCTGCCAAGCGCATAGAAAAATTACTTGACATGCTTAAGAAAAACGATTACAATAACACCAGTTATAAAAAAAGGAGAAGTGCGTCATGAAGAGAATTCAAACCCTCGAAACCCGCGATCTGAACAAGAGCAAGGCAAACGGCGGATGCGGCGAGTGCCAGACCTC
>JAZSRC010000007.1:0-24186 GCA_045538305.1 Clostridia bacterium | reverse complement strand
TGAAATCCCGCAGGATTTCAGGCGATCGGTCCCTTCCATCAAAAAAGGGACTTTTTTGATGGCTTGAGCGGCTATTGTGCAACAGCCGCTCTTCTTTATATCAGCATTAGACTTTTTAGCAGATACACGCAAAGGAATGTGGTCAGGATGGAAAACACCGTCGTTAAAGCAACCTGCTCTGCAGCCAGCTCCCCGTCACCACCCATCTGCTGCGCCATGGGGAAGGACGATACCGCCGTAGGCGCGCCAAAGGATATGAATACGCATACCAGCGCTACATCCCTTAATCCCATCAATGCGGCGATGGTTACAAATATGGCGGGGAAAACGACAAGCTTTCCCAGTACGCAGATGGTAAGCTGCTTTGCGTGCGCTTTGGTGCTGGCAAGCTGTATGGATCCGCCCAGCGTGAACAATGCAAGCGGCGTGGATACCTTACTTAAGTCCGAAATGGTTTTTTGGGCAAAGAAAGGCAGTTCAACGTTAAGCCCCCACAGCGCAAAGCCTAAAACAACGCTGATGATCAGCGGGTTTTTGAGTATGTTCAAAAGGATTCTCTTTAGCTTCAACTCTCCGCCGCAGAAAACCGACAGTGCGACAACCGCCAGCACGTTGTAAATCGGTATCGTTACGATTACCATCAGCGATGCAAGGGATATATTCTTGTCCGGAAACAGCATGCTGATCAGCGGAATACCGAATATGGCGTAATTGCTTCGGAATACACCCTGTATGATTACACCGATCTTTTTCGGATCTTTTTCAAGCTTTGGAATGAGGAGCAGCAGCGTCAGGAACATCACCACCAGCCCGGCCGGAACGAGAATAAAAATCGAACCCGATACCGTCATATCGTCGGACATGGTGAATATGTTGTAAAACAGATTCGCGGGCAGAAAGAGCTTAAAAATCAGTTGGTTGACGCTGGAAACCAGCGAACCGTTTAACAGCCCCGTGCGCCTTGCAAGAAAGCCGATGGCCATAAGCAGCAAAAGCGGGGAAATGGTATTCAGAGAAAACAGCAAATCGTTCATAATAGCCTTCCTGTTTAAGCGCTGCTATATGTATGTGCGCGCTTTGTACGTGTATGTCGGATGAATCAATGATCCTGTACGCAGGCGCTCAGCCAGCCTTCGTATTCTTTCAGGAAATCCTCGGCGTTTTTGATCATTCTGACGCCGGCGGTATTCTCATCGGGAAAACCGAATGTGGCTGTCAGGCTTCCGAGGTATTTATCAATGATCTGTACGCGAAGCTGCAGCATTCTTTCCTGAAGCCATCCGGCGGACGAAGCGCAGTCGTACATGAAATCCGTAATTTCGTGTACGTTTCCGCGCTCGTTGGAATAACCGAGCTGAGGAAATTTCACGAATTTGTTTTCCTTAAGACCGAAGGGAAGCGTTTTATCGCCCTGTTCGTTGGTGTAGGAAAACACGCCCTCGTTTCCGTGAAAATCCAGGCGGAAGCGTGTAATTCCCATCGGGTTTTTGTCACAAACAAATGTTTTTCCGCTGATTTTATCTGCGAATGCGGAGTATGCCTGTCCGCGAGCGGTGGGAAGCGCGCAGGTTTCCGTCTGTTCGGGTTCATTTTCCTCAAGAAGAATATCGAATACGGCACGGAAAATGGTTTCTGTAGCGGAACTGTTATACTGGTTATCGCCCGTGCACAGGAATATGAAATCCTTCTCGGGCACGCAGATGGCAAACTGACCGCCCATACCGTTAAAAGCGAAACCGTTTTGCTCGGTGCACCAGAACTGATAACCATAGCCGTACAGCGTGGGCTTGATTGCGCCGTCAATGCAATTTGCAATCCGGGGTGTGGTAGCCTCTGTCAGATATTTTTCGTCCAACAGGCGTTCCCCCTCCCAGACCCCTCGGTTCATGACGAATCTCGCGCAGTTCATAAGCGCACGCGGCGTGCACAAAAGCGCAGAATCGCCCCAAGGGCTGCCATCCGGAACCATGAGTATTTCGGCATTGTCAAAGCCGCCGAGCTTATCAAGGAATGTAAGCTTCATATAGTCCAGAAGCTTCATGCCGCTTACCCTTTCAATCAGTACGCCCAGTATGTAGGAGCCAGTCGAATCGTAGTCAAACAGCGCTCCTGCGGGATGAGTGGGCGTTTGGGCAAAATAGTATTGGGTTCTGTCATAGACCTCCGGTTTAAACCAGCCGACGCCGCTTAAGCAGGTGGACATCATCAGCATATTGAGTATGGTTTGCTTCTGCATAAGCGGATGAATCGTTTCCGGCTGTTTATCGGGAAAGTATTTTATTATCGGATCGTCCAGCGACAGCTTTCCTTCCTGAAGCAGAAAGCCGATGGCTATAGCCACAAAGCTCTTGGTTACTGAATACATGCGATGCGGCGTATCCTGCGTAAACGGCGCCCAGTATTTTTCAAAGAAGATATCGTTTCCGCGCAGCATCAGTACGGAGTGCATGGTAAGCTCATGCTTCTGGATGCGCTTAATGAACCGGGAAATGGTTTCGTTTGAAAAGCCTGCTTTTTCAACTGTGGTGTAACCGATCATGGAACTGCCTCCTGAAATGTTTCTATTCCCGTACGCCCACCAAAAACAGGGACACGGGCCCGCTCATACCGACGTTTGTTTTCAGGCGCATCTCAATATGCGTATCAAAGAAATGTACGATAAAGTCCGCGATATACGGCGTTGTGTCGCAAACCATGCGAATCTGAAGCGCGCCGTCCGGCTGCCATGCATATGCGCAGCAGGCATGCGTAAGGCTTTCGCCGCTTTCTGTCCATGAACCGTATGCCGCAGGGCGCGGGCAGCCCTTCGGATAGGAAAGCGTATTGTTTGAATAGCTGAAAGTTACCTGAACGCCGTCGCCCGAATTATCAAATACGACTTTTTCAAAGCCCAGCGGATTATCGGAAAAGCGGAACGTGCCGCCCTTAGCGTTCTCATTGTTTTTTGTACCTTCGGGGAGATTGACCTTCAGGGCTGCCAGGCGCTTATGAAGCTCTTCGGCGCCGTCATCCGGCTGAACGTCCTGCTTCATTGCGGGAAGCAGGTGCATCCACGCTTCCTTTAGAATCTGCCCGATGTCGTTGGAACCGCTGGTCATGGCGAGCACTGCATCCTGATCGGGCATGACCACGCAGTATTGACCATACATACCGTCGCCCCGGTACACATTCTGGGGCGCGCAGCGCCAGAACTGAAAGCCGTACCCCTGTGCCCAGTCGCTTCCGGTTGCGGGATCGCCGTTTGAAATCTGCCGGGAGGTAGCAAGATCGATCCATTCCGGGTTCAGTAGCTGTTTTCCGTCCGCCATGCCTCTGTTCAGCAGGAATAATCCGAATCGGGCGATGTCTTCTGTATGGATATTGAGGCCGAAGCCGCCTGTATTTACGCCCTGTGGGGACTCCTCCCACCAGATGTTTTCAATGCCAAGCGGTTCAAACAGGCGCGGCTTCAGATACTCAAACACCTTCTGCCCCGTAACCTTTTGAACGATGCAGCTGAGCATATAGGTAGCGGGCGTATTATAGGTAAATACGGATCCGGGCTCTTTATCCACATAGGAGGTGAGGAAGCCGTATGCCCAATGATCCCAAGAAAAGGCGCGCGGTTCCTTTGAGTGGCCCGTGCCCATAGTCAGAAGGTTTCTTACCTTCATTTTTCTCATATTTTCACAGGGCTCCGCCGGAAGAATATCTTCAAAAAAGGAAACAACGCTATCGTCCAATGACAGCAAACCCTCCTGAACGGCAAAGCCGACGGCGGTAGAGGTGAAGGATTTGCTGAGAGAATACAACTGGTGTACCTTTTCGGGCGAATATGGCGTCCACCATGCCTCGGCGGCTACCTGCCCATGGCGGATCAGCATAAACGATTGAACGCCCAGCTGCTTCTCCTCCAGGGCATTTACAAAACTCAGTATACCCTTTGCGTCAATGCCAAGCGCTCCGGGGGTTGTGCGCGTAAGCTTCATTGCTTTGTCTCCCTTCCGTGTTTCTTATATAAGTATATCGCAGCTTTTCCAAAAGCACAAGAAGTTTACAAAAAAACCGGTTGACAATTCGATGATAGTATGCTATTATTCTACCACGTTAGCGAAATAAAGTATTTGGAGGAAAAAGATTATGAAAAAGCTGTTTGTTATGGTTCTTGCGATGATCATGTGCCTGAGCGCGTTTGCCGGAGCGGAAGTTGCAGATAATTCTCTCGTCGCTGTTCAGGAAAAAGGATATCTGATTCTGGGTTTGGACGACAGCTTCCCGCCGATGGGTTTCAATGATGAAAACGGTAATATTGTAGGCTTTGATATCGATCTTGCCAAGGAAGTATGCAGCCGTCTTGGCCTCGAGCTTCAGCTTCAGCCGATCGACTGGGCTGCCAAGGAAGCGCTGCTGGACGCCGGAAATATCGACTGCATCTGGAACGGCATGTCCATCACGCCCGCACGTCAGGAATCCATGTGCATGACGGACGCGTACCTGAATAACCGCATCGTTATCCTCACTAAAAAGGATTCCGGTATTAACGATGTTGCCGATCTTTCCGGCAAGTATGTAGCCGTTCAGGGCGGCTCCTTCGCGGAAGAAGTTCTGACGATTGCCGATTACGGTTATCAGGATGTATACGCTTCTGTTGCCGAAGTGATTACCGAGGCCGAATACCTGACCGCGATTATGAACCTGAAAAATGATATGGTAGACGCGGTTCTGATTGACGAAGTAGTCGGACAGTATGAGCTGAGCAAGCTTCAGGACGATACGCTCGTATGCGTAGGCAGCCTGTGCGATGATTTGTACGGAATCGGCTTCCGCAAGGCAGATGTTGCCCTCAAAACCGCCGTATTCGATACCCTGATCGCCATGGCTCAGGACGGCACCGCCGCCGCGATTGCAGCCAATTGGTTCAGCGAGGATATCGTAACCCCGGTGCTGCTGGCTGAATAAACCGGTGAAATGTTGAATTCGGGCCGCCCGATGGGCGGCCCTTCGGCTTGCATCTGATTCTTTTCAAAACGGGAGGTGCGCTTCTTGCAGTTTCGCATTTTCAACGATCCGGAGGCGCTGGGAAATCTGATTGGTACGCTGATGACGGGCATTATGCCTACGATGCGGATATTCTTTTTTACCATACTCTTGTCGATTCCACTGGGCATACTGCTGGCTGCGGGCAGGGTTTCGAAATACCGTGTGCTTAGAGCGCCGATTTCGGTGTACATATATATCATCCGGTCAACGCCCCTGATGCTACAGCTGCTGTTTTCCTATTTTTTTATTTCATCGCTTACGTGGACGCCCTTTTTACAGTTTGTTTTCGGAGACAAGCGGGCGGATTTTCCGATCCGCGCGATCATCTATATGTTCTCTTTGAACTACGCGGCGTATTTTGCCGAAATATTCAGAGGCGGCATACAGTCGATTCCGCAGGGGCAGAAGGAAGCGGCAAAGGTGCTTGGCATGTCGCGGGCGCAGTCTTTTTTCAGAATCCAGCTTCCGCAGATTTTTAAAACCGTCATGCCCTCTCTGACAAATGAGTTTGTTACCCTGGTTAAGGATACGTCGATTGCCAAGGTCATTTCCGTTAGCCTTGACAACCGTACCATATTGCACGTGGCGGAAAAGCAGGTCAGCGCGCTGGCAAGCATCGAACCTTATATATTGGTGCTTGTGTTCTTCCTTGTGTTTAACGGTATAGTGGAGCAGACCTGCAAATGGATTGAGCACAAAATGAATTACTACAGATAGGAGGCGAACGCATGCTTACGGCAAATAATATCTATAAAAAATACGGCAATCTGAAAGTGCTGGACGGCGTTTCGCTTTCGGTAAACCGAAATGAGGTTGTTGCGCTGATTGGACAATCCGGCAGCGGAAAATCTACGTTTCTGAGGTGTCTTAACCAGCTGGAAAAGGTGGACAGCGGCAGAATCGCGCTTGACAATCTTGTGATGTGCGACGTCAAAGACAATAAAATCAAGTATGCAAGCAATCAGGTACTCAGGCAGATTACGCTGAAAATGGGCATGGTATTTCAATCGTTTAATCTGTTTCCGCATATGAACGTGCTTGAGAACCTGATTAATGCGCCGATAAACGTATTGAAGCTTTCAAAGGATGAAGCGCTTTTACGCGCGAGGGAAATGCTTTCCAAGGTCGGGCTGGCCGATCGCGAAAAGCAGTATCCCTATCAGTTGTCCGGCGGACAGGCGCAGCGCGTGGCCATCGCAAGGGCGCTTTGCATGCGGCCGGAAATACTGTGCTTCGATGAGCCGACCAGCGCGCTGGATCCCTTGCTCACCAAGGAAGTGCTTGCGGTTATGCGCGACCTTGCCAAGGAAGACATGACCATGATCGTAGTTACGCATGAAATGGATTTTGCGCGCGAGGTTGCGGACAGGGTCGTATTCATGGAGGAAGGCCGCGTCGTGGAGGACGCGCCGCCTGAGGTGCTGTTTGCATCGGAAAATCCCAGAACCCGCCGCTTTCTTTACGGCGAATAGAGCGTTGACAGCCGCTTTCAAGCGTGCTATACTATTTACAGAAACTGTTTTTGGAGGTGTTGTTGATGACGGCAGCAAAGGTGGTTCGGGCATTCCTATAACCAAATACGCCAAAAACAGGGAAGCGCACAGCATGATTACATGCCCGGCATTCGCTGTCGGGCATTTTTTGCGCCCTTTTTTGGCTTGGTACGCGCATTCGGCGCACAGTATGATGAAAAAGGGGAAACAGCATTGAAGAATAATTTGAATACATACGGATACCTTGAATTCTTTGAAAAAGGCGAAGGAACAGAGAATGTGGGCCGGGTTAGCGCGGCATTTCAAAACAGAGCGCGGGTAATAACGGAGATGGGAGAGGTTGAATGCGATTTCGATCCGTCCATCGGTATTCCCGGACGGTTTGACGGCGTTTGTACGGGCGACTGGGTAAGAGTGAAACCAATTCCCGGCGGTTGGCGCATTGACAAAATCTACCCCAGAAAGACGCATATCGTCAGAATGGCGGCAGGGCCCAATAAGCATGAGCAGCTTGTTTCCGCCAATAACGAGCTTACGCTGATTATGACCGCCATGAACAAGGACTTTAATCTGTCGCGCATTGAGCGATATCTGGCGGCGGTTCTTCCCGGCGGAAGCACGCCGGTTGTGGTTCTGACAAAATCGGATCTGGCTGACGATCCGGAGGGTATGATCAGAGAAACGGAGAAAATTTCGGGCGGCGCAAGGGTATTTGCCGTAAGTACCGTAACGGGTGATGGAATGAGCGAGCTCGTCGGTTTTATGAGCCATAAAACTTCGGCGCTGATCGGTATGAGCGGCGTTGGAAAATCGTCTTTGGTCAATTTTCTGGCAGGCGATGAAATTATGAAGGTGAACGCCATCCGTGAGGGCGATTCGAGAGGCAGACATACTACCACGCATCGCGAGCTGATTGCGCTCAAGGATTCTATTATACTCATAGATACGCCCGGCATGCGCGAAATGGCTTTGTGGTCGTCCGGCGGCGTGGATGAAATGTATGAGGATATTGCATCCATTGCCGCCATGTGCCGCTTTCGCGACTGCCGCCATCAGTCGGAGCCCGGTTGCAAGGTACGCGAAGCGGTGGAAGCGGGACTGATTGACAAAAGAAGGATCAGAAGCTTTCTGCTGCTGAAGGTGGAGGACGTTCGGGCGGCTGCGCATGAAAAACGGAAAATGATTTCCAAATATGCTCGCAAGCCTCGCAGGAAGGGTATGGATTAATGCTTGAAGTGACGCGTGTTTTTGTGTATAATACTCTCAAGTACTAAATTTTGGAAAGGATTTAAAGCATATGAAACTCAGCGTATTTGCAGTACTTCTTCAGGACAAACCTTTTGATCAGGCTTGCGCATATCTGGCTTCCCAGGGCGTTCAGGCCGTAGAAATCGGCTGCGGCGGTTTCCCCGGAAAGGCGCATTGCGACGCCAAGGATTTCCTCGCCCATCCCGAGAAGATTGATGAGATGCTCGCCACACTCAAAAAGTACAACCTTGAAATTGCCGCGCTTTCCACCCATGGTAATGCCGTGCATCCCAACCCCGAAATTGCGCGTCAGTTCCACGAGGATTTCGAAAACGCAGTTCTGCTGGCGGAAAAAATGGGCGTAGACACGGTGGTTACCTTCTCCGGCTGCCCCGGCGGCTCCAAAGAAGACAAAACTCCCAACTGGGTTACCTGCCCATGGCCGGATGATTTCACCGAGATTCTTAAGTATCAGTGGGACGAGGTATTTATTTTTTATTGGAAGAAGGAAGTTGAATTTGTTCGCGCGCACGGCGTAAAGAAAATCGCCTTCGAAATGCATCCGGGCTTCTGCGTATACAATCCCGAAACCCTGATGAAGCTCAGAAACGCCGTCGGTCCCGAAATCGGCGCAAACTTTGATCCCAGCCACCTGTTCTGGCAGGGCATTAACCCCGTAAACGCAATCCGTTATCTGAGCGATGCGATCTTCTTCTTCCACGCCAAAGATACCAAGATCGACCAGATCAACACTGACGTCAACGGCGTTCTGGACACCAAGCATTATGGCGACGAAATCCACCGCTCCTGGATTTTCCGCTCTGTCGGTTATGGCCACTCCGAGGAAGTCTGGAAGGATATGATGAGCGCCCTTCGCATGGTGGGCTATGACGGAATGATTTCCATCGAGCATGAGGACAGCCTGATGAGCGTGCCCGAAGGACTTGGAAAGGCCATCGATATGCTCAAGCGCGTAATGATGTTTGAAAACAACGGTGGCATGTGGTGGGCATAAACAAAAACGGCGATAATATCGAACATATTCCAGGAAGCGCATACGACAGGCGCTTCCCGGTTTTTTGTAAAAAGAAGAGCGTACTTTACAAAAGAGCATTTACATAGTATGATGAAAAAACATTTCGGAGGGATAGGGTTGAAAAAGCGCTGGCAGGATTCCTATACGGAGCAGGTACATATACTGATGCCCGAGCATATCAACGGCGCCGGGCGTTTGTTTGGCGGGCGACTGATTTCATGGATCGACGTGGTTGCCGGCGTTACAGCAAGAAGGCATGCGGGGTATGATGTTACCACTGCGTGCGTAGATCATCTGAAATTTATCGGGCCTGCGCATGTAAACGATATTGTGCTGATCACAGGGCGCGTTACGTGGACGGGCAGAACCAGTATGGAGGTACGCGTAGATACGTATACGGAAAGCCGCGGCGTACGCACCCATGTAAACCGGGCGTATCTTGTTATGGTCGCGCTTGATGAAAATGAGAAGCCCGTGCCTGTTCCGGAGCTTTCTCTGGAAACAGAGGAAGATCGGCGCATATGGGAGGGCGCACTTTCCAGAAAGGAAGAAAGAACGCGCAGGCGGGATGAATGGTAAACGTTATGGAGATTGAGTTTGTCAGATTTACCGCCTTTTCGCGCGGTATCATGCTGGATATTCTGAGGGACGCCTACGCCTTTGATGAACGCAATGCCGCGTGTTGGGAAGAAAACTGGAAGGAATCGGATGATTTTTTCTTTGATAACCCTGAAATTGCCGACAAATACGGCTTTATTACCTGCTTTCATGGAACGCCGATCGGGTTCATCTGCTGGGATCCGCGAAATCGGCCCGAATATGTGGAAATCGGGCATAACGGAATTCGAAGCGCGTATAAGGGCAGGGGATACGGAAAAATGCAGCTTGCGGAGGCCGTCAGGCGCATCCGTACCTATGATGGCTTGAAGGAAATTCGTGTGACTACAAATGCAAATCTGGTAGCGCCGAAAAACTATGAAAGCGCAGGCTTCCGACTTGTGAAAAGATGGGAAAACAACGGCGAAGCGGCGTTTTCGGGCGATTATATTCAATATACCATGCAGTTGGTTTGATATGTCTTCGCTTACATACTGTATAAACAGCCTCCCTGAAAAAGAGGCTGTTTTCTTTTTGGTGCCGGCGAATACTGAGGCTGGCATTGTTGCGTATTTTTGTAAATTTTGATATAATGAATCATCATGGGGGAATTTTGACTTTATCGCAAAAGGAGCGTTTTTACCTGTGGATCGAAGGATTTTTGGGTATCCGCCGGTGTTCTCGGCTGCTTCCCGGGTTCTGATTGTGGGAAGCATGCCAAGTGTGGAGTCGCTGAAAGGCGGATTCTACTATGCGCATCCGAGGAATGCCTTCTGGCGCATACTGTCTGATTGCTTTCACGCGCCTGTTCCCGTGACGATTGAAGAGAAAAAGCTTATGATCCTTAATAACAATCTGGCGCTTTGGGACGTGTATGCGTCGTGCGAGCGCAAAGGGTCGCTGGACAGTGCGATCAAAAGCGGCATTATTAACGATTTCTCTGTGGTTTTGAACGCTTGCCCCAATATTCGGGCTGTGCTTGCTAACGGAAACGAAGCGTACCGCGTGTTTGTGGCGCAATGCGCCCGTGGACTCTACGTGATTCGAATGCCATCGACCAGCCCTGCGTATACAATGCCATATCCGGAAAAACTCTGCGCATGGAAGGATGCGCTGATCCAATATCTGCAGGAGGCGAAATGAATGAGTATTACACAGCTTCTTACCAAAAAGCGCTTTGGCGGCGAATTTACACATGAGGAAATCAGGGAGTTTGTGAAGGGCGTAACGGACGGCAGCTTTGCCGATTATCAAATCAGCGCAATGCTGATGGCAATCTGCATAAACGGTATGACCAAGGAAGAGACGCTTCATCTTACGATGGAAATGGCTGCTTCCGGCGATATGCTGGATTTGCGGGAGATTACGGGAATCAAGTGTGACAAACACTCCACTGGCGGCGTTGGCGATACAACCAGCCTGGTGCTGGTTCCGCTTGTGGCAGCTTGCGGGGTGAAGGTTGCAAAAATGTCGGGACGCGGTCTGGGCTTTACCGGCGGTACGCTTGATAAAATGGAGTCTATACCGGGTTTGAGCGTGAACATTGACGCCGATCAATTCGTCAAAATTGTCAATGAAACAGGCCTTTCCATTATTGGACAGACGAAGTCCCTTGCGCCTGCCGATAAGGTTCTGTACGCGCTCAGAGACGTTACGGCGACCGTCGACTGTTTGCCGCTCGTCACTTCATCCATTCTCTCCAAAAAAATCGCAGCCGGTGCGGATGTGATTGTGCTGGATGTAAAAACAGGCTCCGGCGCGATTATGGATACGTTTGAAAAATCCATGGAGCTTGCAGAAACGATGGTAGACATCGGAAATCGCACAGGTCGCAGATTCTCCGCGCTTGTAACCGATATGAACCAGCCGCTCGGCAACTATGTGGGAAACGCACTTGAAGTGTACGAAGCAATCGAGATTCTGTCCGGGCGTGCAGAGGGAGATCTCAAAACGGTTTCTCTGGCGCTGGGCGCACATATTCTGCGCCTGTCCGGCATTGTGAATACGACGGCGGAAGGAATTAAGGCGCTTCAGGAGAAAATCGATAACGGAGACGGACTTAAAAAGCTTTCCGAGATGATCAAGGCGCAGGGGGGCGACCCGAACGTGGCCTATAACCCCGATCTGCTTCCGAAAGCGGAGCGCCTGATTGATATACCTGCTGAAAAAAGCGGATACATAGCCTCGGTTCAAACCGATAAAATAGGCTATGCCGCAAAAGCGCTTGGCGCAGGGCGCGAGCGCAAGGAAGATGAAATTGATCTGTCCGTGGGCCTTGTAATGAAAAAGAGAGTTGGCATGTGGGTGAATGAGGGCGACGTGCTCTGTACGATGCATGTCGGCAAAATCTCGGATATAGACCGTGCCCGCGACATGATTCTTGAAGCAATTGACATCGCGTCCGAAAAGCCGGAGCCCGTAAAGCTCATCCGTGGAGTTGTGGAATGAAGGATACCTTCAAAAAGCTGACGCCGATAGTTCTTGCGCCTGCGCTTGCCGCTTTGTGTGTGTGCCTGTTCCGCCGGCTGACGTTATGGGCATTTGGCAGGCTGTTTTCGGTGTGGAATTTACATCAGGGTACATATGCTTATGCCGGAGCGTTTGCACGGGGAATCGCGGATGCAGCCGGCAGCATTTCGGGCTTTGTCAGCCTGCTGGCTGTATGCATTGGGCTGTCTTTGGTTTTCAAAAGGCATGCGTTTGACAGGAAGGCGGGCGTTTGCTGCGTGCTTCCGTATGCACTGGCGGGCGCGCTCTCTTCCTGCCTGATGATGGGCGTACTGTTTGCAGCTGGCAGCGTGCGAATGAGCGAGTACAGGGCCGTCCCTGCGCCAAGCGAGGTTATCTATTTGGCAAACAGCGCGCTTGCATGTACGGGTATCGCGCTTTGCGCTCGGATTATGGCGCGCGGCGTAAAGATGGCCGTATCGGGAAAAGTCGGAAGAATTGCCGCTTATGCCGTATCCGGCGCGGTGCAGTCTGTGTTGTGCCTTCTTTTATACGGCGGCTTCTCCTTCATGCTTGCCTTAAACGGTTTTCTTTCGGGCATTCTGTTTTTTCGTATGTATGAAAGGTATGGAAATATTCTCCCGGAGGCAGGTTTTGCGGTTTCGTTTTTTCTGTTTCCCCGCTTGGCCTTCGGTTTTCCTGACTGGGCAATGGGTGCGTATACGGTTTCGGAGGATTGGATTACTGGAGGCGGTTCTGGGTTGGAAATGTCCGGAATCCTTTTTGCCGCTCTGGCAGCCTGTTTACTGATTTGTTTTGCGGGAAAAAGTGTTTCCAAATGGATTCAGTCACACGTTTTAAGGATTAGATAACGTCAGTGAAAGGAATATACACATGCAACAGCCGAAAAAGATGTTCCTGATTGTGAATTTTCAGGCGGGACAAAAGAGAATTGCAAAAAAGCTTGCGGATATCGTATCCATATTCTGTGAACACGGTTTCCTTCCCACCGTTGTGAACACACAGTATACCGGCCATGCACGAGAGCTGGTGGAGGCGTTTGCGAAGGATTATGACATCATTGTCTGCGCGGGCGGCGATGGCACGCTGAATGAAACGGTTTCGGGCCTGCTGACTTCGGGCGTAGAAAGGCCTGTCGGATATCTGCCCTGCGGAACCACAAACGATCTGGCAACGACGCTTGGACTGTCGCGCGATCTGCTCCAGGCTGCGCACGATATCGTTGAAGGCGAAGCAATACCGTTGGATCTTGGTATTTTTAACGGGAGGTACTTTGTTTATACTGCTTCCTTCGGCGCGTTTACCCGCGCGTCTTATGAAACGTCGCAGCTTTCCAAAAACGTTCTTGGGCATCTTGCGTACCTTCTGGAGGGGGTTAAGGACCTGCCCAATCTTCAGCCTGTGTTTGCGAGAATCAAAACCGATCAAGAGGAGCTTTCCGGCGATTTTGTGTTTGGAGCCATCAGCAACACTACGTCTCTTGCAGGCATACTGACGCTTGATAAAGAAAAAGTGCGTTTGGACGATGGAAAATTTGAAATCCTGCTGATCGATATGCCGAAAAACGCTATTGATCTGAGTCAGACCCTGGTAAACATTGCGCAAAAGAAGTTTGAAGGACCGATTCATCTGATTACTGCAAGTACCATTGATATCGAAACGAATGAGCCGCTTGATTGGACGCTGGACGGCGAGTTTGAGAAGGGAGATAGAAACTTCCATGTCCAGAACCTGCATTCTGCGGTAAGGTTTGTGATCTGTGATCATAGCGAGCTGCCGATCAGCGAATCATATGAAATCAATACCGAGGAAGAGGATGCATAAGCGCGGTATAAACTGCGGTTGGGGCGTTCCTGATCGTGCGATGCAGCCCCGGATAGGAGAATGATTTGAAAGTATTTTCATTTTTACTTGCGCTTTTGATTGTATTTTTAACGCCTGCCTGTGCTGAAATGCCGTTTTCGACTGTGTTTGACGATGAAAACATGATCATGCTTCGCTGGACGTTCACAGTTTCGGACGATGTTGATTTGCAGGCGGAAAAACAACTTACGGACGCAGGGCTTCAGGCGGATGATGAGATTCAAAGAAGAGTGAGTACCGCGCTTGACGTGCTGCGCGAGCTTTCCGTAAACTCGTTTGCGGAGATTGCTTTCCGGCGGTTTTCGGACAGCTTCTATCTGTCAGCGTTTATGCATATCGAGGCATACGGACTGGAGGACAATGTATACTGCGAAATGCAGCTTACCGGAGATGAGTTCGCCTTCACTGGCTCCTCTCTGAGAGATCAGGTATATGTACTTTCGGGTGGGGACGCCCTTAAGCACCTTCTCATTATTTTCCCTGAGATTGAAAAGCAGCTTTCCATGCTTGGCAATAGCGAAGAGGCGTTTGCCTATCTTGATTCGCTGAAGGGCTTTGCCGATCTTACCGAAAGGCTTGCCCATACGGAATTGAACGCTGAATTCCTTTTTCCGAGCATGACGGCTTGGGCGAAGGCTTCGTTGGACGAAGAACGATTCAATGACCGTTCTCTCACCATTCAGGGAGACAGTCTGGCGGAAGGCGGAGAGAGATTCAAAGAGGACTTTTTGCGTCTGTTCCGTTTTTTTCCGAATATGGGAGCGCCGTCTATTCTGAGAATGGTTGTAACAAGGGCTGTTGACGGTGCCGGTAAGCGCGATGGCGGCATGACAATTGGGCATTCTTTGTATGACGACGGTGATTTACAGGAAACGAGTCTTAAGATAAGTAATGGTGGCTCGCTGCTTTCCCCTGATCTGTTTCTGAAGTATGAAAATGACCGTATCAATCAAACCGCTTTTGCTGAAGCTGGAATCGGGAACAGCGCGGGAGCCAAGGCAAGCATAACGCAATTTGAACGGGATATGGATGAAACCACGCATGAATACGCGCTTTCGCTTTCTGCGTTTATGGATGTACTCATGATGAAAATGCACTTTCATCTGAACGGCGAAATGGTATATGTGCCCTCCGAGCTCCCGAAGGCGGAAATTGACGTTTCCATTTCCGAATCGAACTTTTTCAAAATGAACGGATTTGTGAATACGCACTCATTCCTCATCAACCAAACCGCTCATGCGCTATCGGTATCTTCGGGAAAAACGCCTGCATTCCTTAATAGCGAAAACGCCTGCAGGATTACCGATGCGCTTCAGGCGGAGGGCGTGAAGGAGCTTCTGAAAAGTCATCAATCGGATGCCAAAACGCTTTCCCTGCAGGCAATTCGCGTTTTGACGTATTATTTGGATCAATAGCATTTACAGACTCAAACAAAAAACCTCTGCGGCTGCATAATCAGCTATGCCGCAGAGGTTTTTAAGTTTATTCGGGTTTGATCACTGTTCGCATTTCCCGAAGCGAGGCTTGAACATCGATCAGCCTTTGATTTCTGGAGCCGCGAAACCTCAGCTCCAGTGTTCGCTTGTCGAGAATGAACGGACCGTCGACCAGCACGTCTGTATGGGCGAGAAGGTCCATAATCGCAGGCGTTTCCTTTGATTTCAGAAGCAGCTCTTCAAACGTCCAGCCGCTGTAGGTCCAGACATTCAGCTTCAGATTCTTTGCCGCTTTGGCAAGATAGGCGCATTCTTCGGGCTGGCAAAAGGGTTCTCCGCCGGAAAGCGTGATGCCGTCGAGAAGCGGATTGTCCTCCATTTCGCGTATGATTTTATCTGCGTCAACCAGCCTGCCTCCGTCGAAGGGATGCGTTTGAGGATTGTGGCAGCCGGGACAATGGTGGGGGCAGCCCTGTGTGAAGACGGCCAGGCGAAAGCCCGGCCCGTCTACGATAGAGTCGTTTTCAATTCCTGATATGCGGATGATCATAATTCGTCTGCCTTGTGCTTTACGCGATCACTTTCTTCGGCGCGCTTGGCGTTGTTCCATTTTTCCATAGTGCCTACCAGATATCCGGTAATGCGGCGGATGCGCTCAAAGTGTACCGTGCCTTCGCTGCGGCCGCAGCTGGGGCAGGTATCGCCGATAATTCCGTTATAACCGCAGATCGGGTCGCGGTCTACCGGATGGTTGATGGAGCCGTAGCCAATGCCGCTCTCCTTCATGATGCGAACGATCTTTTCAAACGCTTCCAGATTCTGCGTGGGGTCGCCGTCCAGTTCGACGTAAGAAATATGACCTGCGTTTGTCAGCTCGTGATAGGGAGCCTCGAGGCGGATTTTCTTTGCGGCGCCGATGGGGAAGTGTACCGGTACATGGAAGGAGTTGGTGTAGTATTCGCGGTCGGTAACGCCTTCGATTTTGCCGTACTTTTCGCGGTCGATGCGCACAAAGCGGCCGGAAAGGCCCTCGGCAGGCGTAGCGAGAAGCGTATAGTTCAGGCCGGTTTTACGGCTGATTTCATCAACACGGCTGCGCATGTAGGAAACAATTTCAAGACCCAGATTCTGCGCGCGCTCGCTTTCGCCGTGGTGCTCACCAATCAGGCACTTCAGGGTTTCGGCCAGACCGATAAAGCCGACTGACAGCGTGCCGTGCTTAAGTACCTCCCCGATTTTGTCTTCCCAGTCCAGCTTTTCGGAATCGATCCAAACGCCCTGTCCCATCAGGAAGGGGAAGTTGCGTACATGCTTCTGGCACTGAATTTCAAAACGCTCAGTCAGCTGCTCAACGGCAAGATTCAGCATCCGGTCGAGCTCGGAGAAGAACAGGTCCAGATTGTGATTCGCCTTGATGGCAATGCGCGGCAGATTGATGGAAGTAAAGGAAAGATTTCCGCGGCCGTTGGAGATTTCGCGGGTGGGATCATAGGTATTGCCGATTACGCGGGTTCTGCAGCCCATGTAGGCGATTTCCGTTTCGGGATGACCGGGCTTATAGTACTTCAGATTGAAGGGCGCATCCTGGAAGGAGAAGTTCGGGAACAGACGCTTCGCGCTTACGCGGATTGCGAGCTTGAACAGATCGTAGTTCGGATCTTCCGGATTGTAGTTGATGCCTTCCTTAACGCGGAAAATCTGAATCGGGAAGATGGGCGTTTCTCCGCCGCCAAGGCCGGATTCGGTTGCCAAAAGCAAATTGCGGACAACCATGCGTCCTTCGGGGGACATATCCATACCATAGTTGATCGAAGAGAAAGGAACCTGTGCGCCGGCGCGGGAATTCATGGTGTTTAAATTGTGCACCAGCGCTTCCATTGCCTGATAGGTTGCGCGATCGGTTTCTTTAACGGCTTTTTTGTGGGAAAAGGCCTGAACGGTGCAGATTTCTTCCTGCGTAAGCCCCAATCGTTCCAGAGCTTCCTTTTCAACGGCCATGTACTCTTCCGTCATTTCAAGGCTGGGACGCACGCCCTTTTTGTCAAGTTCCTCCATGCAGGCCTTGACAAACTCGTCTGCGTTCTCCATGTCCTTTTTCAGTTCAAGCGCACGGATCATATTCTGCATGTAGCGCTTTTTGAAGGTTTTCTTTACACCTTCGGCCATGGAGTAGTCGAAATTAACAATGGACTGACCGCCGTGCTGATCGTTCTGGTTCGCCTGAATGGCAATACATGCCAGCGCGGAATAGCTTGCGATGTCATTCGGCTCGCGAAGCACGCCGTGGCCGGTGGAAAAGCCGTTGTGGAACAGGGAAAGAAGGTCGATCTGCGTGCAGGTGGTAGTCAGCGTATAGAAATCCATATCGTGGATGTGAATATCGCCATTGTTGTGCGCGTTGGCATGCTCAGGCTTCAGAACGAACATGGTGTTGAACTGCTTTGCGCCTTCGGAGCCGTACTTCAGCATTGCGCCCATGGCAGTATCGCCATTGATATTGGCATTTTCGCGCTTGATGTCGCTGTCGCGGGCAGCTTTGAAAGTAATGTCGTCATAGATGCGCATGAGGCGGGAATTCATCTGACGGGCACGGGAACGTTCCGCACGGTACAGAATATAGCTCTTTGCGGTGCGCACATAGAAATTGTCGATCAGAACGCGCTCAACCACGTCCTGCACGGCTTCAACCGTAGGAACACCGATGTTTTCGTCGGAAGCAAGGCGGGATACAACCTGATTTGCGAGCTCTTCAGCAACCTCGCGAGTTTTGGCGCTTCCGGATGCGGAGAACGCCTTTTCGATTGCGTCCGTAATCTTTGTTTTGTTGAATTCGACTTTGCGGCCGTCGCGCTTGATGATGCTGTCGATCATAGTGATAACTCTTTCCTTATCTCTTTATTTGCCTCAACATTCGGACATGAATTCCCGTCTGGTTTAGTACTGCATATTGTAGCTGATGAAATAAGCGATACAATATGTTGAGGCGCAGAGCGGGAAAACAGATGTCTATGTCTGTATCAATCGGAGTTTCCAAAGGGGGAACAGTGTCAATTATAGGTGACTTTACATACGAAATCAAGTAGTTGTCGAGCGATTTAATATGAAGAATATGACGGAAAAACGATTGAAAAACTTGATTGTTATGTCATAAATTTGCTTGATTTTCCATTACCCTGCACTTATTTTGTCGTTTTGGCAGGAAGACAGCTGCCGAAAAAGCAGTTTTCTGTTAACAGAACGCAGGTTTAAATTTTTGTGTCGTCGAAAAAAAGGGGATATGCCTGTCGATTTCCTCATATAAAAGCGACCGTTGACTTATGTCAGCTGGTTTTGTCGATTGTAATGGCGGATACCGGTGAAACAGCTTGTCAAATCCGGCGCAATTTGGTAAAATAATGCGAGATGTATGTAAGGAGGCGAATGGAATGAACCTGGGTGAAGCGAAAATTGTCGCATATTCGGAAAAAGGTTTGAATATGTGCGCGGCGGCTGCCCGTATCTCCACCTTTGAAGGCGGCGCACTTAAAGCGCTTTCCCGCGGAGACGGCGCTGAAAAGGATCTGAAGCTCATAAAGAAGGTGCTTTCGTCCGGTCATAAGACGATTGTGGAGCATCAGATGTTCACCATTGCCTTTAATGATGTGTCCGTGCTTGCGGAGCAAAGCCTGATAGAATTCCGTTTGGCGTCCTATACGGTAAAATCACGCCGGTATGTGAACTTTACGGGCGCGGGCTATATTGTGCCGGAAGGGCTGAGCGCGGATGCGGAGGCAGAATACCGCAGGAATATGGACGACAGATTTGCAGCCTACAAGCGGCTGATAGATCTGGAAATTCCCCGCGAAGATGCAAGATTTGTGCTGCCCTATTGCTTCAGAAGCAACTTCTTTATGACGCTGAACGCACGCGAGCTTTCGCATGTAATCGCCGCTATGCGCTTTGGCCGCCTGAGCCGCTATCCTGAGCTCAGGCGATTGGGCGATATGCTGAAAAAGCAGATGGACGAGATTTTGCTGGGCAATGATGAAAGCGAAGCGGCGTCCCGCGTGCAGACCGCGCCCATAATGGGCGAAATCCTGGAACCGTCCGTTCGTGAACCGTATGTGAAAATCGTGAGCGCTCCTTCGGACAGCGAAAGCGTGCTTGCCGCAGCACTGGATTTTTCGGGAAGGTTTACGGGCGAAAACCGATTGAAGGCGCTTGTGCGCGATGCAAGGCCGCGCGAGCTTGAAATGCTGAACTATGCGTTTATCATCAAGGATGTTTCGCTATCCTGCGTAACGCATTTCTCGCGTCACCGCATGCAGTCACTGATTGTGCCGGATGTGGAAAAAGCGCTGTATGATGGGGGATTCGTACTTCCGGAATCGATAAAGGCCAAACCCGAAGCGCTTGAGATTTATTTGGATGCGTTCAAAGCCAATGCTGAAAGCGCAAGGCATATGAAGCGCGCAGGCATCGGCAATGAAATATTGGCATATTACGCGCTTTCCGGAAACACGGTAGATATACTCTTATCCATGAACGCACGCGAGCTTCTGCACTTTTTGAAACTGCGTACCTGTACGCGCGCACAGTGGGAAATCCGTGATGCCGCCGGTGAAATGCTGATGCTGCTCATGGACGAGTATCGCGCGCTGTTCCGCTACTACGGACCGAGCTGCGCTGTGAACGGCTTTTGCCCGGAGGGGCGGCTGAGCTGCGGAAGAATTCAAAAAGTGGAGGAATGAGCCATGAGTAGAAAGCCTGTGATCGGCGTTACGCCCTATCGCCGCAAGACGGAGCCGTTCGATTTATATGTGCCGGAGGGCATTCAGAAGGCGGTGGAGCGCCTTGGCGGCGAGGTTTATCTGATTGATTATGATAAAATCAAGCTGTACGAACTGATCGGCCTCGTCGTTCAGCTGGACGGCGTCATATTTGCCGGCGGCGTTGATGTGGATCCGGCCTTTTACGGACAGGAAACGCGTCCGACCTGCGGTGAAATCGACGCCAAGCGCGACAGCGTGGAGCTTAATATGTTTCCGCTTCTCCGAACGCGCGGCATACCGATTTTGGGGATTTGCCGCGGCTGTCAGGTAATCAATGTGGCGTTCGGCGGAACGCTCGTTCAGGATATTCCGGATACGTATTCGGTCAACCACCGGCAAAACGACGAAGAGGGAAAGTTTTTTCATGAGGTCACCATCGTTCCCGGAACCGAGCTGAGCAAATTAATAGGAAAAACCGAGCTTCTCACAAACAGCTACCATCATCAGTGCGTGGACGAGCTTGGCGAGGGCCTGAAGGTGAACGCGCGGTCGAAGGATGGCCTCGTGGAGGGATTTGAATCGGCTGAGCCCGGACAGTATATTATGGCCCTTCAATGGCATCCCGAAACCACGTTGGATGATGATGAGTACTCCATACTTCCGTTCAAAGCATTTATGGATGAAGTCAATTTTCTGATGTCAATTCCCTGCCATCATCACGATTGATTCTTAAACGATAAACACAGGCTTACTGCCCAAGCCGCACGGCTTTGGAGCAGGAAGCCTGTGTTTTTGTTGATTGCTGTGCGATCCATTTCCGAGGTAGGCATAAAAAGGGCCGGTATCAGCCGCACCCTAGGGAGATCGTCTGAAAACCGGCCTGTTTTTCAAAATGAGGTTTCGCCTGATGGTTTATCGAATGTCGCCTTCATCGAAGATATCGCCGCATTCGGGGCAGAATTTCGGAGGATGAGCGGGATCCTCCGGCTGCCAGCCGCACTTATCGCACTGGTACAGCGGAGCGCCAGCAGGCTTTCTGCTGCCGCATTCATGGCAGAACTTGCCGCGGTTTACTGCGCCGCACTTGCATGTCCAGCCGTTTTGCGCGGGCTTTGGCGCGCCGCATTCGGGGCAGAATTTACCGCTTGCAACGTTTCCGCATTTGCAGGTCCATCCGCCCGACGGCTTGGGAGCGTTCTGCGTCTGCTGCATTCCCATGGCGAAAAGATTCTCGGCATTGAGGCCGCCCGACTGCTGCGCCATGTTCATACCCATAAAACCGGTAAATGCGCCGGAGGAATTCTTGGCTGCATCCTGCATGGCCTGCGCCTGTGCGCCCACCATGTGCGCTGCTGCCATATTGGCATTGCGGAATACTGCGTTTCTCTGCAGTTCCTTGATCATTGCCTCGTCTTCTTCGGACGCCTTTACGGAGCTTACGCCAAAGGATACGATTTCCAGTCCGCGCAGATCTGCCCACTTGGAGGAGAGCACATCGTTCAATGCGTCGGCCATCTCCTGCGTGTGGCCGGGGAGGGCGCTGTAGCGAACGCCCATGGCTGAAATACGCGCAAACGCGGGCTGAAGGGCTGTAAGCAGCTCAGTCTTCAGCTGACTGTCCAGCTGATCGCGGTTGTAGTCGCCTTCAATGTTTCCGCATACATTTTTGTAAAACAGCATGGGGTTGGTTACGCGGTAGCTGTATTCGCCAAAGCAGCGAATGGAGATGTCCAGATCCAGTCCGATGTTCTGATCCACCACGCGGAACGGCACGGGGTTGGGCGTTCCGTATTTGTTGCCGACCAGCTCGCGCGTGTTGAAATAATACACGCGCTGATCCTTGCCTGCCTGTCCGCCGAAGGAAAGGCGATCGAAGGTGGTTTTCAGGATAGCTTTCAGCTTATCGGTGTTGAACGGCCCGTAAAACAGGCTCGGCTCGCCGTTTAATTCAAATTTGTACTCGCCGGGCTCGGCGCAGAAATCTACGATCTTTCCGCCGTCCACGATCATCATACACTGACCGTCCGCTACCGCGATTACGGAGCCGTCGGAAATCACGTTGTCGTCTTCCTTGCGGCTGCCGCCAAAGCGGCCGCGCGTCTGCTTCATTGCCTTCGTGGCGATTACGTCGTCGGGCATTGCGTCAACATAAAAGTATTCTCTCCACTGGCTGGCAAGGGTCCCGCCCAGGGCGTTTAAACCTGCTTTGATAAGGCCCATAATCAATACCTCCCGTTAGCCCATACTTCAGTCTATTTTTGTGGTGGATGTGGTTTCGTGTATAAAGCGTTCGTAATGTATCGGAAGCTCAAATGTTTCGTCCTTCTGGTAATTTCCTGCGTTATGCTGGAATGCAGCCGTCTTCAACTGTGATCTTAAAGCGCCTACCACGATGAGTGCGGCAATCAGAGCGGCAATTGCCGACACCAGAAGAGTGCCACTCGAGAGATATCCTGTCAGCGCGGCGATCAGTGCGCATATGCCGAATGCGCCCGCAAATACGCCTGCGCCCCAGCTCAGTGATTTTCCGGTAGCGGGAGGCACATCGCAAGTGAGCTTGCCGGTTTGTCCGTTGATAGCGAAGGTATAAACCTTCTTCTCACCGTTTTCCTCTTTTTCGGTGGTGATCAGCCAGATGGGAAGGAGAACGGGGGTTATCTTTCCGTTTTCAGATCGGAAGCTGCTTGAACGAACAGAAACGCTGTTAAAGCCGTGAACGGTGGAACGAAGCTTGTTCTCCATACTGACTTCCACGCGTTCTATGATTCGCGCTTTGGTTTCTACGGTGTCTACATCCGCATGATCAGCCATGGCGCCGGCCAACATGGCGGACTCAAAGGGGATGGCTTTGGTGAAATCATAAGGCTCGATTGATTCCGTTATTTTGTTGTCCATCTTCTTGCTGGCGTCCACCGGAATGTTCTCAAATTGCATACCTCCGCTTCTGTAAGAAACATAGTACGCTGTTTTGGTGATTCTATATTTGCCTCTGGAAGAAACGCTTGTTCTCTTGCAATCATAGAGTACGTCGCCCCAGGCGTAGCAATCAAATAGCCAGTAGGGAACATAAAGCTTGCGCATTTCCGAAATTCGGTTTCTGGTGTCTAAAAACACGTTGGGCATCAGCTTTTTGCCCTTGAAATACTCTTCAAAGAGCTTCAAAGCCGATTCCTTTGTGACAGTGAAGGGGATAATGTATTCCGGTTTTACGCCTGCATCAATGTTGGCGTTTAAAACAATGGGACTTGAGCAGTAAGGGCACTGGGTAGAGGTTGTGGTTGCTTCCGTCAGAAGCTCTGCGCCGCAGGCATTGCAGGTGTAGGCCTTGACCTCGTCCGGCTGATAGGTGCCGCCCGTAGCGTCAAAGTCTACGTGGTTTTCCCAGGTAGTCGCCAGCTCTTCCATTTCGTGAAGCTCGTAAACGGTGGAGCAGGAAGGACAAACAAGCTTCTCTTTCGCGCCGTCAAAGTGCAAACCCGATTCGCAATTGATGCATCTGTAGGTGGTTGCATTCATGCTATGTCATCTCCTTATATGCTTGGAAGGAAAACGCATATATTTACTCATACATATCATAACACAAATGCCTTCATATGTCAAAAATATGATAAAAAGCGCAGATTTTCCGAAGAAAATCTGCGCCTGTGATACAGTATGCGGACGATATCAGATTTCGGGGATTTCGATTTCAATTTCCTTGCCGATTTCGCTGCTTCTGTAGATACCGTCGATGATCGCCTGATTGTACAGAATCTGGCTGGTCGGTACGGGAGCGGGATCGCCGTTTACGATGGCGTCGAGGAAGCCGCGGATCTTTTTGTAGAACAGACCCTTGCCACTGTGATCTACGAGAATCGGAATCTTCTCCTCCATCATTACGCCGGCAAGATCGTGATACAGGGTCATCTCTCCGCCTACGGTGCCGTTCCAGCACTCGGTGGAGGGAATGCGCAGACCGCCCTTGGTGCCCATGATGATGGTGTCGCCGGGCGTGTCGAGGTGCATGGCCCATGCAATGCGGAAGTCGAGTACAATGTCGCCCTCCAGACGGATGAACGCTGCGGCGAAATCGTCAACGGAGAAGCGCTTTGCATTCTCTTCTGCGCTGTGGTAGCGATCTGCGTACTGGGTTTCCGGATTGGTGCCGAAGAAGGCGCTCTTATAGCCGGAAACGGGCAGGGGCTTCGGGTAGCCGATTGCATTCAGAACCATGTCGAGGGAGTAGCAGCCGATATCGCCCAGAGCGCCGATGCCGCCGGAAGTCGGAGGCCAAG
>JAZSRC010000077.1:0-4522 GCA_045538305.1 Clostridia bacterium | reverse complement strand
TGTCTTTCCTAAGACCGCTTTGGCCTCCGACTTGGAAATCTGAACGAAGATCTTGATGGCGGCGCCCTCTACGGGAGCGGCCCACTTCTCGTGACCTTCAACAGAAACGGTGTTGTAAACTTCAGCAATTTCCTTCATCTTGTTTACAAAGCCGGTGGTGCGGCTGGTAACAGATTCGGAGGTGGCGTCCTGAGAAAGAACCGCGATGACAACGGGATTCTCGGCGGTAGCGTTAAAGAGCATGTCTACAAAGCCGTCCAGCTTCTCAAACTCGATCGCGGCCAGGGCGGCGGCGTTCTGGTTGTTGGTGGAAGCGGTTGCGTAGATGGATCCTTCGGGCGCATTCGGTACGCCGGAGTCGAAGCCGATAACGGGGATCTTCTTCTCAACGCATTCCTGAAGCTCGGTCATAACAGCGTCGGTGGACAGAGCAGCAAGAGCAAGAGCAACGGGATTCTTGGCCATTTCAGCCTTGAGCATCTCAACCTGAGCGTCGATTTCAGTTTCGGAAGCGGGGCCGTCGAAATAGATTTCTACGCCATAATCTTCAGCAGCCTTCAGGGAGCCCTGATATACTGCCTGCCAGAACTGATGCTGGAAGCCCTTGGAAACTACAGAGATGTAGGGTTTGCTTTCCGCTACGGCGAAGCCGCACAGAAGCAGAGCGAGTGCGAGAACCAGTGCCAGGATCTTCTTCATGTGTGTTCCTCCTATAATATTATATATTCCGCCGGTTAAACCGGTCGTGAATCATGGTGGAAAAGCGCTTACTTAGGAGCCTTGACCGCGCGCTTCTTTTCGGTCTTAACCTTCTGGGCAGAAGCCGTACGGAGCTGGTCGAGCAGAACAGCACCGATTACGACAAAGCCAGTGAAGAAGGTCTGCCAGTGGCTCTGAAGTCCTACGGAAGAAAGACCGCTCTTCAGAACCGACATAATGAATACACCAATAATGGTACCGACAATCGAGCCGCTGCCGCCGGACATGCTGGTTCCGCCGATAACAACTGCCGCAATGCCGTTCAGTTCTTGGCCTGCGCCGTAACCGGGGATGATAACGGTGTTAACCGCCGCATACATAACGCCCGCAAAACCTACAAACAGACCGCAAACCGCATATACCGCAATCTTCCAGTTATCGGTATTTACGCCGGACAGTCGCGCCGCTTCTTCGTTGGAACCGATGGCCAGAGTGTAACGGCCAAACTTCGTGCGGTTTAGCATGAAGAACGCGATAATAAACGCTACGATCAGATAGCATACGCCAATCGGGAAGGTGCCGGCGCGGTAGGTTACAGTTTTAAACCAAGTGTTGGCGCTGCCGGTGGTGGGATAATACTGAGTGGTAACCTTGGTGACTATCTGGCCAAAGCCGGTGGTGATCATCTGCGTACCGAGGGTGGCGATGAAGGGCGGGAGCTTGAGCTTTGCAATCATCACACCGTTCAGAAGGCCGAACAGCATAGCGATAAGCGGAACCAGCCATACCGCAATCCACAGCGGAAGCCCGAGGCTGGAATAGAAGTAACAACCAATCAGCGCCGAGCAGATCATGCTGGTACCGATGGAAAGGTCGATACCGCCGGTCATAATTACGAAGGTTACGCCGAATGCCAGGAAGCCGATGTAGTAGCTGTTTTCCAAAATCGTCTTCATGGTATAGGGCGTGCGGAAGCTTTCACTGGCAAGACAGAAGAATGCAAACAGAATGACAAGCGCTACAGGCGCAAGCATCTTCTGGAGGTCAAACTTCTTTCCGCCAAGCTGAAGCTTTTGCCTGGAGGCGGTGTAGTTTACAAACTCATCCGGAAGGCTGCTTTCCTTCTTTTCCTTCATCGTCCATCTGGAAACTGCGCTTCCTACAATTGCGAGGAGGCCAAGAACGAGCAGCACGACGAAGTTCTTGATGGCGATGTAATCCATGTGATCAGAGAAGGTAGCGTAGCCGACAGCTCTTGAAACTACAAGCTCAGCATAGCCGGAGGGCTTTGCAATCGTAGCCTCATGGGCTTCTACAGCCTTCTGCTTGGCTTTGATCTCATCATTAATTACGGCCTTCTGGGCGTCAATATTCGCGCTTTCTGTGCTCAAAGCTTCCAGCTGTACTTTCAGGTCTGCAAGTTCATCCGGATTGGAATCCGGGGTATTTTCCATCTTGCGGATGCGCTTCTGAAGATCCGTTTTCTGAGCGCCCAGTTCCTTTACCTTCTCGTCAAAGGGAAGCAGCTTTTCGCTGACAACGGCGACTTCGCCCTTCAGGCGGGCATGTTCTTCATTATATTCAGGAATTATTTTGATAAGCTCGTCAATATACCCATTGCCCTCAAGCTTATCCATTACGGCAGCAAACTCTTCTTCTTTGATTTCCTGAAGCGACAGCGCCTTTACAAGTTCCTCGCGGTTAATGTCGCCATCTGCAAACTCGGAGAAGTCCTTCTTTGCGCCAAAGGATTGGATACCGGGGGATACGTACAAACCGATAATTCCCCAATATGCGAGCAGTATGCCAAGAACAAGCACAACGCTCATCAAACGCCTAATGAGTTGTTTATTCATACCTTCACTGCCTCCCCTATGCTACTTTCTCGATGCCGCAAGGGACATGATCTTTTCCTGCGTCGCCTCTTCAATCGACATTTCACCGGTTTTTTCGCCTTCACACATGACAACCACGCGGTCAGAAAGCCTGAGCAGCTCCTGAAGCTCGGAGGAAATCATGATAATGGATTTGCCTTCCTGCGCAAGCTGGTTCATAAGCTTGTAAATCTCGTTCTTCGCGCCGACATCGATACCGCGAGTCGGTTCGTCAAAGATGAGAATATCGCAGTTTCTGAGCAGCCACTTGGCAATAACAACCTTCTGCATATTGCCGCCGGAAAGCGTTCGCACCTGCGTGTCTACAGTCGGCGTCTTAATACTGATGCGCTTTTTGTAGATATTGGAAATCTCCTTGATCAGTCGATCCTTAACGGTAAGCTTTCCAGAAAGCTCCTCAAGCGACGGGAGCGCCGTGTTGTCGGCAACAGAAAGCTGGAGACAAAGACCATACCGTTTTCTGTCTTCGGACAGATAGCCAATACCTGCCTTTACCGCATCCGCCGGGGTTTTGATTTTAACTTCCTTGCCATTAACAAAAATCTGTCCGCTTTCGCGCTTATCCGCGCCGTACAGAAGACGCGCAGTTTCCGTTCTGCCTGCGCCCATCAGACCGGCAAAACCAAGAATTTCACCCTTCTTCAACTGGAAGGATACATTCTTAACATCCTTTGAAACCAAATTCCTGACCTCAAGCACAACAGGCGCGTCCGCAGGAACCATGGAATGCGTCTTGGGCTGTTCGTAAATCACGCGACCAACCATCATCTGGATGATTTCTTCAAGCGTGACTTCCTTGGTGTTTACGGTATTTACATACTGACCGTCTCGCATAACGGTAATTCTATCGGAAATCTCTTTGAGTTCGCCCATTCTGTGCGAAATATATACGATGCCGACGCCCTTTTTCTTAAGCTCGCGGATAAAGCGGAACAAATCCGCAATTTCCGTTTCGGTCAGCGCCGCACTGGGCTCGTCCATGATCAGAATGCGCGTATTGTTATAGGAAAGCGCCTTAGCGATTTCTACCATCTGCTGCTTGGCAACCGTAAGCTTGCCGACAATCATCAACGGAGAAATATCGATATTCAGGCTCTTTAGCAGCTGCGCAGCTCTTTCATTTTGCTGGGCTTTATTCAGGAAAACGCCCATCATAGACTCTCTGCCGATATAAATATTTTCCGCAACCGTAAGGTCCTTCATCAGGTTCAATTCCTGATGAATGATACTGATACCAAGCGCCTGTGCGTCGCGTGTATTATGTATCTGTACCTCACGTCCGTCAATCTGAATCGATCCGGAATCCTTGGTATAAACACCAGTCAGTACCTTCATCATAGTGGATTTGCCAGCACCGTTTTCACCAACCAGCGCGTGCACTTCCCCAGCTTCCAGTTCAAACCGGCAATTATCAAGCGCATGTACGCCAGGGAAGGATTTCTGAATATCCTTCATTACCAGAAGCTTCTCCGACATGATCTCCCTCCCTCTTTACGCGCCCATTCCAGCGCATATATTCCAACTTTCAAACATAATTATATCACAAATGCGTATAAGCGTCAATATATCGCAAAATTTTATAGGAAATATCAACATATATGGATATTACGCAGTAAAATCCGTGTATTGCAAACAAGTGTTTTTGTATGAGAGATATATTTAGTAAAAACAACCAAACCATATATTCACAATCATCATAAAAAAACCCGCACAGTACTGTGCGGGTTGAATTCGAATCAGATTATGCCAGGATCTTGATAACAACGCCGGAACCTACCGTACGGCCACCTTCGCGGATAGCGAAACGAAGTCCTTCTTCGCATGCGATGGGGGTGATCAGGGTGATTTCCATGTCGATGTTGTCGCCGGGCATTACCATCTCAACGCCTTCGGGCAGCTTGATGTTGCCGGTTACGTCGGTGGTACGG
>JAZSRC010000064.1:0-17723 GCA_045538305.1 Clostridia bacterium | reverse complement strand
GGTTATCTCTCGTAGACGTAGCCGCATGACGAAGAATATCGCTGAGGCATTCGGTAAAGGTTGCGCCGTTCAGCTCATCCATGGGCGTTGAAAGAATTTCGCGCATTGCGCGTTCGTTTAATTCAAACCGCACCTTTACAGGTTCGTCATAATATACCGTTTCCGAGGCGACGCACGGCGTTTTAAGCCATTCATCCTCGTTCAGGAAATACTGTTCCTTTAAGCGTCTTGCAGTGATTTCGCAGCGATTTTTCCACGAGGGAGACGCCTTGAATACGCTTTCAAGCATCTCTCTTCTGGAAGATGCCTCCAATGCCTTTTTGAGCATGCAAGCTTCAATCAGACCACCGCCCAGTGATACGTCGCCAAATGTACCGATGGAAGATTCTCGACCACCGATAATGTAGGCAAAATCGGTTGTGGACGAACCGATATCAATTACCAGCGTCGTCTGATTAAGAAGCTCCGGCGCTACTTTCAGTTCATGAGCGTATCTTGCGTAGAAAAATGCGGCGCGCGATTCGGAAACGATATGCGCGTTATCAAAGCCGGCCTTTTTCATGATTTCAAGATAGCGCTGTCTGTCGTTTTCCTTCCAACCTGCAGGACATCCGACGGCGACATAAGTATCTCCATCAAAAAAATCCTCCGATTCATTGATAAGCGACTGCTTAAGACCATGCGCGAAGCGTTCGATATCGCGCTCAGAATCAAGCGTTGTCAGGAAGCGGCTTTTAAAGCGCGATCTGAGCTGGACCAGCTTTCGGTCCAATAGTGCCTTCTCGCCAATCAGAATATCTGTTCCGGACATGCCGACAACAGACAGTATGCTGCCTGTTCCTTCGATAGTTTGTATCGAAGGCTCAATAACACTGTCTTCCTCCAACACTGAAACGGCGCTTTCGCCATCGCCAATATCTATGCCAATGTATCTCATTTCTTTACTCATCCTCCGAAGATTCGTCTATATGATGAATGGCCATGCCGCGTACAAGCAGCTTTCCGTTTTTCAGAAGCGCCGGTACAATCGTTCGGGTGTTGCGTATGGTTGGCATGACGTCAAACAGAGGCGCATTTTCCTCCGTATAGTCAAGGAATTGATAGCCTCTGGAAATACTCAGCGCGGTAATCAGCGTCATGATTTCATCCGGTATGCTTTCCGGATCTTCGCGCTTCATTGACACTACTTTTGTGATCAGATGAAGCACGCTTTCATCTTCGCCGGACTCCGATCCGGGCAAACTTAAAAACGCTTCCAGATCCCTGTCAATGGCTTCCATGCGCCGTTCCATAAGCGAGAAAAGCGCCTCGGCATTAACGTTCTGGTTAATTGTGGCCTTTGGCTTATAACGCGGAAAGAATACCGCAAGAGCCGAAAGGATTTCGGTTCCGCCGATAAGTATGGCAAGCAGCTTCTTTCCTGCGTCCCATGAGAGGGATATACATGCAAGGGAAACAATAAAGCTTATGAAGAAGAACAAAAGGTTCAGAGTAATCCTTTTTTCCTTTTCCCATTTGACTTCCGGAGGTCTAAGCGCTGAAAGCGCGGAAATCAGGCCGGCTTCATGAGAAAAGAGGATGCTGCCCAGCTGACGGGTGGTAGAGTCGCTGATTTGTGAAAGCGTCAGCTGCTGGGCGTCGGATACGATTTTTCTGAGCGCAGTTTGGATGGATTCTACATCGGTAAGCGAGCTAATATCTGTATCTTCTAAAAGCGCTCTATAGTGTTCGGATGCGAGCATCATTGCGTTCTGGCTCCTTTGTAGTTTAATTTCATTTGATGATACGATGTATGTCGTCCTCGGTTTCGCCTTCACGAAGCCGCCTTGTTATCAATACCAGCCGTTCGTCGTCTTCGTCGTAGGAGCAAGTTACCAGTGTTAACAGCTGATCGCCTGGCTCTGCGCCTACATTTGTAACGTACAGCGCGCGCTGAGAAAGGGAATACATAAATGCATTGAAGCTTACGTCGCCGAAAACAAAGGTGCGAAGGTTAAAACCGTCTGTTACCAGCTCCTTTGCCGGCAGCTGGAGGGCGGCTAAAACGGCATAAGTTCCCTTTTCATAAAGTGAGTCGAAATAAACAATGGGATTGTACTTTGCGTAGTCCAGTGTGTGATACCGGCTGAGGCGAGCAAACATAGTTCCATTTTTCATATTGTGGCCGTATATGATCAGGTGCTGATCCTGAGGCCATATTTCATTCGCCTGATCCAGAAACGCGCTTCCGCTTTTGCTTTCTTCGCCGTAAAAATTGTGGTTCAAATAGAATTCATTGTCGCGCTGAACAACGGGAAGCTCAATGGGCGTTACCGTTTTCAGAGGAATACTCAAAAAGCCAATCAGATCGTTGTTGATTTCATAAAGCTCGGCAAATTCCGGCGCATACCCGGCTGGTTTTGTGGGATACGGTATGATGATGGTATCGCTGTCGGGAGCCTCCTGCAGCTGCGGCTCATTTGTCGGCTCGGGAGTGATCAATCGGCTCAGCTCGGCCTCTTTTTCCTGATACATCAGGGCAAGCGCCTGGTTTTGCCTTTCGGTTTCTATTTTGAACGAATAGTAGTGATAGATGTAAAATGCAGACAAAGCGATTATCAGCGTGCATAATACAATCAGGGGGATGAGCAGAGGGTTTCTTTTGGAACGCTTTTTTTTCTTTTTGGAAACTGCCGACATGGAACGCCTCCGGTGCGTGAATTTCTTATATTATACCGCATTTGAATGCACTGCGCAATCGTATATTTTTCCGAATAGCGTGAGCTTTCCGCTCATAGGCTTAGACAGAAATATGAAACCGGGGAGGCGTTCCATGGATCAAAGGAATCTGTATGAAGATATCGCCGGACGCTGCGAGGGCGATATTTATATCGGCGTCGTAGGTCCGGTGCGAAGCGGAAAATCAACGTTTATCAAGCGGTTCATGGAGCTTATGGTGCTTCCCAATATGGAAAACGCAAACAGACGGGAACGGGCCATAGATGAATTGCCGGTGAGCGGCTCAGGAAAAACGATAACGACAACGGAACCAAAATTTGTCCCGAATGAAGCGGCTGAAATTGTATTGCGCGATCAGGCGACCTTCCGTGTGCGCTTGATTGACTGCGTAGGATATCTGATTGACGGCGCGATAGGCGTAAGTGAAGGCGAAGACAAACGAATGGTGCGAACGCCTTGGTTTGATCATGAAATCCCATTTGAGGATGCAGCGGAGATCGGTACAAGAAAAGTAATTGAAGAGCATTCTTCCGTAGGCGTCGTCGTAACGACCGATGGCAGCGTAACGGAAATGGATAGAGAAGCGTACGAAGAAGCCGAGGAAAAAGTTGTTATGCAGCTTAAAGCGCTCGGAAAGCCTTTTGTTGTAGTTTTGAATACCGAGGATCCGGAAAGTCAAAAAGCGCTTTCGCTCAAAACGAGGCTGACGGAGAAATACAATGTAGCTGTGAGCGCTATCAACATTGCCAACATGCGAATTGGCGATATTCATTCTCTGATGGAAAGCTTGCTGTTTGAATTTCCGCTTAAACAAATCAAAATCGAACTGCCCGGATGGCTGTCCGTGCTCAATGATGAACACTATCTGGTGAAAAGTGTGATGGCTGTTGTAAAGGATACGGCGGAAAGAATGGAGAAGGTCAAGGATTACGAAAAAATCCGATTGGCGTCAGAAGAGAACGAATACATTACGGAGGCCAGAACGACGTCAATACGCTTAAACGAAGGCACTGTGGATATGAAGGCGGAGCTTGACGGAAACCTGTTTTTCCGGATTCTCGGCGAGGCCAGCGGACAGGACGTAATGGGGGAAGAACACCTGCTTACGCTGATGAAGGAACTTGTGGACGCCAAGAGGGAATATGATAGAGTAAAAGACGCGCTTGAAAGCGTAAGGACGACAGGCTACGGACTGGTTGCGCCGGAAATGAGCGAGCTTAAATTGGAAGAACCTCAGATTGTCAGACAAGGTTCGCGCTTCGGCGTTCGATTAAAGGCAGGCGCGCCTTCGCTTCATATGATACGGGTCGATATTCAAACGGAGGTCAGCCCGATTGTCGGAACCGAAAAGCAAAGCGAGGAACTGGTAAAATATCTTTTGAGCGGCTTTGAAAGCGATCCGAAAACGCTTTGGGAAACCGAAATATTCGGAAGATCGCTAAGCGAGCTTGTGAAGGAGGGATTGTCGGGTAAGCTCATGCGCATGCCGGACGACGTCAGACAGAAGGTTCAGAAATCGTTGTCCAAAATCATTAACGAAGGAAACGGCGGCATGATATGCATTCTGCTGTAATGAAAGAATATCAGTCGGGCGTCCGGTTCAAATGCCGGACGCTTTTCTGAGTTTAGCGTTTGACAGGCTTTCCTGAATCATATATAATTCGGTTAAACCAATGATGGGAGAGTTTGCGCATATGCCGCCGATTTCAATTTTGATTAAGCCCGTATCCGGTCTTTGCCAATACAGGTGCAGATATTGCTTTTATAAGGACGTTATGAATAACCGTGAGGTTCAGAATGCAGGTATTATGACGGAGGATACGCTGAAGGCGCTGGTCAGGAGGGCTTTTGCCTATGCCGAGTATTCGGCAAATTTTGCCTTTCAGGGCGGCGAACCCATGCTTGCCGGGCTGGAGTTTTACAGAAAACTGGTTCAGTTTCAGAAATCCGGAGCAAGAGGCGTTTCCGTTTACAACAGCATACAAACAAACGGCGGATTGATTACTGACGAATGGGCGCAGTTTTTTAAAGACAACCATTTTCTGGTAGGCCTTTCTCTTGATGGAAGGAAAGAAATTCATGACAGTTATCGATTGGATCATGAGGGAAAGGGAACTTATGAACATACGGTAAGGGCAGCGGAAATCCTTAAAAAGCATAGCGTTGAATTCAATATTCTTTGCGTGGTAAACAGCGATACCGCAAAATGCCCGACAGAAACGTACGAAGCGATCAGAAAATACAAATATTTGCAGTTTATACCGTGTATTGACGATTTTGGGTTGAGTGAACGCATGTTTTCTCCCAGCGAGGAGGAATACGGGAATTTCCTGATAAAAACATTTGAACTGTATAAGCGGGATCTTGAGAATAACGATTACGTATCCGTGAGAACGTTTGACAATTATGTGCAGATGATGGCCGGCAGGCGCCCAGAAAGTTGCTCCATGACAGGCCGATGCAATTGTTATTTCGTGATTGAAGGAAACGGCGACGTATATCCGTGCGATTTTTACGTGCTTGATCAATGGAAACTTGGCAATATACATACGGATGATTTTGCGCATATGCAAAAAAGCGAGAGGGCGCGGCAATTTGTTTCGTCGTCGGTATACATGCACCCTGAATGCAGAGGGTGCAGGCACTATTCATTATGCCGCGGCGGCTGCAGGCGCGACCGAGAACCTTTTGACGATAGGGGAAGACCGGGCCAAAACCGATACTGCAAAAGCTTCAAAATGTTTTTTGATGCGAAAAGCAAAGAGCTTTCAGAGATTGCGGGAAGACTGTTACGGTAAAGCCTTGGCTGGAAACGGCTGGATTTGAATAATTCTGTAAAAACAAACTTGGCGGCAGATACATTTGCCGCCGTAATTTTTTGATGGAATCTGCACAAGAATGATGTGAATTTGATAAAATCCGTTCTCGATTTAAATTCGTGGTTGAAAGCGTATTTTGTATAATATATAATGAATGTGGAGAAATATAGATATTGTAACCGGGAGGGAATCGATATGCTTAAGCTTGGAATCAATACGGTTCTGTTTAAAGGAGTCGACATAAAAACCGCTCTGAAGGCAATTGCATTGGCCGGATACGACGGAGCGGAGATTTCCGCAATTCAAGGTATGTGCGAACATATTGTGCTGGATGCGTGGGAAACGCAGGCTCCCCTTGTAAAAGCGGCGGCCGCTGAAGCGGGTGTTACGCTTTTGAGCATGGAGGTTGCCTCGCTGGATGAAGACCGCCTGACCAAAGCGTTCAAAGCTGCGAAGTATCTTGGCATTCCGGTTGTAAACGTAGGTCCCGGCGGAAAAAGCGACGTGGAGGAGGATTTCCTTCAGGCGGTTGAAACCCTGAAAGCACGCGCCAAGCTGGCTGCGGAATACGGAGTAATGCTGTGCTGCAAGGCGCATGTAAACAGCGCAATCTATTCTACGCCTACAACGCTTCGCGCAATGGACATGATTAATATAGATTCCTTCGGCATCGATATGGATCCCAGCCATATTCACAGAGCCGGAGAAAAGCCCGAAGATGCTCTGGCAAGCGTGGTAAGCCGTATGGGACATGTGCATATCCGCGATTGTTATGGTCCCGGCCCCTCTCCGGGAGAACCTGCCAAGCAGGCATGCGGACGCGGCGAGATCAATTTGTACGGATATTTCAAAGCGCTGGTTGACGCGCAGTACGACGGCCCGGTATGCCTTGAAGTCATTGGTCCCGAACAGTCGCTTCAGAAGGCACAGGCCATTGCTTCCGAAAGCTATGGATATATGAATGCGATACTGAAGCTGCTTGGGGCACGCTGAGGAGGCTTACAATGAAAAAAGTAGGCATCTGCGGTTTTGCACATGGGCATATATTCAGCTTTGCCGGTGAATGGATGAAGAATCCGGAAAAGTACAATGTAAAGGTTATCGCGGCATGGGATCATGACAAAAACCGTCTGCTTGAATCCGCAGCCAGGCTTCCTGAACAAGTGAAGACAATAGAAAATCTTGAGGATCTTCTTAATGAAGACATTGACGCGGTTGTGATTACCTGCGAAACGGCTTTTCACGCGGAAATTGCAGAAAAGGCGGCAAAAGCCCAAAAGGATATTATCCTCTATAAACCGATTGCTCTTAATATGAAGGAAGCCGATCGCATTGTAAACGCGGTAAAGGAAAACGGCGTCCGCCTGTCTATGGGCTGGCAGATGAGGTGCGATAAGCAGAATATCCGAATCCGCGAAATGATTTTGAATGAAGAGCTGGGCCGCGTATGCGCGTTCCGCCGCCGCCATGGCCTTGCAACGCACACTTGGCCGAATTTTGAAAACACTTGGCATGTGGATTCCAAAATGAACAGGGATATTTTTGCCGATGATTCCGCACATCCGATTAACCTGATGCAGTGGTTGTTCGGCATGCCCGTCAGCGTATCCTGCGAGATTTCCACAATGCTGAATCCGGCAATTAAAAATGATAACGGCATTGCGCTGTTCCGCTACGAAAACGGCATGGTAGCCGAAATATCCTGTTCGTTTACAACCAGCGCCAGTGAGATAACGACGGAAGTGTATCTGGAAAAGGGTACGATTCAACAGTATTTTGGCGATGCGCCTTCCACCCGTCTTGAAAGAGCTTCCGGAATGACCGGGCTTAAATGGTTTAAAGAGGGAGACGCCGGGTGGACAGATTCCGGTATTCCATCACCGGACACCCACGGTCAGCGCTTGGTTGATCAGGCAGGACCGCTGGCGGATTTCTTAAACGGCGGAGAACCTGTATGCACTGCGGAAGAAGGCAGGGATACGCTAAAACTCGTGCTTGCATGCTACCTTTCCAATGAACTTGGTATGCGCGTGTCGGTTAATGATGAAAGAATCTACGATATTGAATAAGGGGAGGACCTTACATGAATAAGAAGCTTCCGAACATTCTGTTTTTCGGTATTGACAGCCTTCGCCGCGACCATATGTCCAACTATGGCTACAAGCGCAATACTACGCCTCACATTGCAAAGTATGCGGAGGGCGGCATTACCTTTGAAAGCTGCTTTTCTGCGCATATTCCCACTACGCCCGGCTACTCCAACATGCTTACCGGCATGGATACCTTTGGAACCGGCGTCGTAGCGTTGGCTCAGAAGGAGATTATCGAGGGCGTTCCGGTGCTTGCCGAAATGCTCCGTGAGCGCGGATATGAAACCACCTGCGTAGGCTTCAGAGGCAATGCAGCGGGACGAGGCTATGACAACTATATCGATTTTCCAGGCTGGGGACCGGATCACGACGATGGACGAGCCCATAAGGCGATGAACCTGAATGAAGTAACGATTCCGGAGCTTGAACGCCTGGCAAAGGGAGACAAGCCTTTCTTCCTGTTCCTGCGCCACATGGACCCGCACAGCCCCTATCTTGCGCCGCAGCCCTTCCAGGACATGTTCTTCCAGGGTGATGCATTTGATCCCGCCGACAAGCGCATGCAGAAGGTTTATGATTTCAAGCCCTTTGGCGACTATATCGGCTCATGGGTGCCCAAGGGATGCACGAACCCCGATTACGTAATCGCTCAGTATGACGCCGCGCTTGCTTATATGGATTCCTGCATTCAGCAGATGCTTGAAAAGCTTGCAGCGCTTGGTATTGAAGAAGATACCATTGTTGTATTTGTATCCGACCACGGCGAAACGCTGTATGATCATGATTGCTATTTCGATCATCACGGCATGTATGATCCGACCCTTGTGGTGCCGTTCATTGTCGTATGGAAAAACCATCTCCCGACAGGCATACGCATCAAGGACTATATGCAGCTTAAAGACGTAACGCCGACGCTGCTCGATATTATGGGCATTGATACTGGCATTGAGTTTGACGGACGCAGCATGATGCCTCTGGTATACGGAAAAGAACGCGAACCGGAGCCGGAATTCTATATTACCGAATGCACGTGGATGCGCAAGCACGGTTGGCGCACACCGGAGTGGAAGCTGATTGTATCGCTTGAACCGGACTTCCACTTCAAGCCCATGCTCGAGCTTTATAACCTGATTAAAGATCCTGACGAGAACCACAACGTTGCAGATGAAAATCCCGAAGTTGTTGAAATGCTTAAAAAGCGTATGGATGTATGGATTGAAAAGCGCGTAAAGGAAACCGGACGTCCGAACCCGATCGACGTCAATTTCCTGAAGGACGGCCGCCCCTTTGTTTCTTCTCAGGAAGCATATGAGGGCAAGTATATTGGCGGCATTGAAGACGCTGTAAAGCTTCAGAAGAAGGATTGATCAATATGCTGAAAGTATGTGTTATCGGTCTTGGACATATCGGCAACCTTCATTCCAGTATTTATATGGAGGATGATCTGGTAGAGCTTGCGGGTGTTTGCGACGTAAACCGCGAAAGGGCGGATGCGGCGGCTAAGCGCTTCGGCATCAAAGCGTATTACGACGCACCCACGATGCTTAAGGAAATAAAGCCAGATATTGTTTCGGTGGCAACCGGCGGATATGAGTATTCCTCCGACCATTTTGTACCAACGATTCAGGCGCTTGAAGCAGGATGCCATGTGCTTACGGAAAAGCCGATCAGTAATTCCATTGAAAATGGAATTACTATGGTAGAAACGGCAAAGAAACTGAACCGCTGCTTCGCGCTCGACTTTAATCATCGGTTTACTCCTGCTGCGCGCGCTGCGAAAAAGTGGCAGGAGGAAGGCTTGATCGGAGATCTTCTGTTCTGTAACATGGCGCTTTGGATCGGAAAGCCGCAGGATTTTGACAGCCCGTATTATCATATGAAAGCGCTCAATCCCCATTCCTGCGAGATAATCCGGTATTTCATGGGCGATGTGGAGGCTGTACAGTGCTTCGCCATGAAATCGCCCGGCAGAACCATCTGGTCTACCAGCAGCATCAATATGAAGTTTAAAAACGGAGCCGTCGGCCATCTGACAAGCTCCTATGACATCGCCCGCGGACACCCCATGGAAAGATGCGAGGTTGCGGGGGTCAAGGGACGGCTGATCTTTGAGGACATGTGGCGCGAAGCTACGCTGTATCCCGCAGGGAACCCGGAAAAGAGGGTGTACACAAATCCTGTGTTTGGCGGGTACTCGAATTTCGACGATACATTCCGCGACAGAATCCGTTCCTTTGTGCGTCAGGTCAACGCCGGGGTAAAGCCTGAGGATATTGACGGAAGCGGACTTCAGGGACTTAAGGCGCAGATGATCATACATGCTGCGATTGAATCGCTGAACACCGGAAGGATTGTGTATCTGGAAGAGATGTTCCCGGGCTTTTGACGGAGGTGCGCAAAGTGCCTGACAAAGTATTGAAGTTTGAACAGTTTACCGATGAAGCCGAGCCGGGAATAACCGTGCTTGACGTTACGCATGGCTCGGTCGGAGAACACTCGCACAACTTCTACGAGCTTGTTTATGTCAAAAACGGATTTTGCCTTCATGAAACAGAAAAAGCAACAACGCTTCTGATAGAAGGAGACTTTTTTCTCCTGCAGCCCGGTATCCGTCACAGATATGTCGGTTCGCATACCGTTGAATTGATCAATTGCATTTTTGTTTCTAAGGCAATCTCGGAGCAACTTCATGAATTGAACGCGTTTTTCAAACATGAAGGCCTGTTATCGGGCGATTTCTTAACGCCAATTCCAAAGCTTCATCTGGACATATACGAACAGAAGCACGTTTTGAGGACCATAAAAAGCATGCTGTTTGAGCTTTCGGAAAAAAGGGAAGGCTGGCAGCTGAAAGTAAAATGTCATTTGCTATGCCTGCTGATCGATTTTCTGAGGGGTTATGAAAAGCGCATTGTGCCAAACGGCGATAGGGAAATGTATCCCAATTATGTATTAAGGGCGCTTATGGTGATCAATCAGGAATATGCCAATCCGCTGCTTACGGTTGCGGGCATTGCAAAACATGCGAAAGTTTCGGCTGATTACTTATCAAGACAGTTTCGCATGCTTACCGGCGTTGGCGTTCAGGAATACCTGAGAAGATTTCGCTTCGCTAAGGCGACGGAGCTTCTCACAAGCGGTCTTCAGGTTGGCGAGGTTTCGGAAAAGGTTGGCTTTTCAAGTCTTTGTCACTTTTCAAGGGAATTCAAGAAGGAAATGGGCGTTTCGCCCACACAATATGTAAAACGGAATAACTGACAGATAAGGGAGGAATCGGTATGAAGCTGAAATGCGCGGTTGTTGGTATGGGCGGCATTGGTAATACGCATGCACAGTGTTACTTTGATAATCCGCTTGCCGAGCTCGTTGCGGTATGCGATCTGGTAAAGGAAAAGGCGGATCTGGCGGCTGAGAAATTCGGCGTGCGCGCTTTTTACGACGAAGAAGAAATGCTCAAAGCGATGCCGGAGATCGATATTGTTTCCGTCACCACCTCCGGTTACGACAACGGCTCCATGCACTATGAACCCGCCATGCTGGCACTGGATTATAAAAAGAACGTGCTTGTAGAAAAACCGATCTGCGCAGACATTCATGATGCGAGGGAAATGGTTCGCTATGCCGCAAAGCAGAAGGTATACCTTGGCTGCGATCTGAACCATTACTTTTCCGGTCCCTCATTTGCCGCTGACCAGCTGATCAAGGACGGCGGCGTCGGCGAACTGGTGTACTGCATTCATAAGGTCGGCTTCAATGGAGCGGAGTCCAAGTATGTGGGGCCCGGCGCGCCCCGCTGGCAGACGCCCTACAGCCACCTGAAGGCGTTCTGCGCGCATCCCTTCAGCGTTATGCGGCATTTCTGCGGCGATATCGTAGGCGTACAGGCATTTTTATCCAAGCCCGGTGTTCGCGCAACCGCCTGCGATCCCATGCTTTCGATTAACTCCATCCATGTAAAATTTGCAAACGGCGGTACCGGCTATCTGATGAGTCAGCGCGGCGATGCGATGTTCGGACTTGGCGGTTGGTGGAGCTATGAGCATGCGGGTACCAAGGGCACATTCTGCATTGAAAACTGTGTGGAGAAGCTGCATTACTGGAATATCGATAAGGTTGAAAACCCCGGCATGGCGTCTCCCGCTCCGCAGACTACGGATTTCGGCGTAAAGGATTTTGGTTCCACATTCCCGATCCGTATCAATGCATTCCTTGAAGATATTGCAAACAAGGTTCCGCGCGAATATCTGCGTGCATCCGGAAGAGATGCGCTGGCTACTCTCGAATACACATTTGCGGCGATGAAGAGCTATGAAAACGGCGGCATTCTCGTTGTACCTGAGCTGCTGCCGGCCTTCCATGGCGACATCACCAGGATTTGATTATGAATATACTTTTGATTAATGCCGATCAGCTCAGACATGATTGTCTGGGCTATCGGCACATTCGACCGGTAAAAACTCCAAGAATTGACAAACTAGCCGAAGAAAGCATTGTATATGAAAGCGCGTATACGCCGCTTCCTGTATGCGCGCCCGCTAGGCAAGCACTTTTGTGCGGAAAGCGTCCGGATGTAATCGGCGCACAGTGGAATTACGATTTTATGCCTACTCCCGAATTGTCGCCGGAAGGCTGCTGGCCGCTGGAACTTATGAAAAAGGGCTATAAAACCGGCTATATCGGAAGATTTCACGTTTCGCCTACAAAAAAACCGTCAGACTTTGGATATGAGGAGTTTGTTGACAAAAAAGAGTACAGGAAGAAGATTGAAAAGGAATACCCCGATATAGCGTATACCGGCGGATGGCTTGGATGTCCAAGTCCTATTCCTGTTCATGACAGCGAATCCCATTGGATGGCGGATCGAGCCGGCGAAATGATTCAGTCATTTGCGAAAACCGGAAAACCCTGGCATGTTTGGGTGGATTTTGAGATTCCCCATCTGCCATGCCGTCCGTCTCATCCGTATTCTGAGATGTACAGGCCCGAGGATATTGAACCCTGGGAAGGATGGGGAGATACATTTGAGAATAAACCCTACATCCACAAGCAGCAAACCTTCAGCTGGGGTACAAGCGAGCTCACATGGAAAGACTTCCGACCGATGGTTGCCCTGTACTATGGCTGGATAACGCAGCTGGACGACGCAGTCGGAAAGATTCTGGATGCACTGGAAAGCACCGGGCAGAAGGAAGACACGGTTATACTGTTTACCTCCGATCACGGAGATATGTGCGCCAGCCATTCCATGCTTGACAAGCACTATGTGCTGTATGACGATATTATCCGCGTACCGTTCCTTGCGCGCATACCGGGGGTTCAAGCCAGAACGTCGGGCGCGTTTGTAATGAACTGTCTGGATATTCCCTTTGCAATCAGGCGCTTTACGGGGCTTGAGGATGATCCTGGCGCGCACGGACGAATGCTCCCGCTCACGGCGGATGAGGATATGCTTTCGCCGGATGAAGTATTGGTAACCTCAAACGGCCAGCAGTTCGGCCTTTATACCACAAGGGCAATCAGGACGCGGACGCACAAGTATGTTTGGAATCTGACCGACGTCGACGAGTTTTACGATTTGGAAAAGGATCCGGGTGAAAAGCACAATCGGATTGCCAACGAAGAATGCAAGGGTATCATCCGGATCTTGAGAAGACGGCTGTATGCGCTGCTTATTGAAAACGGCGACAGATTTGCGCCGAATGAATGGATGAAAAAGCAGCTTCTGGAGGACAAAATACACATTCCTGACTGGATCAAGCCTTATGAAGGAGAGGAATAACATGAAAAAACTCATTGCCTTGGCGCTTGCGCTTCTACTGACAGTATCCGGTTTTGCGTATGCCGATGAGGAAAAAACCGAGCTCTCGTTTCTTCGAATTGGAAACGATGAACCTGAGCGCCTGTATTGGGCGTGGGTAATCGATGAATTTGAAAAGGCAAATCCCGATATCGACATACAGTATGAGGAAGCAGCCATCGGCGATCCGATGGAAACGGTATTGAACACGCGCTTTGCTTCCGGCGAGGGCGTGGATATCATCGGACACGGTATTCTTTCCGTTGCCCAGAGAGCGGAAGCCAATCAGTACATGCCGATTGACGAATACTTTGAAGCGTGGGAGGGCAAGGACGACATTATGCCCGCAGTGCTTGCCAACGGCACCTATAACGAACATGTATACGGCCTTGGCTATTCTGTAACGCCGTATGTATTTGCCTACCGAATCGATGTGCTAGAGGAAGCGGGCATTGACGTTCCTACCTCTTGGGACGATCTTGCTGATGCAGCAAGAGAGCTCACGGTGAAAAACGAAATGGGCGAAGTGGAGTTTTCAGGCTTCTGCTATCCGCAGACCGGAGGAAATCTGGTTGAGCTGGACGTTTTTGTTTACGGGAACGGCGGCAAGTATATCGAAGACGGCGAACCGGTATTTGCAGAAAATGAACAGGTTTCCGAGGCGCTTTCCTTCTTGGCTGAGCTTCTGCCGGACGTCAACATGACCTATTCCAGCAATGAAGTAAACCCGTTTGTCAAGGGCTCTGCAGCAATGACGCTGATTAACAATGCAGCGCTCACCACGATGCTCAACAATCCCGAATATGAAGGCAAGGTAGGCATTGCGCTTCCTCCCAATAACGGAACGGAAGCTTCCTTCTGCGGCTGCAATATGCTGTTTATCGGTTCAAAGTGCAAGAATCCCGATGCTGCGTTCCGATTCATATCCTTTGCACTTTCTGCCGAAAGCACGCTTAAGCGCGCGGAAATGACCAAAATTCCCGTAACCAGACAGTCTTTGGTGGAGGCATATGCGCAGATGGATCCGTGGAACTACGCGCGGTCTATGTGCGTTACTTATGGCACGGGCATGCCGCGCGTGATCTGGTCGACCGGCTTCCAGACCATCCGCAATGAACTCAGCCAGAACGCCGTATTTGGCGGAATGGATCCTATGGAGGCGCTGGAAAAAGCGCAGGCGGACATTGAGTTCAGAATTAACGGCTGATTCTTTGTAGGGGGCGGCGGTAATGATACGCTGCCCCCAAAAACAGTTTGTGGAGGGAAATTGCATGCAGGGATACAGAAAAAAGGATACCTTTTCAGCCATCGGCATGTTAATGCCGTTTATGGTCTTTTTTCTGGCGTTTATCATATTTCCTGCATTCAAAAATATCTGGTATAGCTTCACCAGCTATAATCTTGACGTCGATCATTGGATTGGCATAAAAAACTACGCAAGACTCTTAGAGGATACAACCTTCATAAAGGCCTTTTCAAATACCTGCGTTTATTCGTTTGTAAGCGTGATTGCGCTAACGACGCTGGGTTTTCTGGCTGCGGCAATATTGAATAAAGGCTCCAGAAGCGTGAAATGGCTTCGAATGCTGATGATATTTCCTTATGCAACGTCAATGGCCGCGGTCTCTATGATCTGGCTCATGATGTACGATCCCAATAACGGATTTATCAATAAGGCGCTCAGAGCCATGGGCTTTATGGGTAAAAAATGGTTGTTTGATGAAAAACTTGCCCTTGGCTGCCTGATATTTGTAAATGTGTGGAAAAACATTGGCTATTGCATGCTGATTTACCTTGCGGGAATCAATTCCATACCGGACGAACTATACGAAGCGGCTACCGTTGATGGGGCGGGCGAGTTTGCACGGCTTTTCAAAATCACGCTGCCTATAGTTCGGCCCGTGGCGTTTTTTGTGTTTGTTACTACCATGGTGGATGCATTCAAAACTTTTGAACAAGTGCAGATTATGACCAGAGGCGATCCTTTATACGCTACTACTACAATCGTGCACCAGATATACGTATACGGTTTTAATGATTTCAAAATGGGGTACGCTGCTTCTATGGCGGTGGTGCTTCTTGTCATCGTTATGGTTTTAACGCTTATCAATTTCCGATTAAACAAAGCCTCGGAAAGCGGGGTGGGAATTGGATGAAAAGAACAAGAACTGATAAAGCTTTCCGGGTAGTAGCAGTTGTGTTTGTAGTGCTGTTGGCTTTGTCCATTGCTTTTCCATTACTTATGACTATTTCCGTTTCTTTGCAGACGATGAATGAAATCTACTCTGCCGATCCTGTGATCATTCCTGCAAAGGTGCAGTTTGAAAACTATAAAACGGCGATGCAGAACGGTAACTGGGCAATGTATTTTTTAAACAGTACAATCGTTACTGTGATTACCGTTGTTATTTCGCTTGTCATCAACTCCATGGCAGGGTTTGTGTTTGCAAGAATTCCCTTTAAATACCGCGATGCACTTTTTATTGTAATTCTGCTCGGTATGATGATTCCGACGCAGGTCACGCTGATACCCGTATTCACGCTTCTAAGAAGCTTTCATATTATTACCGCTTCCGATTCCGGGCTGATCAATACCTATGCAGGTCTAATACTGCCCTTTATTGCAGGTTCTTTCGGCGTATTTCTGACAAGGCAGTTTTATGTATCGTTTCCTAAGGAACTGGATGACGCCGCCATGATTGACGGCTGCGGAAGGTTCTCTACATATCTTCGCATTTATCTTCCTCTGAGCGGGCCAGTACTTGCGTCTCTTGGGGTTTTAAAGTTTACGGGTACATGGAATGAATATACATGGCCGCTTGTGGCTACCAGCGGCGAACGCTTGAAAACCGTTCAGGTAGCCTTGACCAGCTTCAGAGACGAGGGAGAGATCTATTGGAATCTGCTGATGGCGGCAACGCTTGTTGCTGGATTGCCGATATATGTTGTTTTCTTTTTTGCACAGAAGCATTTCGTTTCCGGTTTACTTGCCGGAAGCGTAAAGGCATAACGGAGGGAAATGTATGGTGTATGTATGCCTGGCAATACTGTTTTTCCTTTTTCAGAACATAGCCAATAAAGAATATGGAAACAAGTATGATACCGATGTGTGGACACTTGCGCGTTTTCATTTGTTCACGCATATGGCAATGGCGCTTTCTCTGATTGCGATCGGTACGCCGTTTTCTTTGCCGGGCGGTGCGCTTGCATTATCGTTTGTGTATGCCGTTGCTTTTATATGTGCGATCATGATGCTGATGAGAACCTATACTCTGGGGCCAGCCGGAAAAACCGCGCTGATCGTGAATCTTTCCATGCTGCTTTCCGTACTTCTGGGTGTGATCATTTGGAAGGAGCAGCTGACAACATTTCGTATTCTGGGAATCCCCTGTGTTCTGATGTGCCTGTTTTTAAGTACGCCGGGGAAGAGCGAGGGAAAGGGAAACGCAAAATGGCTTATAAGCGTAATTATTACGTTTTTTCTGGATGGAAGCTTATCCATTATTCAAAAGACGTTTATTACGCTGTACCCGAATGCATCCACTGAGGCATTTGTGCTGGATGCAGCGCTATTTGGGCTTGGAATCCTTGCTGTAATGAATATCATATTCCTGACCCTTCGAAAGACACGGACTCTCAGGCGGCAGCATAGAAGAAGCGCAACAAAAAGAGTCTATTTGTTTTTGCTGCTTGCGGTTGTTGTTGGCGCATCCACGGCCATTGCCACTATGTTTAATATGAAAGCGCTTGAAGCGCTGGCTGGTGTGATTGTCTTTCCTGTACGTCAGGGCGGTTTGATTGTATTAATGACTGTTTACGGTATTATAAGGTATAAAGATAAGCTCGATCTCAAAGGCGTTTTCATGATGCTTTTCGGCCTTGCGGGCATTATGCTGCTGAATTTTTAAGTGAAAAGAGATTTGTCTTCATTCGTACAGCATAAAATGAAATTAATGGCAAGTACATGGCAAATAAATATAGCAAAATTTGAAAAAAGGGGTTGACAAAATAGGACAATCGTAGTATTATATAAAAGTCGTCAGCGCGACGACGATAAAATCGGTTGAAACCGATTTCTTGGGAGCATAGCTCAGTTGGGAGAGCACTTGCCTTACAAGCAAGGTGTCACAGGTTCGAGCCCTGTTGTTCCCACTTTGGTCCGGTAGTTCAGTTGGTTAGAATGCCAGCCTGTCACGCTGGAGGTCGAGGGTTCGAGCCCCTTCCGGATCGTAATTATGCCTCGGTAGCTCAGTAGGTAGAGCAGTAGACTGAAAATCTACGTGTCGGTGGTTCGATTCC
>JAZSRC010000023.1:0-20004 GCA_045538305.1 Clostridia bacterium | reverse complement strand
CAACTTCTTCAATGGTAACATCGGTAGCAGCAGCACCGTTGGCGGTGGTAGCCAGATAGTTGCCGCTCATAGCGCCGGCGAAGAACAGGGTCTTGCCCAGCTCAGCCTGGGTCAGGTAGAACTTAGCGGTGGTGCCGGCAGCAGGCTGGCCTTCCACGGGAGTGATCTGGTAAGCGACGGTGCAGAAGCCTGCGGGGAACTGGGAGATACCGATCTTGCCCAGGTTCTCGCCTGCGATGTACTTGATATCGGAAGCGGAGAAGGTGTTGTAGGTGCTGTAGGTGCCCAGGTAACGGGGAGCGCCGGCGACCTCAGCGGCATAAACCTTGCACTCTTCGTTCCATACGAAGGTAGCGGTGGGCTCTTCGGTCATACGGATGCCGGCCTTGCCCTCAGCGTACTCGTGGATATCGATGTACAGCTTGGTCTCGCCGTCCATGACGAAGAAGCGGAAGCCGCCCTCGACCTCTTCGATGGTCACATCGGCAGCAGCGCTGCCATTTTCGGTGGTAGCCAGGTAGTTGCCGTCCATGGCGCCGGTGAAGAACAGGGTCTTGCCCAGCTCAGCCTGGGTCAGAGCGAACTTGTAAGTACCGGCAGCGGGCTGGCCTTCAGCAGCGGTGAAGTTCCAGGCCATGGTGCCGAAGCCTGCGGGGAACTGGGAAACGCCGATCTTGCTCAGGTTCTCGCCTGCGATGTACTTGATATCGGAAGCGGAGAAGGTGGCGTAGGTGCTGTAGGTACCCAGGTAACGGGGAGCGCCGGCGACCTCAGCGGTGAAGACCTTGCACTCTTCGTTCCATACGAAGACTGCGGTGGGCTCTTCGGTCAGACGAATACCGGCCTTGCCTTCGGCGTACTCGTGGATATCGATGTACATCTTGGTCTGGCCGTCCATGAAGAACAGACGGTAGCCGCCCTCGACCTCTTCGATGGTCACGTCAACGCCCTGAGAAGCATCCTCGGAGGTTGCCAGGTAGTTGCCGTCCATAGCGCCGGTGAAGAACAGGGTCTTGCCCAGCTCAGCCTGGGTCAGGTAGAACAGAGCGGAGGTGCCGGCAGCGGGCTGGCCTTCCACGGGAGTGATCTGGTAAGTAACAGTGCAGAAGCCTGCGGGGAACTGAGAAACGCCGATATCCGCAACCTTATCACCGGCAATGTACTTGATTTCGGAAGCAGAGATGGTGTTGTAGGTGTTGTAAGTACCCAGATAACGGACAGCGCCGGCAACCTCAGCAGTATAAACCTTGCACTCTTCGTTCCACACGAAGGTAGCGGTGGGCTCTTCGGTCAGACGGACACCGGCCTTGCCTTCGGCGTACTCATTGATGTCGATGTACATCTTGGTTTCGCCATCCATGAAGAAGAAGCGAACGCCGCCCTCAACCTCTTCGATGGTCACATCAACAGCCTGGGTGGGATCTTCGGAGGCAGCCAGGTAGTTGCCGCTCATAGCGCCGGTGAAGTACAGGGTCTTGCCCAGCTCAGCCTGGACCAGAGCGTACTTGTAGGTGCCGCCAACCTCGGGAACTTCCACGAAGGTGGGGCCGCCGGAGGAAGCGGGAGTGCCGGGAACATAGAACTCGAAGTCAGCGCTTACGGACTTGCCTTCGGCGGTCAGAGTAGCGGTCAGAGTGAAGACCAGGTCCTCTTCGCCGGGATTCTCGTTGATATCGATGGTAACCTTGTTGTCAGCGGGAGCGGAGATAGCAACATTTTCAGCGGCGGCATCGGTGGTCCACTCGATGTCGTAGGTGAAAGCGCCGATCTTGACCTGGGAAACCAGATCGAAGTCACGCAGGACCTTGCCGACCTTATCCTTGTACATGGTACGCAGATAAGCCTTGGCATTTTCCAGGCCGTCAGCAGCGGAGGGGGCAGCAGAAGCGGTAGGCTCGGTGGTCTCGGGGGCCTTACCGGTGTTGCAGCCTGCAAATACGCTCAAGCACATAACCAGTGCGAGCACACAAGCAATCAGTTTTTTCATAATTGACTCCTTTTCATTCATTAACGGTAATACCGTTTGCGGAGAATACTTTAATTTGATAGTTGCCGTCATAGTAGTCGACGATACCTCTGACATCAATAGACTTGCCATTATAAGCATCGGCGGTGATGAGAGTTTTGTTTTCGTCGTACAGCGGGGAAGTGCGAACAGTAACGGTGATGTCCTCACTTACGCAGGTCAAAGTCAGTGCGCCATGGGAAGAACTGTCAGTATCGTCGGTGGTATATACTTCCACGACGGTGAGACCTTTCATCTCAATGGAAGTGCTCATAGCCAGCTCAGCGTAGGGGAATTCTTTTGTACCTTCCTCCTGCACGATGCTTACGGTACCATTCACAAAGGTATCGGCATCGGTGGGAACATAGGCAGGTGTGTGGCCGTCACTGATTTTTTGGATATTGCCCGGATCGTCGGGTACCATCTGCCGGTAGGTGAGGCCGGAAACCTGGTAGGTGCCGCCCACTTCGTAATATTGAACCGTACCTACGATGCGGGAGCGGTTACCCATGGAAAGAATATTCAGACCCGCGCCGGGAAGACCGTAGCCGTAGTAAACGCTGATGCCGTAATACAGGCCGGTCTCCTCATCGAAATCTTCGATATAGACACTGCCGCCGTCGTTCATGGTGATCACACCGGAGAAGGCGACCTTCATCCCGTTGTAGGCGCTTATGTTGGTACGCAGTTCCTTCAGGGTTAGCTCAATGGCATCTCCGTAGAAGAAATCCGGGTCCTTCTGGCCGGAATGGACCTTGTATTTGTAAGCCCGGGCCTGGTTGATGGCAGCGACGCACACGGAGCCGTAACGGTTGTTGGCGGAGGAATTGGCGATGGCCAGACCCTCCTGCAGGATCTCAATATTCAGATTCCGGTAAGGCTGGGATTCATCCGTCCGGTACCAGACCCAGATCAGGTATCTGTCGCCGGTGGAGTCCGCGTTCCACTTTTCGTCATCGGATTCGATGATGATGGAGGTGGCGCTTTCCAGCTTCTGCCGGGTGAAGGCGGAGGCTGCCTTGCCGTATTCCTCGATCTTGCCGGTGGATTCCGGGGTGTTGATGGCCAGGAAACGGCCCTTGAGCACACCGGAAGCATTGACCTCGGTGGGCACATGGAAATGGACCGTATCACCGTCGATAAAGGTCTTGACAGTGACCTCTGCCTTGACGGTCTCAGAGTTGAGATTCAGCTCGATATCTCCGGCATAATCCACAAGCGGGGGAAGGGAGGGCGCGGTGGTTTCGTCAGGGGTGGTTTCGGTAGGCTCAGCCGGCTGTGTGCCGCAGGCGCACAGGCAGCCGAAAACCAACAAAACCGTAAGAATCAAAGAGAAAATCCGTTTCATATCAGAAAAAGGATCAGCTTCTGTATTCGCACTCGTCGACGGCATCCTGGAATGCGTCTTCGATCATGGCATCCACATCGCCGCCGTCAGCAGCGGTCAGACACTTGGTCAGCAGGGTACCGACCTGGTCACGGGCTGCGGAAGAGCCGTTGAAAGCGGGGGAGGTGTAGTAAGCGCTCTCCTGCTCCAGGCAGACCTTTGCGGACAGAGCGGAGATATAGTCGCCGCCGTCAGCGCTAGCCAGGAAGTCAGCGTAAACAGGGTTGGTGGCAACGGACTTCAGCACGGGAACGTAGCCGGAAGCCATGGAGAACTCAGCCTGGAAGTTAACATTGGTGGTCAGGAACTTGACGAACAGCCAGGAAGCGATGACTTCCTGAGGATTCTCCTTCTGGAAGATGCAGACGCTGGGACCCTGGGAAATAACCTTCTTGTTGTCAGCGCTGACCTGAGGAATGGTAGCGATGCCCACTTCGAAGGGATACTCGCCGTTGACGGCAGTGGGGCGCTGGTGAGTAGCACCGGCGGAAGAACCGATGGACATGTAGCTCTTGACATCGTTGGTGGAAACGAACAGACCGGAGGTGTATGCACCGTAGATGGTCTGGGTGGTCAGGTAACCCTTCTGGTACCACTCACGGAACTTCTTGATGAAGTCGCGGTTGGTCTGGTTGTTGAACAGGAAGTGGTCGCCGGTAGCGCTGGTGTAGGGGGACTTGTACTGCTCGCACATGGTGATGAACCAGTTGGCTTCGGAGTCATAGCCCAGAGGAATGGACTTGGGGTCAATTCTCTTGATCTGCTCGCAGACAGCTTCCAGCTCATCCCAGGTGGTGGGAACGGTCAGATTGTTGGCGACGAAGAAGGTCTTGTTGTAGTACAGAACCTCGGTGGACTTGGAAAGGGGCATGGTGTACATCAGGCCGTCACCGAACTGCTTGCCTTCGTTGTAGTAGCCTTCGATGAAGTCAGCCTTCTGCTCGTCGGTCAGGCCGAGGATTTCGGTGGTGCCGTCGGCGCGGGTGATCTCGATGTCGCTCTCGATCATCTCGTCCAGGGTGGCAACCGCTCTGGCCAGGTTGTACAGGGCAACGTGATCCGGATAGCAGTAGGCAATGTTGGGCTGGCTGCCGACGGTGATCTCGGTGGAAACCTGATCGCGCACGTCGTCATAGCCGCCGACGGAGGTGTATTCAACCTTGATGTTGGGATAAAGCTGGTTGAATTCTACAATGTAAGCATCCAGAACGGTGGTAAGGTTGGAGCCCATGGTGTGGTAGAACTTGATGGTTACTTCGCTTCCGTCGTAGCCGTTTTCGGGTACAGTTACAGCCATTGCGGGCATAACCATGGATACCAGCATCACGGCAACCAGCAGAATCATGGATACGATTTTCTTCATGTTTGCGACCTTCCTTTTCTTGTATGTTGTTTAAGGCATTACGCCCTGAAACCGATGAAATGCAATATCAGCCCTTGATACCGCTGCGGCTGACGCCGGACATGATGTATTTTCTTAAAAATACGAAAACCAGGAACAGCGGCGCGCTGACCAGCGCTACGGCCGCCATCTGAACGGGATAATTCACGTCGCCCGAAGTTTCGGTGAACGCGTTTCTCAGACCGTTTGTAATCATGCGGTGCGCTTCGTCGTTGGCAACCAGCCTCGGCCAGATGTACGAGTTCCATGCGCCCATCATTTTCAAAATGGTAATCGAAATCAAAGTCGGGAGCGCCAGAGGAACCATAACCTTCCAGAGGTATTTGAAATCCTTGGTGCCGTCCACCTTCGCAGCCAGATACAATTCGTTTGGAATCTGAAGAAAGTTCTGCCGGAGAAGGTAAATGTAAAACACGCTTACCAAAAACGGTACGATCAGAACCGTGTAGGTGTTGATCCAGCCAAACTGGGTAACGGTGGAATAGTTGGTAATGGTGAAAAGCTCGCCAGGAATCATCATTGTGGCAAGAAGACCCGCAAACAGCAGGTTCTTTCCGCGGAACTCCAGCCTTGCAAACGCAAACGCAGTCAGAATGGTGATAACCAGCGACAAAAGCGTTGAAACGATGCCGACGATCATGGTGTTAATGAACAGCCTTCCAAGGCTTGCGGTGGTAAATGCATCCAGATAGTTGGTAAGCATTATGACGTGCGGCCAGAAGGAGGGTGTGCTCCAGCGGTATTCATCTATCGTTTTTAAGGAGGAAATGATCATCCAGTAAAACGGAAACAGCACAATCAGCGCCATTATCAGCAAAAACAGATAATTGAACGCTTCCACCACAATTTTCCCGATGCGTCCGATGGTCTTTTGCGTTTGCATGTTCCGTGCATGCATGACGGTATGTTCGATTTTACTCATACAGCACCTCTCAATAATGCACGCGCTTCTTGCTGACCTGCATGTTGATCATAGTAACAACAAGAATGATGCCAAACAGAATCAGCGCAGCTGCGCTGGCGCGGCCCTGATTGTTCGCGCTCAGGGAATCATAGATAAAGCCTACCATGGTGTTGAGCCTCTGCGCGTTATCCGGCGGGCCCATCTTCTCGCCGAAAATACCGACGATGGAGGTGTACTCCTTAAACCCGCCGATAAAGCCGGTGATAACGACATAGGCAATCATGGGCGAAAGCAGCGGAACGGTGATGCGGCTGAAAATGCGCCTGCGGGGCGCGCTGTCAACCTTCGCCGCATCGTAATACTGCTTGTTAATGCTTTGAAGGCCGCCCAGAAGCACCAGAATTTTGAAGGGCAGCGCATTCCACACGATGTATACAACCATAACAAACATGTTTGCCGCATAGGTGGAACCGGAGTTGATCCAGTTTACATGCTCGCCGCCGAAAAATTCAATGACATTGTTGATAATACCGGCGGTAACAACAATCTCGTTGGGCGTACCGTAGAAGGAGCCGACGATGTTGAACATTGCGGCAAATACCATGCCGATAGCGATGGAGTTGGTAACATAAGGAAGGAAGAAAATGGTTTGAAGCGCTTTCTGAAGGAACTTGATCGAATTGAGCGAAACCGCAATCAGAAGCGCAAGAATGGTTGAAATCGGAACCGTCCACAGGCACAAAAGTACCGTGTTCTTAAGGCAGGTAATAAAGCCGCGGTACTCCATAACTCGGGCAAAATTGCCAAAACCGATAAAGGCGAATTTTTCGCCGCCCGCTGCGCGCAGACCGCTGTAGTTATCCAGAAACGCCATGCGCACAGTGTTTATAATCGGCCATACGGTAAAAATCAGAAGCAGAATCACAGCAGGCGCCAGATACAGCCACGCCTGCAAATCCCGCCTTAAGCGCTTGAAAAGTTCCGGCAAAAAGCCTGTGCCCGGATACTTCAGCGCTTTGGAACGCTCTTTGCTGTTTGCCATATCACTTCACCTCAAAACGGATGCGTTCCTCGGTTGTCCAGTTAAACAGGAACACCTTGTTGGACTTGAGCTGATAGCGGATTGTCTTCTGCCCTTCTCCGATCTTAATATCGCTGTTGACGATGGAGCGAAGCACGGGATTGAGGCTGGCTTTATGCGTGGAAACAATGCTCACATCGCGGCCCATAACCTCGATGTTCGAAATCTCACAATTCAGGCCGACATTTCCGCCGGGAATAAAGCCCTCGGGGCGGATGCCGACATACACCGGCTGATTGGAAACACCGGGTACATCCAGCACGCAGTCGCTGCCCACATACAGTTTCTCTTCGCGTACTTCGCCGTCAAACACGTTGATCGGGGGCGTTCCGAGGAATTTGGCTACGAACAGATTTGCAGGATCGTCATATACCTCCTGGGGCTTGCCAATCTGCTGAACTACGCCGAGCTTCATAACCACAATCATATCGGAAATGCTCATGGCCTCATCCTGATCGTGGGTAACAAACAGCGTGGTAATGCCGGTCGCCTTTTGGATTCGACGAATTTCTTCGCGCGTCTGCAGGCGCAGTCTTGCGTCGAGGTTGGAAAGCGGCTCGTCCAGAAGCAGCACGCGCGGCATTTTAACAAGCGCTCTGGCAATGGCAACTCGCTGCTGCTGACCGCCGGAAAGTTCGGAGGGCTTGCGCTCCATCAGCTCTTCAATCTGCACAAGCTTTGCCGTTTCATAGGCGCGCTTTATCTTCTGCGCCTTGGACATCTTATCCTTACCGGTCAGGTTGTCCAGCGGGAACATGATGTTCTGCTTGACCGTCATGTGCGGATACAGCGCATAGTTCTGGAAAACAAGGCCAATACCTCTCTTTTCGGTGGACATATCGGTTACATCGTTATCACCGAAAAAAATCCTGCCGCTGGTAGGCTTCTGAAGGCCGCTGATCATGTAAAGCGTAGTGCTCTTTCCGCAGCCGGAAGGGCCAAGCAAACCGATCAGCTTGCCATCGGGAATCGTGAAATCGAAATTGTTAACAGCGATAACCTCTTCGCCCGCCTTTTTGTTGCGGCTGGGGAAGATTTTGGTCAGGTTTTTCAGGACAATTTTCATTGTTTTCCCTTCCTCTGTCGTTAATAGGTTGTATTGCGCACCTTTTCGCGGTGTGCCTCTTCCTTGTATGCAATCAACTCCTCGCGCGATTCAAATATCAGCTGGCTGCCCATATCGACCGCGACGGTGGAGGCAATTTTATCGTGAATGGCGGAATGCTCATAGGTTGCAATCAGAAGCGCGATTTCCGTGACCGCAAGCGCAATCAGTATCACCGGAGCAATAATACCAATGGTTCCGAAGAACACCATTATAAGCACATATACGGGAATCATGGTTTCTATGGCATATTTTCCGAGAATCGTACGCGCAAACAGCGTTTTCCCGTTTAAGCGAACGCCTTCTTTGGTCATAACCGCAATTCCGAATATCTTTTTACCAAGCGTCTGCCCGTTTCCAAGCAGCATGGGAACGGTAAATTCCATCACGATAAAGCCCATAAGAATTCCGAAGGTGGTAATCAGAAGCGTAAGCTGCGTCATCATGCCATAGGCGTAAACCGCTTCTTCGTCATTGGAAAGCGCCTGATTTGCCTTTTCAAGAAGATTTCGGGTTTCATCGGACATAGACTCAAAATCTGCATACGGCATGTTCAGATCCACGCCGTACTCCTGACCGTATACTTCGTATTTTTCTTTGATAACAGCGGCATAGCGGTCGTAAGAGCAGGCAACAGAAATCAGATAGGCAAACAGCACCGAAACTATCGCCAGCAGAATTCCATCAAATAAGCATGCAGAAATGCGCTTCCACATGCTGGCTCTCTGGAGATCGTACATTTCCGCTTTCACCCTCTCGCGATATTTTTATATGCCGATAATCCATACTCTCTCATTAAACATTGTAACATAAAAAGTATCGGAATTCCACGAAAGAAGCAATATTTTATCAGATGTTCACGTATAATACATATTTCCGGATTCAAACAAAAAACCCCGGCATGAAGCCGGGATTCAATCTATTAAAGATTTATGCACGAATTTTCAAATACATTGTCGATAAGCGTATAGATATTTACGCCGCACTTTGCATCAAAGTACTTTTTGGTATCCAGAAATGCTTTCCATTTGTCGCGGGCAAAAGGCGGAATTCCATGCCGGAGGGCTACGTCCATCAGTCGTTTTTCCATAATGCACGCGCCGTTTGGAAGGGATATAGCGTCGCACAGCTGAATCAATACATCGTAATCGTCATACACCGTATTTTTCAGAAAATCCCGCAAAAATGCAAGCTCTTCCACGGTGCAGTCATACTTTCCGAAAAATGTATCCGCGTCTTTTAAGGGAAAGGAATGCGAAAGGCATATGCGGGCAATATCATTTTCACCCATATTCATAAGGAACCGATAGCCGTCAAAAATATGCCGGATGCCGGTAACACCCTCGCGGCGGCCGATATCATGAAGAAGGCCCATTACATACGCTTTATCCGGATCCATACCCGCGGCGTGTTCGGCAATCCGCCTTGCGTTATTGGCCGCGCTTCTTGAGTGACCCTCCCACGGCCCCGGGTTTCTTTGAACGGCGTCAAGCAGTATTTCCTCCGCCGTCTGAACAGAAAGCATGCGCAATTCCCCCTTTCGTTTTTTCAATTATAGCATATTTCCCTCCCATCGTACAGCTTTACCTGCATATGCTTGCAATCAGACCCAAAATAGCGATAATATGAAGGCGAATTCACAATATAGGATGAAAGAATATGGACATGAAAAAAATACGTATTCCGGGTGAAATATCTCTGTTGTTTGCAGCCATGATCTGGGGCGCGGCGTTTGTGGCGCAGTCCCTTGGCGCAGACAAGGTATCCCCCTTTACTTTCAACGCGTCGCGTTCGCTTGTCGGCGCCCTGTCCATAGCGGTCATGTTTCTGTTTGCCGATCGCCTCAAAAAAAGGAAAGGGGAAAAAATTGAAACCGGCGGCAAAGATCTATTGATCGGCGGTCTGATCTGCGGCATTCTTTTGTATTTTGCCGTAAATCTGCAGCAGTTCGGAATTTCGATTACAAACCCTTCCGAAAGCCAGCAAATGGAAGCCGTTCAGAAGGCAAACGTCGGAAAGGTGGGCTTTCTTACCGCGTTGTACATCGTTCTGGTACCGATCATAGGCATCTTCTTCAAAAAGAAGGCGGGACTTGGCGTGTGGCTGAGCGTATTGTTTGCACTGGCGGGCATGTATCTTCTTTGCATAAAGCCTGGCTTCACCATATCGGAAAGCGATATTTACGTGCTTTTATGCGCACTTGCATTCGCATTTCAGATCATTGCCGTGGACTATTACGCGCCGCGCGTGGACTGCCTGAGGCTTTCCTGTCTGCAGTTTCTGGTATGCGGCGTACTGTCAGCCGTAACGGCAATTCTTATGGAGAATGTCTCCTTCCTAACCATTTTAAGCGCATGGGCGCCCATACTGTTTACGGGTGTGTTTTCATCGGGCATTGCCTACACCCTTCAAATCGTCGGACAAAAAACCTGCCTGCGCCCAAGCGTCGCTTCTCTGATTATGAGCCTTGAAAGCGTATTTTCGGCGCTGTTTGGCTTTATGATCCTGAATCAGACCCTTTCTAAAAAAGAAGGCGTCGGTTGTCTGATCATGTTTCTAGCAGTTATTCTGGCGCAGATTCGCTTTCCCGGAGAAAGGCAGGCGCAGTCTAAGTGAAGATACGCGCAAGAAGCATATTGGAAGACGCATCCTTTCGCTTTACCCTTCCGGTTATCACGGAAAATATCCTTACAATGGCTGTCGGCCTTGTGTATTCATCGGTGCTGGGCGGCGTGAGCGTCAGCTCCCTCGCCGCTGCGAATACGGGCAATCAGATGATGAACGTTATCATCGCCGTTTTTTCCGCCGTAACGACGGGCTCCGCCATCATGATTTCAAGGCTTACCGGAAAAAACGACGTCAAACAGGCGTCGCGCGTGGTGGAGCACACCATGCTGCTGGCGCCTGCGGTTTCTGCCATTGTCATGCTTTTGATGCTCCTCGTTTCATCGCCCGTTATGCGTCTGCTGATGCCCGGCGCAAACCCGGATTTTCTGAATGAGGGGCTTTCCTATATGCGCGCGGTGCTGCTGTCCTTGCCAGCGCTGATTACTTACAATGCGCTATCCGGCATGCTGCGGGCAGCGGGCGATTCCAAAAGCGCGCTGTACGGCGCCGTCATTACCAATGCCGTTCAGCTTCTTTCGGCCTGGTTCTTTATAAACACGCTGCACATGGAAATACGGGGCGCGGGTTATGCGTATGTCGTATGCCGATATGCGGGCGCGCTGTTTATGTACTATGCAATCCTTCGACACCACAGGAGCTTTGTAGTCAATACAAAAAACCTCTTTCACCCGACAATCGGCGAATGGGTACACATTATGAAGGTAGGCCTTCCTAGTACCATCGATTCCCTTGCCGTTCAAAGCGGCTACCTGCTTATCAATACCCTGCTGATCGGTCTGGGTCAGCAGCAGGCCAGCGTATACAGCGTGCTGGCAACGCTGGTTACGCTGACGGGCATATGTCAGGGCATCGTCAGCGCAACCACCACTACGCTGGTCGGACATAAGGTGGGCGCGGGGCAAATTGAGGGGGGCAAGAGCCTTCAGCTTCGCCTTATGCTTATTGCCTTTGCCTTTACTACCGTTCTTTGCGCAATCGTTATGGTGTTTCCCCGCTTCTTTATGGGTCTTTTCACAAACGATGCAGGCATTCTCGAGGAAAGCGCTTCTCTTACTTATGTGCTTATTATGTTCTGCCTGCCGGCGGTTGGCGTAAACAGCACGGAACCCGGCGCGCGCGTGGGCGGCGAAGCCAAGCTGGTCATGTTTTCATGCATTCTGAACGTATGGCTGGTTCGTCTGCCGCTGACATGGCTGTTCTGTTATCCAATGAATATGGGCGTGCTGGGCGTGTTTCTGGCAAACTCTATCGCCTGCACAGCCCGCGCCATACTTGGATATCTGATGATACAGAAAAAATCCTGGGGCGTTCGCGCGCTGTAGGCTACCCGGAATGCGCCCTTTGGGCCGCGTCCGCATGATCCTTAATGGCGATTACACCCTGCGCCGTTTCCCTTGCATCCTTTCCCTCGCGCCTCTGAATTCTCGCGCATATTGCGGACATATCGTCAGCGCGGGAAGCAGAGGCATTTTTCTGCGCGTCGCGCATCAGGTTTCGAACCATTGCAGAGGGCGCAAGCTTTTGATACCGAATCAATGCGCATTCAGTGCTGTCCGGCCCGCCGAGGGCATTAATCAACCCGTCTGTCGCCAAAAATACCGCGTCTCCGGCCTTCAGGCGTACCTTCTTTTTCATGGGCGGCGCATCAAAAAGCACGCCTACCGGCAAAGTTTCACTTTCAATGCGGATGATTCCGTTTTTCTTGAGCACCCATGCCGCCTCGCCGCCGCTTTTCATAAACTTTGCGCTCCCGGAATGCAAATCGATCACACAGGTATCCAACGTAGAGTATTCCTCGCCGGATTCTGCATTCATCGTCAGCCGGTTAATGGCGCTTTCGGCATAGCGCTCCTCCACATTCGCACGTATAAACATGCCCGCCGCCGTTACGGCTCGCCGGCTCAGCGCTCTTGCGGGCTTTCCCATGCCCATGCCGTCGGCAAGCATAATCAACATTCTGCTTTCATCGATTTTTTCAATCGATCCGTAATCTCCGCACACGCGAACGCCCACAGGCGGCCGATGCTGCCTGAACGCAACAATCGAGTAGGGCGGCGCTTCCTCGTGCTTTTTTTCGATAAACAGATTCCGAAACCGCATAAACGCCCATTTCGGAATTAAGGGATAAAATAGCGCTCCCGCAGCAAGGCATGCTTCGCCTGCGCTGCCGCCAAGGTATGCCCCGAGCGGCACGCTGACTAAAAAAGCAAACGCCTGCACCCACACGCCCAAGCGATATACCGCGCCTGCTGCGCCGGCAGAAAGCAAAACTACCGCCGCGTGCCGCGCCCTCATACCGCCCAATATCATGCCGGACGCCGAAATCAGCGCGCCCAGCGCAGCGTTCATCGCCCCGTCTGAAAGCGCAAGCGCAAACAGGCCGGAAAGGAACAAGCCCGCATATTCGTTGATCCGGCAAGCTCCCGCAAGCAAAACCGCCATCAGAAGCGAGTTTGCCAAGCGTTCGTCCGTACGCGGACGTTCATATACATTCGGCATGCGCCTTACAGCAGGCGTCACAACAGGCGCGGCCGCCATTGCCATAATGGGTGAAAGCAAGGCTGCCGTCGCCTGCCATGCGTCCATCCTGAAAAGAGAAAACACCGCCGGCAGCAGGCAGCCGAGAAACGCGCCGACTGCACAGGACGCGTCGGCATTTTCCGGTCGAAGGCGGCTTAAAAGCGATGATATTAAATAGGAAAGCATCCCTCCAAGAAGCGTTCCGAGTCCTCCCGGCGCAAACAGGGCTGCAGCCAAAAGGCCGAAAATCAGATTGCCCGCGTGCAGCGCGCAAGCCCCCACTGATGCGCAAACAGCGGCGCTTAAGGGCGCTGTCCAGACCGCCGGCGATATCATGCCCGACAAAAACGCGCAAGCATTCAGAAATACAAGCCTTTTCACATCTGCTTTTTGAAATCCCATCATAAAACGCCCGTCTCCCTCCATTTGTAATACTACAAATGTATGCCGACAGGCGTTGATCTATACGAAAAATGTATTTATTGTATTGCCTGCTTTTCTTTTTTCAGCATTTCAGCAAGTTTGAGGTATTCCTCATTGAGCTTCATGGGATCATCGCCCTTTTTGGGCGCCGAAAGCCGTGCAGAAAGAAGCGCCAGCTTCATTTCAATAGAAGCAATTCGAAGCAGCCTTTCTTCCTCCTCCTTATTCCTGTCAGCCCGTTTCAGGCTTTCCTCATAATCATTAAACGATCCGTCAAACGAACGCACCTGTCCGTTTTCAATAAACATCAGCCTGTTTGCCACATTTCTGACGAACCGGCGGTCGTGGCTGACAAATACGAGCGTGCCCGCATATTCCAAGAGCATTTCCTCCAGCGCCTCCAGACTGAAGATATCCATATGGTTGGTGGGCTCGTCCAGAATCAGCATATTCGCATCCGAAACCATCAGTCTGGCAAGCGCAATCTTCGCCCGTTCGCCGCCGGACATTACTTTAACGCGCTTGAAAACATCGTCCCCGCGTATGTTCATGCGAGCCAGTATTGTGCGGCACACGCTTTCGTCAAACCGACTGATTGCCCGTACGTTTTCAAGCGCCGTTTTGCTTTCGTCCAGCACCTCCTGATGCGCCTGCCCGAAATAGCCGATTTTCACGCCCGGGCTTACCTTGATTCCGGAGCACCCATCAATAATTCTCCTGAGCAGCGTCGTTTTTCCCGCGCCGTTTTTGCCGATTACCGCTGTTTTGGTTCCGGTCGGAATCACAAAACGCGCCTGATTCAAAACCGTTCGCGAAGCAAAGCGCACCGTAACGCCCGAGGCATTGACCGCAAGACGGCTGGTGATTCCATCCGACGCGCCGAACGCCATGCGGATAGAAACCTCCTCGCGAGGGCGCTTCTTTTCCTCCAGCCGGTTCAGCCTCGATTCATATCCGCGCCTGACTTTATGGATCTGCGCCTGAACATTGGTTACCTCGCGTTTATGAAGCCGCGCCTCGCTGTTTCCCATGCGCGACGGCAGATGCTGCTTTTTCTGCGCATGCTCGTATTCATCCTGTATCAGCTTTCTCAACCGTTTTTCCTCCGCGCGGTACGCGTCGTATTCATCCCGCGCAAACTGAAGCCGCCTTTCCTTTTCCGCCCGGTATGCGCTGTAGTTTCCGGGATAATCCATGATCTTTCCGTCCTCAAGCTCCAGAATTCTGGTGCATACCTCGTCCAGCAGCGTTCGGTCGTGCGATACCAAAACCACCGCGCCGTCGTATTTTGTAAGCCTCTCCCGAAGCTGGTTTATACCCTCTTCGTCAAGGTCAACTGTGGGTTCATCTGCCAGCAGAATATGCGCGCCCCTGGTAAGCGCACCGGCAATTCGCCTTCGCGTATATTCGCCGCCCGACAATCCCTCGCGCTTTTCCTGAACGGTAAACACGCCCATCAGAGCTGAATCCATCTCGCCGTCATGCAAATCCGTATCGCCCATCTGCGCAATATGCGATACGCCGCATTTTATCGCAACACGGCCTTCATCCGGCGTTCGTTCTCCCGAAATTACGCTAAGCAGCGTGCTCTTTCCCGCTCCGTTTTCGCCGACCAGACCGATCCGGTCGCCATCGTACAGCTTAAGCGACGGAATATCCAGAACCGTGCGTATGCCAAAGCTTACCTTGATATGATCAGCCTCTAAAAGAAGCCTTGCTTCCATAAAAAATCGCCTCCCCAAGCGGCCTGGGAAGGCATACCCTCTCTTTTTGTGCAAACAAAAACAGCCCTCCCATTCAGCCGCACAAAAACCGGCGCACAATGCGTGCGCTTGATATGTTTCATGCGTCAAAGGTCAGCTGCGAATCATTACTGCTGTATTACCGCCTTTCGTAGGATAAAAACATTATAGTCCCGGCGAATGCGCTTGTCAATACGCACATTTGCCATCAAACGTAAAAGCCGCCGAAATCGACGAAAAATGGAGAGGAAGTATGCTCCCTCTCCACATTTCTCCCGGAATTTGTCAATCATCCGCAATTGCCGCAAAGCGGCAGTTTCATCACATTTCTCTGTCCTGATAATGGAAGCCCTTTATCTGCCTGCATGCTACGGTTTTGTTTTCCAGCCTCTTTTTTGCCAGTTCAATTTCGTCCTTATACTGGGGAAGCCATTCTTCACAGGCGACCAGCATTTCATCCACCATCTGATAAATCTCCTCCGGCGTACATACGGCGCCTGTAAGCGGATCCATCAGCGCAGCCTGTCTGAGCAGCTTGATATCGCCCTTAACCGCCGCCTCTACCGAAAGCCTCTGCACCCATGCGCTCTGCGAGCATATGGCCGCGCAGCCAAGCGGCAGCTCGCCAACCTTACCGACGGTAATTCCGTTTCCGTTTACATAGCACGGAACCTCTACCACGCACTCATACGGCAGGTTGGTAATGGCCCCCTCGTTCATAACGTTGAAATGACCTCTGTACATCCTTCCGGTTTCAAGCGCTTCCATAATGTAGCTTCCATGCTCGGTGGAGCGGTTTTCCGGCGTGAACATATGCGCATGCTCATTCAGCCATGCGGGAAAATCGGTTTCGAACCAATTTCTGTTCTCCTTGCACACCCTGAGATACCCCGCCGTTTCACCCTGCGACCAACTGGAATAATTGATCCACTTCTTCATTTCCTCCGGGCGCTTTCTGTACCACATGAGGTACTCGGATAAATGGCCGTTGGACTCGGTGGAGTAGTAGCCGAAGTTCTTCATTACATCCAGGCGGATGTTTTCATTTTCCATCACTTCGGAGTTCTTCATCAAGTCATACAGTTCGCCCGTGCGCTCCACGCCGTCGGTTTTGACGCTGATATACCATGTCTGATGGTTCAGGCCCGCGCAGATGATGTCTACATCCTTTACGTCGCGATTAAGCACGCGTGCAATCTGCTCGTGCCCATGCTGAACGCCATGGCACAAGCCATAGGTTTTTACGCCGCCGTATTTATTGCATGCCCAGGTAACCATAGCGTTCGGATTGGAATAATTGAGCAATATGCAGTCCGGATGCGCAACCTCCCGTATATCCTTGCAGAAGCCGAGGATGGCGTCGATTCCCCTTTGCCCGTACATAATGCCGCCAATGGCGAGCGTATCGCCCACGCATTGATCCACGCCGTATTTCAGCGGAATCTCAACGTCCGTTTCGAAGCCCTCCAGCATGCCGATGCGCACGCAGTTGATGATGTATTTAGCGTCTTTAAACGCCTCGCGGCGGTCAAGCGTCGCAAAGATTTCAATATCTAGCCCGTTGGCCTCAATGTCCTTTTGGCAAAGCTGCTTTACCATGCGTAGGTTGTCGGGATTAATGTCGGTAAATGCAATCTCGATATCCCGAAACTCGGGAACGGTCAATATGTCTGAAATAAGCTTACGGGTAAACGTGATGCTGCCTGCGCCGATTACTGCCAGCTTGAACAAAATAGACACCTCCATTTGCATTTCCATACAATGATTGCGTTCGGAATTCATTCATGCTATAATTCCAAATACAAGAGTATCATACTAGAAAACCGCGATTTTTTCAATAGAAAGCATGAGGAGGATGTATATGAATTGTTTAAAAAAAGAGGGAAACAGCCTGATTTTCCGCTATAACGGCGAAACAGTGAAAATATCCGCCTGGGGCAAAAACAGCCTGCGCGTGCAGTCGGCGATTTTATCCGACATTACCGATGATTCTATTGCGCTTTTGCCGGTGAAAAGCGCGCCCGATTATATCGAAATTGCGGATGAACGCAATGCCTATATAAAAAACGGAAAAATCACCGCGCACATGTACATCATGCCCTGGCCCAAAATGCTGCGCATTTTCTTTTTAAACGATAGAGGCGAAACGCTGCTTCGGGAGATATCGCCCGGCGGAGCGCTGATGAAATCCGCCAGAAAATTCCGTGCGCTGCCCGGCGGAAGCTTTCAGCTGAAGGTTTCGTTTGATTCCGATCCCAACGAAAAAATCATGGGCATGGGTCAGTACCAGCAGGATCTTCTGAACCTGAAGGGCTGCAATCTGGAATTATGCCAGCGCAATTCGCAGATTTCCATCCCCTTTTATATTTCCAGCCTCGGCTACGGTTTCTTATGGAACAATGCCGCCATCGGCGAAGTCCATTTCGGTGTAAATACAACGGAATGGACGAGCGACGCCACAAAAGCAATGGACTACTGGATTACCGCCGGCGACACGCCCAGGGAAATCGAAACCCAATACGCCGCATGCGTGGGCAAAGCGCCCATGATGCCGGAATACGGCCTTGGCTACTGGCAGTGCAAGCTCCGATATTACAATCAGGAACAGATTCTTTCCGTAGCGCGCGAATACAAGCGGCGCGGCGTTCCGCTGGATGTAATTGTTGTGGACTATTATCACTGGCTCAGAAACGGCGACTGGTCGTTTGACCCCGAATTCTTCCCGGATCCCAAGGCAATGGTGGACGAGCTTCGGGAAATGGGCGTTGAATTGATGGTTTCCATATGGCCCAATATTGATTTCCGTTCGGAATCCTATGAGGAAATGCTGGAGCAGGGTTTGCTTGTAAAAAGCAATTACGGCGTGGACGTGCAGATGCTGTTTTTTGGAAACAATGTATTTGCCGACGTTACCAATCCGCGCATGCGCGAGTATTTCTGGAACAAATGCAAAAAGAACTACGCCGATTACGGCATACGCGTGTTCTGGCTGGATGTAGCCGAACCCGAATACAACAATTACGATCTGAATATGTACCGCTATCACGCGGGGCCGGCCTCCGAAATCGGAAACATCTATCCCCGCGAATATTCGCGCCTGTTCTATGAAGGCCAGCTGGCCAACGGCCAAAAGGATATCGTCAATCTGGTCAGATGCGCATGGGTGGGAAGCCAGAGATACGGGGCGCTTGTATGGTCGGGCGATATTCACTCCACGTACGAGGACTTTAAAAAGCAGATCACCTCCGGCATTCACATCGGCCTTGCGGGCATTCCCTGGTGGAATACCGATATCGGCGGCTTCAGCGGCGGCGATATCCGCGATCCGGAATTCAAGGAACTGCTTCTGCGCTGGTTCGCTTTCGGCTGCTTCAGCCCCGTCATGCGCATGCACGGTACCCGCGCGCCCTTTACCGAAGTGGTAAAGAAAAACGGCGAGGTGCGCGAGCATACGGGCGCAGGCAATGAAATCTGGAGCTACGGCGAGGAAGCCTACGAAATCATGAGAAAATACATCATGATCCGCGAAATGCTTCGTCCCTACATGCGCAGCGTGATGAAGGAAGCCAGCGAGGAAGGTTCTCCCGTTATGCGCGCCATGTTCTATGAATTCCCTCAGGATGAAAACGCCTGGACGTGCAAATATCAATACATGCTGGGAAGCGATCTGCTGGTTGCGCCGATTTGTGAAAAAGGCGCCTGCTCGCGTAGCGTTTATCTGCCGAACGGCGCAATGTGGACGCATGCAGGTACAGGCGAAACCTATGAGGGCGGAAAATGCTATACCGTATCCGCCGGGATCGATACCATTCCCGTATTCCTGCGAGACGGAAAGCAGGAGTATCTGATCGGCAAAATCTGATTTGGCAGGAGAAACGCTACATGGGCAGAATCATCGGAAACAATATCATCCTCAGAGAATACCGAAGCGAGGATTTGTCCGCCCTGCGCGCATGGGTGAACGATAAGGAAACCACAAGATATCTCGCAGGCGCGTATCGGCGCCCGCAGACATGGGAGCAAACTGAAGAATGGCTGATGCGCCGCTTAAACGGCGACGCAGGCGGCGAAAGCTTCGTCATCGCCGACCGCGTAACCATGAAATATCTGGGGCAATGCGACCTGATGATGATAGACCCCATCGCAAGAAAGGCCGAACTTGCCATCGTTGTTTTATCCGAAAACCGCAATAAGGGCGTTGGAAAAGAAGCGATAGATTTGCTTTTGGAATACGCCTTTAACGATATGAATCTGAACCGCGTATGGCTGAAATGCGCAAAGGACAACGCTCCTGCCATACGGCTGTACGAAAAAGCGGGCTTTCAAATGGAGGGCGAACTGAGAAACGACATGTTTATAGACGGTAAATACGTAAACGCCTGCATCATGGGCATTTTGCAAAGCGAATACCGAAAATAACGCATACCATAAGCTGCCGGACGCATCCCTTTTGCGCCCGGCAGCTTTTTTATGTAAAAAACTTCAAGATCTGAAGGACTGCTTTCCGCTCATCGAGCGATATGAAACCAGCGCCGCTTCATCCTCCATATTGCAGGTCAGCTGCCATACAGGTACTCGCTTCATGATTTCGTTCAGCGTTTCCATGATCAGCTCCGTTTACTTTCTGTCCCTCGATCGCGCTGTCTGACGGTACAGCTCCAATATGGCTTCCTTTCCTCGGTACCTTTCGATCTTGTTCTCTTCTCCTCGCCTCAGTATGCATATCCCCGCTACTTCCGCTTTCATATTCCGGTTCTTATCCGTCTTCCCGCTCCACGGCGTTCCGTATGCATATACTTTATCTTCC
>JAZSRC010000071.1:0-34329 GCA_045538305.1 Clostridia bacterium | reverse complement strand
CTGTATCCGGGCGCTTCGTGCATTACCATCTGAGCGTATAAAGCACAGGCTTCTTATCTGTACATATTACAACTTCATTCTCCGTGAACCAGCGAATACCGGCAGGGAAGCCGATATTCAGGGCGTTCTGGTAGCCGGCTGCGTCATTGAGAACCGCCTCGGGCGCGTTTACGGGCGTTACAGAAAGCGTTTCGGTATCGATAAGCGCCATTTTATAGTATAGGCCATCTTCCCTGTACAAAATCAGCGCATGCTCACCGTTTGGAGAAAGCGCGACATTCAGAATATTGCAGTACGGAAGCGGATAAACGTTTTCTTCGGCAGCCTTTTCCAGCTGTTCATATGCCTCGGAAATGCTCATACGGACAGCTTGATTTTCATGGTTCGGAATCATAATGGCTTCAATTCTGTCAGGCGATCCGGCCTTCATATCAAACGCAAGCATCCAATAAGCCATGTCGAATTTTCCAGTCAGTATCCGAGCCCACATGACGCCCCTCTCCTTATCCGCTGAAAACATCATGTTATGAACGGACAGGCGTTTCTCCTCCGTTCCAATCGTATGGGGCGTACACTTCCAGCTTCCGTTGTTTTCAAAGTATTCAAGCATCGACACCGAGGAGACAGATGACATGCTCTCGTTTAGCCCGAGGATTTTGCCATCCTTCGTCATGAACATACCCGTACCATACGCCACTCCATCATTGCCTGTCAGCCGCTCGTTTTCGCCGGAAGCAATATTGTATCTGTACAGGCTAGTGGGCGTTGTATCGTTTTTTCCGTAGAGCGAATAGTAGATGTTCTCGCCCGCCGCATCAAAACAGGCGCCGGCAACGCTGGCTCCGCCTTTATTGATCATGCGAGGCCAGGTTGCACCCAGAAAAAACTCACCCTTTTCAACGTCCAGAATCAGAAGGTCATACACGAACTGGAGCGTTATCAGCAAATTGTAATTATTCGTATACACTGCCATGCGTCCGTCAGGCGACCAGGTAAAGCCCTCTGCACTGATCCTGCCCATGCTGAAATCCCGAATGATCTGATCGATTAGGCCGTATTCGTCCTTGACGCCCCTGTTTTGATTGAACGAAATGGACGAAAAGCTTCCGTTTCGGTACAGGCATAATCCACCCTCAGGATCCTGGAGAATATAGGTGGCTCCATCCGGAGAAATGTCGATGATGTTTCCTGCCAAAAGCGCTTTATGCTGCTGCTGCATCAGGGAAATTTCCTTGCCCTCACGAATTGCCTCTGAAAGCGTTCCATTTCCAGGCTGTGTGTTTTCCGCCAAATTTTCATTCGCAAAATCCTGCAAAGCGTTAAGCACATCTCTGATGCTACTGGCAGCCGAAGCAGGAAAAGACATAATGAGCATCAGCGCCAATACTACAGAAAGTATTCTTTTCATATTGTTTCCCCCTAAAAGACTGTTTCTTACGGACGGGTTACCTGCTTTAAGTCGATCACGCACACCTGCGCGATGCCCTCCTCGTTCGGGCAGCTGAAAAGAATCATATCGCCCTTGCGGTTAAACGAAGGATGCTGATGATCCGCGCCGGTCTTGCATTTTCCGGTGGTGGCCAGCAAAAGCACATTGCCGGTTTCCCGGTTTACAAGGACAACGCCCTCCTGAACATCGGAGCCGAAATAGTTGATTCTGTCGGCGCACAGCCATTTTTTATCGCGCGAGAAGCACGGATGCAAAAGCTGCGTACTCTGAGCCGCCTGATCAAAATGACGGCCATCCTTATCGCCGATCAGGATGCGGCCCGGCAGCTTCATAAACGCCATTTCGCTTCCGTCCGCCGCCCACACCTCATGCGTGATCCACTCATTTGGATGCTCTACATAATACGGACGCGCCATGCGGTATTGAACGTCGTACATCCAGGTTCTCTGAAGCGCATCGCCTTCGGTTTCATGGATGTAGAAAATCAGGTTGTCGTCCGTGGGGCAGATCTGCGCATGTCCCAGACGGTAATCGCTTTGGTACACGGTTTCGCATTTTCCGGTTTTGGGATCCAGCGTTACCAGCGCATAGATTTTGCTGGGCAGGTGATAGCTGCAGGCAATTAGGCCGCTGGTAGCGGTCGTCAGGTGGCCGGTGATGCGGCCGCCCTTGGGAAGCGAACCAATCTCCGTAATGACGCCGGTGTCCACATCCAGACGGCATACAACGTCGCCCTTTGCCATTACGCCGTAGGGCTCGTTTCTGTCAAGGTAGAAACCAGAATACTCGGGTCCGGCCATCAGCGTAAGTTCGCCCGTTTCCACATTTGCGCGGTACAATCCGCCATCGCCCGCATCGTTTGAACGGTTGAAAAAAAAGTATTTATCGTCGACAGAAAAATTCTCGGTTGTAAAATACAGCTTGGCGTTTCTCATCGGTCCGTTGGTATAGGAACGGATTTCAAAGCCGGTTACGGAATCGATATACTTCCTGAATTCGTTCATAAATACTTCCTCCTTGATAATCATTTTCTGTTAACATTATAATGCAACCGGTAGTTTCATGCAATAAGAAAAACAGAAAACATGAATTGAAGGTTGACGGAAAAATCCGTTGGGGCTATACTTTTATTTAGAAAACGTACCGGAGATGCTGATATATGGATTTTACCCTGCTGAACAGCCGCATGCCGCTTCCGGACGCAAGCGCCGCAGCCAAAGCTCAAAAGCGTCTGAATGAAATTGCAAAGCCCGTGGGAAGCCTTGGGTTTCTGGAAGATATGCTCATAAAAATCGCCGCTCTTACGGGCAGCGAGCGAATTGACGTTTCCAAAAAAGCGGTTCTGGTCATGTGCGCAGACAACGGCGTCGCTGCGCCGGATATTGCGATTACACCGGTTCGCATTACGCGCGTGGTGGCAGAAATGATGGCGCGCAAGCAGTCCAACGTTTGCCGGATGGCAAAGGTTGCAGGCGCGGATGTAATGGCATACGATATCGGCATGTTTACAAAATCGGACCTTGCAGGCATTTCGGGTCCGCACATTGCAAGCGGTACAAAAAGCATACTGTCCGGTCCCGCAATGTCAGAAGATGAAGCGATCAGAGCGCTGGAATTCGGCATTTTGGAGGTACGGCGCTTACAGGAGCAGGGCTACAGACTGTTGGCCACAGGCGAAATGGGCGTAGGCAACACAACCACCAGCGCGGCCATGTCGGCAGTTCTTTTGCATAAATCCCCATGCGAGGTAACAGGGCGCGGCTCCGGCCTTTCGGATGAAAGCCTGAAAACCAAAATCGGCGTGGTAACAAGGGCCATTGAAAAAAACGCTCCCGATCCGAACAACGCCTTCGATACGCTTTCAAAGCTCGGCGGTTTCGATATTGCCGCTATGTGCGGCGTATTTCTGGGCGGAGCCCTGTATCGCGTGCCGGTACTGATTGACGGACTGATCAGCGCCGTCGCAGCGCTTACGGCAAAAAGGCTGTGCCCGGCGTCCGTTTCCTGTATGCTGGCAAGCCATGTATCCGCAGAGCCTGCGGGCAAAATGCTGCTTGACGAGATCGGCGTAACGCCCGTCATCCACGCAGGCATGCGCCTGGGCGAAGGAACCGGTGCGGTTGCCATGATGCCCCTTATCGATATGGCAGCGGAAATCTATACAAGCATGCTTACATTCGCCGATATCGGCATGCGGGAGGACTGACATGATTTATCTGATCACGGGCGGTTCCGGCTCCGGCAAAAGCACCTATGCGGAATCGTTGATGATGCGCTTTTCGCCGCCCTTCTACTATGTTGCCACAATGCTTCCCTACGGTGAGGAAGCGCACAGGCGCATAGAACGCCACAGGCGCATCCGAGCTGGCAAGGGCTTTGAAACCATCGAAAAAGGAACGGCGATTTCGGAAATTTCTCTCCCGGATCCTTCGGGCTCCGCGCTTCTGGAATGCGTCGGCACGCTGATGGCCAATGAAATGTTTGAAGAAACCGGCGCAGGCGAGAATGCAGAGGAATCCGTGTTCAGCGGCATTACGCGCCTGTCCAAAGCCGTCAAAAATCTGGTAATCGTCACAAACGAGGTGGGCTCGGACGGCTATCCATATGCAGAGGGCACCATGAAATACATGGAAGCGCTCGGAAGAACCAACATACGCATTGCGCAAATGGCCGACGCTGTCGTTGAAGTCAGCGCCGGACAGCCCATGATTTTGAAGGGAGCCGTTCCATGAAAGCAATCCGATCGATCATCACGGCCTTTTGCATGTTTTCGCGCATTCCCATGCCCCGTATCGAGTGGAAGGACGATAACATGCGCTTTATGCTGGCGGCGTTTCCGCTGGTTGGCGCAGCAGAGGGGCTTGCGGTTGTTATCTTTGCCTGTTTTGCCCGGTATTTTCAGCTGAACGCACTTTTATGGGGCGCCGGGCTTTGTCTGATTCCGCTCTTGATTACAGGCGGCATACATCTGGACGGCTTTGCCGACACCATGGACGCGCTTTCCAGCCACGCGCCCATGGAAAAAAAGCGCCAGATCCTTAAGGATCCGCACGCGGGCGCATTTGCGGTGATTTCGGTTTGCGCCATTATGATCTTAAACTTTGCACTGCATGCCTCCCTTGAAATCTCGTATACAAACGCAATCCTGCTTTCCGTGACATTCGTCCTTTCCCGCTCCGGGAGCGCCATATGCTCCCTGGCGCTGAAAGGCGCAAACGAAAAAGGCCTGCTCAGCACCTTTCGCGAAAGCGCTGATAAAAGGATCACGCTTGCAGTATCGGTCATATGGGTATTGGCCGCATCCGCCGCAGCGATACTGGCCGGAGGCTTCCGGGCGCTTCTTCTATTGCTGCCGCCGGTTTTATCGGCCTTCGGTCTGGCGCGGATATGCCGCAAGGAATTTGGCGGAATCAGCGGCGATCTGAGCGGCTGGTACCTGACAATTTCGGAAAGCGCCATGCTGATCATGCTTTTAATCGTGGAGGGTATAAAATGATACTGGTAATCGGCGGTTTTGCATCCGGAAAGAGGACCTATGTGAGGCAGTGTCTCGGTTATTGCGATCAAGACATGGCCGATCAGACAATAGACGACAGGCCCGTAGTGATCAACGTACAAAACCTTGGAACGCGCGATGAAGAAGCCCTTTCCCGGCTTGTAGACAGCCTTTGCGAAAAGGAAGTGCTCGTCGCCTGCGAAATCGGGCTGGGCATCATACCGCTTGAGAAAAAAGACCGCGAGGCGCGGGAATGCGCCGGACGGCTTGTGAACCGTTTGGCCCTTCGTGCGGACAGGGTAATCCGGATGGTATGCGGCATACCCATGGTAATCAAGGGTTGAGGGGGAACGGACCGTGCTGATATATCTGTACCGCCATGGACAAACAAAAGCGAACGAGGAGAGGCGGTATCTTGGCGCATACGACGAACCGCTCAGTGAAAGCGGAAAAGGCGCCCTTTTGAGCAAAATAAAAAACCCGGCTGTGAACCGGGTATATGTAAGCCCTAAAATCCGGGCGATACAGACGGCGGATACCCTGTTTCCAAATGCCGTTAAGATCATCGTTCCCGACCTTCGGGAAATGCACTTCGGAAGCTTCGAAATGAAAACAGCCGCCGAAATGGAAAACGACCCGGCATACCGCGAATGGGTGGACGGCATGTGCGAAGGCCGCTGTCCGGGCGGTGAAAGCATGGCGGAATTCAGAACGCGCACAGAGCTCGCATTTACCGGCATTCTGAATGAAAATCGGAACAGCGAAAGCGTGCACATTGTAGCACACAGCGGTACAATAAGGGCGGTTATGGCCCGTTTTTATGAAACCCGTACATCCTACTGGGAATGGAACGCGCCCTTCGGCGGCTTCATCCGCATGAAAGCGGAACAGCAAAACGGCGAATGGTTGCTGACCGCGCCCGAAGAATAAAAAACGCCTCCGCAGACGGATGGATTCCGTTTACGGGGGCGTTTTGTATCAATCCTTTGTCAGCTCATACATCAGTATGCCTGCTGCCACCGCAGCGTTCAGCGACTCCGCGCCGCCGCGCATGGGTATTTTCAGCCGCATGCCGGAAAGCGCCTGAACCGGCTTTGAAACGCCCTTGGCTTCATTGCCAATGACAAGAATAAACCCTTTATCGCCAAGCGGAGCGCGCGCATACAAATCATCGCCGTCCAGCGCGGAGGTAACTATGGTATATCCTCGGCTTCCGTACTCCGCCAAAGCATCGGTGAGCACGCATTCCCGGATCGGCACGCGAAAGCCGCTGCCCATAGCAGCCCTTTGCACCTTGGGCGAATAGGGATCGGCGCATCCTTGTCCGAAAAGTATGCCATCAAAGCCCGCCGCATCCGCCGTGCGCCAGATGGTTCCGACATTTCCGGGATCCTGCACGCCGTCAAGGGCGATCAGCCGCCTGGCCCAGCAACCGAGCGCATCCTTTTGGGTTATTTCAAACGACGCGCATATGCCCTGCGGCGTTTTGGTATCGCATGCGCTTTCAATGGCGCTGCGGGCGGCCAGATATACGCGCGCGCCGGCATTTTTCAGCGCGTCAAGCGCCTCGCTTTCCGCCTGCGCCAGCGCTTCGGCAGGACGCAGGCCGCATTTCAGCGCTTCGAAAATCATAACCTCGCCTTCAACGAGAAAAAGGCCCGTTTCCCTGCGCGCTTTGGCGTCCTTAAGCGCGCGCAGACGTTTCACAACGGGGTTGGATGTGCTGGTGATGATATCCATAGATACTCCTCCGAAATCGGGTTATTCAATCGGGAAATCGAAATAGGTATCGGGATGGGGCTCGTCCGCCAGGCGGAAATGCCACCATTCGGCGGAATAATCGGTAAAGCCTGAGGAGAGCATGATTTCCCGAAGCAAAAGCCGGTTGTTCCTTTGCCTGTCCGAAACAGCTTCGCTCATCGTGTGCGAACGTTCATCCATCAGGTCGAATATACCGCCCATATCCAGAAACTCTCCGTTTCGGGTCAGCGTAAGATCGATGGATGAGCCGCGCGAATGCCCGCTTTTTTCTGCGATATAGCCAAGTGTAAGCATATCGTGCCTGTCGATATTTGGAAAATGAACGGCCTTTCGTTCGTCGCCCGCCGGGGCGTTTACCCACCTGACAAAATCGCGCACAGCACGCGCAGGCCGGTAGGCGTCAAACACAAACAGATTCATCCCCATTTTTTGAACCTTTTCATGCACACGCGCAATTCTGTCCGCCAGCGGACATGTACAAACAATGCGGTTTACAAGGTATCCGTCGGCAGGCCGCCCCATAAAATTGTCATGACCAAAGTATTTGGCGTCCCAGCCAATGCCGGGAACGCGTTCATCCAGATAAACAAAGCCGTCGGGCAGCATTTCTTACACCTTCCCGAATTCAAACTTGCGCATTTGGGTTACATCGTATATAATACTACATAAGCAGTGGTTTTTTCCACAATTTCCGGCAAGTTAACCGGTTGTTATCGAAAAAAGGGGGCTAATACTTATGAAACGTATAGGCGTACTGACTTCCGGCGGCGATGCTCCGGGTATGAACGCTGCAGTCCGCGCAGTGGTTCGCACGGCGCTTAAGAATCAGATGAGCGTTGTCGGCTTTAAGAGAGGTTATAACGGGCTTCTGATGAAATCGCTCAGACCCGAGGACGACTATATTGAGATGAACGCACGCAGCGTTTCCGGCATCATCCATAAGGGCGGCACGGTTCTGATGACCGCTCGCTGCAAGGATTTCCATAAAACCGCCGTTCAGAAGGACGCCATACGCAATCTGCGCGCATTGGGCATTGAAGGCCTTGTATGCATCGGCGGAAACGGCACGCTCGCCGGCGCACAGGCGCTGAACGATCTGGGTATGCCCACCATCGGCGTGCCCGGAACCATCGATAACGACCTTGCTTATACCGAATACACCATCGGCTTCGACACCGCGCTCAACACCGCGGTAGATGCCGTAAACCGCATCCGCGATACCGGCGACGCACATGAGCGCGCCAGTATGGTCACCGTTATGGGCAGAGACTGCGGCGACATCGCCGTGTATACGGCGCTTGCCTGCGGCGCGGAGCTTGCCATTGTACCCGAGGTACCGTGGACGCTGGAAGAGGTTGCGGCAACGGTTCACAAGGGCGTTGTCGGCGGAAAGCGCTCCATGATTCTGATCTTTGCAGAAGGCGCGCAGTCCTCCCTGAAAACCGATCTGAAAGAGCTTAAAAAGGACCATCCGAAGCTGCGCTTTAACCGCGAGCACATCACCAGCTCTCAGTTCGCGGAAATTATCGAAGAGCTTTCCGGCCATGAAACCCGCGCAACGGTTCTGGGCTACACCCAGCGCGGCGGAAGTCCCACCGCAAACGACCGTATTCTCGCAACGCGCACAGGTTCCTATGCTGTAGAATTGTTGCTCAAGGACATTTCCGGCCGCGCCGTCGGCATCCGTCAGAACCGCCTGATCGATGTGCCGATTGCCAGCGCCATGGACGGCAGCACCTTCGACCCCGAACTTTTCAACCTGGTCAATGTAACCGGTTCCATCAAATGAGTACATTCACAATAGAGATTACGGGCATTGGCTCGGAATTGCAGGGCGTCGGCCGTCTTCCTGACGGCCGCGCTGCTTTTGTGCCCTCAGCCATTCCCGGAGAGACCGTAGAAATTGAAATCACACGCGAGCGCGACAGATTTGTCGAGGCTCGCCTTTTGCGCGTGCTTACGCCGTCCAAAGACAGAATCACACCCGTCTGTCCGCATTTCGGCATATGCGGCGGTTGCCAGACGCAGCACATGACGTATGAACGCGCACTTTTGCTGAAACGGCAAAAGGTGTACGACGCGCTGTCCCGAATCGGCGGAATCAAAAACCCTATGGTGAACGACGTCGTGCCGTCAGACGAGATATTCGGCTACCGGAACAAGGCGGAGTATGCCTGCGGCGGCGGATACGCGGGCATGTTTGAAACAGGCTCGCATCGAATTGTGGATATCAGCGCCTGTCCGCTTCAGTCGGACGTGTCCAACAACGTTTTCCGTTTTGTAAAAGCGCATCTGGGCGCTCTGCCCATAAAATACATTGTTCCGCGCGTCAACGCAAAGGGCGAAATGCTATTAACCCTTTCCACCGACAGAAAATGCGATATCGCTCCTCTTGCCCACAGGCTGATGAAGGAATTCGGCTTTCTGCTCGGCGTATATGAAATGCGGTTAAAAAACCGCCCCGCACACGCGCTGGACGGCGATATCCGAAAAATTGCCCAACGGGCTGATTTCTTTGAAACCCTTTCCGGCCTTACCTTTACCATATCGCCGCAATCCTTCTTTCAGGTGAATCGCCCGCAGGCGGAAAAGCTGTACGATATCGCGCTTGCGCTTGCGGATCTGAAGCCGCACGAGAAGATCGCCGATGTATATTGCGGCGCGGGCACCATATCGCTGGCCGCAGCGAAAAACTGTGCGCATGTAACCGGCATCGAGATTGTGCCCGAAGCTGTGCGCGACGCAAAGAAAAACGCCGAAATCAACGGCCTATCGGATAAAGCGGCGTTTCTGGCCGGCGACGCCGCAGATGTGTACGTGCGCCTTCAAAAAACCAGCCGATTCGATTGCGTAATCGTCGATCCGCCCCGAAAAGGCGTGGATGAAAGCGTAATCAACGCGCTGATAAAAGCGCCCGCCAAGCGGATTGTATACGTATCGTGCAATGTAGCGACGCTGGCAAGGGACGTAAAAAAGCTGACCGAACAGGGCGTATACGAATTCCTCAGCGCAACGCCCGTGGATATGTTCCCGCTGACCGGGCATGTGGAAAGTGTTGTTTGTTTGAGTAGGGAAAGGGCCGATGACCACATCAGATTCTCCATCAATACAGAGGGCCTCAAAAGGAATGTCAGAGGATATGCCACATATGGAGACATCAAGGCATATGTCTTGGAGAAATTCGGTCTGAAGGTCTCTTCCCTGTATATCGCTCAGACAAAAGACAAGTGCGTTATCAAGGAGCGAGAAAACTATTACAAGGGCGAGGGCAAGAGCAAAGAACTTATTTGCCCACCCGATAAAGAGGCAGCAATCATGGATGCATTTCGGCATTTTGGAATGCTTAAAGATTAAAACCAAATATGTCAAACTTTAAGTAGTCCATCAAATTGCTATTCCTTGCGATAGTACCTCCTGTGCCAAAGGTCCAGATTTCGGTCTGGACCTCTATCCATCAAAAAAGTTCCTTTTTTGATGGGAGGGGCCGATTGCCTGAAATCCTGCGGGATTTCCGGGCGGCAATCGGAAGAGGGAAGCGTTTTTAGTCGCTACGCTTTGTAAAAACGCGCGATTTCGCCGTACATGCCGCCGAAATCGATGAAAAATGGAGAGGGAGTTATCTCCCTCTCCAAACCTCTCTCTGGAGTTTGTTGATGATCTGAGGTCCAGACTTCGGTCTGGACCTTTTCTTTATGCGTGAATTTTGAAAATGGCATATTTATTGCAATGACGAAAGTCAAAAATTTCATAAAGGAGGGTTTATCTATGGATAGCCGACTAACATACCTGTAGGATGATTTTTGCATTTGTTTTCCACCGTTTGCTTTCAGAATGCAAATGTAAATCAGGAACCATCTGCTGCGCAAAAACAGAATAAACCCGGCATCAGGCATCAGATAGAATGAAGTCGCATCACACCATTATAATGTGTTCCAAAACAGCACCCGAATATTATGGATGAGCCCCTCCGGCGGAACCGGAAGCAGACATTGAAATTCGCCTCCGTTCATGCTACAATCAACTCAGCCAACCTGCATAAGAAAGGATGTTTGACATGACTGTTCGCGAACAATATCTGTCGCTGCTGAAGGAATGGATGGACGCATTGCTGGAATACCAGCTGGGCAACCCGAAGCATCCGCATTTTCACGGAGCATTGCTCTGCCCTGCCTGCCAGATCATCCACGGCCGCTGTGCCGACGCCGTATATCCTCTGCTGACGCTCGCCGATTACACAGGCGAGGAGAAATATCTGATCGCTGCACGGAATCTGTTTGACTGGAACGCCAGTTTACTCTGTGAGGACGGCAGCATGTACAACGACGGCCAGCACGAATGGCGGGGCATCACTGTCTTCACTGCGATAGCCTTTCATAACGCGATGCATTATCATGGTCATCTGCTTACCGAAGACGAACGCGCCCGCTGGATGAAGCGCCTTGGCGGCTTCGCCGGATGGCTGTACAAATACATTGATGTCGGCTATTCCACCAATATCAACTATATCGCCACCACTTGCCTCGCAATGGCGCTGCTGGCCGACGACTTTGACCGTTCGGAATATCGCGTCCGCGCCAAAAAACTTCTGGAATATACCCTCGGCTGCCTGACGGAAGACGGCCTGCTCTATGGCGAAGGCAAGCCCATCGATCGCATCACCGCCAATGGATTCCGTTGTGTGGATATGGGCTACAATATAGAAGAATCCATGCCATCGATACTGGAATGCGCCTATCATCTCGGCGATACTGCACTTCTTGATAGGGCCAGGAAGGCTTGGCGCACACATATTGATTTCATGCTGCCCGACGGCGCATGGGACAACAGCTTTGGTACCCGCACATTCAAGTGGACTTATTGGGGCAGCCGCACATCCGATGGCTGTCAGGGTGCGCTCAACCGGCTCGGCAAGGAGGAACCCATGTATGCAGAAGCCGCGCTGCGCAATCTTGAACTATACCGCCGCTGCACGGTAAACGGTCTGTTCCACGGCGGCCCCGACAACTTCCACCATGGTGAAGAGGCCTGCCTGCATCACGCCTTTGAGCATGCAAAGGTTCTGGCGCAGGCTTTGGACGAGGGCATATGCGAATTTGAGCGAACGGGTATTCCCTCCGATCATCCCGAATCCTTAAAAGAATACCGGGATGTGGGCATCGTCCGCGCAGCCTCCGGCAGCTGGCGTATGACCGCCTCGGTCAATGATTTTGAGTACATGCGCGGCGGCGCGGCCTCGGGCGGAGCGATTACGCTGCTCTGGCATGAAAAGGCGGGCCCTGTCTTCGCCACCGCCAACACCGATTACAGCATGTTCGAATCGCACAACATGCAGCTCACCCGCCGTAACACCTCCCATCGTTCGCTCTGTCCGGGCGTCGTGCTCGGCGAAAAATTCGCTCAGTTCTATGACCATTCTGCGAAAATGAAGGCAGAGGAACAAAGCGGCGGCGTACGGATATCCGTTCAGGCACGCCTTGCAGACATCAACCATTGCCCGTCGGATGCTGCTCCCTGCCGCCTCGAGTACATGCTATCCGCAGACAGCCTGCGCATTTTCGGAACCATCGACCCGCAGGCTGAGCTGATTCTGCCCGTGATCGCCCGGGACGACGCTCCCCTGATAAAGCAGCCCGGCAAGCTGACCATTGAGAAGCCCGGCGCAGCAGTTATCGTCGAGGCTGACAGAATTGCCGCAAATCCCGAGCACATTTTTTGCCTCGCCCCAGGCTTCGAGGCCGTGGAAGTACATATCCTGCCAGACGAAAATGGCAGCATCGACGTTTCTATCCGAGTTGAATAGCACATTGTTTCTAAGGGAAATAGAGTAAAGAAATGTTCGACATATTGGTGTTTATTTGCTTTTTGAAAAATTATACGCTTTCTGCACCCATGAAAACAGTTCGTCATCAATCTCGTCAACCGTTCCTGCAACAATATGCGTCGTCAATCTGCCGGGATAGGGCTCCGTTTTTATTGCAACTCTGTTGGATTCCAACGGATATGACAGCCCAAGAGTGATAACGATATATGGTTCAGGCAGGTCTGCTTTTTTTCTGACACGCTGAAAAGAAACACAGGCTACACATGGCGGTTTGAAAAAGTAATCTGTGTCTTTTGCACACGTGTTGTGGTATCGGGGAGTCTTTCCAATAATCTCATTACAAAGGCTTCGTATATAGGAAAGGCAGCAGGATGCCTGTCAAAAAACAGGAAAGCATCTTGCGTTACAAACCCCATACTCATACTCTAATACTCCTACAAACTCAAGTTCTGCAAACTGATTATATCACCGGCACAACAAATTTTCAATTGTCCGGAACTGGTTCTGCCAAACCACTAAAAAAGCAGCCGGGCAGGAAATGGCTGGAGCTCTATTCGCTCATATCCTCGTTGCCGGTACTTGCGATAACCCCTCATGACGGTAAATCCTGACGAAAAAAACAGACGGCAGAGAAGAAATAGCTTCCTGCCGTCTGTTTGGAAAGTATCGTTTCGTGTATCAGTTTGCGTTAAACGCACCGGAGATTGATCCTATGGTAAGCGTGTACGATTCGCCTTTTATTATGTCCGGACTGCTGAGAATTACAACCGCGAACGAAAGCTCCGGCGAATGGGACAGAATGACATTGCCATTTTGATCTGTTACGGAAATTTGGGTTCCGGCACTTTGATTGCCGGCGTTGACCGCTATTACGCCCTGTTTGGAATCGCTGAACGTTTGCGCCATACCGGAAGCGCCGGTACCGATAAACGTTCCTCCGGTAATAATACCGCTTTTATCATAATCGAGGGTTGCGGTATCGCCCCGGGTGGGACCAACGACGACTGTATATCCGCCGGAAATCTCCAGCGTTCCGTTTGCGTCAATTCCGTCGCCGGAGGAATTGATAGAAAGCGTTCCTCCGGAAATTTTTATGCTGCCATTGGAATTGGCAGACATGCCGCCCATTCCTCCGCGGCCGCCGCCCATTCGGTCTTTGCCGCCGCCAGACATCGCGTCTCTGCCGCCCATCCCGCTTACATCGGTTCCGCCAGCGGCGTTGAGGCCGTCATCGCTTGCCGTCAGCTTAATGCTGCCGCCCTGCACATCAATATGAAGCGCTTCCAGTCCCTCATAGCTTTCGCTGATATTGATATCGCCCGCTTTTATCGTCAGCGTTTCTTCCGCATGTATGGCGTCGTCGCCGGAAGCAATTTCAAAACTCCCTCCGGTTATTGCAGCAGACGTATCCGAATGAATGGAATCGTCGGCAGAGTTGATCGTAAAGCTGCCTCCCGCAATCTGAATGCCGGTTGCCGCCTTGATGCCTTTCATGCTGGTGCTGCTTTCATCATCAGCGGTTGTCATGCTCTCAAGGCCGCCCGGCCGCATTCCCTTCCGGCCACCGCCCATGAAGCCGCCATAGAAGCCGGACGATTCTTTTGAACCGTTGACGCTGCCACCGCCAGCCAGCAAATCAAAGCTGCCGTTTTCAATCTGCACATAGGCGCCTGCAGAAATCCCGTCGCCCTCTGCGTCAATGTTCACCGTGCCGTCCGAGAAATATACAAAGCCAAGCGCGGCATCGTCCGTATTTTCGCAATGAATGCCGTCTTTACCGGCGTCAATGGTAATGTTTGTTGTGCCGGTAACCCTTACGCTGTCGTTTACATCCAATCCATGGGACGATGAATGAATCGTATAGGTGCCGCCTGTAATTACAAGGTCGTCCTTACAGACAATGCCGTGCCCTGCAGGGGAGGTTACCGTCAGGCTGCCCAAACCGTTGATCGTCAGATCCTGCTTGGAGAATAAGGCGCCGTCTATATTGTTTTTATCGATAGCAGTAAATGTTCCGCCGTTTGACAATGTGTTCTCCGTGCCGTCATTAAGCGTAAGAAACACCTTATCCGCTTCGAGAATATACAGCGCAGCGGACTTATTACTGGTAATACTGACTCCGTTCAGCACAATCTGCAGCTTGGCGGAATCAGGAGCGTTTACGATAATCATGCCGTCATCCAGCGTACCGGAAAGGATATAGGTGGCTTCCTCGGTAATGGTAATCGTGGTTCCGGATATCCTCACGCTGTTTGAACTGGCGCTGGCCGATGTACCGTTCATCTGTATCAGTACGCTGTTTCGTTCGCTGTATTCAATCCGCGAATCGCGATCTGTAAACATATTTTCATCCGTCTTGGACGAATTCGCAGCAACAGGCTGCGCATTTGCGCTTTCTGCGTTCGTTCCGCCCGAACTTCCTGCATTTTGAACGATCTCATTTTGCTCTGTGTTCCCGCCGTCTGTATCCGCTTCCCTGCTGCTTGTTTCCCCGCAGCCTGTAAGCAGACAGATGATCAGTGAGAGCGTCAAAAGCAGCGATATTGTTTTTTTCATTTCACATCCGCTCCTCATAACTCTGCTGCAATTGATTCCTGCTTGGATACCGTGATTTCAAGATTTCCGTTGCGGCAGCGTATTTTATCGATCATTTCCTTTTCTCTGGCAGCATCGCGCAGCGTCACATTGTATGTAAGCTTGAACATGCTGCCCATATTCGTAGTTTTTACGCGCGCAAGATCATGGACCAATGTATATTCTGCAAAAATATCATCAAATATACCCGAATAATCGAGATCTTCGGGAATGGTAATGGAAAAGGTCTTATACTTAACCGAATTCTTCTTTGCGCCAAAATCCAGCCGGTTGTACAGTATGAACATTGCGCACATAACGACTGTAAACAAAACGGCAAACCCAAGATACCCCATACCGGCAATCAGGCCTGCGCCCATTGCCAGAAACAGCGTGCAGATTTCTTTCGCGGTTCCGGGTACAGAACGGAATCGGACGAGGCTGAACGCACCCGCTACTGCCACGCCGGTTCCTACATTTCCATTTACCAGCATAATAACAACGCATACAACCGCAGGCAATAGCGCCAGCGTTACAACAAAGCTCTTGGTGTAGCGGGTACGGTACATGTAGGCAAACGCCATACCCAGCCCGATCGCCAGCGAAAAAACCATACAAAGCAAAAAGTCTTGTACGCTGATTACCACCGTCAGGTCGGTATCAAATAAACCCCGGAATACGTTTGTAAGCATGAAGGCTTCCTGCTCATAGGACAGGAATACTGCCGGGCGCAGGCTCTGGTAGTAATCGAGGAAATAGTCCACTTCCTCGGAGATCTGGGTATGCCTATGGCAATGGCGTTCTCCTACAATCCACTCCATTGCCTCTTCCTCGGGCAAACAGATGCGGCGCTTATACACGATGTGATTGTATTTTTTCTTAAGCGCCACAAATACCGTACTGCCGGGCTCGGCGCGGCTGTAGCTTCGGATGCGCAGTTTTTCTTTATAGACAGGCTTTTCGAGGGATCGTCGAATCAGCAAATAGGCATCCGTATCATAATACAGATTTCGGATGGTGGTTCTGCCGTAGGGATCCGGCTTCATATAGGGCGCCATAGCCGCCTGAATCAACGCTTTTTGTTCAAGAGTCAGCAAGTATTTCAGTTCATATCGCTTGAAAACCGTCTGAAAGGCCATAAAAATGCCACCTGCACTTTCGATGGCAGCATTCTAGAGGCGGAAGATTGAACATTTATTGAAGGCAGCACAAGCAGCTTTACGACAGGATGCCTGAGGGATCAGGCCTTTGACAGGATTGCCCGAAACTCCACAAGCCCGTTATAGCAGCGAACATCAATCTTTCCGCGGTGCGCTCCCACAATCGCTTTTGCGATGGAAAGCCCCAGCCCATAATGGTGATCCGTGCTGTTTCGCGTTTCATCCACACGATAGAAGCGTTCGAATAATTGCGCCATCTTTTCCGGCTCAATCGGTTCTGCGGCGTTGACAACCGACAGAACGGCGGTGCTCCGATTCTGCGTAAGGCGGACAAGGATTTCGCTGCCTGTTTGTCCGTGCCGTATCGCGTTGTCTACAAAAATGGATACAAGCTGGCTGAGCTGGGTACCGTTTCCCAGAACCATAACGCCGTCTGTGATCTGCGCATTCAGCGTAAAGCCGTTTTCAAAGGCAACGCTTTCAAACGGCAGTACGTCGCCGGTAACCATCCGGCTGAAATCCAGACATTCCATTTGCGGCTTGACATCCTCAGTACGGGCGAGCTCCAGGAGCTGCGCGACCAATTTGCCCATTCTCTCACTCTCATACTGAATATTGGCAAGCCATTGATTTTCGCCGATTACACGCTGCAGAATATCCGCATTGGCGTTGACTACGGACACCGGCGTTTTGAGTTCATGTCCGGCGTCAGAAATAAACTGCTTTTGCTTCAGATAGCCTGTTTCAAGCGGATCGACGATTCGTTTGGCAAGATAACAGGAAAGGAAGAACATGGCGACGAGCGCAACACTTCCAAATAGAAGCGTATAGCGGAACAGGGTTGTCATGCTTTCCCGAACGACTGTGTTGTCCATAAAATCCACAAGGATATACCCGTTTTTGGGAGTAACAAGGTAAGCAAGGCTGCCCTTTGTGCCCTTTTTTATGCCGCCTTTCAGTATATCCGCCGCTGACCTTTCCAAAGTAACCTCATCGTATACCTCGCGATTTCCGATATCGGTTGCAAGCACCTGCCCGCTTTCGGTAATTGCCACCGAATAAAAGGTAGAAAGCTGAAAAGCCGGGCTGCTAAAACGCTTGCCTCCAGGAGCCTTTTCCGGAAAAGGCTCCATTCGGCCCGGAGAAAAGCCTTCGAGACGTTCGTTCCTTTCATGATCCGCCAACACATACATCTGTGCATGCCGTTCCAGCATGTCAAAGTTCGTGTTGGAAACCTCAAAATAGCTGAAGGCATAGATCACGGCAAGCGTTCCAAGAAACAGGCACATCAGAATGGACATGATGGTGGCGACGATTCTTCTTCGCGATTTTCTAAACATCATCGCACCTCAATTCATAGCCGATTCCGCGCACCGCCTTGATTTGCGTTTTTGCCCCAACAAAGGCAAGCTTTTTGCGGGTAAAGGACATATATACCTCTACATTGTTGTATTCGGCCTCGTTCTCATATCCCCATATCTTTACTGCAAGCTGTTCTCTGGTCAGGATCTGTTTTCCGTTAATCATCAGGTATTCAAGAATCCGATATTCCTTTTCGCTGAGCCGCACGCTTTGACCGGTTTCAATACAGGATAATACAGAGGCTCCGGTATCAAGGGAAATATCTCCGTACTTCAAGGCGCCGTCCGGCGCGTTGATGTTCCGCCTGCCAAGCGCCCTGAGCCTCGCCAGAAGCTCCTTGGTCATAAAGGGCTTTGTCAGATAATCATCGGCGCCGCTGTCAAGTCCCATTACCTTATCGTCCAGCTCCACCTTTGCCGTCAACATCAATATCGGCGTACGAATGCCTTTTTGTCTCGCTCGTTTTGCTATTTCATAGCCGTTCATACCGGGAAGCATGACGTCCAGAATGACGATGTCATAGATATTGCTTTCAATAGCCGCCAGCCCATCGATTCCGTTTGCAAAATGATCCACTTCATATTTTTCAAGGCGCAGTATTTCGCATAACGCCTGCGCCATTCTTTTTTCATCTTCTACCAGTAAAAGTCGCACCGCTCACACCTCCGCAGTATGAATTGTACCATGCAATATTGAAAAAACGTTGAACATCCAAAGAAGCTCACCGCATTCATGAAATACATGCCCTCCGGGCCAATTCAGGCCTTGATAATCGCCTATTCTGAATGTATAATGTAATCTGGAAAATATTGAACCGGCGTATGGCAGTAATACAAATTCTTTTACAGAGGTCCAATTATGCAGAAACGAAATCCTCTCCTGAACCTGACGGGCATATTCAACAAGCAGACCGGCTTCAAGATGTTTTTTCTGTCGGTTCTGATCTCGGGACTCTCCTACGGTCTATATAAGGGCATGCTGGACAATTTCCTTGCGGAGGTTGTCCAAATGGGAGAAATGGACAGGGGAATTACGGAATTCTTCCGCGAAATTCCCGGCATTCTGCTGGTGTTTATACTGGCGGCATTTTACATGCTTTCCGCGGAAACGATGTATAAGGCGGGCGCCGTCATCATGCTTGCGGGTATGGGTATGCATGCCGTGCTTCCGCCCACCAAAGTGCTGGCTACGCTGGCCATCTGTGTATACTCCTTGGGCGAGCACATACAACTGGGCATGAAAAGCACGCTTACCCTGAAATATGCAAAGCCCGGGCTCGGCGGAACAGCGCTTGGAACCCAAAGCGCCATAAGCCAGATCGGAACGCTCGTCGGATATCTGGTAATCGTCGCGGCGTTTTCCTACTTTACGGAAAACCAGCCATATTCCGTGTTTTTCGTCATAGCTGCGCTGCTTGCGGGCGTAAGCGCCGTGTGCGCCATGCGCATAAAGGGTAAAAGCGATTCGCGCGAAACGAAGCACCGGTTTTATTTCCGCAAAAAGTACACAAAATACTACATGCTGGAAATGTTCTACGGCGCGCGCAAGCAAGTGTTTCTTACCTTCGGTCCGTATGTACTGATACTGTTTTATGAGGCCAATGCCGCGCTGATCAGCCTGCTTTTCGCCATTTCCGCCGTAGCCTGCTTTTTCGCTTCGCCCATCGTTGGCAAAATCATCGACAAGCTGGGCTACAAAGTCGCCATGGTAGCAGACACCATCATTCTGGTCGGCGTATGCATGATGTACGGCTTTGCGCACCATATTTTCCCAAAAGACGTTGCATTCGTCGTGTGCTGCGTAAACTACGTGCTGGACGCCGTGATTTCCCTTGCATCCATGGCCTCCAATCTCTACGTGCAGGAGCTTTCTGATAATTCCGACGAGGTGAAGGCGACCATATCCACGGGCGTTTCCATCAACCATGTCATTACCATATTCATCGCCCTCTTCGGCGGATGGATCTGGAAGTCGCTGGGCATCGAGCTTCTGTTCATATGTTCCGCCGTGCTGGGCCTTTTAAACAGCGCCTACGCGTTTACCATCAAACCCGCGAGGAAAAAAGCATGATCGATCTGCACGTGCATACGCACCTTTCCTGCGACTCTGAAGAAACCATGGAGCGTTACATTCAGATGGCGGAGCAAAAGGGCGTTTCCGTTATATGTTTTACCGATCATGTCGATCTGAACCCGGTGGACTACGGTTACCGGTATTACAAGCCCGACCGTTTTTTTGAAGATCTTGCCCTGGCCCGCGCAAAAGCGCCTTCGGGCATAGAGCTTCTGGCCGGTATGGAGTTTGGCGAAACGCATCTGTACGCCGATGAATGCCGTTCGCTTTCCAAATACCCCTATGATTTTGTGCTTGGAAGCATTCATTGGGTAAACGATTTGTTCCCGGACGAAAAGGTTCAAAGGACGTATAGCGCCAGGCAGTTTTTTGACATGTACTGGGAAGAAATGCTGAAAATGGTAAAGGCGGGCGGCTTTGATTCGCTGGCGCATATCGATTTTCCAAAGCGCTATTACGGAGAACTGTACTACGAAGAAAAGAAACTGCGCGAAATATTTATGTACCTTCTCGATAAGGACGCATCTTTGGAAATCAATACCTCGTCTGTCAGACGAGGCTACCCGGAATGCATGCCCGGAAGAGAGATTCTGGAAATCTACAAGCTCTGCGGCGGCAGACATATCACCGTTGGCTCCGACAGCCATTTTGCCTGTGATATCGGCGCAGATGCAGACAGCGCGCAATCGCTGATTGATTCATTCGGCTTCAAGCAGGTATTATACCGACAACGAAAAAGAATACCCTTGTAACAAGAACTTGCCGCGCGGAGCATGTCCGCACGGCAAGGCGTATGTAATGGATGTCGTCAATTAGAGCCGTTTCCTGCCACATAGGATATTTCGCCCGGCATAATCATACCGGCGGCACGGGCATACTGCTCAATTCCCTGATCGGTTTTCAGGTGATTGATTTTGTCGTTCAGTTCCTGTACCTGCGCGCGGAGGGCATCGTGCTTCGCCTGCGCTTCGGCAAGTTCCGCCTGCAGCTCGGCCTTTTTGCTGTTAAGATGCATATATACGGGAGTAAAGAGGATTGCCAGTAGAATAATCAGAATAAACAGAAACCGGGGCTTGATAGAAAAACGGTTTGACGCCATCAATATCATCCTTTCGCAAGTGTAAGATATAAAATTCGACCAAAGTCTTTTTTCTCCTGCTTCACCTGCAAAAAAATTGAAATATTTTCTTAAGATTATGAAACTTATACAATCGCCTAAATCCTTTTTTGATTATATTCACAATATCATCCAGCAGCGGCGGCACGATAAACAGATACAGAAACATACCAAGCGCAGCAGCCATCAGCGAGAACAGCCGGATTTCCAAACGTCCCGACACAAAAAGCGCAAGCAGCAGTATGATAAACACGCCAAGTACGCAAACTATATCCAGAAAAGCGTTCAGAATGCGTCCCGGTTCCATAGGGCGCGAGATCCTTTGCCAAAGATCGTACCATACGCCCAGCACAACGCCTGCCAGCAGCATGACAAGAACCTGATCCGCCTGCCCGATTGTATAATAGAGCATGGCTACCTGAAGATGCGGCTGAGTACGCCGCGCGTTTTCTGCTGACGGTCCTCATACTCTACCGCCTCGATGCGCCCGGTAACGATGAGCCTGCCCTGTGTAAGGTCCAGGCTTTCCACATTCAAGCCCGTACCTGAAAGGGTAATCGCTCCCTCTGTAGTGGTCAAAACGATCGTTTGCTCATTAAACAAATCCACCGCTTCAACGCCGGTGATCACCGTATTCATGCGGTTTTCCACCGTCAGCGAATGCGCCTTTATGGCGCCGGGCATAGTTTCCTTCATGCGCATCCCCCCATACACCGATGGTATTCGCACTGAGCAGTATCTATACCCGGCTAAGCGCGCTTACAGGAACTTTTTCAGTCGATCGATAGACGCATCCTCGTTTTCAAGGAACCTCTCTGCGAGGGAATGCGCCTGCTCGCTCGCCTCAGGACAGGTAGAGCGCGCGCGAATCAGCTCAATCACGCCCATGGTGGAGCCCTGAATGAGCATATCCGCCAGATGTGAAGCGCTTTGATCCATCAGGGTATCCATCTGGATGCCCATCCATGTGCCTGCCCGCGACAGCGGGTTCTGCGCCTTCGGTTTTGCGCCTGCCTCATGAAGGTAGTCAAGTGCCTCCTGCTCGCTTTGCTTGTACGACTTAAGCTCGTTAAGCATTTCCTGCCGGATGCCGTCATCCTCCGCTTTGTCGATGAGCAGCTCGATCGCCTCGATTCCCATGCGTGCCGCGCCGTGAACGGAACGCAGAAGCTCAGCATTCTGATCCATATCCTATATCACCTCCGGGCATAGCATTCTCGCTTTTGCGCGCTGGCATACAGAATACGCCTATGGCAAAATAGACCGGGCCACCGGGGAAGCTTTTCCCCGGCAGCCCGGTGATTTGTCAAAAACTGGTTTTTGATATGTTAGAACCCTGAGCTCTGAAGAAACAGAAGCAGATCCTCAGCCGAAAGCTCGGTGCCGTCTACATGCTTACTGGGTCCGGCAAAGTTTTCCGACTCCAGTACCAGCTTTCCAAGAACCGTTTCAACGCCCTTTATAATGCTCTTAAGCTCACCGGAGATCTTCGCCGTTTCGGTTCCGTCTGCGCCCATGTCATACGTCAGGACGATGGGCAGCTCGTAACGCCAGCTTTCGGCGCCCATTTTCACGTCGATGAAGGGACGGAAGCTAAGGCTGTCGCCCGTTTCCACAATCTGATCCATGCCGACGGATGCATTCAGCATCTGATTGTCGATCATGCCCTGAAGCACAAATTCCGACTTTGTGGCCGTTTCGGATGCAAGACCGGTAAGCATGGTCGTCGAACCGTTGATTTTGGAATTATACATCCAGGTTTTTCCGCTGAACAGGCTTCGAATCTCTGCAATGACGGTCCATGCATCGGAGGCGTATTCCTTATCATACACCTTTATATCCAGGGTATGCTCCGGAAGCGTTTCGGGGTTAAACACAAGTCTGGCCTCAAGGGCGGGGATAACGGTATAGGGCGCAGTATCCTCTGTAATGTTCGCGCCGACATCGATTACGCAATCCTTGCCTTCCATAGCGCTCTTTACAAAGAAATCAACCTTCATTCCGTCTCGCTCGGCAGATACTTCCAGCGCATCGGAGCTGAGCGAAAATTCATATCTTCCTTCGCTTCCTCTGCTATATGTAACCAGACCGCCATACATTGAATCCGAATACGGACTATATATGATCGACGCTCCCAAGTTCGGAATTCTGCTGTTCAAGGTATCAAAGCTTATCTTCATAGATACGCTGTCGTAATAGGGCAGAATACTTGCGTTCAAAATTCCATATCTGTACGAATATGCATCCAGTATGTAGCAGTCTTCAGAGCCAGTCAGCGTTAAGAAGGTTTCTATACGTCCGTTAATGAAAGAATAGTAGCTTAAGCACTGGTAGTCTTCAGAAAGTTCCACATTAACCTGCTTTCTGAGCCTGGAATCCTGTGAGTCGAAGCTCAGAGCAAAATAATCAAGATACGCATCATAATTCATCATCAATTCCGTCTGAGTTCTGTCCAAGGTATCCTGATAGTTGCCGGCCAGAGAAACGCCGTGTTGGTCTACGATAATAGCAGCATTGAATGTATCGTATTCCCCGGCATACAAACAATCAATTTCAGCGCCGCTATCATTGATCTTAACACTTACATCGAGATTGCCGTCTAAATCGCTGACAAGCGTAAACACCGTTTCGTGGCGGCTGTCAAGCTTCATGCTGAGGCTCTTATCATTGTCCTTCACGTCGAAGGAAAGCGCAAACTGATCGGCGCTGCCATTCAGGGTAAGGGCAATGGAGTAACCGGGTACACCGTAGTTTACATGGCCTTCCACTGCGCCGTTTACATCCACATGCAGATAAAGCTCACCCTGTACCTGCACGCTATCAAGATCCAGGCTCGCGAGGCTGTCCGCCGCGGAAACCAGCATCGCAGAAACTTCCTCTGCCCGGAACGCCTGATTCAGCTTCAGAAGCGAAAACAGCTTAAGGCTGCAAAGCGAACCAAGGGCCTCGGAATCGGTTGCAGCGTCGCGCAGATAGCCGGCGATTACATCAAGCGCCTGCTTTACGTCGGCCTTAATGGTCATTTCTCCGTTTTCGGAAATGGTAACCAGCTGATTGTTCACCGCCAGCTGCGCAAAGCGGTTGATTTCAAACGCCGCGAGGGCACCGAGCTTTTCCATATCCGCCCAATAATCGCTTCCGGTAAAATAATCGTACAGCTGAACGGCTTCTGAAGTATTCATATTGTAGGAGTTCATATACTGAATCAAATACATAAGCTTCATCAGCTCTTCATAGGAAACCTGAATATATCCATCCTCGGAATCACCGGTTACAATGTCGGTTTCGCCGGACTGAAGAAGAAAATCTGCCAGACCAAGAGATTCAGAATCGATCAGCAACTGCTCACAGCCGTCGTTATCGTCTACCGCCGTGACTTCCAGATCAAAGACCTGTCCCAGCACTTCAAGAAGCAGGCTGATTCTTGCATCGGGAAAAGCGGCCGTGTTGTAATTCGTCCAATCGCCGTTTTCGGCTTCCACAATTTCGGTCTGCTGGAGGCTCTCATTGTACAAATCGATCAGATAGTCTGCCAGATAATCCCGGTTGAAATCCTCAACGCTGCTAACCGTCTCCGCCATTGCGCCAAAGGACAGCGCCATGATCAAAGAAAGCGTCAGCGCGAGCATGCGCATAAACTGCTTTTTCATAAATCTTCCCTCCCAATTTAAATTCATGCAGATATTATAGTACGAAATCGATCCGTTTGCAATGCAGATTCGCCAGAAGAATGTATTCTTCTGGCGAATTTTTCATCTGTCATCAATTTTTTGCAGCCTTGGCCCAGCTGTCTTTCAGCGGGACAATGCGGTTGAATACGATTTTGTCCGAAACGGAATCCGGATCCTTGGCAAAGTAGCCCATGCGCAGGAACTGGAAGCGGTCGCCCACATTGCTTTTGGCAATGGCGGGTTCAACTTTGCAGCCGGTAAGCACCTTGAGGGAATCGGGGTTCAGGCGATCGGTGAAATCCTTAGGCTGCGCTTCTTCGGCTTCGTCGCCCTCCTCGGTAACCTCTTCGCTCACAGCGTCCTCATCCATCATAATCGGCTCGTACAGGCGAACCTCGGCGTCCACGGCGTCTTCGTCGCTTACCCAATGCAGCGTGCCCTTTACCTTGCGGTTTGCGCCCTCGCTGCCGGACTTGCTGTCGTGGTCCACAGTGCAGATCAGCTCCACTACATTGCCGTTTTCATCCGTAAGCGCTTCCTCGCACTTGATGATGTACGCGCCCTTCAGTCGCACCTCGCGGCCGGGCGCCAGGCGGAAGAACTTCTTCGGCGGATCGAGCATAAAGTCCTCCTGCTCGATGTACAGCGTACGGCCAAAGGTAACCGTGCGTTCGCCCATTTCCGGATGATCCGGATGGTTCTCAAGACGGATTTCCTCCACCCGTCCCTCTTCCCAGTTGGAAAGAGTAATTTTGAGAGGATTCAGAACCGCCATGGCACGAGGCGCGGATGCGCCCAGCGCATCGCGTACACAAGCCTCCAGCAGCGCGCCGTCAACGGTGGAATCCGCTTTGGCAACGCCTACACGGGCAAGGAAGTCGTGTATTGCTTCAACGGGATAGCCGCGGCGGCGCATGCCGACGAGGGTGGGCATGCGGGGATCGTCCCAGCCGGCTACATAACCTTCCTCCACAAGCCTGCGCAGATAGCGCTTGCTCATGACGGTTCGGGTAATGTTCAGGCGTGCAAACTCAATCTGGCGGGGCGGCATTTCAAAACCGGCGTTGTTTACCATCCAATCGTACAGCGGACGATGGATTTCATATTCAAGCGAGCACAAGGAATGCGTAATGCCCTCGATGGCATCCTGAATGGGGTGCTGGAAATCGTACATCGGGTAAATGCACCAGTCATCGCCCGTGCGATGGTGGTGGCATCTCTTAATGCGATACATGGTGGGATCGCGCATGAGCACGTTGGGCGAGGACATATCGATCTTCGCGCGGAGTACGCGGCTGCCGTCGGCAAATTCACCGTTTTTCATGCGTTCGAAAAGGTCAAGGTTTTCCTCCACGCTTCTGTCGCGGTACGGGCTGTTCACGCCGGGCTGCGTGAGGGTGCCGCGGTTTTTGCGCATCTCCTCCGGAGTCTGGTCGTCCACATAGGCAAGACCCTTTCGGATCATATCGCAGGCAATCTCATACAGGCGCAGGAAAAAATCGCTGGCGAAATGCAGCTTATCCCACTTAAAGCCCAGCCATTCAATGTCTCTCTGAATGCCATCCACGAAAACGGTATCCTCTTTGGCAGGGTTGGTATCGTCGAAGCGAAGGTTGCAGGAACCCTCGTATTTGTTTGCAATTCCGAAATCAATGCAAAGGGCCTTTACGTGGCCGATGTGCAGGTATCCGTTAGGCTCCGGCGGAAAACGCGTTTTAACGTGATCAAAACGCCCCTGTCGGAGGTCCTCCTCAATAAATTCTTCAATAAAATTGCTGGCGCGTTTCTCACTGATTTCCACAGCCGGACTCCTCCTTCTCATAAATGTAGCTTAAATTATATCATTCAAGGCTGTCGATTACGCAAGCCTTTCTGTTAATTCTTATCCAATTTCCGTCATTTACTGAAAAAGAAGGAGGCGCCTGCGCATTTTTTCATGCGCAGGCGCTTCCAAATCTGCTTTCTCGGACTTTATGCTTCGTTCATCAGAAACCGAGCATATTGATCAGTTCTCTTGCGGTAATCGCGGTGCCGGATACGTGTTCGAATACGGCATAGCCCTGCTGGGTGCTTTGGACGAATTCTGCAAGAACCTCACTCACGCCGTTCATAGTCTGAACAACCTTCCGCTCATTGGCGCTGGTTACCAAAAGGTTTTCAAAATCAATTCCGGAAGTCGTCGTCATCGGCATTTCCCAGGAGATTTCCTGGTCTGCATACTTCAAAGTCAGATACAGTTTTACGGTTGCTTTATAGTTATTGCCTTCCTGCTCCGTTTCACCGAACTCGCCGCCGATTTTCGCGGAAACAGGCTCGCCGTTGATTACGCCTTCTACCAGGATATAAGCTTCCGTCTCATTTTCAAAGCCGGAACCGGTCAGGCTGACATTCATTTCCTCCTCGTTCATATTGAACTGCCACTGTCCGGCCTGATACTGACTGTGCATGGTAAGGATGTCCTGAAGGGAACCGTCTTCCAGAACGGCGCTGGCCTTGGCGTCATACTCGTGCTCAAAGGGATTTACCTTGCTGATTTTCATGGTTTCGGTGATCTCGCCGATTTTGCCATTGTCATGAACGACAAATTCGGAATCTTCACCGAAGCCTACAGAGACTGAGGCCATGTTTACGGTGCTGAATACTTCGGTCTTGCAGTCTACAACAAGCTCGTCCTCTTCTTCCGTCAGGGTGCAGATTTCCTGCAAATACATGTCGTCTCCATTGATTCTCTGAACAATCTTATACGCTCCGATTTCGAGGAAGTACAGTTCCTTACCATCCTCAACAGCGCTGACGGTCAACTTCTGATTGGCTTCGTCATAGAATGCCTCGTATACGTTAGTAAGCGCATCCACTTCGTCAGAGAATACACTCTGATAGGCAGTAGAGGACGTAAGATTCAGCTTATAGCCGCCTTCAACGGCGCCTCCAGTAAGCGTTACGGTAGTAGGCTCAGAGATGGAATTCTCGGACTTATACCATCCGTCGATCTGGCCGTCTGCGACAACCAGCTTATAGGTATCAACAGCTTCGAAATACGATGTGCTCATGCTGCCGTCCATCGTGAAGCCGCTCTCGTTCCATACAAGGGAACTGGTTTCCTTCTGATACTTGTCTTCAAAGCTGTAGTTGTACTTAACTTCGCTTGCTGCGGCGTCATATGCCAGAAGCAGGTTGAAGGTGGTATACGGATCGTTTCCGCTAAGTACGTACTCAAAGCTCTGCTCGCTCAGAGTGGCCTTCGCGGTGACCACTTCATCAATCAGCTCGTCGCGCATCTCGGCAGCGGATACGGCTACGCCGTTGAGCATGGAGGAAGCAATGCTAAAGGTCTTCTTGCCTTCCCGTACTTCGAAGGATACATTCATATTTCCGTCTTCGGTTACATTCAGGTAGATCTTGCCGTCCACGTCGCCAAGGTCCGCCTTTTCAAGCTCGCCCGCGATGGACACAAGCTTGCCAGGGATTCTGTCGTAGTAGGACATCAGATCGAAATCGGTCAGATCGTCGATTAGATCGAATGCTTCCATATCACACAGGCTGTAGATGGATCTCTTCTCTTTGGAGTACTCTCTCAGATACTTGCCTGCCAGATCCAGCGTCTGATCGATGTTGGCGTCAATGGTGAGCGCACCGGTTTCGGTAATCGCAACCAGGCCTTCGTTCATAGCCAGCTGAGCCAGACGGTTAATCTCTACCGCCGCTACTTCCTCAACTACCTTAAGATCGTCTTCAAAGTTTCCATAGGCTATGTAATTATAAAGCTTCTCTGCATTCTCGTAGGAGAAATCAAGCGCTCTGACGACGCCAAACAGCGCGACGAATTTGGCAATCTCTTCATAGCCCACGCTCAGATACTCGCCATCGGGCATTCCGACAACAAGCTCCGTTTCACCGATCTGGGCAAAAAGCTCCGGAATACCCATAAGTTCAGAGCTGAAGGTAATCTGCGTGCAGCCATCTTCGTCATAAGCGACGCGCATGTCGTAATCGATCACCTGATCGGCGAAGCTCGCAAAATAGCTGGTGTCTACATAGGGCAGCCCTTCCAGCCCGGCATAATCCGCTTCCGCAAAGCCGGCCATCGTCAGCGCCATCAGCACGGAAAGCGCCAATGCAAAGAATCTCATGAATCCATGTTTCATTTTCCTTTTCCTCCAACCATTTAATAGTATTATGATATCACTTACCACTGTATTTTGCAATATCATACCCGCGAAATAACCATTTTATGACGAATGAACCAATTCAAAAGTTGCAAAAACCAACCATTTTTACATCAGACGGTCATTTCAGCAAATCCATTATACCCGTCCCGGTTTCTGCCGGTTGAAAACAGATTCCGCAAAAAGTTAGACACCGTCTCCCGTAACCGTAATCAGTACATATTCGCTTATACCGCCCGTTCTGAATGCGCAGCCCCATCCGGCGACACCTGAGGAGACCACGGCGTCCATATCTCCGATTTTTTCATGTCCGTACTCGATTTCATTAAACCCCGCAATCTTTGAAATGGGGCCTATCGGCCAGATTTGGCCGTTATGCGTATGTCCGCTCAACAGCAGATCCGCGCCTGCCTGTGCGCTCGCGTCGGTTTGCGCCGGCTGATGATCGATCAGCACGATAAACTCGTTCTCCGGATCGGCCTCCGCCAGAAGATCTCCCGGCTTCATGCGGTTTCTTTCATTGGCGTCACGCCTTCCGCAAATGCGCAGCCATCCGTCCAAGAATATGCTCTCATCCGTAAGAACAGTAATGCCGGCGTTTGTCAAAGCTTTCTCCATGTTCTGTGCGGACAGCCTGCCGCCATAGCGCGAACCATCGTGATTTCCGAATACGAAATACATGCCCTTCAGCGCGCGGCGCGTGGACAGCATATCCATCAGCCGGTAAAACGCATCCGGATCCGTGCGTTCGTCCGTCATATCGCCTGCAAGCACGATCATATCCGCGCCGCCAAGCAGCATTTCATCAATTACAGCGATAAACTTATCCTCATTCATCGCCGTTCCGAGGTGCAGATCGCTTACAAGACCAATGGTGATTTCGCCCTTCACATTGGGATTATACAGCGTATATTCCGTTTTTCTGACAATCCCTACGTTTATAAGCCCATACGCGATAATCGCCGCGCTCAAAAGAAACGCAAGCCCCCAGCCGGTAAGCCGCCTGAAAACCCGTATCACCCGTGTGTCTCGCCCGAACAGGCGGATAACGAGATAAACAATATCAAAAACCGTCAGTATCAGCGAAACATGCAAAAGACATATCCACACGGTGGTAAATACGTCCTTCATGAAATACAGGTTCAGTGCACTAAAGGGCAGCGCGACGACGTACGACCAAAGGCGTCCCTTGGAAGCAAGCTTTTTCGTAAACGAAAGCCTGGTAATATGAACAAATACATTCAGCGAACAGAAAAATGCAATCCCCCACGATAAAACGCGAATCAGCCGATACATTTAAATCTCCTTTCGAATCTCATCAAGAAGCATCTGGCACCCGAAATAGATCTGGTCAAACACCTCCGAGAATCTGTCCGTATACCACGGATCGTCTACAACGCCCGGCTTTGAAGTATGATCCATCAAACGACTCACTTTGCCCGCCGGATCTCCTCCGGTCATCCTGAGAAGATTTCGCACATTCATATCGTCCATGCACACGATATAATCATTATTCTCATAATCCGATGCGGTAAACTGCCGCGCCCGCCGCTTTTCCATGGGAATTCCTCGCCGGAACAATTCCGCCTTCGCCGGCGGATACACATCGCATCCAATCTCCTCGCGGCTGGTTGCACAAGATTCCACGCTCACCAGCCCGTCAAGACGCGCATCCCGGACCAGTTTTCGGAAAATAAACTCCGCCATGGGTGAACGGCAGATGTTGCCGTGGCACAGGAAAAGGATCTTTATCATTGAAAATCAGCCCCTATAGTAATGATTATTGAATGAAAATATACACTAATAGTGCGTGTGCCTGAGCGCTCCGGGAATTTACTACTTTTGGAGTCGTAAAAAAGTAGTAAAACCGGCCCCCAAAGCAGGGGGTTATTTCAGGGGATTTGCTACCCGCAGTACCTCATGAAGGACGTCGTCATAGTCCACGTGCGTGTACGTGTTCAGCGTCAGACTGACGTCGGCGTGACCCATGAGATATTGCAGCGTCTTGGGGTTCATGCCGTTCCTGGCCATGTTCGAACAGAACGTATGCCTGCACACATGAGGCGTGACGATGGGCATCGGTGCTCCACCCGCTTCATCATATTTCTCGCGGATGCGCTTGAAGTAGTGCTGCCAATGCAGTGCAACTAACGGCTGATCGTTCTTGTCCAGATAGGAAATCATGTAGCCCGCATCATTCAGGCGCTCGATAGTTTCAATGTTGCTGATTTCCTTCAGTACATGGAATTCCTTCGCAAGGCGTTCCACACTTTGGTAGTGCTCCGGCGCAATAAACAATCCCAGCAAATGGTATTCGTTACCCTCGTGGACAGTGGAAAGCTCCACGCCGCCAACGGCAATCATGCCCTGCTGTTCCGCCTCCCGAATGAAATCCGGCAACCCTGCCACGGTATTATGGTCGGTCAACGCAATGACGCCCAAGCCGATTTCCTTGGCTTCGGCGACGATCTCAGCCGGAGTATAAGTGCCGTCCGAGAAGAAGGAATGCATATGTAAATCGCAGTTCATTTAAAATGTTACCTCATTTTCAGGCGTTTTTTGCGAGCCATTCCTTTTTCAGAATGGCGTACTGCATGGTGTTCTCATAGAGGGGAGTACCGTCCGGATTGTTGATGAAGGATACGAACTCCATAAACAGCCCCTCCCGGCGCATGCCCAGTTTTTCGCACAGATGCTGGGAGGACAGATTATAGTCCTCGGTGTAGGCGTAGATACGCCGCGCCCCTTTTTCGTTGAACAGATAATCAAAAAACGCTTTTGCGGCTTCGTAGGCATAGCCCTTGCCGTGATAATCCTTATTCAGCATCCAGCACGGGCTGAAGGTGTCCTGCTGCGCATTTTCATCAGGGGCAGTTGCTTCCGGATGTGCGTTGATTTCGCCGATGACTTTTCCAGTCTCCTTCAGGATGATTGCGAAATACAGTTCCGCATCTTCTGCACGTTTTTGCATTTCCGTCTGCGCTTCTTCAAGAGAATTCAGCTTCATACAGGCGAAGCAGTTCACCATCGGCGCTTCCAGATATTCATAGGCGTCTGCCGCATCGCTTTCAGTAAACGGACGTAGGATCAGACGGTCGGTTTCAATTCTCATAGCGCAGTTCCTTTCTTCACCGCTTTTACCAGCAGCATCATGGGTCGGCGCATTTCTTCGGGCATCATTTCACGCCATTCTTTCGGCGGCATGGCTTCTTCAACAGCTTCCAACTGGAAGCCTGCGTTCAGAAGTCCCATCAGGATCTGCGTCAGTGTGTGGTGATGCTTGGTGATGACATGACCGAGAAAATCGGTCTGCCGCTCTCCGGGATAATAGTAATCCGTGACCGGCCAAGTGCCGTCAGCGGCGAACTGCTGATTGACTCCGGCGGTAAAGGTGGGGTGTTCGATGTTCATCAGGAATACGCCTCCGGGGCGCAGCGTTTCATGGATGCGGCGATACACGGCGTCCAGATCCTCCACATAATGCAGTACCAGATTGGAAACAACCACGTCATAAGCAGCAGAAGGATACATCCAATCCAGCAGGCTGGCGACACGGTAGTCAATGCGCTCATGGCTGTTGCGCTTCTTTGCTTCGGCGATCATCTTTTCGCTCAGATCAATACCGGTGACACTCTTTGCTCCCATGTCGGCGGCGTACTTGCAGTGCCAGCCGTAGCCGCAGCCAAGGTCAAGGACATCCTTGCCCTGCAGATCAGGGAACAACGGCTGCAGCTGATGCCATTCACCGGCTCCGGCAAGCCCTTGCTGGCTGCGATACATCTGCGCGTAAGCGGCGAAAAAGTCGGGGTTATCATAGTGATTCATGCTGAACACGATCCTTATATATGAAAAATAGACTCTGAAAACCTGTTGAATTCAGTATAGCACATTTCTCTTGCCTGCAAAAGACTGTTCCTCAAAATCGGCTTTGTTTAGATGCCTTACAAAATTTATTTTTTTTAGGTGATTCTCTGTTTTTTACGATGTTCTATGAATTTGTATGTGGGATGCGTGATTGCGGAAGGATTTCTGTGTTGGCGTACTGCCGAAAATGACGACTTGTAAAAATCACCGCGTTAATCTCTTTCCGGCGCAGGGGGAGGGCACATCGGAGCTTTTCCAGAGATAAGGCATCGCCCCGCTTGTTATCAGTACACCATACTGTTTAGCAAGCGGGGCGATGTTTGCTTCTAAGCTGCGACCTTTGGGTTTAATCAAAAATGAATCTCAGTGAGTAGCCGCTTGCGGCGTTGATATACTCACCGCCATCCCAGTACAGGGCGGTCATAAGCGGGCTAGTGATGGTATCGCTTACGGTACTGTATTCAAGCAGCGTATGAACCTCAAGGGTCTCAAGATCCATCATAAGGATATCGCAGGTATCAATGACGATAAAGGCTGCATACCTGCCATCGTTGGAGACACCCAACGGGATTAAGCCCAAAGCATCTTCGGGCTTGACTGTAAATCCCTCGGCATTGGTACATTCTTCAACCGGTATGGCCTTTGCAACAGTTCCATCCCAGCAGAGCACGGACGCCATTTTGTCAGAACGGCTGGCCAGCACGACCGGATAGAATAGTGCTCCAGCTTTGGAATAAGCAATTGCAACATCCTGACCGCAGGCGATAACGCAGTCGGGACCGCTGAGCACCTTATAACCGCCTATATTGACAAATGCAGTATTCTCTGCATCCATAAAGCCGATACAATACCGATTAGATCCATCACGGTTCAACTGTATGTCGCGCGCAACGCACACTGCTGTATCACTGTCAATGTCAACGGCGCTCAGAGCGAACGCATATCCGGGATCACCGGTAAATTCAGTGTAGTTCTCGCTGCCGTCCGGGGCAATTACAATATACTCGTAGGTGCCGATATTCCATACCACGTTGCTGCCATCTTCGAGCACCTGCGTTCCGGCCGCAGGTCTTATTGTAGCATTTTTTGTATCCACCAGATACAGGAAGCCACGGGTGTTTACCAATATGTGATTGCCTGCAGCCGAATACGACGAATAAGCTGCCGAACCCTGTACAATCCTGAAGAATGCACCTGCCGCACCCTCGGATTTCATCAGCGCTGCAAGCTCCTCATCCGATAGTGTGAGTCTATCATATTGCACTGCCAGACCGATCATATCGATCCATTTTTCTTCATCCTCCGGCAGCGTAGCAAGGCCGGTGAGTTCGCCAGTATGAATGTCATACAGGTACGGCATGTCAGGCTCGAGCGGATTAGGTACAAGCAGGCACTTGCCTTCTTCATAGAATATCGGTTTTGCCTGAATGGGGAATTCGGGCCATGTCAGCACTTCCAGCGAAGCATTCATATAATCGATGCTCTTATTTTCGCTAGACATTATTTTGTAGTTATCGAACCATTTCGCCTGTTCAGTACTCATGGTCAGCATCAAAACAAAAATAAGAATTACTATTCTTTTCAATATAAACCCACCTTTTGCTGTATACCGATATTATACTATGAGCTTAATATATTGTCAACATCGTTCTGTATAATGCTAAAGCAGCCATTGTAGAGCTACAATAGATCTTGGAAAAGATGAAAAAAATAAAAGAGATTTGAGAGCCAATCTGGTATAGTTAAGTTGCTAGACAAAAACTAAAGAAGGTGGCTTCAAATCTCATGAATAGTATAACACAAGATATGAAATT
>JAZSRC010000026.1:0-47095 GCA_045538305.1 Clostridia bacterium | reverse complement strand
ATACGCTTATGCGTATGGAAGAAAAAAAGCCGCTGGAGATGGAGGACCTTGCGCCAATCGCCTATATCGCCATGCGCGTTCTGGAGCTTAAGAAGTTTGAAATCCGTCACATTGTCATTGACGAAGCACAGGATTTTAGCCCGTTTGAATTTGAATTGCTGTCTAAAATGATGTCCGCAGCTACCTTTACAATCGTAGGCGATCTGATGCAGGGCATACACGCATGGCGCGGAACCACCGATTGGAACGAGCTGAAAGACTGCGCCTTCTATGAATCATGCGAAAGGCACATGCTGGTGACCAGCTATCGAAACACGGTGGAGATTATGAACGCCGCGCTCCTTGTTGCCAAGCGCCGTCCGGCAGGCAGTCAGGAGGTGCGTCCCGTAGAGCGCCACGGTCAACCGCCGACGCTTATTCGCTTTCATACGCAAACAGAGCAGTTAAGCGGAATCATCTCGGAACTTAAAAAGTGGCAGGCGGATGGCATGCGCTCCATCTGTATCATTGCAAGAACCGAAAAGGAAGCCAAGCGACTGGCAGCAAAACTCCCCGCAGAAACCGGTGCCAGGCTGATGGATGTAAACAGCGAAAGCTATGAATCCGGCGTGTATGTCGCCCCAGCTTCTGCGGTAAAGGGTTTGGAGTTTGACGGTGTCATCATTGCGGATGCAAGCGCCGACGAATACCCGGACGACGATCTGAACGCAAGGCTTCTATATGTTTGCCTGACCCGTCCCCTGCACAGGCTTACGGTTTTCTATACTTCAGCGCTTTCAAAGCTTCTGGAAGGAATGAAATAATCTGCTTTTCCCTCTACACGAAGCGCAGTATTTGTGGTATAATGATATATCGGACAGGTAAACAGGAGGCGATTTGCATGAGCACAAATCCTCCGCAGAAAAACGATATGCTAAACGAATGGCTGCCGGTCGCAATATTGCTCATGATCCCGTGGCTCAGAATTTTCGGCGTTTTTCTGTTGGTAAAAAGAATTGGGAAACGAATGAATCTCACTAAAAAGCAGAACAATCTGATTTATATCGCAGCGGCGATTTTGCTGTTTGGCGGCGTTTCAGAGATATTCTCCAACATCAAGAATGTTGTTATTCCCTTAACCGCCGTCGCGCTGGCACTGGTAGGCTACGGCGCGTTTGTAAGCAATCGGAATTCTAAATTTGACGATTATGTCGCGTGCATCGGCGACAGCGCAAGTTATCCGTTAGACCGCCTGATAAACGAAATGGGCGTTACGGAGAAAAAGCTGCGCCGCGATCTGAAGGCGCTTAAAAAGAGAAACCCGGCGTTTCAAAGCGCCTATATTGACGAAGGCCGCCGTCTGATCGTGCTTCGCCCGGAGGGAAAACCCATGGACGACACACAGGAAGATATTGAATTCACCGACTCCGAAAGCCCGGACGAGCGGGAATACCGCGAAACGCTTCTTGAAATCCGCGCGCTGAACATTGCCATTGACGATGAAGGCGTTTCCGCAAAAATCAAGCGGATTGAGGAAATCACCGCCAACATTTTTCAGCTTGCCTCCCAAAAGCCGGAAAAGAAAGCAGAGCTGCAGACCTTTATGGAGTACTATCTTCCTTCTACCCTCAAGCTTCTGCGTCGCTATGCCATTTTGGAGCAGCAAAGCGCTCAGGGCGAAAACATATTGTCCTCCAAGGCACGTATTGAAGGAATGCTGGATCAGCTTGTCGCCGGCTTTGAAAAGCAGCTGGACACGCTGTTCAGAGTGGACGCCATCGACATTACAAGCGACATCAAGGTGCTTGAAAAGATGATGGAGATGGACGGGCTGAAATAATAACCAATATCAAAAAACCAGGCTGATTCAGTTCATTGATCATAAGAACTGATTCAGCCTGGTTTTATATATGGGCTTTATTTCTCTACTACAAGGGACAGGATCTTTGTGGAGCGCTTCAAAAACGCCACCATTCTATCCGCAACAAGCGGCTGTCTGGCCATTTCGGCAAGGTCAATCACTTGCTCCATAACGATTTTGCGCTCTTCGCCATCAGCTCCGTCATCCGACAGATACTTTACCAGCGGGTGCTTCCCGTTCAGGGTCAACGTGCGCTTTTCGGGAAGCTGCATGTCTCCGCCCCACTGCCGACTCATTTCGGAAAAGCGGCGGCTCTGCTCATCCACGGTAATCACAGCTGCCATTTCGTCGGACTTGAGGGCAACAAGCTTTACCTGAAGCTCCTGATCATTCGTTATTCCGCGGAATTCCTCGGTCAGTCTGGCAAGCAGCTTTTCATCCGCCTCTTCACCCTCGGCCAGATCGTCCGTTCCTGCATCCACGCGGCGGAAGGTAAGCTTTTCCTCCTTCGACGAATACTCCAGAAAGCTCATAAAGTTGTTGTCAATCAGCGTATCCATAACGACAACGTCCTTGTCCTGTCCTGTGAGCATTTCAATCAGATGGGCTTGACGCTTTTCGTCGCTGGTGTAATAGATTACGGTTTCTCCGTTTTCGCCATGACGGTCGGCGTACTCCTTCTTCGTCAGGTATTCATCCTTGGTGGTTCTGAAAATGACGGCGTTTTTCACGCGATCATAGAACTTTTCGTCGCGGATACAGCCATACTTGACAAACGGGTGAATGTCCTTCCAGTAATCCTGATAATCGGCGCGCTTGGTGTTGAATTCGCTTACCAGCCTGTCGGCAATCTTTCTGGTAATGTAGTCGCTCATCTTTTTGACATAGCCGTCGTTCTGCAGGAAGGAACGGGATACGTTCAGCGGCAGATCCGGACAGTCAATTGCGCCTTTGAGCAGCATCAGGAATTCGGGAATGACTTCTTTTATATTATCAGCGACAAACACCTGATTGTTGAAAAGCTTGATAACGCCTTCCGCGGAAGAAAACTCGTTCTTCAGCTTCGGGAAATACAGTATGCCTTTCAGGTTAAAGGGGAACTCGGCGTTAAGGTGAATCCAGAACAGAGGCTCGTCATAATCATGGAATACCTTTTTGTAAAACTCCTTGTATTCCTCTTCCGTGCACTCGTTGGGCTTTTTCATCCAGAGTGGGTGAATATCGTTCACGAGGCTGTATACCGGTTCCGCCGCGTCGGTTTCTTCAGCGTTCTCTTCCTTTTTGCGGATTTCGCTTACATAAATCTCCACCGGCATGAACGCACAATACTTTTCAAGCGTTTCGCGAACCGTCCAGACTTTCAGATAGTCCTGATCCTCGTCGCCCAGATACAGGATTACGCTCGTTCCTTCGTCCGTGCGATCAGACGGCTCGATTTCGTATTCCATGCCGTCTTCGCTCGTCCATCTTACAGCCTGTTCGCCTTTTTTAAAGCTTTTGGTATCGATAACGACTTTCTTGGACACCATGAATGCACTGTAAAAGCCCAGACCAAAGTGTCCGATAATGCCGCCCTTTTCGCCGTCCTCGGGTTTGTATTGCTTCAAAAATTCCTCTGCGCCGGAAAACGCCACCTGGCAGATATACTTTTGAATCTCCTCCGCAGTCATACCAATGCCGTTATCGGTAATGGTGAGGGTTCCCTTTTCGGCGTCCGTGATTACATCCACACGGTAACTCTCGCGCGCATCGCATTCCGCGCGCTGCGCCAGAAGCTTATGCTTCTGAATCGCGTCGCAGCCGTTGGATACGAGTTCTCTTAAGAATATATCCTTGTCCGAATACAGCCATTTTTTGATTACCGGCATGATATTTTGCGCATGTATGGAAATGCTTCCCTTTTCAGCCATTGATTGATCCTCCCAGAAATAGTAGTATCAGTATTGTATATCCAAATATCGGCAATGTCAATCGTTTTTTAGCACTCAACACGCGCGAGTGCTAACATTTTACATCTGCATCCTATATCCGACGATCTGTTATATCTCATTTGTCAATTTTTCAATCAAATATACTTTAATGTTGACATAACTACACGTTTATTGTATAGTATTCATATAGAATATTATCAATAATCATACTGTCTGTGTATTGTGGCAGCAGTATTGCAGCAAGGGAGGAATCGCCTTGAGTATTGCACAGCCCGCGATTCAAGCCAAATCTCCGCACAGGAACGGGCGCATGTCCTGGGGGCAGTATTTCAGGAGATACGGTACGCTGTACATCATGTTGCTTCTGCCTGTAGCTTTTTTTGTCATATTCCGGTATATGCCAATGGTATACATACAGCAGGCGTTCAAGGCAAATAACATCATACAGCCGATCTTTCAGGTAGAATGGGCCGGTTTTGAATGGTTTGAAAAGGCCTTTCAGGATATGGATTTTCTGTATTCGTTGAGAAACACCATTATACTGAATCTGCTGGATCTGTTTGTCGGTTTCCCCGCGCCGATCATACTGGCGCTGATTCTGAATGAGCTGGCGTTCAAGGGATTTAAGCGGATTACCCAAACCATTGTATATCTTCCCCACTTTCTGAGCTGGATCATCATCAGCGGACTGGCGCTTCGGCTTCTTGCCACCAACGATGGCCTGATCAATATCATCCTGATCAATATGGGCATAGAACCCATACACTTCCTGGACTCGGAAACAAACTGGGTAGGCACGTATGTAGCGCTGGGCATCTGGAAGGAAGCGGGCTGGAACACGATTATTTATCTGGCAGCGCTTACCGGAATCAGCCCGGAATTGTACGAAGCCGCCGCGGTAGACGGCGCGGGCCGCTTCCGCAAAATCTGGCATGTAACGCTTCCCGGCCTTCGATCCACCATTGTAACCCTTCTGATCATGAACCTGGGCCGCATCCTCGGTTCGGAGTTCGATCGTCCCTTTGCGCTCAGCAACAAGCTGGTGGACGACGTATCCAAAACGATTTCCATTTTTGTATATCAAAACGGTATTAAGGGTTCCCAGTTCTCCCTGACTACAGCAGTTGGCCTGTTCCAGTCGGTCATTGGCGTATTCTTCCTGCTAGGTGCGAATAAAATTGCCACCCGGTTTGGCGAACGCGGCGTGTGGTAAGGAGGGAATGAACGAATGATCAAGTCAAGATCCACCAAAGCAGGCGATTGGATTATTGTCGCCATTTGCTGCATACTGATTTTTGTATGTCTCCTTCCCATGCTGAACGTACTGGCCCGCTCGCTGTCGTCCACCAATTACCTGATCCGAAACGAAGTGCTGCTTTGGCCCCGCGGATTTACGCTGGAAGCTTATACTACGGTGCTTTCCGACGCCAAGTATACCCAGTCGCTTGGCTTTACGGCAGTGCTTACCGTGTTTTGCACCATACTCTCCATGACCATGACGGTGCTTTGCGCATTTCCGTTGATTTTTGATCAGCTGCGCGGAAGAAAGGTAATAAACGCAATCATCGTTCTTACCATGTACTTCAGCGCCGGACAGATTCCGCATTACCTGCTGCTTAAGAGACTGTCCATGCTCGACACCGTATGGGCGCTGATTGTGCCGAACTGCTTAAGCGTTTTCAATATGATCATCATGCGCAGTTTCTTCTTTGGCATACCGGACAGTTTGAAGGAAGCGGCGGAATTGGATGGCGCCGGTCCCTTCAGAATGCTGATCCGCATTTATCTGCCGCTGTCCAAATCCGTGTTGGCCACGCTGGCGCTGTTTTACGCGGTAGGCCGCTGGAACGGCTTTTCGGACGCGCTGATGTACATTAAAAAGAACGATCACCTGTACCCCATTCAGCTTTTGCTGTACAATATTCTTCAGAATACCACTGCCATAGAAGTCGGCACGCAGGAAGGCTTTTTTGATCCCGGTGTTGGCGAAACCCTGAAAATGGCAACCGTTATGTTTGCAACGGTTCCGATCCTTCTCATTTATCCCTGGCTTCAGCGCTACTTTGTTACCGGCGTTACCATTGGCGCGGTGAAGGGATAATCTGAGTCACTTAGTACCCATAGGCGTGATAGCCTAAAAAATATATAAGGAGGACAACCCATGAAACGCATTCTCTCTATAGTCCTGATGCTCGCCATGGTTCTGAGCCTCGGCATCGTTTCCGCGCATGCCGAAGACGGACTGGTTGACGGCAAATTCGCGACCACCCGCAAAATCACGGTCGAAATCTACAACCGCTCCAACGACGGCGGAACCGACCCGACGAACAACAAGTTTACCGACTTCATCAAGGCCGGCATGCTCGAAAAGTACAACGTAGAAGTTGAATTCGTAAGCGTACCCCGCTGGACCGAGGTTGACGAAATGAACAACCTCCTTGCCGCCGGCGACGCGCCCGACGTATGCGTAACCTATTCCTACCCCACCATTCAGACCTACGCCAACATGGGCGGCGTTCTGGACATGAACCCCTACCTGACCGAGTACAAGGATCTCCTTCCGAACCTGTACGCGCTGCTTGGCGACTACAACATTTTCTATAACCAGGATCCCGAAACTGGAACGGTATGGGCCATCGAAGCACTGCTGGCAGAGCGCGCACGCATCAACATGTTCGTACGCGAAGACTGGCTGGCCGCTCTCGATCTGGAAGCACCCACCAATCTGCAGGAGTTCGAAGACATGCTCGTAGCCTTCCAGGAGAACGCCGAGCTGCTTCTGGGCGAAGATGCAGACCGCATGGTCCCCTACACCACCTCCTATGACATCGGCTGGCGCAACGATCACCTGCTCACCTCCTTCGTACCTGCCGAGACCGAGGATGTTGACCTGTACATCAATGGCTTCGACGATCGCCATCTGCTCTATCCGGGCTACAAAGAGGGCGTTCGCGTGCTGAATGACTGGTACAACAAGGGCCTCATCTGGAAGGACTTCGCTCTTTACGGATCCGGCGACACCACTGAAGACAACAACATCAAGGCCGGCTTCGTGGGCGCCTTCATGCACAACTGGGATTACCCCTTCCGCAACGGCGATGACTCCATCCATGCAAACCTCAAGCGCAATGTTGGCGAAGATGCAGCCTTCATCGCAGTAGAGTGCTTCCCGAACGACGAGGGCAATTATGTGAAGTTCCTGGCCGACTCCATTGACCGTAAGGTATTCTTCCCCTCCACCAACGATGAGCCGCTCGCTTCCATCCTGTACCTCGACTTCATCTCCTCCCCCGAGGTTGTTACCTATCTGCAGACCGGCGATGAGGGTATAAACCACAAGGTTATGGAAAACGGCGCAATCGCCACTATGGCAGCGCTGGCCCCCGACATCATGAACTCCGGCATGAACATCGACTACACCATCACCATCAACGGCCTGAACCTGTTTGACACCGATCTTACCAACAAGTCCAAGGCCCTCAACTATGCAGGCGTAGAATCCCGCTATGTTGAGCTCGCACTCGCAGCCTCCACCCACGACGGCCGCACCGTAGCACACTTCAACGTAGGCGCCATCTCCTCCGAAGAGGGCGTAGGCACCTCCCTTACCGAGAAGCGCGACTCCTTCCTCTGCAAGGCAGTTGTAGCTGCTCCCGAAGATTTCGACGCCGTATATGATGCCGGCATGGAAGACTATCTCGCTTCCGGCGGCCAGGCCATCATCGACGAGCGCGCCGAAAAGGTTGGCAAATAAAGTCGCATCCACATAATCCTAAGGCCGGGGCGTTACAGCCCCGGCTTTTGCCATCAAAGAAGGCCCTTTTAATAGGAGGGGCCGATCGCCTGAAATCCTGCGGGATTTGAGGGCGGAGGCCCAAAAGGGGAAACGTGTTTAGGCGCTACGCTTTGAAAAAACGCGCGATTTCACCGTACATGTCGCCGAAATCGATGAAAAATGGAGAGAGAGTGCGCTCCCTCTCCAAACCTCTCCATAGAGTTTGTTGATGATCTGAGCCGGGCCTTTACATAAACAGAGCTTTCTTCCACTTTTCCTGTGGTTGAAAGCTCTGTTTCGTTAGGGGGCTGATTCTGCAACAGCCCCCGGTTTCAGCTGACAGCAGCCGCCTTACACAGGCAACTCACCCTGCATCTGACTGAATTTCTGTTTTGCAGTATTCAGCTGAGCAGCTTCCGCCGTCTGGCCTGCATACCAGCCCATCTGCTGCATTGTGGTAAACACCTGATACTGATCGTTTGCACAGCCGTTCAGATTATCGGTAAGCACGGTGCGCAGCTGAGGCTCGGTAGCCTCCGGAATATACACGCCATAGTTGTGAATGAGGTATTTTTCCTGCTCGAGCAGATCCTCCATACCGTACTGATCGTTCATGACATGACGGTTCATATTGCCCCTCCTTCCTCAGGACCAGCTGTTCAGATAGTTGAACAGGCGGTTATAGCGTTCCTTGTGACAATTTGCAAGCTCGCTTGCCAGCGTTTTCAGCTGCGCATTCTGGAAGGTTTCCGCATAGCGCTCCGCCTTCTTACAGGCAATAAACTCGTGCGTCAGCTGATCCTGAAGGATAGACAGACTTTTTGACTGAAGCATTCCGTTAGGCATCTTTTCATCCTCCTCAAAATTGGGATCGGTTACATAATGCCTCAAACGCTTCAAAAGCATACCGCGTTCCAGATATTCCCTCAGTATTCATACATCGTACACATGTGCTTGTTCAGCACAGTATCCACCACATAATCTCCGTCTGCGGTTACAAGATACCAGGAAAGATGGTATTCATCCGACCAATCGGTAAGCCAGTTTGAGTAGCACAGCTCCGCATATAAAAGCGTAGTCTTTCTTGAGCGGGTAGTGCTTGCAAGGTTGATCGCATCCTGAAGCGGCATGGGTTGAATGGTTTCTTCCCGATAATCAAAATCGTGCCACGAAAGGCTGAACCCGCTTAATCCGTTAACGCCCACAATGCCCATAAGCGAATCGTTCAATATCGGCACGCCATCCTTTGTATGATGGTCAAACACGATATAGTGTACCTGTTGCTGTTTCTGAAATCTCTGGTACTCCATATCCGTATACCAGCGATCCTTATAGCTCCAGCGCTCGGAAATCTGTCTTACCACAGATACATTGTTGAGCATATCGTCGTGAAAGTATTTTGAAAGCAGAGCGCGCGCGTACAGAGCACTTTCGCTGGGCATCATGTTCATTTGCGGCGGTTCGTACTCGCCGCCCCGTTCACCCGCAACCCATGGATCGCTGTAGAAGAACTCATATCCTGTAACATATTCATTTATGTACACATACTTGATTTCCCACGGTTCCTTATTTTCATTGGTCACATAATCTCTCGATTCCTTAGAATACGACTGCTTTTCCAAGTAATCGTCGCCCAGAAGCCTGGCAATCAGTTCTTCCTCGTCATACGAAAGCGCTCCACGCATAATGACCGCAGGCAGTTCGACAGACGCGTCAGCCGGAAGCATTGCGCCGTCCGCAATCTCGATCCACTCCGTACCATGGTACCCCTCGGCGGATACGGCCAAGCACGAAAAAACCAGAAGCATAATCAACAAGCATTTTTTCATTTTTCCTACCTCCTTGTTGCGCTTATTATACCCAATGTTTGTATCGGAATTGTATCAAAATCAGACTACCGATATCTTAAAAACGAGAATTCCAACTTTTTGTGATATGAATAGTGAGATTTCGTAATTCGTCGCCGCCACCGACAGCGTTACTACGGTAACTGCAGTTCCCTGCGTATCTCCATAGCCTTCCTTATATTCGGAAAACCCGAAAAGCGCTCCGTATTCCCTCAAAAGAGAATAAATTTCCTTTCCTGACAGATAATCAGAAAGCGTGCTTGCATCCGTACGGATTTCCATGCGAAGCGGCCAGCCGTTTGCTTCGTCCGTAACTATCCGAACATCGCCGTATTCAAAACAAACTTTTGTTTCCAGATAATCCCATTGCGCGCTGAAATGGATGGGCGAAAGCGTAAAGCTTTTTTGGCTGGCGAAAACAAGCTTTCCCATATCCGGGCGTATTGCAAAAGAGGCCGGCGGTTCCACAGCGCCATCCATTACGTTTTCCTGCGTTGCCTTTATAGAAGCAGCCATGTTTTCATATGCCTCAAACGCCTGAATTCTATGCGCTTCTGCGCCAGGATACGTAAAGTCCCGATCTCCATCATCGTATCCCCATGTGGCGCTGTTCAAAACGCCATCGGCAATCCGAATGGCGATATCCGGCAATAGAAGGCCGATCAGAAGCACAAGCACGCTAAGAAGCAGTACCCCGGCTTTCACACTCCTGCGCATCCGTTTTCACCTCCTGTAATGCGATGGAAATTGTTGTACCTTTGCCGATTTCGCTATCAATTGTCATTTTGCATCCTGTCAGCCGGGCGATTCTTTCGCACAACGCAAGGCCCAACCCCGCGCCGCCATGCGCTCGGGAACGTGCCTTATCCGCCCGCCAGAACGGCTGCGTTGCCTTTTGTATCTGCTCGTGTGTCATTCCGCAGCCATCATCCAACACTCGAATAAAGTCACCTTTTTCGCTTTTCAGTTGCACATGCTTCGCGCCAGCATTAATCGCATTGTCTACAAGATTCATGAGCATTGTTTTCATAAGCACGCGATCCGTAACAATCACCGCATCCTCGCCTGAACAGGCAATATCAATATCCCGTGTCTGAAATGCGCTAGCTACATCGCTCAACAGCAGCAATACGGAGGTTTTCTGCTTGCTTCCCTGATCGTTTTCCATTAGAATCAGACCGGTAAGCCGCTGCGAAAGAGCATCCAGCCTGGACGCTTCCTTCAGCACTGTCTGCGCGGCAAGCATAGCCTCCGCTCCCTCCGCTTTTCCGGTTCGTATCAGATCGGCATGCCCCATAATGGCAGACAGCGGCGTTTTCATTTCATGGGTCAGGTTTTGAATGAACGCCTGCTGGCGATTCATTTCCCCCGAAATCGAATCCGCCATGCAGTTGAAGGTCAAGGCCATCTCATAAAGCTCGTCGTTCGTTGTAACGCTCGCCCGCGCATCCTTATCGCCATTTGAAAAAGCAGCCGCTGCCTCCGTCAGCGATTTTACAGGCTTCAATATCCGATCTGCCAGTATATACATCGCACTCATCAACGCGAAAAACGCCAGAAAGAACATGATGCGGTAGCCGTTTTTCATATACATCTGATTATCATATATATGATCGATATTGTAAAAAGAAGAAACTGTATAATCACGCCTTCCAAGCGTTATTCCGAACTGGGCAAATAATCGTTTTCCGCTTTTATGAACAGTAATCGCTTCGATTGACTTCTCCTCACGGATTCCCGCGTGATCATCGTATTCCAGCACAATGCTTTCAAGCATTCCAAGATCCGGTTCAATCCCCTGTATGGAATACCCTGCATATGCGCTCAGAAGCCCCGTATGAATCAGGTTCATCCGCTCTCCAAGCCTATCCTTTTCATTCAGCACATCTTCTGAAAACGAAAGCGCAGTCATAAAGCAGCCCATAAGCGAGATTATCAGCCCCGATATCAGGAATGATGCAAAAAACAGTTTGTTCCGTATTTTCATTCTTCCCTGTTCAGCCGATATCCGATTCTGTTCACCGTCACCAGCCGTTCCTCCCATCCCAGTTTTTTTCGAAGCCGCATGACATGCTGATCAATTGTCCTTGTGTCCCCGGTGTAATCCTCCCGCCACACACGCTCATAAATCGTCTCCCGGAACAATGCCGCACCTGCATTCTGAGCAAAAAACACCGCAAGATCAAATTCCCGCGCTGCAAGCGCCACCGGCTTCCCCTTTCTTCGCGCCATCCGGCTGTCCGGAATCAAAACCACATCGCCAATTCTGATTTCCTTCGCGCCCTTGTTTACACGCCTGAATACTGCCTCCATACGCGCAAGCAGCTCCAGCATGTCAAAGGGCTTCACAAGATAATCATCGGCCCCAAGCGTAAGGCCTTTTACGCGATCGCTCACATTTCCGCGAGCGGTTGTAAATATAACGGGAATTCCCCTGTCCCGGATGTATTCCATAACCTCAAAACCATCATAAACCGGAAGCATAACATCCAGCAAAATCAGATCGTATACATGTTGATCCGCCATATCCGAAGCCGCTTCGCCGTCAAATGCCTGATCACAAGCAAACCCAGCCTTTTCAAGGCCTGCTTTGATAAAATCCGAGATGCTTTTTTCATCCTCTGCTATCAATATGCGCATTCTTTCATCCCTCCAAGGGTATTATAACATCGTTTTGTATATAAACTGTATTCAAATCAAAAATGTGTTTTGAACAAATATGGGAATTCCTGCGTCAAATTCATAAATCGAAGCGTAATATGCGTGCATTTGGCGTGCATTTGTGATATACTGGATATATCCTCGAAGCAGTCTCGGGAGGCATTCATGAGTAAGCAAAATCCGCTATTTGTACCCCGCAGCGGGTATTCCAATTTTATATTGTCCGTGTGCATGACGACGGTAAAAATGCTGTTTATGGTCGTTCTAATTGCATGCGTTTCATTCGGCGGCATATTGATGGGTATCGCAAAAGCATGGGTGGACACGACGCCCACACTGGATCTGGCGCTTTTCGATTCGCAGGCACAGACTTCGTTTATATACGACAAAAACGGCGAATTGATCACCACTTTCCGCGGCACAGAAAACCGCGTGTACTGTACCTATGACGAGCTTCCGGAAAACCTGATCAATGCAGTTATTGCCATTGAAGATTCCCGCTTCTGGCGGCACAGCGGGGTTGACGTAAAGCGCTATATCGGCGCTTTTGTCGGCAACATTTTTTCAGGCAACAATCAGGGCGGCAGTACCATTACATGCCAGCTGATCAAACAGACACTGCTTACAAGCGAACAAACGTACCGAAGAAAAGTGCAGGAGGCATATCTGGCGCTGGAGCTGGAAGAAACCCTGATGGATCTGTTTTCCGGCGATGTGCAATCCGCCAAGGAACGCATATTGGTGGAATATATGAACGTAGTGTACATGGGCGGTTCGCTATACGGCGTTAAAACTGCGGCGCTGGACTATTTTGGAAAGGATCTGAACGAGCTTTCCTTGAAGGAATGCGCCATGCTTGCGCGTATGATCCGAAATCCCTCGCGCTATAACCCGAGAAGCAACTATTACATCCGAAACACTCCGGATGTAAGCGAATCCGGCGCAAATTATGTGCTTGAGGTCATGTGCGAGCAAGGCTTTATCTCTGAAAAGGATTGCCTGATTGCAAAAAACGAGCGGCTGAACGTGCTTCAGAAGAGTCCGAACGCAGAGGAAATGTACGCAAACGCCTATTATGTAGAATATTCCATATATGATGTAGTAACAAAAATGCTGCGCGTCGAGCAGCTGGAGGACACCTCCGCCAATCGAAGCGCCATGGAAAGCAAGCTCAGAACCGGCGGCTATCACATCTACACCAGCCTTGACCCTTCCATGCAGGAAACGGTTCAGAATACCATCCGCGAATGGAAGGGATATCCTTCCACGCGCTATTCGTCCGACAGGTACAAGAAAACGCTTTCAAACGGCGAATATATCGATGTCATTCAGCCCCAAGCCGCTTGCGCCGTTACCGATTGGCATACGGGCGAATTGATTGCCATCGTTGGCGGAAGGGATGAGCCCACAGCCAGAAAACAGCTGAACCGTGCCTATCAGATCAACATGCCCGTAGGTTCGTCCATAAAACCGCTCAGCGTATACGGCCCCGCGTTTGATATGGGCTGGTCGCCGGGTACGCCCGTTATGAATTTGCCCATACGCATAGAGGGTTGGGTCAGCGAGCAGGGCTTTCCGAACAACTATGGCGGCGGCGGATATTCCGGTTGTGAATCCATGCGCATCGCCATCAACCGTTCTCACAACTATTCTACCGCGCAGGCGCTGTTTGAATATGTTGGAATATCCAATTCCGTAAACTACCTTCTAAAGCTGGGTATCTCCTCCAACCGCATACAAGCTACGGGCTCCGGTCTTGCGCTCGGTTCCTCAGGTATATCGGTAATTGAAATGGCCGCAGCCTTTGGCGCGATTGCAAACAAAGGCGAATACCTTGAGCCCTATGCATTTACAGAAGTACGCTATAACGACAACAAGACGGTGTACATCCGCGCAGAAGACGTGCAGATTACCCGCCAAGCGTTTAAGCCCTCTACCGCCTATATGCTGGTGGATGTACTCACCGGCTGCGTGTCCGGCCAGAACGGAACCGGCTCCAAGGCAAAGTTCGGAAATTTTACGGTCGCCGGTAAAACAGGCACAAACTCCGACGCCTGCGGCGTATTCTTTGCGGGCATGACGGCCTATTATTCCTGCGCCGTATGGATCGGTCACGACAGCTATAAGCCGCTTACCTCCAGTTCCACCGGCGGAAGCTATGCCGCGCCCCTGTTCTCAGCGGTAATGAGCGCCGTTCACAGCAAAGCCGGCATCACGCAGAACAAGCCGATTATGCCGGGAACCTATTCCGATTACGGGCTCGTAATCGCCCCCGCGTGCGGCGTGAGCGGCATGAAGCCCTCCTCCTACTGCCGTAATGACGTAAACAACTACGAAATTACCAACGATTATTATCTGGCCGGCACCGAGCCAACCGTTACCTGCAATATGCACAGACAGGTAACGCTGTGCACGCGCTCCAACCGTCGCCCGAGCAGCTATTGCACGTCCGTACGCTCCTATGGCGTGCTCTATATTCCGCAGGGACATCCGCTTCGCCAGGCGGAAACGCTCAAGGAAGTGCAGCGCTATTTCAAGGGTGCGTCCCTCGATCAGGACCTATCCTCCTATGGCACCTGCGGACAATGTCGATGAGGTATTCTAAATGAAAAGGGAAAAAAAGCCGTCTTCCTTTGTAAACCTGATTTTTCTGATTTTGTCCGTGTTCTGTATGGTATACTACCTGATGAACGGCGTCATTGTCCGCTTTACGCAATCGCTGTTATGGCTTTGGCTCGTTATGTCCCTTGCGTTTTTCCTGCGCTATATCATCGTAAGAAGAACCATCCGAACCGGAAAACCTTCTCCGCTTCCAAAAATACTCCTCCGCCTCATGCATTCGGCAATTGCCATTGGACTTGTGCTTTTTATCAGCGTTGAAGCCTTGGTAATATCCGCCGCGTTTTCTACGCCGCCGGACGCACTGGACTACATCATCGTGCTGGGCGCAAAAGTAAACGGAACCAGTCCATCGGGCGCGCTTCGAAACCGTATAACCGTAGCCTATGAATATCTTCTTGAAAATCCCGATACACTCATCGTCGCATCCGGCGGACAGGGGCCGGATGAGGGGATTTCCGAAGCCGAATGTATAAGACGCGGACTTACAGCGCGCGGAATCGCTGACGAACGCATTATCATAGAGGATCAGTCTACAAGTACGCTTGAAAACATCCTGCTAAGCCTTCCCCTGATGGAGAAGGAAGATGCAAAAATCGGCGTGGTTACCAACAACTACCACATGTACCGGGCCATGAAGATCGCTTCTTCTCAAACCGACCGCGATTTTTACCCCGTTCCGGTGGCAACATCCATGCTGAGCCTTCCCCATGGCATGCTGCGCGAATTTGCAGCCATTCTGGTAGGCTTCATAAGCGGAGATTTTACCTGAAACCGAATTGCCTAAAAAGCATATAAAAGAACCGCCTCGTTTGAAGCGGTTCTTTTTCGTATATCGGTAAATCAGCGGATCACTGCGCCATAGCTCTTTTCGGCACTTTTAAGGATTTTTTCCATAGCGGCGGTAATCTCCGCTTCGGTCAGCGTGTGATCGGGAGAGCGGAAGGCAATGGAGAATGCCATGGACTTTTTCCCCTCGCCCAGGCGTTCGCCGCGGAACACGTCAAATAGTTTTACGCCCTCGCACAGCTTACCGGCAGCCTTCTCTACGCATACCATCAGATCGCCGGCAGCAACCTTTTCATCCACAACCAGGGCTATATCACGGCTTACGGCAGGGAACTTCGGAAGCGGCTTCACTGCCGGGATGGGCAGTGCGCAGGTTCTGAGTGCGGAAATATCGATTTCTGCAACATAGGCGCGAGCGGTCATATTGAACGCCTCGGCAACATCCGGGTGAATTTCGCCCATCTGGCCGAGCTTTACGCTGCCGCCGCGAAGGGTAAGTGTTGCCTTGCGGCCGGGATGGTAGTAGCCGTCGCCGCCTGCGGTTACATAGGGCTTAAGGCCGTAGCGCTCGAGCAGGCAGAACACATTCTCCTTCAGCTTGAAGAAATCCGCGCCGTTTCCATACATGGCGATAATCAGCGTGGGAATTTCGGCAGGCAGTTCGCCTTCATTCTTCGCGGGCATGAATACGGGCGAAACCTCCATGAGCTTCACTTCGCTATTGCCGCGATTCATGTTGAGCGCCAGAGAATTCAGCATGCTGGGCACAAGAGAAGTTCTCATGACGGAGGTATCCTCGCCAAGGGGATTCCGGATGACAACGGTATTCAGTCTTTGATCGTCGGCTGCAAGGCCAAGCTTCTCAATCCACTTGGGCGATACAAAGGAGAAGCTCTGCGCTTCATAGAAGCCCATGCCCACCAGCGTGCGCTTCACGCCCGCATTGAAAGACTGTGCTTCATGGCGCTTACCGGCCATCGTTACGCCGTTCATAAGGGTGGAAGGAATGGCGTCATAGCCATACAGGCGGAGAATCTCTTCGGACAAATCGGCTTCGCCTTCGATGTCCACGCGGTATGCGGGAACTTCACAGGTAAGCGTATCGCCATCGAGCGCAACGTCGATATTCAGGCTCAGCAGAATATCCTCCATCTTTTCGTTGGAGATTTCTACGCCAATGCGACGCTTGATGCGTTCGCAGCTGGCGGTAATCCTCTTAACGGGCTTGGGATTCGGATAGTTGTCATACGCGCCGGGAACGATATCGCCGCATTCCAGCTGCTCTACAAGCATACATGCACGATCCAGCGCCTGCATCGCCGTTTCGGGGCAAACGCCCTTTTCAAAACGACCGGAGGACTCGGTGCGAATGCCGAGAGAGCGGGCGGTTACGCGGTTGTTTCCGCGTTCAAACGCCGCGCACTCAAACAGCACGCTTACGGTGTCTTCCACGATTTCGCTCTCTTCGCCGCCCATAATTCCCGCAAGGCCGGTTGCCTTTTCCTTATCGGCAATAACCAGCATATCGCCCGTAAGCGTATGGGTTTTACCGTCGAGGGTCGTAAGTTCCTCGCCCTCGTGTGCGCGGCGCACGACGATGGTCTGCTCGCGAACCTTGGAAAGGTCGAATGCATGCATGGGATGTCCGGTTTCAAGCATGACGAAATTGGTAATGTCAACGATGTTGTTGATGGAGCGCACGCCTGCGCCGTATAGATACTCGCGCATCCATTTGGGCGACGGGCCGATTTTGACATTGGTAATCACGCGCGCGCAATAACGGGGGCAGTTCACCTCATCCTCAACGATGACCTTTGCATAATCATCAAACGTGCCCTTCCCGGTTTCCTTGAATGAAATCTCGGGCATCACAAAATGCTCGCCCAGAACCGTAGCGCTTTCACGCGCAACGCCCCATACGCTGAGGCAGTCGGGACGGTTCGCCAGAATTTCATATTCGATCACGTCGTCGCCAAGGCCGAATACTTCTCGCACATCGGTGCCGGGCGCAATCGGTTCCTGAAGAAGGATAATCCCTTCTTCTCCGCAATGAGGATAAAGCTCTGTGGGCACATCCAGCTCGGGACCGGAGCACAGCATGCCAAAGCTTTCAACGCCACGGATTTTGCCATGCTTGATTACGCCGCCGGGCAGCTGAGCGCCTTCAAGCGCACAGCAAACATATGCGCCGGCGTGTACGTTCGGAGCGCCGCAAACAATCTGCAGATCGTTTTCGCCGCCGACATCCACCATACAAACATGCAGATGATCGCTGTCGGGATGCATTTCGCAACTCTTCACATAGCCAACCACAACGTTAGTGAATTTGGACGTGTTTTCCCAGCCCTCAACAGCGGTACCCGTCATAATCATCCGGCGGGCGTATTCCTCTGCGGGCATATCAATCTTGGTATATTCGTTCAGCCATTTCATCGGCGCTTTCATAATGCTATCACTCCTTAACCGCGGAAATGCTTCAGGAACCGGATATCGTTCTCATACAGGTAGCGCATATCCGGCACGTTGTACTTCAGGTTTGCAAGTCTCTCTACGCCCATACCGAACGCAAAGCCGGAATACTTTTTACTGTCGATTCCGCACATTTCCAGAACCTTGGGATTTACCATACCGCTGCCAAGAACCTCGATCCATCCGGTGTCCTTGCAGATACGGCAGCCCTTGCCGCGGCAGGCGGCGCAGGTCAGAACAACTTCGGCCGACGGCTCGGTGAACGGGAAGAAGGACGGGCGGAAGCGCGTGGTTACGCCTTCTCCGTACAGGCGGCGGGCAAAGGTATCCAGCGTGCCCTTCAGATCGCCCATGGAGATGTTCTCATCAATTACAAGGCCTTCCAGCTGATGGAAAACCGGGGAATGCGTGGCGTCCGCTTCATCGGCACGGTATACGCGGCCAAAGCTTACAATGCGGATCGGAGGCTTGCGCGTAGTCATAATGCGCGCCTGAACAGGCGAAGTATGCGTACGCAGCACGATATTATCGTCAATATAGAACGTATCCTGAGCATCGCGCGCCGGATGGTTCTTGGGAATGTTCATAAGCTCGAAGTTGTAGTGGTCGTATTCTACCTCAGGTCCCTCAACGGCTTCAAAGCCCATGCCGGTGAAGATGTCAAACAGCTCCTCAAGCACCAGCGTCATCGGATGAAGGCTGCCTGCGCTTCTGTCGTTTACGGGAAGCGTAACATCGATCGCTTCCTCGGCAAGGCGCTTTTCCTTCTCACGCTTTGCAATTTCGCTCTGAGCCGCGGCAATTGCATTCTCAATTGTTTCTCGGGCTTCGTTCACCCACTGGCCAACCTTCGGGCGCATTTCCGGCGCCACCTGTCCCATGCCGCGCAAAATGGACGTAAGCTCGCCCTTTTTTCCCAGCACGCGCACGCGAAGCGCTTCCAGCGCCTGCGAATCCGCTACGCTTTTCATATCCTCAAGCGTGCGGTTCGTAATTTCCAAAACCTTTGCCTGCATTGTTCCTCTTCCTTTCCATACGGCAAAAATACAAACGCCCCTGCAGAAGCAGGGGCGAAGCAATGCTCGCGGTACCACCCGGTTCACCGGTCGTATGCAACCGGCCTCACATTCTGTTAACGGGAATGACTCCGTCCGCGCCTACTAAGTTTTCAGCGCAGAAGCTCCGGGGCGAACTTCACCGGGCAACTCACCGCCGCGCTTTCAGCCTATGGCGCAGGCTCTCTTTGGGTGACGCATTTCCGGTTACTTTTCCCCTTCATCGCCAATATGCCAACAAGGATATCACGTTTTCATCGAAAACGCAAACAATTTTCAGTTAATTTATTCCTCGTCGCTTTCTTCATCGTTCTCAGCGATTTCAAGATAGCGGTTGAATACGTTTTCAAGCTCGTCCTCATCCTCGATCGTGGCGTATACATCGTTGCCCTCATCGTCGGTTTCGATGCGAAGTACCACAGCCTCATCCTCAGAAATATCATCCATAGGCTCGGCGGGAGCAAGAATTACGTAGTTATTTCCGTTGTATTCCAGGGTCATCAGGTGCTGAAAGTTCAGCTCCTTGCCGTTTTCGTCCTCAAGCTGTACGATGTTGTCCATTTCCATGTAGCCTTCCATGAGTCTATATACCTCTTTTCCGCCGTCTTCACGGCTTGTTTGCGAAAATCTGTCCCAGCCGCCCGCATCCATAAAGGATTGCAGAATATAAGTGGCAGCCAGCATATCGATTACCTTTTTGCGGTTGTCCCTGCGAACGCCCGCGTCGATCAAAACGCGCTCGGCACTAACGGAGGTGAGCCTTTCGTCCCAGAATTGAACGGTAAGCCCGTTTTGCTCCAGTCTTTCGGCAAATGCATGTGCCTTTGCAGCCTGTTGACCCGCTTCGCCGCTTAAGCGAACGGGATTGCCCACCAGGATTCTGTCGGTATCATACTGAGCGGAAAGCTCCATTACACGCTTTATATCGTTTTCCATACCCTTGGTGAATATGGTCTCCACACCCTGAGCAGTTATTCCCAGTAAATCCGATACCGCAACGCCAATGCGCTTATCGCCTACATCCAACGCCAATACACGCTTGATCATATGCCCCTCCGAAGAAATAAACCCGGCACATAAGCGCCGGGTTTACACAATGCACCCGATACGGTCATACGCCCTTTTCGTGCTGCTCAACATAGAAGCGAACGAATTCCTCCAGAATTTCATCGCGCTCCACGCGTTTGATCAGCGAACGGGCATTATTAAAGCTGGTAATGTAAGTGGGATCGCCGGAGATGATGTACCCTACCATCTGCATGATGGGATCATGCCCCTTAGCCTTCAGCGCCTGGTATACATAATGAATAATATCTTCGGCTGATTCGGGTGTTTCCGTCGGTACGGAAAAAAGCCTGGTCTCGCCCATCTTCTCGCTCATGGTACACCGCCTTCCCGGACAATAATATACGCTTATATAGTATAGCATACTTCAAACGTAAAGTCCATACCTTTATGAAACTAATTCCCATCGAAATTTTTTGATGATGTATACATGTCACGGATGTTGCAATCGCATGAAAAAGCGATTACAATATTGATATCCCCTGATCCCGAACTGCATTTTCGGAACAATTGCATTTCATTTCCAGTCTAAGGAATATACTAAACGGAAAGGAATTACCGACATGAAAAAACTGATTCTTCTGGTGATTGTCCTCCTACTGACCGGCTGTATTTATGCTGTCGGTGAAGAAAACGACGGCTTCATGTGCAGACTTGATGACACCTCTCTCCTGATTGCTCTTGACGACGGCATCTGGAAGGTTGGAGAAGACGGGAACAACATGCAGAAAATATCATCCGACCGCGCAGCCATGCTGCAGCTGTATGACGGAAAAGTATACTATCTTGCCAACCAATATGACATGGATGATTTTGGCGACATGCACGTTGTATCCCAGGTTCCGGTTTCCATGAATCCGGACGGAAGCGAATATCAAGTCATTCAAGACGCCAGGCACGTTGGCTATGTATACGATTTCATCAGCGAAAGCTATGATACTCTCCTGATTGACGCCTACGTCGGTTACAAGGATTTCACCGTCTATAATGGCGAAATCTTCTTCCTTTCCAACACAAATCAGGGCGGCGAATATGTATGCACCGCAGATTGGGATATGGAGGGCGACGAAACTTATAGCGCAACCGGCTATTATGAATCAGGTATTGCCCTTTTCAAAATGGATATAAACGGCGAAAACCTCCAGCCTCTTACAGGCGTAATCGGAAATTCCATCGCTTCTATGGCCGTTAAGGATGACAGGATATATCTTGCCGGCGGATATGCCGACACCGTATACGCCTATAACTTTGTAAACTATTCCATCCTTTCACTGAACGGCGAAGTACTTTCAAGCTTCGAGAATGCATTTATCGAGCCCGACTTCCCCTACAAAAACGATCTTGGCGAATTCTATCACATCACACAGGCAGTGATCCCCGACGGCGAATGCATTCTGGTTTCCCTGTCCGACAGTGAAGGAGATTTTGTCGCTTCTCATCTCATTCGCCTGTATCCGGACGGGAAAGAGGAACTGCTGGCCATCGAGCAAAACTACGTGCAATCCGTGCTGAAAGACAGCACGCTGTACTTTATGGGAAGCGCTTCCGATACCGTGTTTTATGACGATACTATCAACTACGACGATTCCTACGGTATATACAGGAAGGATCTGTTTGAAAGCGGCAGCGGCGTCCGCATCATGCCGCTTGACTATGACGCATACTCCTATGGCTGCCGTATCGCCGCGATTGGCGAGTATGTTTACTGCCTGAATTCTGCCTATGAACTATACCGAGTAAACGTAAAAACCGGTGAGTTTTCACGCTTTCTGTAATCGCGGTATAAAAGAGAGCTTTCGCCCGCAACTAGGCGAAAGCTCAGATCATCAACAAACCTCAGGAAGAGGCTTGGAGAGGGAGAGCGATTCCTCTCCATTTTCCATCGATTTCGGCGGCGTGTACGGCGAAATCGCGCGTTTTTCCAAAGCGAAGCGACGAAAAACGCTTCCAATTTCCGATCTCCGCCCGGAAATCCCGCAGGATTTCAGGAGATCGGCCCCTCCCATCAAAAAAGGTACTTTTTTGATGGCCTGAGCTTTCGCCCGCAATGGGCGAAAGCTCTTTTCTATTTACCTGTCATGCATTCAATAATTCGTATGCGCTTCTGGCTACAACGGTTTCTTCATCTGCCGGAATCACAAATACCTTTACCCGTCCGGCGCCTATCTCGTATTCACTTAAACGGTTTTTATTTTCGTCAAGCGCAATTCCGAGAAATTCAAGCCCCTCGCAGATTTCCTTTCTCGTTTCCGAATCGTTTTCCCCGATGCCGGCTGTAAAGCACAATGCATCCACACCGCCAAGCACGGCAGCATACGCGCCAATGTATTTGCGTACGCCCTCTGTAAACACGTCGATGGCGAGCTTTGCGCGTGCATTTCCCTTTCGGGCCTCCTCGCGCAGATCCCTCATGTCGCCGCTGGTACCGGAAATTCCCTTGAGGCCGCCCTTCTTTTCCAGCCCAGCAATCACTGCCTCATAGGGCATTCCAAGCTTCAAAAGATACGGCATAATATATGGATCGATATCGCCTGCGCGGCTTACATGCGTAATACCCGCCTGCAGCGAAAGCCCGAAGGAGTTTTCTATGCTCTTTCCATCCTTAATGGCGCAAAGCGAACTGCTCCCACCCAGATGGCAGGAAATGACGCGCGAATACCCGGCTGTCTTCTGAGCGACGTAGGAATGCGACGCCCCATGGAAGCCCATGCGCTTGACGCCATAGTTTTCATACCATTCATACGGCACGCCATACACGCGGTTTTTCATCGGCATTGTCATATGAAAAGCCGTTTCAAATACGCCAACCAGCTTTGCAAACGGCGCAAGCTGCTGAAAAGCGCGTATTGTGGCAAGATACGCACTGTTATGAACCGGGGCAATAGACATGCTTTCCTCCATGTCCCGAATCACTTCATCGTCAATAATATGTATGCCCGGATGCTTGAGTGCAAGCACGGTTTTAAACGCCACGACGTCCGCCTGCATTGCGCCGCCAAGGTCGTTTAAAAAAAGGTCAATGCCCTCCCGATACGTTTCGGCCTTTGCCAAAACAGAATCCTTAATCAGCCCCCGGTTATTCTCAAACGAATATATTGATCCCCTTGGATCGCCCACGCGTTCCACTTTGCCCCGCGCCAGGATTTCCGCATTCGGAAAATCGAACAGCTTAAACTTTAGCGATGTGCTTCCCGCATTTGCAACCAGTATCCGCATTTATCTCCCTCCGCTTCCCTTCCAGTATACCAGCTTATATTCCCGCTTGCAACAAAATTCTTGCGTATATACTTTGATCATGTTATACTGTTAACAAAGGAGGGATAGCCATGAACGAAGTATTAAAAGCCATTGAAGACCGCAGATCCATCCGCGCATATACAACCGAACCCGTATCGGACGAAATGCTTGAAAAGCTCATTACCTGCGTGAAGCAGGCGCCCAGCGCCCGCAACATGCAGCCCTGTCATTTTTCCTTTGTCAGGGATCAGGCGCTTTTACGAGCATTCTCCGCTGATATGAGAGCCGTTATGAATAATAAGCCCAATACGCCCGAGCATCTGAAGGATCAGGAGTATGACGTATTGTATAAAGCGCCGCTCGTAGCGTTTATTTTCTCCGAGATTCCAAACGGCTATCATTCGATAGACGGCGGTATTGCCGTGCAAACGCTGGCATTGGCCGCGCATTCCATGGGACTAGGCAGTGTTATTCTCGGAATGCCGCGTGAAGTATTTGCAAGCGAATATGCCGCCAAGTGGTTCGGCGCACTGGGCGCACCGGAAAACGCCGGTTTTGTGATCGCCATTTCTATCGGACATCCCGCCGCAACCAAGGACGCTCATCCCGTAAGGGACAACCTCATTACCGTATTATGAAGGAGAAAGCCCCATGATCGAATATCGCTTTGCCGATCCATCGCATCGCGCAGACATCATTGACTTTATCAACTACGTTTTCTCCCAGTCCGCCCGCCCGCACGATTTTAAAACGCTGATTCCCAAGGTTTATCAGGACGGACGAGGCTATGCAGACATTCACGCCATCGTACTTGAAGATCAGCGCATTCGCGGCGTTGTCGGTCAATTGCCCATTTGCTGCACTTACGCAGGCGTACCGCTAAAAATCGGCTATATCGGTTCTGTTTCCACCTATAAATACACCCGCGGCTCCGGCTATATGAAGAAAATGATGGCTATGCAGGCGGAGCACGCCGTAGAAACCGGTATCGACATCATGCTTCTGGGCGGCCAGCGGCAAAGATATGAATACTATGGTTTCAGCCCCTGCGGAAATCAATACAGCTATTCCATCGGCGAAGCAAACATTCGCCACGGTCTAAAAAATGTTGTTCCTGCAGGCGTAAACTGGAAACGCTTTCAGGATGCATCGCAGGAAGAAATTGACAGCGCATACAAAATATACCTCAAGCAGCCCGTCACCGGCGCGCGTTCCCGCGAGGATTTTGATATTGCCATGCGTTCATGGTACTTTGAACCCTATGTGATTTTGGATGGACATACGGTTGTCGGCTATGTGGATGCAAGCGGCAAAGAAAGCTTTGCCGAGCTCGTGCTTACCGACGCTTCCTTTGCGCCAAGATTCATAAAGGCATGGTGCAACGTATACGGCCAGAACAAGCTGGGCATATCGGTTCCCGACTATGATCAGGCGCTGAACCGCGAAATTGCCCGGTTTGCAGAGCATTATTCCCACTCTGTCAGCACACAGGCCAGAATTGTGAACCTGAAGAATGTGCTGAAGGCTTGTCTGGCGCTGAAACAGGCGACCTCCTCCCTGTCCGATGGCTGCATCGTGCTGCAGATGGAGGACGAAAAGCCCGTATGCGCGAAGGTGGAAAACGGCGTAATCGATGTATTTGAAACGGACAAAACGCCCGACGTACAACTGGACCGCCTTTCTATGCAGCAGTTGATTTTTGCATCCAACCGCTATATGGCGCCTGAAGTTTCGCTGCCCGTGGATTGGTTCCCGCTGCCCATTTTCCTGTACGCAGCGGATCATTTCTAAAACAGTCACGCGCCAAACAAAAACCGGACGATTTTCACGTCGTCCGGTTTTTGTTTGGCTCGATGATTATGGCTGAATTTTCTTAACAGGCCTTACATACTTCCAATACCTTTCGCAGTCATGATAGAAGTAAAAAATCCTTCCGGGCGTTGTGTCAAGGCAATAACCCGAAGCCTGAAAATCGAATTCCTTCATAGCCCGTTCAATCTTCGCATCCACGGCGCTGTTTTCGCTTTCAAAGTCAAACGGTCCATGTTCAAATACGATATATTCTCCTTGGGGAATATCCGTAAGAAACATCCCATTCGGCGTTATGCCGCTATAATCCACAGGCAGCCGCACGCCATAGCACTCCGCAAGCGGTATTCCCCAGCTGCAGATTCTGCCTGCTGCATCGTTCAAAAACGCCATTAGCTGTCCGCTGCCGCTGTCAGCTCCACAGCCGCCCATATCGTCCAGTTTCCCCTTTATACTGTCAAGCAACCCGCAGATTGTTTCGCAGTCCTGTCCGGGGATCTTGCTTTGCTTCTGCCAAAAATCCCAATAGCCGATACTCTCGTAGTTTCTTATATGCATAAACTTATGCGCCGGTATGGTAACAAAATACACCTTTACGTCTCCCTTGGTATTACACATACTGTTTCCTCCCGTTTCCATAAGATAGCAATCAAGGGGTCTAAGAATGGTTCGAAGCACGACAGGGGACGGATTACGTCGGTACTCGCCGGGTGTAATTCCATAAGCGCCTTTGAATGCGCGGGTAAAAGACGCATGGGATGAAAACCCGAAATCCAGCGCAATATCCAATATGCCGTCATCCGTATCGCGAAGCCTTTTGAGCGCAAACGCCAGCCTTCTGAAGCGCAGATAATCGCGGAACTGCATACCTGAAACTTCCTTGAATTTACGTGAAAAGTGAAACTCCGAATATCCGTATTTTTGCGCAAGCAGTGAAAGCATCAGCTGCTCATCCTGCCTGTTCTTGATGCACTCGTCGATTACCCCGATCAATTTTTGAATGTTCTGATACCACTTACGCACGCTCACATGCCTCCGTTGACTGATCATCTACTATTATACCATTTTTATACTTTCCCGCTTGATCTGAGTTGCGCAATAGGAAGCGTAATCAAAACACCACGGCATGCAAGCAGCCGTGGTGTTTGCTTTAGGACTTGCAAAAAGACAGCGTTCCATCCTCCCGAAGGAAAACCGCAATATCTCCCGGAACGCTTTCACGCTGAAAGCGACGTACATTTGCGCCGTCCACTCGATCATACCATGCCCGGGCTTCCGCCTCTGTTTTGCCGCCGCGTATCTTTCTGGCGATCAACCGTTCTTTAAGCAGAAACTCATCGGCCATGACGGAAACAGAAACATCGGCATACTTTCGTACCTCGCGCCAGATACCGCTGTCAAGAAGCACCCAATTGCCTTCTACAATCAGCGTATCCGTTGTGACCGAAATCTGCGCGCCGCTCACATCATGCAGGTTTCTGTCATATACAGGCCACGTATTGCCGGCGCCGGTTTTCATCTCTGTAAGCACCGTAAGAAACTTTTGTGCATCAAATGATTCCGGTGCGCCCTTGATATCAGCTAAAAGCACGCATCCGTTTTCCGTGCGGATGTGCGTACTGTTCAGTATTTTCTGCGGAAAGTGAAACCCGTCAAGCCCCAGCGCCTGCATGCGGCCGCTTGTCTTTTGGCAAAGCGTTAGCGCAAGCGTGCTTTTCCCTGCGCCGGGTGGTCCGGCAAGAAGAACAATCTTTCTGGTTCCGCTCACGGGCGCAGAACAGATTCTTTTTATCAGCGAATCGAGTACAGCTTCCTCATGAACCGAGTATGCAGCGGTAAATTCAAAGCCGTTTACATCCAGATGATAGTCCATCATGCCGTTTACCTGAGGTTCAGGATTCTAACGGGCTTTCCGCCCTGTTCAGCGCTTTTTTGAATGGCGTCCATTACGCACACGGCTTCAATAAAATCATGCGCGTTTTGGTTTTCCTTGCCGCTTCTGAGCAGTTCGGCAAAATGATCGCATTCCGCCTGATAGCAATCGGAAATATCAATCTCACCCGTTTTGATTTCCTTGCCCAGTACGGTCGCGCCATATGAATAATTGCCTTCGTTAAAGGACAGCTGTACGGCATATTTACCGTAATTCAGGGATGCGGAAACACCGCTGTCGGTATTTATGGCCATTGCCTCAAACGGCTCGTAACCGAATATTGTCAGTGCGATTTCCACAAGATGCGATGCGTAGAACCAGAAATCGCCATAAGGATTGTGCATGCTGACGGGCGCCCAAACATGCCCACCCCAGAGCACGCCGTTCTCCTTATCAAGATCTGCCTTTGCTTTAAACGAAAGCGTATCGCTTACCAAGCGCGTAGACGATCCGCCCACAAGCTTGCTGCCACCGGCCTTTGCCTCGCGAACAAGCTCCTGCGCCTCATAGGGCGAGCAGGTGATGGGCTTATCAATAAATGCAGGCAGCCCTTTTTTCATAAAGGGCAGGGCGTATTTCAGATGCAGACCACCGTGTCTGGTAGTGACCATGATCGCGTCTACCATGCCCTCCATCTCCGACGGATGGTCGCACAGCTTTTCGAGGCCATACTTATTATAGATTTTTTCGCTCGCCTGTCTGTCCTCGCCGTATATGGCTACAACCCTGATATCCGGATATTGATCGGTGGTATTAAAAATTCTGGAAAATGCATCTGCATGCGAATTTTCGGAACCGATGATGCCGACTCGAAACATACACGTATCCTCCTTAGCAGAATTTGTCCAGCGGATTGAGCTCGTGGCACTTTCTGATAACCGCAATCTGACGGCGAACCTCCTCCGGCTGAATCTTCAGCGCCTCGCCTGCGTTCAGGTGGTTATAAACCGTGGTATAGAATGCATGCACTGCGGCGATAAAAGCGTCCTCACCCTCGCCTGCCTTCCATTGCTCCTCCTGCCACGGAAGCTTCTCAGAGCAATATGCGGGGTCGCCGGCGCTGTTTGTAAGAGGCGTTCGGATCAGATGCTGTTCGGGCGCCTTTTCGGGATCAAAATAACGCCACTTCATTTCAGCGGTAGTGCCCCAAAGGCCGCCCTTGGTACCCTGAATATTGTAGGTGCCCCACGGATATGCGTTGGAGGAAGAAATCTCCATATCCACCAGCGGTCTTCCCGGAAGGGTCATGATCAGCTTGATATAATCCTCGGCGTCGCCAAAGGTAGTTGCGCGATCCATTTTGCAGAAAATTTCGGGCACATCCTCGCCGCCCATCAGCGTAAGCGCCTGATCCAGCGGATGCGGGCCGGTATTGTACAGGGAACCTGCCACATTATCCTGAATGGTTTGCCAGTCCCAGCGGCGCGCAAAGCCGGAAAATGCAATATTGATTGCGACGATTCTTCCCAATACGCCGCTGTCAATTACCTCGCGAACCTTCACAAAATACGGTGCCAGACGGCTTTGCTGGAACGGTGCCAGCATCGCGCCCGATTCCTTTGCCGCCCGAATCATTTCATCCACCTGCTCGGGCGTTTCGGCAAACGGCTTCTCGCTCACGACATTAAAGCCCCTTTTCAGAAGCTCCAGCGTAATCGGATAGTGCATCTGGCTGAAGGATGCATTTACAACCACATCGATATCCTTTATGTCAAACAACGCCTCATAGTTTTCAAAGGTTGTGCAGCCGAAAACACGTTCCGCCTTCTCCCGGCGCTCCGGAATTGCGTCAACGACATATTTCACGGTAAAGCGCTCCGTATCCTTCAGAAAATGCTGTCCGTGAATCGAATATCCGCTTCGTCCCTGACCGATGATCGCAACATTCAGCTTTTTCATTCGCATATCTCCTTTTACCAATCATTTTTTCGGTTAATCTAATTATAAATGGTTGCAAAACCGCCGTCAATAGAAAAATCGCTTGCAATCTGACAGGAGAATATGTAATAATATGAACAGTAAAATATTCCGCATGACAGACGACGGAAAGGGTAATTGCGATGTATCAGATTACGGGTGCCAGAATTCTCACGCCTTTTGAAGAAACAACCGGCGCAATTATCGTACGAGAGGGACAGTTTGAAGACATATTGCCCCGGCCGCTTGAAAATGTGCCTGCCATTCATGCAGACGGGCTTTATGTCTCGCCGGGTTTTATAGATATTCACGTGCATGGCGGCGGCGGCGCTTCGCCAATGACCGGAAAACCCGAAGATGTGCTTACAATGTGCCGGGCGCATGCCAGAATGGGCACGACCTCCATACTGCCAACCACACTGGCTGCGCCGGAGGACATGCTGATGGGCGCGCTTTCCGCCATCGGAAGCGCCATGAAGGACAAAACCCTTCCCTGCCGGATTCTGGGCGCGCATATGGAAGGGCCGTGTCTGAATCCCTTACAGGCCGGTGCGCAGGCTTCAGGCGCGTTGAAGCTGCCTTCAGAGATATCTCTATCCAAATATCTGGAGGTTCTACCCGAAATCCGCATGATGGGCGCTGCACCGGAGCTTCACGGCGGTATGGCGCTGGGCGATGCGCTGAAAGAACGCGGCATTGTTGCAAGCGCCGCGCATACCAACGCCACCTATTATGAAATGGAGGAGGCGCTGCTTCACGGCTATTCGGATATCACCCACCTGTATTCCGCATGCAGCGGGATCATCCGAAAGGGCGGTTTCCGGATTCCGGGCGTAATCGAAGCAGGGCTCAATATGGACAAGTACAGCATTCAGGTCATTGGCGACGGAAAGCATCTGCCGCCTGCGCTGCTTACGCTTATTTACCGCTGCCGCGGCGCGGAGAATATAATACTCATTACCGATGGACTGGAGTTTGCCGGCGTGGATATGCAGGAAGGGGCGGTATACACCCAACAAAACGGCGTTAAAGCGCTGTATGAGGACGGCGTCATGAAGCTTTTGGACAGATCCGCTTTTGCGGGCAGCGCTTCCACCATGAACGTTCTGATCAGAAACATGCATTCAGCAGGCATACCGCTGACAGATGCCGTTCGCATGGCCACCGAGAATCCGGCAAGACGTATAAACGCAGACGGCATCGGCCGCATACAAAAGGGCTACCAGGCGGACTATGTACTGTTTGACAGCAACATAAACGTATGCCTGACCGCTGTTGGCGGAAAAGTTTATCGCGACGACTTAATGCTTTCAAAGGAGCTTTCTGCATGATTGACGTATGCCTTCTGGGAACCGGCGGCATGATGCCGCTGCCCGGGCGCTTTCTTACCTCCCTTTACGTTCGAAAAGAGGGGCGCGCAATTCTGATTGACTGCGGCGAGGGCACGCAGACGGCTATACGCACGGCAGGGCTGCGCTTTAAATGCATTGACGGACTGCTGATTACGCATTTTCACGCCGACCACGTCAGCGGTCTTCCCGGTTTGTTTCTGACGCTAGGAAATGAAGGACGAATCGGTCCGCTTCATCTGTACGGTCCTGTCGGGCTTGAACGGGTGGTAAACGCCCTTCGCGTCATCGTTCCGGAGCTTCCATTCGATATCGTATGTCATGAGCTGGCGGGCGAAACGCAGTTTTCACTGGCCGGGCTGACGGTAAATGCCTTTGAAGCAAATCACGGAATGCCCTGCTACGGATATCATATTTCCCTTCCCCGAATGGGCAAGTTCGACCCCCATCGCGCAAAGGAAAACGGCGTGCCGCTCAAACTATGGAGTACACTGCAAAACGGAGAATGCGCCGGCGGTTTTACGCCGGAGGATGTGCTCGGCCCCGAGAGGCGCGGACTATCCCTTTTGTACTCCACGGATACGCGCCCGGTTCCCGCCATGACACAGCTGGGATATGAGGCGGATCTTATGGTGCTGGAAGGCATGTTCGGCGAAGAAGACAAGCTGGAACGCGCCCTTGAAACCCATCACATGACCATGCAGGAAGCCTGCGCAATTGCAAATGATTGCCATGCCGGTTCGTTGTGGCTGACACATTTCAGCCCCGCCACTCCACACCCCGAGGAATTTATTGATTCGCTCCGAACCATCTTTGATAACGTCACCATCGGTGTTGACGGAATGAGTACGCTGCTCCGCTTTCAAGACTAAAAAACGCATTCCGGTGATCTTTTTCGCCGGAATGCGTTTTTTCTCTATTTAATGAAACAGTCGGCTGATCTTTTAGAAACATATTCAGCCAGCGCGAGCGCAATATCGAAATGGCCCGCATCGTGCTGCGTACCTTCTGTCTGGCCTTGTTTATGGCGTTCATCCCATTCGGGCGCGTCCAGCAAATCGCCGCTGGTAAAGAACACATACAGCGAAAGATTTCTGAAATTACAAAGCGCCTGAACGGCGGAGGATTCCATTTCCACTGATATGCAGCCTTCAGCCTTTCGCTTTTGAATATTGGTTTCCGTCTCGCGGTAAAATGCGTCGGTCGTCCATGTTTTGCCCAATACACAGGGGATACCGTTTTCACGCATGAATGCCTCTACCACTTTTGCGTTCGGGATATCAATATAGTCTGATGCGGGGGCGTAATGATAACTGGTTCCCTCATCGCGGTAAGCGGCAGTAGGAACCATTACTTTTCCATGCGCGATCTCACGGTCCAGACAGCCGCAGCCGCCAAAAAGAATGTACTTATCCGTTCGGATCAATGCCATCGTATCTTCAATCGTGCCGACGCAGGCCGGCGCGCCCACATAGGTTTTGTAAAAAGCATAAGCGCGCCCTCCGTGGAAGATTTTATATACCGGCGTTGCGCCTGTGGCAAAATAGAAATCGCCAATCTTCTCACACGGATAGTTGTTAAGCACAAAGCTTTCGATTACATTGGAAAATGTAAGTATGCAGGCGTCTACCTTCAGCGCATTATCGTTAATAACCGGGTTGATTTTTGCAGGAGAACGATTATCAAAGCTGTCTGTAATCATTGGCAGGCACTCCTTTAGCGATATACCATTTTTTCTGTATAAAGTATACCAAACATACGGATGAATGTAAATCAGCATACAAAAACCGGCGTGCGATATCTTTTATCCAATCGAACGCCGGTTTCATAATAATATTTACAGTACCTTGCGCAAAAAATCCTGAGCACGGGCTGATTTTGTGTGGTTGAACACTTCATCAGGCGTGCCCTGCTCCATTATAACGCCTTCATCCATAAACAGTACGCGATCGCCCACTTCACGGGCAAAGCCCATTTCATGGGTTACAACCACCATTGTCATACCGCTTCTGGCCAGCTGTTTCATAACGTCCAGAACCTCGCCTACCATTTCAGGGTCCAGCGCAGAGGTCGGTTCGTCAAACAGCATAACCTCGGGATCCATCGCCAGCGCGCGAACAATGGCAATGCGCTGCTGCTGTCCGCCGGAAAGCTGTCTGGGGTAAGCGTTTGCCTTTTCGGTAAGGTTAACGCGATCCAAAAGCTCCATTGCCTTTTTGTGGGCTTGCTGCTTGGTCATCATTTTATGATGTACGGGCGCAAGCATGATATTCTCAATAACCGTTTTGTGCGGAAACAGATTAAACTGCTGAAATACCATGCCCATTTTCCGACGCACGCGGTTGATATTGCATTTCGTCGCAGTGATCTCTTCACCGCCCAAAAAGATTCTGCCATGTGTGGGCACCTCCAGAAGATTCAGGCACCGTAAAAAGGTGGATTTACCGGAGCCGGATGGTCCGATGACAACAACCTTCTCGCCGCGGGCGATATGCTGATCGACGCCCCTAAGAACTTCGAGTTTTCCAAAGGATTTTTGAAGGTTCTCAACGTATATCACTCTGACGCATCCTCCTTTCTACGCGTTCAAATACTCTGGTAAGTACGGTTACAATAACAAGATATACGGCTGCAACGGTAAGCAGCGGGAAAAATGCAGAATATGTGCGGCTTCTGATATAGTCTCCAGCCTTAGTAAGGTCCATAAGGCCAATAAAGCCAACGACGGAAGTTTCCTTAAGCAGCATAATGATTTCATTAAACAAAGACGGAATAATAATCTTAATCGTCTGCGGAAGAACAATCAGATACATTGTTGCCCCTGCGGAAAGTCCCAGCGAACGTCCGGCTTCCGTTTGTCCCTTATCAACCGCCAGAATACCTCCGCGCACCATTTCGGATACATAGGCAGCCGAGTTCAAGCCAAAGGTAATAATGGCGACAGTGACTTTTGAAATATTCGGCGAAACAAACACAATGTAGTACATAATCATCAACTGAACGACTACAGGCGTGCCTCGAATAACGTCTACGTAAATGGTCGCGAGACTCCTAAGTACATACCATTTCCCGATTCGGATATTGGAAAGGCGCATAAGCGCGAGCACACAGCCAAACACTACGCCAAGAACCGCCGCGCAAATGGCAATCAGAATCGTCGTACCAAGGCCTTTAAGTATCATCTGATAGCGGTCTTCCTCAATGAGGTTCATGCGGAACTGCCGCCAAATGCCAAGCGCTGTGCGCCGGATGCCGCGGCCAAGGTCGTAGAAGAAGGAAGTATTGAAATAGTCATCCCAAATGGAATCGACTGTTCCGTCAGCGTCCATCTTCTCAAAGGCACGGTCATACGCGTCGATCAGTTTTTCGTTATCCACGCTGCCGACAGCAAAGAATTCACGCATACCGAGGTTAATCTTCGCGCCGTTTCTCGGCGATACCTCTTTCTTACCCGAAAGGTATGCAGCCGTGCGCAGGTACTTTCCTTCTTCACCCTGCGCCTGATGATCCGCACGCAGAAGCTTCTCATTCTCCATGGGATAACCGATCAGAAGAGTGATTTCACCGTTGTCAAGCATCTCAAGCGCCCGATCCGCAGACACTGAAACAAAGCTGAACTTGCGGTAATTGGCCTTGGTGAGCGCAGCAGAAACAACCTTAACATCAAAGCCATCCGCTTTATCTGCTTCGTTTGTAACATACCATACGACGCCGTCTTCCACTACGCCGATAACAAACTCATCCGATGTTCCGACGGTCTTATTTGTGATTGATGCCGCATCGCTTGCAGCCGCGCTTTCTTTCTTTTTATTGATCAGCGCTTCCAATGCATCCATTTTCAGATCGGAAGCATGCGCCATAGAAACGGCGGATAGCGCCAAGATCAGCGCAAATACCAGCGCAAGAATCCGTTTTTTCAAGGGTTTTCACTCCATCCCAGTACGTTTTCCATTTTCACGATTAGCCGCCGCCTGCCAATATCAGCAGACGGCGGCCAACATTCAGTTGTAAACGCTGCTATTATTCTGCAGCCGCTTCTTCAGCAGCCTCTTCCTCGCCGAACCATTTCTCATACAGCTCAGCCAGCAGGCCGGACTCTTCCAGAGCCGCAAGCGCTACGTCTACTTCCGCAATCAGATCTTCGTTTCCAAAGGCTGCGGCGATACCGTACTTTTCCTCGGAAAGGTCATCTGCCAGAATTACCAGCGACTCATAGGGAGAAGCATAAGACTTGGCGGGTTCCGCGTCGGTTACAACCGCATCCAGACGGCCGGCATCCAGATCAACGATGGCGTCGAGCGCCTTCGGGTAGCGGATAACCTCTGCGCCTTCGATGTTTTCAGAAACATACAGGTCGCCGGTGGTGCCAAGCTGAACGCCAATCTTCTTGCCTGCCAGGTCAGCTTCGCTGGCAACAGCGCCGTCAGCCTTTGCAACGATCTTCTGAGAAGCGTTGAAGTAAGGAGCGGAGAAGAGAACATTCTCCAGACGTTCTTCGGTGATCGTCATTGCCGCGATGGAAAGATCGATCTTGCCGCTCTGAAGGGCGGGCAGAAGGGCGTCAAAATCAATGGAGATGATTTCGAAGTCATAACCAAGCAGGGTCATGATGTACTCGATCAGCTCGGCGTCAAAGCCTACGATCTCACCGTTCATAACATACTCAAAGGGTTCAAATTCCGCGTTGGTACCAATAACGATCTTTTCCGTGGCTTCTGTTTCTGCAAAGGATACAAAACTAAGAGTCATCATAAGGGCAATAACCAGAGCGAACAGTTTTTTCATTTTTCTTACCTCCAAATCAATGTTGATGGATGAAAGTATATACCCGCAATACGTCTTTGTCAACCCCAAATTTTATTTTTATGCGTTAATTTCGTGTTTATACGTATATTTTTCGCTTATTCATGCATAAACCGCATATTTTGTGCATAAATACTTTTCCAATCAACAATTTATTCATTTTCTTTGTTAATAATCAAAAAAAGGCTTGCAAAACGCTTAAAAATGTAGTAATATAATTTGCGCACGAAAGGTGCGCTGATGTAGCTCAGTCGGTAGAGCGCATCCTTGGTAAGGATGAGGTCACCGGTTCAAATCCGGTCATCAGCTCCATATTACCACCTAACTTTTGATACAAAGTTAGGTGGTATTTCTTTACCCCATTGGGGCTGAAAACCCTTGATATAGCTGGATTCTGTACATAATTTCATCAAATGGTTTCCCCGGAATATGCGGGAAAAGCAAATGACTCAGGTAAAGTGGGTTCAAGTCCTCGAAATCCCACCCCACCTGAGTCATTTTGTCAAATAGTATACAGGCTGAATACAACATATATGAATTTATCCATTATACAGGATCGATTATCTTGTACAATTCTATTCATTCAAGTATAATGATAACATCGCTGCACATTCCGTATTATTCTATGTACTCGTTCAGAATCAATACATAGGAGGGATAACAGTGTCTCTTGTAGGTAAGAATCGAGCTCTTTTCAGTTATAAGAATGACGATAGAAGTGGCTCCACCTTTCAGTATAAGGATTTTGAAAAAACGAAATCTTACAATTCGAAATTTGTGCATGCAAAGTTTATAGGCACGTCCCTTCGCGCCGCACATATGAAATACTGCAATTTTGATAATTGCCTGTTTGATCAAGTAGACTTTGTTGGCACAAACATGAAGGGCAGCTCTTTTATTGGTGCACGATTCATTAAGTGTACTTTCGTTTCTGCGGTGTTTGAGAAAGCCAATTTCAAGAATGCAATATTTGAAAACTGCTATTGGGTAGCAACGTCCCATGCCAATATCCGCAATTTCCCCGAAGATTCTGATGGTATAAAAATCTTGACTTCATTTCCGTCTCAAGATACAGTAAATCCTGAACTCCTACAAGTAATTGAGTCTTTAAGGAAGAATGATATCATCCGTCGTTCGCGTACTTTGCACGGGAAAAACGGAAAAATCAACACTGTTTCATTGATGATTCTAAATCAAGAATATGATGATGACGATTTAGTACAGCTACTACCGAAGCTGCCTCAATTGATAACTACGCAGTTTTATACATTGAGTTATCTACAGTCATTGTTGAAAAAAGCCATGAAAGATGCTATAATGTAAATGCCCCGCCACCTTCTCTGAGAAATCCCGAGCTACAACACATGGGTCTACGGACTGATTGGGGGTTAAGTGTGCTTTGGATTGCGGAGGTGTTGCCTATGGTATCAGACGTTTTAACGGTTAGTTCTTTTGTTGTGCTTTGCATAAGTAGAATTATCCCAGTTATTTCTCAGGTAGGAGGGTGTGTTGTCTGACCAAAAGCACCATATATCCTATGTAATGTCCAGAGGATATAAAGTGCTTCTTTTTATATGCGGCGTATCATCTACATCATATCATGGCAGTTCATTTCTTTTTCGATGATGTTACCGGCAGCTCTCTGCTTACGATGGCATAGTGCAATCTCGCACCATCCATCACGCCGCGCATATAAACTTCCATTGCAATCGAACCGGCGTAGCTCATGTAAGCCGAACGGCAATCGTCTGCAAACCGGCAATCCAGCTTGTTTTCCATCTCAGATTCGATTTCATTAAGTGATGCCAGCGAGGAATCGTACTCCTCATTCTCTCCCGGATGCCGCTGCAGATAGATTTCGGCTATGTTCATCTGTTCTCCGGCATGCTGCCAAGCAAAATCCCGTATGTATGCCAGCCGCTTTTCCTGATCCGTTTCCGTCCATTTCTTCACCTTTCTCACCTCCGTAGGTGCTATATTAGCTCTCCCCGGAGGCCGCAGACAACGTAGGCGGCGATAACTAAATTGGTCGTATACGATAACAGCAACACCCCAGCTCACTTCGGTATAGCACCGAGGCAAGCTGGGGTGTTCGCATTATGGGTTACAGGCTCATGCCGTTTCGGAAGTTGAAGCGGATGTCATCCTTGGCGTATACGGTGACGCTTTCCACCAGCGCTGTCCATGCCTCGGGTGAAAACTCGGTTACCACGTTGGCATGCTCAATGGCAGAAATAAACTGCCTGAAATTATCCCGCAAGAACTGGCGGCGGCGCTTCTCAGAGCCGATTTCATTGTACTTGGTTACCAGCGCCTTATAGCGGACTTCCAGCGCATCGTACCGGCGATTGTACTCCTCCTGATCAATAGCGGCGCGGGCATTTTCATCAATCGCGTTGCGCAGCATTTCAGAAAGTACATTCATTTCCACCTGAAGCTGAGTCATTTCTTTTTCCAAATCAGTGCAATCCGTCAGCCGTTTCATCAGCATTTTGCTGTCAGCAATGATATCCTTTTTATTCTCAATCAGGCGGTTCATCACATTCAAAAACGCTACCTGAATTTCATCCTCGGAAAGATGCGGTGTTGCGCATTTCTCCTGATTACGGTATTTTGCATTACAGCGCCAGACCACCCGCCGATACGGATCATTGGAGTGCCACACTTTACTGCCGTAAGCCGTTCCACAACATCCACATATAATCTTCCCGGAGAAAATGTTCGTACCATTCTGCTGGGTTTTCTGCTCCTTCCGGCGCTCCAATTCTTGCTGCACCAAGTCAAACATTTCAGCGTTTACAATAGCCGGATGGCTATTTTCAACGTAATACTGCGGAACCTCGCCTTCGTTCACCTTCATCTTTTTCGTAAGGAAATCGGTGCAGAAGGTTTTCTGGAGAAGCGCGTCACCCTTGTACTTCTCATTGCCGAGGATGCTCAGAATCGTTGTCGTACACCATTTCGTTTTTCCAGCAGGTGTCGGAATACCGTCTGCCATCAGTGCCTGTGCGATACCAAAGGGCGTTTTACCGTCGAGGAACATACGGTAGATGCGGCGTACCACCTCGGCTTCTTTCTCGACGATCTCCGGCTCGCCATTCGCGCCCTTGCGGTATCCGAGGAAATACTTATAAGACATACTGACTTTACCGTCCGCAAAGCGCTTGCGCTGGCCCCATGTGACGTTCTCGGAGATAGATCGGCTTTCCTCCTGCGCCAGCGAGGACATGATCGTCAGCATCAGCTCGCCCTTGGAATCTAGCGTGTAAATATTCTGTTCTTCGAAGTAAACCTCGATGCCCTGCGCCTTCAGCTTGCGGATGGTCGTGAGGCTGTCCACCGTATTACGGGCGAAGCGGGAAACGGACTTTGTGATGATGAGGTCAATCTTTCCGGCCAGTGCATCCTCAATCATCTGATTGAAACCCTCGCGCTTTTTCGTGTTCGTTCCGGTTATGCCCTTGTCCGTGTACACATGAACGAATTTCCATTCACTGTTGGACTTGATGTTCCCTACTTACCATTCCGGCGACATGGTATTAGTCGAACACGCCGAAGAAATCTTTCCCGGAGAGATTGGTATATTCGTATTGAATGGCGAAGGGATGATAAAAGAGTATCAGCCGGACGGATTACATGCGCATAATCAATCATATGGTATAATAAGACCAACTGACAATGACGATTTCAGATGTATAGGCAGAGTTATTGGTAAACTTACAGAGGATATGTACCCATCCCCCAATGAACAAATAATGATCAATGAAATGCTTTATGAACAGTCAGATAAATAGGTAGACTCTTTGCACATAAAACCACCTGAAAATGACCAGATGAACATTGCTGATCATTCTCAGGTGGTTTTGTTATTCTTCCTCTACATCCAGCCCCTCAAAGAAATCATCATAGGAGCAGGAGTATATCTTCTTCAGGGCAATCAGTACGCTGATGCGGATATTCAGCTCGCCGGTTTCATATTTCTCATATACGAAGTATTATCCTATGAGGCACGTCATAACATCATACGTTATCGATTCTACTAAGCCTATTCTTGTCCGTCATTAAGTTCCTTCAAAACACCTATCAGGACATATCGGGCATCGTCATATTCATAAGAGCATGTTGAAAGCGTAATAAACCTGTCTTCTGACGACGGATAAACCCCTGAGACAACGTCAGCGTTTTCAAGCCAGCTCTGGACAAGTGGTTCCTTTTTCTCTGCATCAGGACTAAAGTTTTTGTACAATTCCGCGTCGGCCTGTGTTACAAACCCGGACATTATCTCTACCATATAGTTTTGTTCCGGTGTAAGTATAAACATCTTGGGATGATCTTCAAAATACGACTGTTTTTTGTAGTGGGGCAGATAACCAAACATAGTACCGTTTTTCATATTATGCCCATATATGAGAGAATTCCAATCTGACAAATCGGCTGAATTCTGATAGTCCATAAACAGCGTCCCGGAAGCATTAATCCTGCCATCCAGCAGTCGATGTATGTAATAATCATTATCTGCCGCCTGCACCACAGGATAATTAATGGGCGTATCCGGGCAATAAATCCATGCAACAACATCCTTGTTTTTTTTGCGAAGCGCATCAAAATCTACCTGAATAGGACAAATCTCATAGACTTCTTCGTCAACACTTTCCGGAGTCTGCATCGGCTCGATATGCTCTTCTTCATCCACGATTGTTTCCGTGGTCTGCATCGGCTCGATATGCTCTTCTTCATCCATGATTGTTTCTGTGGTTTGCATCGGCGCAATATAAGTCTCTTCTTTAACAGATAGATTGGTGGGGGCGGTTACAGTGGATTCCTCAGAAAAAGTGACTACCAATTGTGTTACTGACTCTGCGTACTCTATACTATCTTGCATCTCGCATCGATACTTCAGAACCATGACGCTTGAAAACAAAAAAACAGGAACTGCTATTATCAATAGAATTTTTCTTGCAATGTTGTTCATTATTACTTCTCAGCTCCTACTGTTGTTATCGCATGATATCGCAGAAAATAATGATATATTCGAATGCATATACATTCTTCACAAACAGTTTCAAATCGGCATCTCTGCGCTGAAGAGCAGATTGATCTGCGTGTTTTTCGTAGCGTACATCTGTAACTTCATACGCGAAGCGGTTTCCTTCCATATCCGTAAAATATAAGGCGTCTCCAACAGATATTTCGCGATAAAAATCGAACTGTCCTTTTTGAGATGTACCTCCGATCTGCATCGTTCCGTCATAAACACTTCCACTGAAGCAGCATAGATACTGGGTTATATTTCCCCAATCCGCGCCTACCGGAAGGGCATACCCGTAACGGGGCATTTCCAGTATCCCTACAAAATCAGTATTGTCCACAGAGAGAACAGGCATCGCATTATCGCTTCTCTCTTCCGGAACAGCCCCTTGCGGTTCTGGAATCAATGAGCGCAGTGTTTGAACATAGGTATTTGCTTTTTTCTCAGAAGAACGAATCTCCCACTGCCACAAAATCATCGTAATTACGGCGGCCACAAACAAACCAATTCCTGCCACCATGCAAAGCTGCCTGATAACATACTTATTCTTCTTTTTCATGATGTTTTCTCTTTCCTGTTATTCCAACAAGAATCAGAATGATTCCAGAAGCATACATCAGCACATTATAAAGCAGAATGTGTGAGGTATCTCCCGTTTGCGGTGAATCTGATGGCGGATTCTCTTTGCGTCTGTTTGTCAGAACGAAGGCCGTTTCCCTTTTTTCAACCGTCATGGTATATCCGGACGGGATGTTCCGTTCTACTACTGTCCAAATCGCACCGTCATCTTTGGCTGTCCAGTTGTATGTCCAATGATTTTCTTCCGAAAGGATCACTGTTTTTTCACTGATCCCATTCCTGAATATTTCCACCTCAATGGTTGTAGGACGATTCGTTCGACCGTTATCGCCTTTCCAAAGTTTCAAAACCTTCAGATGTATTTCATCATTCGGTTCAACAGGTGGTATCATTTCCGACTTGACTCTGACCTCGACCTGATACTGCCATAAACCATCTTCCCCCAATCCCGGCAAGGCAATCAATGCAGAATCAAAGGAATAGGTGAAGTCATCACGAACTACTTTTTGGGCTTCAACAAAATACAAACCCGGCTTCAGCGCCTCAAAGTAAGCCAGCCCGGATTGATCCGTTTCAGCCATTCGTTCCTGTTCGATATTATTAGCAAGAATATAGGCCTCCAGCGTTGAACGGATGACATTCCACTCGCCTATCGTCTGGATCCCGTTCAATATAAGTCCGGAACCGGCAAAGGCGTCCGAAAGCGTATATTGGAAATCTTCGGATACATCAGCAATATGATACAGTTTAATCGGCAATCCCGTGATGTTCACTCCATCGGAACGATAAGATATGGTCAGAACGCATTCGTTTTGTACGGAAATCGGTTCTTTTGCATTCACTGTAGAAGAAGCCTGTGCATAACAAGACGACATACAGAAACAAAAACACAGAAAGAACAGGATCACTCTCATTCTTCTTGCAGCCATTCTTCTTCCTCCTTTGAAATCAGCGGTTTGCTTCCCTTATCCCGATATTTTATCATCAAAACAATCAACAGAATCAACAGGATCGGTGCGGCCACAACCGGTGTCGCCACCAGCGAGTCGATCCGATAGGCATTTGAAGTAACATGCAGTACCGGCGGAGCATTTTCAATCCGTACGCCGCGTACCAGAAGCCTGTGTGAATTGATTCCGTAAGGCGTGCAGGTCAATAGCGTACAGAGATCTTCTCCTTCAACAATCTGCACATCGTCAAGTTCGTCCGGGCGTACAACCTTGATCTGATCCACCTGATATGTAAAGATACGATCCAAGATCGTCAATTGAAAGGTATCGCCCAATTCCATCTTGTCCAGATCCGTGAATAGTTTTGCATGCGGCAAACCGCGATGGGCCGAAAGCACACAATGGGTATTCTCGCCGCCCACCGGCAGTGATGTTCCTTCCAGATGTCCACAAGCAATATTCAATACTTCAGTAGAAATTCCGTGGTAAACCGGCAATTCCACGCCCAATTTGGGGATTGTAACGTATCCCATGATGCCATTCCCATTTATATTGAGAATTTCGTTGTATCCCTCCAACTGTGGATAGTCCATGAGAGGGAATCCCAGCTCGGTCAGAGCAGCATTATATTCATCTGCTTCCTCAAATAAAGCAGTATAGTCCTCTTTTTGCAGGGATTTTAGAATCTCCTGATAATTTTCTACAGCGCGTGTCTGAGTCCTTGTATTCCAATACTGGCTTACCGATGGATAAAGCAGCCCACAGACGCCAATGAACAGCATCAGAACCAATAAGATCCCTATTTTGTCATGTTTCATAAGCATCTCTCCACCGCTTGATCTAAGATAACGGCGGATGGCAGGTGAAGCCATCCGCCGCTGGTTATCATGTAAGTAAAACTCAGGGGTTTATATTGTACCTTAGTCCTCGTAGACAGACATCTTCTTGCGGGTGATCATGAAGACCGCAGCCATCATGACAACCAGAGAACTGATGCCGATCAGCATCACAGTGCCCTCTGCGCCGGTCTCGGGCAGAACGGTACCAGTGTTGTTGACGATGTCCTTGGTGATCGTACCGGTAGTCACTATGCCTTCACCCATCAATCCGCCGTCCAAAGTGAGCAGCGTAGGTTCGGGTGCGTTTTCGCTGTGGGTTGCAGAAATGGAGAACTGAATGTCGGTCATCTGGTTATAACCGGCGGGAACGGTGCTTTCTACCAGCTTGTAGTCGCCGTCATCCAGGCCGCCCCAAGTAAAGGTGGTCATTTCATCGCCCTTCAGTTCTTCGCCGATAGCTTCGTAATCTTTGTTAAGAGCCTTCTTATACAGGGTGAATCCTGCGCCTTCCAGTGCGTGGCCGTGGGAATCGACCTTGTTGACGATAACCTGATAGGTGAACACAACAACCTTGTCCTTTTCGGTCTTACCGGTGCCGTCGCCATAGGGCTCGTTGGAGAACTCCAGGTATACTTCGTTGGGGTTGCCGGCGACGCCCATTACTGCTTTGTCGTTCAGAGTAGCCTCGTAGTAAACGACAAACGCGACATTGCTGCCGGCGCCTTCGATGGCCAGAACGTTCTCACAGCTTACTTCGAAGCCGCAGCTGTCGGTGGCAGAAGCGTTCACAACAAAGTTTGCAGTGACGTCCTTACCATCGTTCAGGTCGGTATCCACTTCGGCCTTGTGCTTGGTCTCGTACATGTAAACCTTGACAGAAGTGCTGTTGAAGGTCAGGCCTTCGGACAGGGTATCGTGGAACACGAGCTTGTAGGCAGAGTAAGCTCTTGCATTGCTGGGCATGACAGCAGTCAGCTTGAAGGGAACGACGTCGCCGATGTCATGGTCAGCGGAATCCATCCATGCATTGTCAACGATGTTGCTGTCTTCGCTGTCATCGATATCCTTGACCTTCTTTTCGACAGTGGGAATCGCTACCTTGGGGGTGATGGTAATGCTGCCGGCGCCCTTGGTGTCTACCATAACCAGAGACTGGGCGTCAGCCTTGTCGCTCAGATCGGTCACGTCAACGATCATCCAGTAACCCTGATCGAGGTTGGTCGAAGCGCTGTCCAGCTCTACATCAGCCTCAAGACCGCCTTCCTGAATTGCGCGATAGACGCGGTCCGCCACCTGACGCAGCGTGCCGTAGGTATCACCGGCGTCGCTGCTCTGGTTTTCCAGATACTTCAGAATCATATCGTCAGTAACACCGGCATAAGTGGCAGGCTTGTTCCCTTCATTCCAGAGATAGTTTCCACCATTGGCGAAAACTTCTGCCTGCAGAACCTCGCGATACTTATCTTTTACTGCGTAAGAATAGTTGTAGCAGTCGTCAGCGTGGTTGCCATCGCAGGTTTCCGGATGATGCTCGCCCGTCTTCAGACCAATGGTCAGGGTCAGCAGCTGATAGCCGTCATAGCTTCTCGCGGAAGCATCCAGAATGCGGAGGGTCGTGCTGTCGGCAAAAGCCGTAGCGGTCATGACCAGAATCAAAGTGATGGTCAGCAAAACGGAAATAAACTTCTTCATTGTACTACATCCTTTCTTGGTAGTTGTTGTTCTGGGATTCATCCGCGGCGCACTGCGTCGCTAGGAAGGAAGCTTAGTCAGCACCCCTCCTTTCCTGCATGCGCCTTCGAATGGATCCGTATACAAGCGGCGTAACAATGAGCATCACGCTCGCCAGCATCAGAGGGTAAATACCGGGGCCGCCGGTAGCGGGCAGATTGTAATTCATGATTTCGTTGGAGAAATTGATTTTGCCAATCTGTTCAAAGGGAATCCGGAAAGCCTCCACATCAGCCATGATTGTCTCGCAGGCTGCACAGGATTGGCCGGAATCATTACAGAAACAGAACCAATGTTCAGCGTCATCCAGTTTGTAGCCCGGCGGAGCTTTCAGCTCCTTCATGTAGTAAAGCACATGCTCACGGAGAATGATGCCTTCTACGATGTTGGTTTCAAACAGCAATTCGCCGTTTTGATCCGTTACATCCGTAGTGATCAGACCGCCATGCTCATTGAACAGGCCGAACGTTGCGCCACCCAAAGGTTCATTGGTCGTTGCACATGTCTTGTACATTTCTACCCGATATCTCTTTGCCGCGATGTTGATATCGGCAAAGACCTTTTCCACACTGGTATCCGTGATCTCCTCGCCCCATAGGCTGATGGTCGCCGAGTTGCTGTACTTGATCGCCTGCGTCGTTCCGGCAGGAATATTCAGTGTGGTGTCGTAGTCGAGAATGTACATGACAGGCTGAGGCCGCAGAATTACAATGTCCAGCACATGAACAGGAACGCCGTTTTCATCCTTGACATTACCCGTTCCGTCATATGCGACGGTATAATCGGCGCCTTGCTGCAATGTGCTTCTTCTTCCGTTTGCATCCTCTGAGGTAATTACCAGCGATCCGCTGATGTAGGTTAGCGTCTGGGTCATTACGTCGTGAATTGTCAGCGGGAATCCATTGGTCAGCACCAGCTTCGCTTCGTTTACCGTGACATTGTAATGGGCGACATAACCGTCGAAGTCGTGGGTCAGTTCCTTTTTGAACAAGCCAGGGATCGGCACGATTGCATCGGATCTGGAAACTGAAACCCTGCCATCAGCACCTTCCGGAGTGAAATACAGTTCGGCAATGTTTTGAACCTGATAACCAAGGCAACCGTATTTTTCTACAATGGACAGATCATCCGTTTCATAAACAAATGTAAAGGTCACATTTTCCGTTACCGTCCAGCATTGGCAGAAGCCCTTGGTTGCGTATGTGCCATCATCCTTCCGGTACCAGTATTCTTCACAGCCGGATTCCCAGTGGCAGGTATCAGCCGTACACTGACAGCGACACAGAAGGTTAAACTCTCTGCCGTGATTGATACCATTTTCCGTTGCCGTCCACGAGTTGTCCCAGACGAAGAGTTCATTGCCTGTGGCATCCTGTATACGGGGTACCTGAACGGTTGTGCCGTTGTAGGTTGCTGTGACCATTGACAGATGCGCATCGTTCTCCACAAGGCCAACAGGTAGACCGCTACCATCCAGTACCTTCATGTTGTCCATGATATACCAGTGATAATCGGCTCTTTTTCCTGCTTGACGTCCCGGTATCTTGGCTTGGAATTCCCAAAGGAATGCACCGCCGCTGGCATCCGAAGCAAAGGAACCATTCTTGACGATTTCGCCAGCGGCCTCGCCGTGTGTGAAGTTAATCCATGCATAACCGTAGGCACCGTCAATTGTGGCTTCGTTTTCGTAGCCGAAAGTGCCTGTCATACCAGCTGGAGCAGGGGTGGATGTATAATTGATGTAATAGTACCATCCTTCATTTCCAAGATCCAGCTCGCCGCACCACTGGCAGACAGCTGTCTTAGGCATTTTATACGTCCATCCGGTTTCTGTCCAGATCAGGTGCGGGTCATCGGCTGTAACCAGCCAGCTATGCCAGTTCCCATTTTCCGACACACCGAAGGAGAGACCACCTGCAATATCCGATTCAGTAAATCTGTGGATCTCACTCCACTCGCCATCTATGATCCGGTCTGTCAGGATACTGCCCGGGATTTTGGAGTCTTTGTTGCCGACAATTTCAATCCCCCAATAGATTTTGCTGGTATCAGGGCCATCGCTTCCTTCCACGCCCCCCTGATTACCCCACTTGTTCACTACTGTAGGATTTGATTGCAGCGGCGGCTTTTCAACAGAGACGGTGATCTTTCCATCAAAGTCAATCGGATCTTCCTGTACTGGGAAGTGGATTCCCAGTGTTGCGCTGATGGTGATATCAGTACGGCTGTTCATTTGATCGTTGAAATCCAAGGTGATCAATCCTGTATCTGTTACCACCCAGCTGCCTACGTTCGTACCATCCTTCAGCACAAACGTTCCTTCTCCGCCATCTACCATCAATCCGTTGGGAATCTGATACTGATAGGTTCCTGGCAGGAAGCCTTCCGGACTGTTAAAGCTCAGGGTTAATTTGTAGCCTGTATCGGCTTGGACAACATAGTTCCCCGCAGCATCTTTCGGCAATTCCTGATTGTTGGTGTCCAGCAAAGTGAAGAAATAGGTGCCTCCGTTTGCTTCCAGATAGGGGAGCAAATCTGTAATCGTTCGTATGGATCTGAGGGAAAAACGCTGCATCTGCGGCTGGTCGTCTCTGCCTACAAATAGGAAAACTGCCGGACCATTGGAAATGTCCCAAAGGTCTACAACTTCATTGCCCTCCAAATCCGGCTCCTCTGTTGCAGTCGGTTCCTCCGTTGCCGTAGGTTCGGGCGTTGCAGTCGCCGTGGGTTCGGGCGTTGCAGTTGCCGTAGGTTCAGGCGTTGCAGTCGCCGTGGGTTCGGGCGTTGCAGTTGCCGTAGGTTCAGGCGTTGCAGTCGCCGTAGGTTCAGGCGTTGCAGTTGCCGAAGGTTCGGGCGTTGCAGTTGCTG